>NZ_JBVHNK010000007.1:0-346480 GCF_055556615.1 Pseudomonas sp. PME37.24/025
TGCTCCCGTTGAACTGCGCAGCAGTTCCTTTTTTGGGGCCGCTTCGCAGCCCAACGGGAGCAAGCTCCCTCGCCACAGGCAAGCCCCCTCGCCACACAAGCCCGCTCCCACAGGGGATTGGTTGCGTACTTGAATCATCTGTTTTTGCGGAGTCCCAGCCCTATGAAGCACAACGTCATCCTTGTCGTGCTCGACGGCCTCAATTACGAAGTCGCGCGCCACGCCATGGGGCATCTGCAGGCTTACGTTGGCGCAGGACGCGCGGCACTCTACAAACTGGAGTGCGAACTGCCGGCCCTGTCCCGACCGCTTTATGAATGCATCCTGACCGGCATTACGCCGATCGACAGCGGCATCGTTCACAACAACGTCTCACGCCTGTCCAACCAGCGCAGCATCTACCATTACGCCACCGACGCGGGCCTTACAACCGCCGCCGCGGCCTATCACTGGGTCAGCGAGTTGTATAACCGCTCGCCATTCGTGGCCGCCCGGGATCGTCATACCGACGACCCCAAACTGCCGATCCAGCATGGTCATTTCTATTGGAGCGACCATTACCCGGACTCGCATCTGTTCGCCGACGCGGAACATCTGCGTCTGTGCCACGCGCCGAACTTTTTACTGGTCCACCCCATGAACATCGACGACGCCGGGCACAAGCACGGCCTCGACACCCCGCAGTATCGCAATAGCGCTCGCTCAGTCGACATCATCCTCGCCGATTACCTGCAAGGCTGGCTCGACGCCGGTTACCAGGTGCTGGTGACGGCTGACCACGGCATGAATAACGACCGTTCGCACAACGGCCTGCTGCCCGAAGAACGCGAAGTGCCGCTGTTCGTCCTTGGCGATGCCTTCAGCTTCAACAAAGACGCCGCACCGAAACAGACCGAAATCTGCGGCACCGTCTGCGAACTGCTGGGCGTGCCCCACGACAAACCTGTGTGCCGGGAGCTGCTCAAGTGAACGCCATGACCCGCGGTAAATGGCTGGCCGTTCTATGCCTGGTGCCCTTCGCGATTTTCTTCTTCGTGTTCCAGATCGCCCCGCTGCTCTGGGTGATGATCAACAGCCTGCAATCGGAAGAGTTTGGCTGGGGCCTGGCCAACTTCAGCAAAATCTTCAACTCGAAGTTCTATTTGCAGGCGATCCAGTACAGCCTCGAGATCAGTTTCTGGTCCAGCGTGTTCGGCATCATCATCGCCGTACTCGGCGCCTATTCCCTGCGCCGGGTCGACTCGAAACTGCGCAACTTCGTCAACGCCTTCGCCAACATGACCAGCAACTTCGCCGGCGTGCCCCTGGCCTTCGCGTTCATCATTTTGCTGGGGTTCAACGGCACCTTCACCATCATGCTGAAACAGGCCGGGATCATTCAGGACTTCAATCTGTACTCGAAAACCGGGCTGATCATTCTCTATACCTACTTCCAGATTCCCTTGGGCGTGCTGCTGCTCTACCCGGCCTTCGATGCCCTGCGCGAAGACTGGCGTGAGTCCGCCGCGTTGCTCGGCGCCAACGGTTGGCAATTCTGGCGGCACATCGGTTTGCCGGTGCTGACCCCGGCGCTGCTGGGCACATTCGTAATCCTGTTGGCCAACGCCCTCGGCGCGTATGCCACGGTCTACGCCCTGACCACCGGCAACTTCAACGTGTTGCCGATCCGCATCGCGGCGATGGTCTCCGGTGACATTTCCCTCGACCCGAACCTGGCCAGCGCCTTGGCCGTGGTGCTGGTGGCGTTGATGACCCTGGTGACCATCGTGCATCAGCTGCTGTTGAAGAGGAGCTACCATGTCTCGCGCTGAACTGGGCCCCGTCGGTGTCTACCACCGCGTCGTGGTGTACTTGCTGTTTGCCATTCTGCTGTTGCCGCTGCTCGGAACCTTGATCTACTCGATCGCCAGCAGTTGGTCTGCGACGATCATGCCCAGCGGTTTTACCTTCAAGTGGTACATCCAGCTGTGGAGCGATCCGCGCTTTCTCAACGCGTTCGGCCAGTCATTGCTGGTCTGTGTCGGCTCGCTGATTCTGTCGGTGGTGCTGATTCTGCCGCTGCTGTTCGTGGTGCATTACCACTTCCCGAAACTCGACGCTTTGATGAACATCCTGATTCTGCTGCCCTTCGCGGTGCCGCCGGTGGTGTCGTCGGTGGGGCTGTTGCAGCTCTACGGTTCGGGGCCGTTCGCGATGGTCGGTACGCCTTGGATTCTGATCGGTTGCTACTTCACCGTGGCGCTGCCGTTCATGTACCGGGCGATCACCAACAACCTGCAAGCGATCAACCTGCGCGACCTGATGGACTCCGCGCAACTGCTCGGTGCCAGCACCTGGCAAGCTGCATTCCTGGTGGTGCTGCCGAACCTGCGCAAAGGTTTGATGGTGGCGTTGCTGTTGTCATTTTCGTTCCTGTTCGGTGAATTCGTGTTCGCCAACATCCTCGTCGGCACCCGCTACGAAACCCTGCAGGTCTACCTCAACAACATGCGCAACAGCAGCGGCCACTTCACCAGCGCGCTGGTGATTTCCTACTTCTTCTTTGTGCTGGTTCTGACCTGGGCTGCCAATATCTTGAACAAGGACAAAAGCGAATGAGCTATGTCAGCGTCCAACATCTACAGAAAAACTACGCAGGCACCACGGTGTTCAGCGACATCAACTGCGAAGTCAAGAAAGGCGAATTCGTCACCCTTCTCGGCCCGTCCGGTTGCGGCAAGTCCACCCTGCTGCGCTGCATTGCCGGCCTGACCTCGGTGGACGGCGGCAAGATTCTGCTGGAGGGTCAGGACCTCGTCCCGCTGAGCCCGCAAAAACGCGGGATCGGCATGGTGTTCCAGAGTTATGCGCTGTTCCCGAACATGACCGTGGAGCAGAACGTCGCTTTCGGCTTGCGCATGCAGAAGGTCAACGCCGACGATAGCCACAAGCGCGTCGCCGAAGTGCTGACACTGGTGGAGCTCAATGACTTCGCCGCCCGTTACCCGCATCAACTGTCCGGTGGCCAGTGCCAGCGTGTCGCCCTGGCTCGCTCGCTGGTGACCCGGCCCCGCTTGTTGTTGCTGGATGAGCCGCTGTCGGCATTGGATGCGCGGATTCGCAAGCACCTGCGCGAACAGATCCGTCAGATCCAGCGCGAACTGGGTCTGACCACGATCTTCGTCACTCACGATCAGGAAGAAGCCCTGACGATGTCTGACCGAATCTTCCTGATGAATCAGGGAAAGATCGTACAAAGCGGCGATGCCGAAACCCTCTACACCGCGCCAGTCGATGTTTTTGCCGCAGGCTTCATCGGCAACTACAACCTGCTGGACGCCGACAGCGCGACGAAACTGCTGCAGAGGCCGATCACCCATCGCATCGCCATTCGTCCGGAGGCTATCGAGTTGAGCCTGAACGGCGAGCTCGACGCGCAGGTCCGCAGCCACAGCCTGTTGGGCAACGTGATTCGCTACCGGGTCGACGCCCGGGGCGTGGAATTGGTGGTGGATGTGCTGAACCGCTCGGCGGCCGACCTGCATCCCGATGGTCAGCGCCTGGCGCTTTCCATCGATCCGACGGCCCTGTGTGAGGTAGCCTGATGACTTTGCTGATGTTGAAGAGAGAACTGCACTAATGGCCCTGGCAATTTTTGATCTGGACGAAACCCTGATCCACGGCGACTGCGCCACCCTCTGGAGCGAGCAAATGGGCCGCCTGGGCTGGGTCGATCCCGAGTCGTTCATGCGTCAGAACAACGAACTGATGGACGCTTACAGCCACGGCAAGTTACAGATGGAGGAGTTCATGACCTTCAGTCTGGAACCGATGATCGGTCGCACGCCGGAAGAGGTCGAGCACCTGGTGGCGCCTTGGGTAGAAGACTTCATCGAGCCGATCATCTTCAGCGACGCCACCAAAGCCATCGCCGCCCATCGCAAGGCCGGCGACCGGATCCTGGTGATCTCCGCCTCGGGCACGCATTTGGTCAGGCCAATTGCCGACCGTCTGGGCATCGACGAAATTCTCGGCATCGAACTGGAAGTGGCGCACGGGGTGTATAGCGGCAATACCGTTGGCACACTGACGTACCGCGAAGGCAAGATCACCCGTTTGCTGGAATGGCTGGATGCCGAAGAGGAAAACCTGGAAGGCGCGAGTTTTTATTCCGACTCACGCAACGATTTGCCGCTGCTGCTGAAGGTAGATTTCCCACACGTGGTGAATCCGGATCCGGTGCTGCTTGAGCACGCCGAAAAGGCCGGTTGGCCGATCCATATCTGGAAGTAACTCAAATCCTGTGGGAGCGGGCTTGCCCGCGATTCAGGCGACGCGGTGTGTCTGTCATACCGCGTCATCGTTCATCGCGGGCAAGCCACGCTCCCACAGGTAAGTGTCACACCAGGCTGTCGTCGATCACCAGCACCAGTTTGCCGGAAACCTTATTGCTCGCCAGCTCCGCAAACGCCGCCTCGGCATCCTTGATCGCAAATGTCCTGGCCAGTTGCGGACTCAAACGCCCTTCGGCAAACAGCGGCCAGACATGCTGGCCAAGATCGCTGAACAAATCGGCCTTGAACTGCTCGTCACGACTGCGCAGGGTCGAACCCAACAATTGCACACGCTTGGCCAACACCTGCGCCAGATCCAGCTGCGCCTCACGCCCGCCCATCAAACCGATCAACACCCAACGACCGTCACGAGCCAGCAGCTTGAGGTTCAACGCCGCGTAATTGCCACCCACCGGGTCGAGGATCACGTCGAACGGCGCAAGATCATTCAAGCTGTCCAGATCACCATTGCGCACTACCCCGCCCTGCGCACCCAACGCTTCACAGTAAGCCAGACGCTCGGCAGAACCGACGCTGACCCAGCACGGGTTACCAAACGCCTTGCACAGCTGAATGGCAGCTGAACCGATTCCACTCGCTCCGGCGTGCAGGAGAACTTTCTCACCCGGTTTGAGCGCAGCCAATTGAAACAAATTCAGCCAAACGGTCGCATACACTTCCGGCAATGCCGCCGCTTCGGCCAGGGACAAACCTTCGGGAACCGGCAACACATGCCGTCCGTCGACAACTACCTCCTCGGCCATCCCACCCCCGGCCAGCAAGGCGCAAACCCGATCACCCACCTGCCAGGAAGAGCCCGGACCGACCTCGCTGATCACCCCCGAACACTCAAGACCCAGTACTTGACTGGCCCCCGGCGGTGGCGGGTAAAGTCCTGCTTTCTGTAACAAATCGGCGCGATTGAGTCCCGCTGCCGCCACTCGGATGCGAACTTGTCCTACATCGCACGTAGGACTCGGCTCTTCAACCCACTCCACTCGCCCCTCAACGCCTTGCAATGCTTTCACAGTGCCTCCATAGTGAGTCTGGACTGAGCCCGTAGCTGTAGCGCCGGGCTTTTTGCATTATGCGACCGGTCCTTGTGGATCCGGCGACTTCAAAGACGGCCTAATATGCGTTATCAATTGTCCCCGCGTCGAATCAGCATGAAGCATCTGCTCCCCAGCACCGCCCTCGCTCTTGTCATTGGTCTCGGCCTTTTGCCGATGTCGAGCAATTCGTTCGCAGCCAACAGCTGGGACAAGCTTCAGCCCGATCGTGATGAAGTAATCGCCAGTCTGAACGTCGTCGAATTGCTCAAGCGTCATCATTACAGCAAGCCACCGCTCGACGATGCACGCTCCGTGATCATCTACGACAGCTACCTCAAGCTGCTGGACCCATCGCGCAGCTACTTCATGGCCAGCGATATTGCCGAATTCGACAAATGGAAAACCCAGTTTGACGACTTCCTCAAAAGCGGCGACCTGAACGCCGGTTTCACCATCTACAAGCGCTACCTGGACCGCGTCAAGGCGCGTCTGGACTTTGCCCTTGCCGAGCTGAACAAGGGTGTCGACAAGATCGACTTCACCGCCAAGGAAACCTTGCTGGTCGATCGCAAGGATGCCCCTTGGCTCAAGACCAACGCAGAACTGGATGACCTGTGGCGCAAACGCGTCAAGGACGAAGTGCTGCGGATGAAGATCTCCGGCAAAGAGTCGAAGCAGATTCAGGAAACCCTGACCAAGCGTTACAAGAATCAGCTGACGCGTCTGGACCAGACCCGTGCGGAAGACATCTTCCAGGCATACATCAACACCTTCGCCATGTCCTATGACCCGCACACCAATTATCTGTCGCCGGATAACGCGGAAAACTTCGACATCAACATGAGCCTGTCCCTTGAGGGCATCGGCGCCGTGCTGCAGAGCGATAACGATCAAGTGAAAGTCGTGCGCCTGGTGCCTGCCGGCCCGGCCGACAAAACCAAGCAGGTTGCACCGGCCGACAAGATCATCGGCGTGGCCCAAGGCAACAAAGAGATGGTCGACGTGGTCGGCTGGCGCCTGGACGAAGTGGTCAAACTGATTCGCGGTCCAAAAGGCACCGTGGTGCGCCTGGAAGTGATTCCGGCCAGCAACGCGCCGAACGACCAGACCACCAAAATCGTGCCGATCACCCGCGAAGCGGTGAAGCTTGAAGACCAGGCGGTGAAGAAGTCGGTCCTCAACCTCAAGCAGGATGGCAAGGACTACAAGCTCGGCGTCATCGAGATCCCGGCCTTCTACCTGGACTTCAAGGCCTTCCGTGCCGGCGATCCGGACTACAAGAGCACCACCCGCGACGTCAAGAAGCTGCTGACCGAGCTACAGAAAGACAAGGTCGACGGCGTGGTCATCGACCTGCGCAACAACGGCGGCGGTTCCTTGCAAGAGGCCACCGAGCTGACCAGTCTGTTCATCGACAAAGGTCCGACCGTACTGGTGCGTAACGCCGACGGCCGGGTCGATGTACTGGAAGACGAAAACCCGGGCGCGTTCTACAAAGGCCCGATGGCGTTGCTGGTCAACCGTTTGTCCGCCTCGGCTTCGGAGATTTTCGCCGGTGCCATGCAGGACTACCACCGCGCACTGATCATCGGCGGCCAGACCTTCGGCAAAGGCACCGTGCAGACCATTCAGCCGCTGAACCATGGCGAACTGAAACTGACCCTGGCCAAGTTCTACCGGGTTTCCGGTCAGAGCACCCAGCATCAGGGCGTACTGCCGGACATCGATTACCCGTCGATCATCGACACCAAGGAAATCGGCGAAAGCGCCCTGCCGGAAGCCATGCCATGGGACACCATTCGTGCGGCCATCAAGCCTGCGCTTGACCCCTTCAAACCGTACATCACGCAGCTCAAGTCCGAGCATGACGTACGCACGGCCAAAGACGCGGAGTTCGTGTTCATCCGCGACAAACTGGCCCTGGCGCAGAAGTTGATGAGCGAAAAAACAGTCAGCCTCAATGAAGCCGACCGTCGCGCACAACATGCCGATATCGAAGCCAAACAACTTGTCATGGAAAACATCCGTCGCAAGGCCAAGGGCGAAGAGCCGCTCAAAGAATTGAAGAAAGAAGACGAGGATGCCATCGCGGCCGAGCAGGACAAGACCAAACCAGAAGACGATGCTTATCTGAGCGAGACCGGGCGGATTCTGCTGGATTACTTGAAACTCAACACCGCGGTTGCCAAGCACTAGGTTGTTACAATCTGGATGATGGCAATTTAATACTGACGCTCCCCGGAGCGTCATCAAACAGTCATCATTCTGTCGTGAAATAAAGGACTGAGTGCACATTGCACTCGGTCCTTTTTTTATCGCCAGAGAACGCCATGACCACAACCGAACAGCTGAGTGCCTTGAGCTCAATACTGACTCAAAGCGGTTTGCACAGCCTGTTCCAGCCGATCATTTCCCTCTCTGAACGACGTATCATCGGTTACGAGGCCCTCAGCCGTGGCCCCTCCAACAGTCCACTGCACTCCCCCGTTGCCCTGTTCGCGATAGCTCGCCAGGCCGGTCGCCTCAGCGAACTGGAGATCGCTTGCCGTCAAAGCGCTTGCCGCCGTTTCAATGAACAGCAACTGCCCGGCAAACTCTTCCTCAATGTGTCCCCGGAATCCCTGCTCGAAGCCGCCCACCAACCCGGCCGCACTTTGCAACTGCTGCAGGATTTCGGCATACCACCGAGCCAGGTGGTGATCGAACTCACCGAACAGACCCCGACCGATGATTTCCAGTTGTTGCAAACCGCCCTGCATCACTATCGGGCAATGGGGTTTTCCATTGCATTGGACGATCTGGGGGCCGGTTATTCGAGCTTGCGGCTCTGGTCCGAATTGCGCCCGGATTACGTCAAGATCGATCGGCACTTTATCGACGGCATTCACCAGGACGCGCTCAAGCGTGAGTTCGTCGGCTCGATCCTGCAGATTGCCAAGGCGTCGCGGGCAAAAGTGATCGCCGAAGGCATCGAATTGCCGGAAGAACTGGCGGTGTTGACTGAGATGGGCGTCGATCTGCTGCAAGGCTATCTGCTTTGCCGCCCCCAAGAACATCCGCCCCACGATGCCCGAACGTTCATACCCAAACCAAACAGCGTCGCCGCGATACTGAGCGAGGAAGTCAGTGACCTCAGTGCCCTGCTCAACGACCAACCGGCGGTGACCAGCGACACCCCGACCGCCACCGTACTGGAAGCCTTCCGCCGCCAGGCCAACCTGAACTCCCTGGCGGTGCTCGACGAACAGGGTCAGCCCTGCGGCATCGTCCACCGTCATTCGCTCTCGGACGCCCTGCTCAAGCCCTTTGCCACCGACCTGTTCGCCCGTAAGCCCATCAGCCGCTTGATGAGCGACGACTTCCTCGCCGTGGAGCTGAGCCAATCGCTGCAACAGGTCAGCCGCCTGATCACCAGCCGCGCCCGCCAGCGCATCGAAGAGGATTTCATCATCACCCTCAACGGCAGCTATCTGGGACTGGGCCGAGTGATCGACGTGCTCAAGCTGATTACCGAACTGAAAATCCAGCAAGCGCGCTACGCTAACCCGCTGACCCTGCTACCGGGCAACGTGCCGATCCAGCAATGCCTGACACGGCTGCTGCAACAGGAACGGGAATCGGTGATCTGCTACGTGGATATCGACAGCTTCAAACCCTTCAACGACATCTACGGCTACGGTCGCGGGGATGAAGTCCTACTGTGCCTGGCGCAATGCCTGAACGATCGCGTCGACCCTTCCCGCGACTTCGTCGGCCATATCGGCGGCGACGACTTCCTGCTGGTACTCGGCCCGGAAGACTGGCGCAAACGCCTGAATCAACTGCTGGACGACTTCCACAGCCAATGCCGACGCTTTTATCGCAGCGAACACCTGGAAGCCGGCTGCTTCATCGCCCCCAACCGCCAGGGCGTAAGGCAAGAGTTTCCGTTGTTGTCACTGTCCATCGGCGTGGTGCATTTGCATCCACAGGCCTGCGAACAACTCGATGCGAGCCAGTTGGCAGAGATGGCATCACAGGCCAAGCATCACGCGAAGAATGTGCCGGGGTATAGCGTGCATGTGATTGATAGTCTGGCGGTGTCCGGACCTGAAGAAGAACTGCTCATTGGGCATCGCTGATTGATCTGACGCCTTCGCGGGCAAGCCTCGCTCCCACAGGTTTTGTGTCGTACGCAATATTCACAAACGACACAAAACCTGTGGGAGCGAGGCTTGCCCGCGAAGAGGCCCGCTCAGTCGCCGCAAATTTCCAGGACTAATCCGTCACTAGACATCGCCTGAAGGCCGAGCCCGCAACCGCCGCCCAATCACATCCAGCACATCACACCCATCGCGCAATGGAATGGCGCAGAGCAAGGCAAAGTCGCTAAGTATCATCGAGTCGCACTCGACTGAACCACGCATGGACAGGTTTTCGAGTACCTGGGTGACGGCGCAAATTCGATAGTTGGCAGCGTCATACAAAACATCGAGCGGCGCGTGGGTATCGACGAACAGCGTGGGCATGTCGTTGCAGTTGCTGGTGAGCGCCATGAAGCGGCTCTTGGGGTGGGGAATTGGTTTTTCTTAGGGTGGATCAGGGGTAATTGCTGTCATTGTTTGATTCCTAACGTATGGATTGGAGCCGCCAGAAATCACTTCCACGCAATAGGTGGCGGCTGTACGCAGGTGTGGAAGACCAGGACGTTAGGCACCTGGCGCACTCGAAAGCGCCCCGCGCACAGCCACCATAAAACTCAGACGATAAAAAACGCCGAACTGGTGGCGCTTGATGCGCCTAACGATAGAAGGGCTTCCACGCCCTGTCACTGAATTTGCAGTGACAACCCCAAGACTATCGATGGAGCGCATCGCGCACCAGTTCATGCAAACCGCTACAACTTGAAGGAAATCTCCGATGGATCTGCCCGGTAATAAACGCGCGAGACTTTGCGGGGGATCAATCAGGAAAGAAGTCAGGAAAGGATGATGTGGATGTAGGCCGATTCTCTTAATGGCCACTCCATCAATCAACAAGCAGGCAAAAACGCAAACGTGGCGAGAGGTTTCCCTCTCACCACGTTAATTTGTCAGACACACAATTATTTAATCCGCAGAACCACGAGACGCCAATTCTTTCAATTTGAGCTCGGCCAGCGGATGCCCGGCCTTCGCCGCCATTTCCCACCAGCGAGCCGCTTCCACCGGATTCGGCGCCTTGCTCGCCGTCCCCGCCAGGCTGATCACACCAACCTGATACGCCGCCTTGCCATCCCCCGCCAACGCGGCCAGGCGCAGTAATCGCACCCCCTCCTCGCGTGCCCCAAGACCGACGCCGCGAAAGGTCAGAATGTGGCCATAGAAGCTCTGGGCGCCGACATCACCCAGGTTCGCCATGCGGGCGAACTGGCCCTCGAGCCAACGCCAGCCTCGCGGCTGACGCACAAACCACGACCAGTGGAACAACCGGCGGGCCAGCCAGTAACTGGCCCGCGCCTTGAGTCTTAAAAACACTCAGGCTTCCGCCGACTCGGGGTACTCGTATTCGAACACCCGCACCACTTCCGAGGCATGCCAGGACGCGGCAGCCACGCCATCGGACGGACCGGAGAAGCGCCCGAGGCGCTCGACACATTCGAAGAAGCCGGTGCGCGGCAAGCGACTCGCGCCCTGGCTGATCACCAACGAGCTGCGCAACGGCTGCTCGGCTCTGGCATCCAGCGCCGCCAGGTGCTCAAGGGCAGCGGTCAAGGTTTGCATGGCCGGCGTGGGTAGCTGCAAACGCTCCAGCAACGCCCGATAAGTCAAAAGATGGCGCTGACGACGCGCCTGATCCAGCTCCCCCAACAATCCGTCCCAATGTTGACGACTGATGCGTACGCTCACGATTCATCCCTCCATCCTGGCACCGTCAATTCCCAGGCGAGGCTGCGGCGAATAGCAGCGTCGGGTTGACGCTCACCGCTTTCGATCAAGGCGAGATATGACGGGCTGATGCCTACCGTGCGGGCCAGCGCCTCAATGGCGATGCCCTTCCCTTCGCGCAAATTGCGTAGTTGATCCAGACCCGGAAGAATCTGGTCTGGTGCCGCCGCGGGAGGCACTGTGGCGTCGCGCGGTGGTTGTTGCTTGATGCCTGCTGCTTTCAGTAGAGCCTGATACTGAGCCCATGGCAGAACCGCATATTCGGGTTCGCCTTCGCGTGTAATTATCTGAATATCCATGACTACCCCGTAGGACAACGACACTTAGCGAGTCGGCGCTTTTCCCTAGAAGTGTAATCCTAACAGCGGCCAAGGTCGCGGGGGTATGAATATGGATGATCCTGAATCGGTTCAGGTTTTTTTCGGGCCCTGAAGTTGCAGTTGTTCCGGGGTATCGGGCAGGCGTTCGACCACTGCGAGCTTTTCCGGCAACTGACGCTTGCGCCAGGCACGGAAGGCATTGAGTTCGTCATCGAGAACTTTCATCAACCAGGCCAGCACGGCAATGTCGTCGAGCATGCCGAATACCGGGATGAAATCCGGGATTGCATCCACCGGGCTCAGGAAATACATCAGGCCAGCCACCACCGAGACCAGTGCTTTGGGGCTGATGGCCCGGTACTCGCCACGCCAGTAGGCCAGGCAGAGTGCCTGCAACAGACGCAGATCATCTTTGAGTTTACCCAGGCGATTGCCCTGGCTCGCGCCTTTGCTGGCAACAGCGAACAGCAGGGTCGGCAAACGACCACGGGCGAGCAGGCGTCCGGCCAGAGGCAGGAAACGAGCGAAATTCCAGGGCGTTTTCATTTGTTCCTCCCGCTGAAATGTTATCCACACAAATTGTGGATAACCTTGTGAACAGAGCTGCATTTCATCGCTGAAAGCCCCGTTTCATAAGGGCCTGACTCAGATCGGGCGTTTTTTACTCACATAAAAAAACCCAAGAATTCATTGACTTGGCGCCTCGGTCCGTCTAGCCAAACGCTCTCACTGGCTATGACTCCAGCGTACCGCATCCGTTCGCTTTGTTTACCTCCCCTGAACCCCAGATGCAACAACGCCCCGCATAAGCGAGGCGTTGTTTTTCGAGCAGACGCGAATTACTTGGTGGCGTCTTGTTTTGCTGGATCCTTGATGGCCAGCAGCTCCAGGTCGAATACCAGCACCGAGTTGGCTGGAATCGCCGGGCTTGGGCTTTGGGCGCCGTAAGCCAGTTCGCTAGGGATGTACAGTTTGTACTTCTCGCCAACGTGCATCAGTTGCAGGCCTTCGACCCAACCCGGAATCACACCGCTGACCGGCAGATCGATCGGGCTGCCACGCTCGACGGAACTGTCGAAAACGGTGCCGTTGGTCAATTTACCGGTGTAGTGAACAGTCACTACGTCGGTTGGCTTAGGCTGAGCGCCGTCGGCTTTCTTGACCACTTCGTATTGCAGGCCGGAAGCCGTGGTGGTGACACCCGCTTTCTTGCCGTTTTCTTCAAGGAACTTCTTGCCGGCGGCTGCCGACTCTTCGCTCATCTTGGCCAAACGCTCTTCAGCACGCTTTTGCAGTGCGGCGAAGGCTTCAACCAGCT
This sequence comes from Pseudomonas sp. PME37.24/025, assembly GCF_055556615.1. Classification (NCBI taxonomy): domain Bacteria; kingdom Pseudomonadati; phylum Pseudomonadota; class Gammaproteobacteria; order Pseudomonadales; family Pseudomonadaceae; genus Pseudomonas; species Pseudomonas sp. PME37.24/025. The sequence continues at coordinate 12,910 of NZ_JBVHNK010000007.1, forward strand.
CTTCATCTTTCAGCTTCTGTTCTTTCTTGCCGACGGCATCTTCGATGCCCTGGGCTACCGCTTTGGAATCCAGGTCATCCATGCCTTCCTGAGCAAGACTTTTGCCCATGTTCAGGCCGATACCGTAGGAAGCTTTTTGCGCCGGGGTTTTCAGCTCTACGCTGGTCTGCGAATCACAACCCGCAAGTACCAGGCCAACCAGGGCCACCGCCGCCGCCAACCGATGCTGTTTCATGCTATTTCCTTGTTCATGCGCCTAAAGGGCAATCGAGTAAAGCCGCGAGCTTATCAGGCCGCCACGACCAATGGCTACCGGCATGAGAGCAGGAAACGTCTGATAAGTTCAGGTGTTTAAACGCATTTCGGCCATAGAAGGATGAAGCTTCTGTCATTTGGCTCTTACAGACTTAGGGGCAGGTTCTCACAGCCTCTGGCGTAATGGCCTCTTGCCGCACCTCGTCCGCTGAGGCATAAGAGAGCTACAAATTGACAAGGACGTTTATCTTGCGCCACATATTCCGCTTGCTGATTCTGATCGCAGTATTACTGGGGCTAGGCCTCGCCATAGTGCTGTATTACGTCGCCAACCCGAAACTACCGACTTGGTCACCGGCGCAACAGGTGAATTACCTGGAGCAATGGAGTGCCGCCGACCGACAGGCTTACTACTTCACACCTCAAGGTACCCAGGTCAAAGGCTTGCGCTATGACTGGTTCAACGCCCTGGAACTGCCCTTTTCGCAAAAACGATTCGCCGCTCCTGAATACCTCGCACGCTTTGGTTTTCTGATCGACCCGAGCCAGAAAGCCACGCCGAACAATCCCGGTAACCTGCCCGTCGGTTTTGCCCGTCATCAAAACCCCGGCAGCCAGGACGAGTTTCTGGACATCACCTGCGCCGCCTGCCACACCGGCGAATTGCGCTTCAATGGCCAAGCCGTGCGCATCGACGGCGGCTCGGCCCAGCATGTGTTGCCATCCAGCGTTCCTACCCTGCGTGGCGGCAGTTTCGGCCAGGCACTGGTGGCCAGCCTCGCCTCGACTTACTACAACCCCTGGAAATTCGAACGTTTCGCACGCAGCGTTCTGGGTCAGGACTACGACGCACGGCATCAACAACTACGCCAGGATTTTAAAGTCTCACTCGATACCTTCTTGAAAGTGGCCTGGAACGACACCCACCGCGGCCTCTACCCCACCGAAGAAGGCCCCGGCCGCACCGATGCCTTCGGGCGTATTGCCAACGCCAGCTTCGGCGACGCGATTTCACCCGCCAACTACCGCGTGGCCAACGCACCGGTGGACTACCCGCAACTGTGGGACATGTGGACCTTCGACTGGGTGCAGTGGAACGGTTCGGCGCAGCAACCGATGGCCCGTAATATCGGTGAGGCCTTGGGTGTGGGTGCCACGCTGAACTTCTTCGACAGCAGCGGGCAGCCGCTCAAGGGCGACGACCGCTACCCGTCCAGCGTCCGGGTGCGCGATCTGCACCGGATCGAACAAACCCTGCAACGACTCAAACCGCCTGCCTGGCCGGAAGCCCTGCTGGGCAACATCGACAAGCCCCTGGCCGCAAAAGGCCGCGAACTATTCGCTGAAAACTGCGCCGGGTGCCATGTACCCCGCGTCACCCAAAGCGACGGCAGACCAGTGCATCATCTGAAATTACTGCCTGTGGAGGTGATTGGCACAGACGCCGGCGCCGCCAACAATATTGCTGATCACCGCTTCGATCTGACAGCCTTGCAGTGGGATCCGGCAGAGCTTGCGCAACTGGACGTACAACTGCATCCCAAACCCACAGAACCATTGGATATGAGCCAGTTGTCCGTGGCCAAGGGACTGGCTTACGTCACTGCTTTCGTGAGCAACCAGGCCTACCGCGAAGCCAATGTGACACCCGCAGAGCGCCCGAACCTGGACGGATTCGGCCTGCCGATCGGCGTTCAGGAGTTGCGTAGCTACAAAGCTCGACCACTGGCGGGCGTCTGGGCCACGCCGCCGTTTCTGCACAACGGTTCGGTACCAAGTATTTATCAACTGCTCTCGCCCCAGGATGAACGCGCGACCACGTTCTACAAGGGCACCTTCGAATACGACCCCAAACATTTGGGTTATCGCACCGAAGTCTTCACCAACGGTTTTGTGTTCGATACGCGCGTCACTGGTAATCACAACAGCGGCCACGAGTTCCGCGCAGGCGAGCGCGGCAACGGCGTCATTGGTCGCCTGCTGCAACCGGAGGAACGCTGGGCACTGTTGGAATACCTGAAAGTATTGGGTGGCCCGATGGAGTCGCAATTGCCAGACCGCCGCCTCAGTCAAAAGGATTGACCCATGCTGATCACTCTCTGGTTGCGCCTTGGCGTTTTCCTCGGCAAAACCCTGCTGTGGTTGCTGGGCCTGGGTTTGCTCGGCTGGGCGCTGATCATGGCTTGGTCCGCCTGGCAGCATCGCGGCCCGGTATCGGCTGAAGAGTTGATTCCGGACGGCGAAGCGGCAATGACCCAGGACATCATCCAGACGGCCGTGCGTATCGTCGATCAACACCGCGAAAGTACCCGCTACCTGCGCGATGCCCATGCCAAAGCCCATGGCTGCGTGAAGGCCGAGGTTCAGGTGCTGCCGGATCTGGCGGTGGCATTACGTCAAGGGGTGTTCAGTGAACCCGGCAAAACCTGGCAAGCGACGATGCGGCTGTCCAATGGCAATGCGTATCCGCAGTTCGACAGCATCCGCGATGCCCGGGGCATGGCGATCAAACTGTTCGATGTGCCTGGTAAACAGTTGCTGGGTGACCGACAAGGACGCAGCGAACAGGATTTCGTGATGTTCAACCACCCGAATTTCTTTGTCAGCGATGTCGCCGAGTATCGTCAGAATGTGGCCGCTCAGGCTGATGGCAAAAAGGTAATGGCGTTCTTCCCGGGTTGGGATCCGCGCACCTGGCAGGTTCGCCATCTGTTTATCGCGCTGGCGACGCTCTCCCCTGCCCCGACAAGCCCGACGCAGACCACTTACTTTTCGGTTTCGCCGTACAAGTTTGGTGAAGCCAACGCAAAATTCCGGGTGATGCCGGATCCTGATAGCTGCCCGGTCTACGCGCTGCCCACGCAAAATCAAAACCTGCCGAACTTTCTGCGCAGTGCGCTGAACCAGCAGCTGTCGACCGATCGGGTACCGGCGTGTTTCGTCTTGCAGATCCAGCGCCAGGATGCGGGCAGGTACATGCCGATCGAAGACACCAGTATCGAGTGGAGCGAAAGCGACGCGCCCTTCGAAACCGTGGCCAGGATCAAACTGCCCGCCCAGGATTTCGACACCCCGGCGCTGAACCTGCAATGCGACAACCAGTCGTTCAACCCATGGTTCGGTCTTGAAGCCCATAGGCCGATTGGTGGGATCAACCGGTTGCGCAAAGCGGTGTACGAGGCCGTCAGCGACTACCGGCACAGTCGTAATGCCGAATAATAGGCAAGGCAGAAACGAAAAAAGCGACCTGTTCGGGTAGTGCCAGTCAGTTAAGCAAAATCCCTGTGGGAGCGGGCTTGCCCGCGATGATGGCAGCACATTCACCATTGATGTGTCAGACAGGTCGCTATCGCGGGCAAGCCCGCTCCCACAGGTTCTGCGCTTAACTGAATGGCATTGACCTGTTCGGGTCGCTTTTTCAGTGGATCCAGCACAAAGCCAAATCCCAGACAGCAAAAAGCCCGCATTAAGCGGGCTTTCTGTGGTGATCTGGCGTTCAGCGTTCCAGATACCGAATATGGCGCAGCGGACGGGACTCGAACCCGCGACCCCCGGCGTGACAGGCCGGTATTCTAACCGACTGAACTACCGCTGCGTATCGCTTTGGACTTTCGCCCAAGTAACTCGTCTGACTGGAAAGCTTCGAGGCTTTTCAATCTCGAGACAGGTAAACCTGACTCGGAAAATATGGCGCAGCGGACGGGACTCGAACCCGCGACCCCCGGCGTGACAGGCCGGTATTCTAACCGACTGAACTACCGCTGCGCGTAGCGTTGAAAGTAAGTGGTGGGTGATGACGGGATCGAACCGCCGACATTCTGCTTGTAAGGCAGACGCTCTCCCAGCTGAGCTAATCACCCGTTTGCATCTCCGAGGCCGCGAAATTTACGCAGGTACCGAAGCTAAGTCAATACCCCGCTTGAAGTTTTTCTGAAAAAGACAAAATTGTGTCCTTCCCAACGAGGTCGACAACCGTCAGACCGCTTTCGCGAGCAGGCTCGCTCCCACAGTGGACCGCGTTTCTTCGGGCAACATGCTTTCTAATGTGGGAGCGAGCCCGCGATGATGGCGGCACATTCAACATCAATGCTGGAGACCGCGCCCGCCCTATTACTCGCTGTAAATCATCTTCTTGGTCATGCCACCATCGACCACGAACTCCTGGCCCGTGACAAACCCGGCGTTCTTCGACAGCAACCACGCCACCATCGCCGCCACGTCCTCGACCGTCCCTACCCTGCCCGCCGGATGCTGCGCATGATCGGCGTCGGTCAGCGGTTCGGCACGCCTTGCCGCGGGATCTCGCGCGTCGATCCAGCCTGGACTGACTGCGTTAACGCGAATTTCCGGCCCTAAGCTGATGGCCAAGGCGTGAGTCAGGGCCAACAGACCGCCCTTGCTCGCCGCATAAGCCTCTGTGTCGGGTTCCGACTGTCCGGCACGGGTCGAGGCCAGATTGACGATGGCGCCGCTGTGAGCGCGCAGGTACGGCGCACAGTGCTTGGCCAACAGCATCGGCCCGCTGAGGTTCACCGCCAGCACCCGGTTCCAGTAGGCCAGATCGAGGCTTTCCAGGGTGATGTTGTGCGGGTCGGCCACCGCCGCATTGCACACCAGCGCATCCAGACGCCCGAACTGCCCCAGCACCTCGGCCACGCCCAGTGCCACCTGCGCTTCGTTCGCGACGTCCATGGCGATGAACCAGGCGTTTTCGCCAAGTACCTTCGCCACTTTAGAACCGCGCTCCCGATCCAGATCGGTCAGCACCACCTGCCAGCCTTCACTGACTAGCCAGGCCGCAATCCCCAGACCGATGCCGCGCGCAGCACCGGTGACCAGCGCGACGCGGCCATGGGTACCCGTGGTCGGCGTCGACAACTCGATCACAAGGCAGCCAACCCGCGCGCCAGATCGGCCTGCAGGTCTGCCACGTCTTCCAGACCGACCGCAACGCGGATCAGGCTGTCACGGATCCCTGCCGCTTCACGCTCTTGCGGCGCGAGACGGCCGTGAGAGGTGGTGCTCGGGTGCGTGATGGTGGTTTTACTGTCACCCAGGTTGGCGGTAATGGAGATCAGGCGAGTCGCATCGATAAAGCGCCAAGCGCCCTCTTTGCCGCCCTTGACCTCGAAACTCACGACCGCACCGAAACCCTTCTGCTGACGCTGGGCCAGTTCGTGCTGCGGATGGCTCTTGAGACCGGCGTAATGGACTTTCTCGATACCGTCCTGCTGCTCCAGCCATTCGGCGAGTTGCTGGGCATTGGCGCAGTGCGCCTTCATGCGCAGACTCAGCGTTTCCAGCCCTTTGAGGAAGATCCAGGCGTTGAACGGGCTCAGGGTGGGCCCGGCAGTACGCAGGAAACCGACGACTTCTTTCATCTGCTCGCTACGACCGGCCACTACGCCGCCCATGCAACGGCCTTGGCCGTCGATGAACTTGGTCGCCGAGTGCACGACGATGTCCGCGCCCAACTTCAGCGGCTGCTGCAACGCAGGCGTGCAGAAGCAGTTGTCGACCACCAGCATCGTGCCCTTGGCATGAGCAATTTCCGACAGTGCCTTGATATCTACCAGCTCAGCCAGCGGGTTGGACGGCGACTCGACGAACAGCAATTTAGTGTTGGCCTTGATCGCCGCATCCCAGCCGGACAAGTCCGCCAGGGGCACGTAATCGACTTCGATGCCGAATCGCTTGAAGTACTTTTCGAACAGGCTGATGGTCGAGCCGAATACGCTACGCGAGACCAGAACATGGTCCCCGGCGCTGCACAGGCTCATTACCACTGCCATGATCGCAGCCATGCCAGTGGCAGTGGCCACGGCTTGCTCGGCGCTTTCCAGCGCGGCAATGCGCTCTTCGAACGCGCGCACGGTCGGGTTGGTGTAGCGCGAGTAAACGTTGCCCGGCACTTCACCGGCAAAGCGTGCGGCCGCGTCGGCAGCGGTACGGAAGACGTAGCTGGAAGTGAAGAACATCGGATCACCGTGTTCGCCTTCCGGCGTGCGGTGCTGACCGGCGCGTACGGCCAGGGTATCGAACGCTACGCCTTCGAGGTCGCTGTCCAGCCGACCGGCATCCCAATCCTGACTCATGCTGTCACTCCTTGCCCTGCTCTTGATTTAGAGAGTCTTTAGTAGATACAAAACCGGCCCCTAAGGGGCCGGTAGTTACTCAGTTGTTGTACAGATCAATGATCGCACTGACTGCCTGGGTCTTGACCTTGGAGGCATCGTTGCGTGCCTGCTCGATCTTGTTCAGGTAAGCCTCGTCGACGTCACCGGTGACGTACTGGCCGTCGAACACCGCGCAATCGAATTTCTCGATCTTGATCTTGCCGCCACCGACCGCTTCGATCAAGTCAGGCAGATCCTGATAGATCAACCAGTCAGCGCCGATCAGGTCGGCTACGTCCTGGGTCGAACGGTTGTGGGCGATCAGCTCGTGAGCGCTTGGCATGTCGATGCCGTAGACGTTCGGGTAACGCACGGCCGGTGCCGCGGAGCAGAAATAGACGTTTTTGGCGCCGGCTTCGCGAGCCATCTGAATGATCTGCTTGCAGGTGGTGCCGCGAACGATGGAGTCGTCCACCAGCATCACGTTCTTGCCGCGGAATTCCAGCTCAATGGCGTTGAGCTTCTGGCGTACGGATTTTTTCCGTGCAGCCTGACCCGGCATGATGAAAGTCCGGCCGATGTAGCGGTTCTTCACGAAGCCTTCGCGGAACTTGACGCCCAAGTGGTTCGCCAGCTCCAGGGCCGCGGTGCGACTGGTGTCCGGAATCGGGATGACCACATCAATGTCGTGATCCGGACGCTCGCGCAGGATCTTCTCGGCAAGCTTCTCGCCCATGCGCAGGCGGGCCTTGTAGACCGAGACGCCGTCAATGATCGAGTCCGGACGCGCCAGGTAGACGTGTTCGAAAATGCACGGAGTCAGCGACGGGTTGGTCGCGCACTGACGAGTGTGCAGCTTGCCATCTTCAGTGATGTAGACCGCTTCACCCGGTGCCAGGTCGCGAATCAGGGTGAAACCGAGCACGTCCAGCGAAACGCTTTCGGAGGCGATCATGTACTCGACGCCTTCGTCGGTATGACGCTGGCCGAAGACGATCGGGCGGATGCCGTGCGGATCGCGGAAACCGACGATGCCGTAACCGGTCACCATCGCCACGACTGCGTAACCACCGACGCAACGGTTGTGCACGTCGGTGACGGCAGCGAACACGTCTTCTTCGGTCGGCTGCAACTTGCCGCGCTGGGCCAGCTCGTGTGCGAACACGTTGAGCAGTACTTCCGAATCGGAGTTGGTGTTGACGTGGCGCAGGTCAGATTCGTAAATCTCCTTGGCCAATTGTTCAACGTTAGTCAGGTTACCGTTGTGCGCCAAGGTGATGCCGTACGGCGAGTTGACGTAAAACGGTTGAGCTTCGGCCGAAGTCGAGCTGCCCGCGGTCGGGTAACGCACATGGCCAATGCCCATGTGGCCGACCAGACGCTGCATGTGACGCTGATGGAACACGTCACGTACCAGGCCATTGTCCTTGCGCAGGAATAACCGGCCATCATGGCTGGTCACGATACCGGCAGCGTCCTGGCCGCGGTGCTGGAGGACGGTTAGCGCGTCATACAGCGCCTGATTGACGTTCGACTTACCGACGATACCGACGATGCCACACATGCGACGCAACCCCTACTTAATGGATCTGAACTGAACACAACTCACTGAGGCGTTTTGGCCGTCGGCAAGAGGTGCTCCTTGAACGGTATATCAGCGGGTACGCTGATTCCGCTGGCAAGCCACTGACTGCTCCACCCAAGAATCAGGTTTTTGGACCAGTCTGCGACCAATAGAAATTTTGGCACGAGCTGTGATTCTTTCCACCAGCCGTCCTGCTGTACCGGCCCCAGGCTCAACAGCCCGACCGCCACGACCACCAGCAACACGCCACGCGCAGCGCCGAAGGCCATGCCGAGGAATCGATCGGTCCCGGATAGCCCGGTGACGCGAACCAACTCGCCGATAAGATAATTGATCATTGCGCCTACGATTAAAGTGGCGACAAACATGATGGCACAGCCCGTGATCACACGAGCCGATGGCGTTTCGATGTATCCGCCGAGGTACTCGGACAATGAACCACCGAACATCCAGGCAACGGCTCCTGCGATGATCCAGGTCAGCAGCGAGAGTGCTTCTTTGACGAAGCCGCGGCTAAGACTGATCAAAGCGGAGATGGCGACGATTGCAACGATCGCCCAATCAACCCAGGTAAATGGCACAGTGCAGCCTACAGACAGATAAGGCGGCGCATTTTAGCAGAGCCCATGGCTATCGGTAAGCTGAGATTGTCAGTGCTTTTCAAATCGGGGCAATAGTTTTAACCGCGCTCAGGCTGAAAACGCACCACAAAACCTTTGAGATTCTGCTGGCGACTCAACAAGTCACGCAGACGATCGGCTTCAGCGCGCTCGATCAGCGGCCCGACGAATACCCGATTCTTGCCATCGGCGGAGCGGATATAGGCGTTATAGCCTTGGCTGCGCAGGGTTTTCTGCAGGCTTTCAGCGCTCTCACGGCTCGCCAGGCTGGCCAGCTGCACCGACCAGCTGACCGACAGGCCATTGGCATCGACGCGGCTTGGGGTGGTAGCCGGCTTGCTCGGTGCGGCAGTAATTGGCTGGGCAGGTGCCGGCACAGGCTTGGCGACTGGCGCCGGAGGCGTGACCGGTTTAGCAACCGGCAGCGCTGGTGGCGCTGCCACAGGAGCACTTGGCGCAATCGGTGTCGACGGAGCTTGCTGTGCGGCAATTTCCTCATCGCTTGGCACAGGTTCCTGCGGCAATGCCTGCGGTTCAGGCACCACCACCGGCTCGACCTGCACTTGCGGCACAGCAGGCGCTTGCGGTGCAGCCGGTGCGTCAACCCTCACCTGGCGCTGCTCGTCCTGACGGGAAAACAGCATTGGCAGGAAAATCACCGCCAGCGCCACCAGCACCAGGGCACCGACCATGCGCTGCTTGTACGCCTTATCCAGCAAAGCCATTTGCCGCTTCCTCCGTGGAGTGCCGGGCCAGCCATTCAAGGGCCTCGGCGACACAATAAAATGATCCGAACAACAGAATTTCGTCGTCGCTCGTCGCCTGCGCGCACTGCCCTTCCAGGGCTGCGGCCACGCTGTCATAAGAGGTTACCGAGGCGCCAAGGTTCTGCAACGCCGTGTGCAACTGCTCAACGGGCCGCGCCCGCGGCGAATCCAGCGGGGCGACAGCCCAATGCTGGACACTAGCATTCAATTCACCGACAACACCATCCAGATCCTTGTCCGCCAACAACCCGAACACCGCCAGACGCTTGCCTGCCGGTGGCCGACTGGCCAGACGACGGGCCAGGTATTCTGCCGCATGGGGGTTGTGCCCCACGTCCAGCAACACATTCAGACGTTTGCCCTGCCAGTCGAACTGACGGCGATCAAGACGACCGACCACGCGTGTCGCTTTCAGGGCATCAATAATCTGCGCATCCACCCAAGGCAAACCGAGCAGCAGGTAAGCCTGCAACGCCAGTGCTGCGTTTTCCATCGGTAGATCGAGCAATGGCAGATCATGCAACTCGACTGCACGCCCCTGAGCATCAAGGCCGCGCCATTGCCAGCTGTGATCGGTGATACCCAGGTCAAAATCGCGCCCACGCAGGAAAAACGGGCAATTGAGCTCGCGCGCTTTATCCAGCAGAGGCTGAGGGGGATTCAGATCGCCACAGAGCGCAGGCGCGCCCTGGCGGAAAATGCCGGCTTTTTCGTAAGCCACGGACTCACGGGTATCACCCAGATAGTCCGCATGATCGACGCCGATGCTGGTGACCAGCGCCATGTCCGCATCGACCACGTTGACGGTATCCAGACGCCCGCCCAGACCCACTTCCAGCACCACTGCATCAAGCCCTGCCTGTTGAAACAGCCAGAACGCCGCCAGGGTGCCCATTTCGAAGTATGTCAGGGAAGTGTCGCCACGACCGGCCTCGACCGCCGCGAAGGCTTCGCACAGCTCGGCGTCAGTGGCTTCGACACCATTGACCTGCACCCGCTCGTTGTAACGCAGCAGGTGCGGAGAATTGTAGACACCGACGTTCAGGCCCTGCGACCGCAGCAACGAAGCCACGAACGCGCAGGTAGAACCCTTGCCGTTGGTGCCGGTGACCGTGATCACCCGAGGCGCCGGCTTGCCCAGTCCCATGCGGGACGCTACCTGTTGCGAACGCTCCAGCCCCATGTCGATGGCCGAGGGATGCAACTGCTCAAGGTAGGCGAGCCACTCGCCAAGGGTGCGTTGGATCATATGTTGGCAGGCACCGGCGGAACCACGATCGGCTCGATTGGCGCGGCGACGAATTTTGGCGTCGGCAGGCCCATCATTTGTGCCAGCAGGTTGCCCAGACGCGGACGCAGTTCCTGACGGTGAATGATCATATCGATCGCACCGTGCTCCAGCAGGAACTCACTGCGCTGGAAGCCTTCCGGCAATTTTTCGCGAACGGTTTGTTCGATAACACGCGGGCCGGCGAAACCGATCAGGGCTTTTGGCTCACCAACGATTACATCGCCGAGCATTGCCAGACTGGCGGAAACACCGCCGTAGACCGGGTCGGTCAGTACCGAGATGAACGGAATGCCCTCTTCACGCAGACGCGCCAACACCGCGGAGGTCTTGGCCATTTGCATCAGGGAGATCAGCGCTTCCTGCATCCGCGCACCACCGGAGGCGGCGAAGCAGATCATCGGGCAGCGGTTTTCCAGGGCGTAGTTGGCGGCGCGCACAAAGCGCTCACCAACGATGGCGCCCATCGAGCCACCCATGAAGGAGAATTCGAAAGCCGATACCACGACCGGCATGCCCAGCAAGGTGCCGCTCATGGAGATCAGTGCATCTTTTTCGCCGGTCTGCTTTTGCGCAGCGGTCAGGCGATCCTTGTACTTTTTGCCGTCGCGGAATTTCAGACGGTCAACCGGCTCCAGGTCCGCGCCCAGTTCGGCACGGCCTTCAGCGTCGAGGAAGATGTCGATGCGCGCGCGCGCGCCGATGCGCATGTGGTGGTTGCACTTGGGGCAAACGTCCAGGGTCTTTTCCAGCTCCGGACGATACAACACCGCCTCGCAAGACGGGCATTTGTGCCACAGACCTTCAGGCACCGAGCTCTTCTTGACCTCGGAACGCATGATCGAAGGGATCAGTTTGTCTACTAACCAGTTGCTCATGCTTTCTTTCTCCAGTACCGGTGGCCCGAACGCTCTGGTTCGCAGCCCCGCGTATGCCCTTGACCTAAATTCATGTATGTAGCGATGATCGATGGATTGCCGGGTCTGCGAGACGCGACCGGCGTACAACCCAAAAATTCTCAGCCATGCCTGCTTTGTGCAGGTGCACCTCTTTTGTACAGAGCAGTGGACGGCGGCAGTCTGCCAGCCGTCACATCAACGACGTGCTACCGCGTACCGCTTTGATGAATGCCTGAATCTTTGCGTGATCCTTGATGCCCTTGCTCGCCTCTACTCCACCGCTGACGTCCACCGCATAAGGCCGAACCCGGGCAATCGCCTCGGCGACGTTGTCCGGCGTCAAGCCGCCCGCCAGGATGATCGGCTTGCTCAGGCCTTGCGGTATCAGTGACCAGTCGAACGCTTCGCCGGTTCCGCCAGGAACACCTTCGACGTACGTATCGAGCAGGATCCCGCTGGCACTGGCGTAGGCATCGCAAGCTGCTGCGATGTCGTCGCCGGCCTTGACCCGCAACACCTTGATGTAGGGCCTGTGCCAGCTTTCACAGTCGGCCGCGGTCTCGTCACCATGGAACTGCAACAGGTCCAGCGGCACGGCGTCGAGGATTTCCCCCAGCTCGCAGCGGCTGGCATTGACGAACAAACCCACGGTGGTCACGAACGGCGGCAAGGCCTTGATGATCGCCCTCGCCTGCTGGAATGTTACGGCCCGTGGGCTTTTGGCGTAGAACACAAATCCTATGGCATCAGCCCCGGCCTCGACCGCCGCCAACGCATCCTCTATGCGGGTAATCCCACAAATTTTGCTGCGAACGGCTGACATGTCGATAGAACCTCAGGACAAATCCGGGAAAGTCCCGGATGGTAACAAAAGCGTTCGAGGGCGTCAGCCGTCAAGTTCCGAGAAACCGGTGAGGAAGTGTGGGCCGATGTAACGCTCGGGCAATTCGAACTCGTCGCGATACTCGACCTGCACCAGATATAGGCCGAACGGATGGGCCGTCACCCCGCCGGAACGACGCACACGACTTTCCAGGACTTCCTTCATCCACTCCACGGGACGCTCGCCGGCGCCGATGGTCATCAGCACCCCGGCAATGTTGCGCACCATGTGGTGCAGGAACGCGCTGGCGCGGATATCCAGCACGATCATTTTGCCATGGCGCGTGACGCGCAGGTGATGCAGCTCCTTGATCGGCGACTTGGCCTGGCACTGGCCGGCGCGGAATGCGCTGAAGTCGTGGGTGCCGACCAGATACTGAGCAGCCTCGGACATGCGCTCGACGTCCAGTGGACGGTGATTCCAGGTGATTTCTTCGTTCAGGTGCGCCGGGCGGATCTGATCGTTGTAGATCACGTAACGATAACGACGGGCGATGGCCTTGAACCGCGCATGGAAATCCGCCGGCATAACCTTGGCCCAGCTGACGCTGACGTCGTGCGGCAAGTTGATGTTGGCACCCATGACCCAAGCCTTCATCGAACGCTCGACCTGGGTGTCGAAATGCACCACTTGCCCGCAAGCATGCACACCGGCGTCGGTGCGTCCGGCGCAATGCAGCGACACGGGTGAGTCGGCGACTTTGGACAAGGCCTTTTCGAGGGTTTCCTGCACCGTGGCCACACCGGAGGCCTGACGTTGCCAGCCGCGATAACGCGAACCTTTGTATTCAACGCCCAACGCGATCCGAAAAAAGCCGTCGGCCGCCATTTCGGCGGCCGGATTATCTATGTTTGCCAAAGGGTGACAGCCTGCTGATCTACGCAAAGGCAGGCATTATAGGGCCGCCGGACCGGGATGCCAGAGCTGAGTGTTTTTTGTGAACTGTCGGGTCGGGATTTGTGCCGGGGCTGAGGCCCCCATCGCGGGCAAGCCTGCTCCCACAGGATCAGGGCTGTTCGCATCGTTTGTATCCGACACCAATCCCTTGTGGGAGCGGGCCCGCCCGCGATGACGGCGCAACTGTCGACATTGATGTCGAATCTGACGGTTCGCCTCACATCACCACTCAAACAAAAACGGCAGCCTCGATGGGCTGCCGTTTTGTTTATGCCTTACCGATGACTCACGCCAGACGCGAGAGCATTTCCTTGGCTTCGCTTTTCTGACCGGTATCGCCCTCGGTCACCACCTCATTGAGGATATCCCGAGCGCCGTCGTTGTCGCCCATGTCGATGTAGGCCTGGGCCAGGTCGAGTTTGGTGGCGACTTCGTCAGTGCCGGAGAGGAAATCGAAGTCCGGTTCATCAGCCGCGGAGGCCAAAGCATCTTCCTCAGTGAAGCTCGGCTCACCGAGGCTCTGGGACAGGCGATCCAGCTCTGCATTGACGTCGTTGAGTTCGTTTTCGAAGGCGTCAGGCTGATCCGGGGTGGCGTCCATTTCATCGGCCAGTGACAGGTCGAAATCCGCAGGCAACTCCAGGTCATCGAGCGTCGGCTCGGTCACGGATGGCGCTTCGGCGACAGGCAAGTCCTTGAGATCTTCATCCAGACTCAGCAGGAAGTCGTCTTCGGCCAGCGTTGCCGGGGAGGCATTGCCACCCAGATCCATGTCCAGGTCGAAGTCCGACAGATCGTCGAGGTTTTCCTTGATTTCAGTCTGTTGCTGCAACACCGACTCAAAACTCAGGTCGTCGTCCAGCGGGAATTCGTCCAGCTCAGCCAGAGCTTCTGGTGCTGGCTCTGGCTCTGGTGCTGGCTCTGGTTCCGCCGCAACGGCAGGCAAGATTGGAGTAGCCGCCTCCAGATCGTCCAGACTCAGATCGAATGCACTGTCGAAGTCGGACAATGCCGGTTCCGGGGCTTGCGGTTCGTCCAGCAGCAGGTCCTTGACGTATTGCGCGTCCAGCTCGGCGGCGATTGCCGCGGCGGCCAGACCACCCGCAACTGCGACCGCCATCGCGGGGAAGCGGTTTTTCAACTCTTCGACCCGGGCGAAGTTATCGCCGTTTGCTACCAGTTGACGCTCCTGGGCGACGAATGCATCGCGGTCGCCCTGCTGACCGTAGACTTCCATCAGCTTCAAGCGCAGGTCACTGCGTTGCGGCTCTTGCTTGATAGCGTCTTCCAGCAATGCGGCGGCTTGATTCAGACGACCGCCCACAATGTGCGACTGCGCCTGAGCCAGTACGTCGTCGGAACGATCGGAACGCTCGGCGGCAGGCGACACCAGTGGCGCAGCGATCGGCGGCGTCACCACAACCGGAGCAATCACCGGGGCCGGTGCAGGCGCTGGTGCTGGTGCTGGTGCTGGTGCGGTCGCAAGTTTCACACTCGGCGGCGGAACTTCCAGGCCTTCGAAGCTGCTTTCTGGCAAGTCTTGGTCGACGGAGAACTCTTGCTCCTCCTCCAAGGCACGGGCCATGCGCAGATGCTTCTCGGCCTCTTGCTGAGCTTTGCGGCGGCGGGCCAGCAACAGCAGCAAGAGCAGCAGCACCACCGCACCGCCACCTACCAGCCCCAGCAGGATCGGGTTGGTCAGCAGCTCGTTGAATTTCTGATCATCGGATGTCGCAGGCGTTGGCTCGACAGCTGGCGCCGGAACGGCTTCTGGTGCAACAGCCTCTGGTGCAGGTGCCGCGTCCGCAGGCGTTGCCGCAGGGTTGGTCGCCAGCTCAGCCGACATCGCCGGAGCGGTCGCCGGCGCACCCGCGCCGCCTTCGGCCTGCAGTTTGGCCAACTGATTGTTCTTCAGTTCGATCAGGCGTTGCAGCTTGTCCAGCTGACTTTGCAGATCGTTCATGCGGCTTTTCTGTTCAGCGTTGTCACGACGAGCCGTGTCGAGGCTTTCCTGGGTGACGGCCAGCTTGTCGCTCAACGCTTTCGCATCACCGGCGGCACCTTTGCCACGACCCTTGCCGGTGTCGGCAGAGACCAGGCTCAGTTTGTCTGTGGCGGCTTGCGAGGAAGCACCTTCACCGCGAGCGCGTTTGGTGGCGTCGAGTTGCTGCTGACCGGTTCCCGGTTTCGCCACATAGCGACGGCCCTGACGCCAGGCGGTGTTCTGCGCGGCGACTTCAGCGATAGCCTTGGGTTGCGCCAGGTTGGTGCTCTGAACCTGATCAGGCAGACGCAGCACCTGACCGGTTTTCAGCCGGTTGATGTTGCCGTCGATGAACGCATCCGGGTTCAGCGCCTGGATGGCCAGCATGGTCTGCTGAATCGAACCGCCGTTACGCGCCTTCGCGGCGATTTCCCACAGGGTATCGCGCGGCGTGGTGGTGTGTTGCGATGGCTTGGTGGCGCCGGTGACTGGTGCGGTCACTGTTTGGGATGGTGCCGGTTGCGCGGCCGCATCGGCGGTCTGCGGCGAGAATTTGGACGGATCGAGCAGCACGCTGTAATCGCGCAGCAGACGACCGTTGGGCCACATTACCTGAACCAGGAATTTCACCATCGGTTCGGACAGCGGTTTGCTGGACGTGACGCGCAGGATGCTTTTGCCGCTGGCGTTAAGTACTGGAGTGAAGGTCAGGTCGTTGAGAAACGCCTGACGATCGACACCGGCTTTGGCGAAATCTTCGGACGAGGCCAGGCTCGGCACCACTTCGGCAGCCGTGAGGTCCTTGACGTCGAGCAACTCGATTTCTGCTACCAGAGGCTGGTTCAGCGTCGATTTCAGGGTCAATTCCCCGAGCCCGAGGGCATGCGCCATACCGGAGGACAGCGCCGAGGCGGCCGCTATTGCTAACACCAGTTTGCGAACTTGAACCATAACCTCTTCCTTTGTTTGAACATTCCTCGGCCAGCGAGAAGGTGTTGATTGCCGCTGCCGTAAGGCATTGCGCGCGGCGACGAAGGGTCGTCGCGCGCGATTATTTCATTCATGCAATGGAAAGCCCTGCGGGGTGGCTCACCTTAAGCATTCCGGCCAAGCATGACGCTCGACGGGAATCATTCGATAAATTGTTGCCAAGTATCTTTTACAGCAGGTCTTTTATCAACAATTCAGCCACCTGCACAGCATTGAGCGCGGCCCCTTTGCGTACGTTATCTGACGTCAGCCACACATTAAGTTCCGCCGGATCGTCGATCCCGCTGCGAACCCGACCAACGTAAACCACGTCCTGTCCTACCGCATCGCCTACCGGAGTCGGGTAATCGCCCGCCTCGACCAGCTCGATACCGGGTGCCGCTTCCAGAGCTGCGTTGACTTTCGCCAGGTCGACAGCGCTCGATGACTGCAAGGTCACGCTAAAGCTATCGCCGAAAAACACCGGAGCTTGAATGCAAGTGACGGAAATCTTTAATGAAGGCAGCGCCATGACCTGACGCAGCTCGCGAACCAGGCGTTTTTCCAGCAGCGTATGACCCTGAGCATCAGGCGTACCGACTTGCGCCAGCAGGTTAAAAGCCATCTGCCGATCGAAGAACGCTGGCTCCAACGGGCGCACATTGAGCAACTCGGCGGTTTGCCGGGCCAACTCGGTGACCGCTTCGCGGCCTTGGGCAGAGACCGCCAGACACGCCGTCAGGCTGATGCGTTGCAGGTCGAGCAAACCGAGCAACGGCGCCAGCACCACCGCCAGCGTTGCGGCCGAAGGGCTTGGGCTGCTGACCTGGAAAGGCTTCTTCAGGCCGGCAAGAATTTCAGCGTTGGCCTCAGGCACCACTTGCGGCGCCTGATCGGCCGGCAAGGCGCCGGACAGGTCGATCAGCGAGCAACCGGCGGCTGTGGCACGCGGAGCGAAACTGAGGGTCACTGCCGGGCCAGCGGCGAAGAACACCAACTGGACTTTGCTGAAATCGAACTCATCGACTTCCCGCACCCGCACGTTCTTGCCGCGAAACGGTACCGAATGCCCGGCCGATTCACTGCTCGCCAGCAGGTGCAGGTTACCGACCGGAAAATCCCGCTCTTCGAGAATCTGGACGAGTGTTTCGCCGACAGTACCGGTGGCGCCGATCACGGCAATATCGAAGGACTGGCTCATGGTTCTACCTCTGGCGAAACGGGGGAGCGGCACTTTACCGGGTGGTTGGCGTGCAGGCAATTTCTGCCAAGGATTTGTGGCGCCTTTACCGGTCTCATCGCGGGCAAGCCCGCTCCCACAGGTTTTGAGGGGCTCCCATATTTTGCATACGACCCCAACCTTGTGGGAGCGGGCTTGCCCGCGATGACGGAATAGCAGCCAACCGAGCACTCTCAGACTGTCGCGCATAAAAAACCCGCACCTCTTTCAAGGCGCGGGCTCTTCATTACTTCAACAGATCAACGCTCAAGCAGAATCCGCAGCATGCGACGCAGCGGTTCGGCCGCGCCCCACAGCAGTTGGTCGCCGACGGTGAAAGCGCCGACGAACTGCGACCCCATGTTCAGCTTGCGCAGACGGCCAACCGGCACGTTCAGGGTACCGGTAACCTTTGTAGGGCTCAGCTCCTGCATGCTGATCTCACGGTTGTTCGGCACCAGCTTGACCCAAGGGTTGTGCTGGCTGATCAGCCCTTCGATGTCGGCGATCGGCACGTCTTTGTTCAGCTTGATGGTCAGCGCCTGGCTGTGGCAACGCATGGCGCCGATGCGCACGCAGATGCCATCCACCGGGATCGGGCTCTTGAAGCGACCGAGGATCTTGTTGGTCTCGGCCTGGGCCTTCCACTCTTCGCGGCTCTGACCGTTCGGCAGTTCCTTGTCGATCCACGGGATCAGGCTGCCAGCCAGTGGCACACCGAAGTTTTCGGTCGGGTACGCGTCGCTGCGCATGGCTTCGGCAACACGACGGTCGATGTCGAGGATGGCGCTGGCCGGATCGGCCAGTTGATCGGCGACAGCGCCGTGGGTCACACCCATCTGCTTGATCAGTTCACGCATGTGCTGCGCGCCGCCACCAGAGGCCGCCTGATAGGTCATGGCGCTCATCCACTCGACCAGACCGGCTTCGAACAAGCCACCCAGGCCCATCAGCATCAGGCTGACGGTGCAGTTGCCGCCGATGTAGTTCTTGGTGCCCGCGTCGAGCTGCTGGTCGATGACCTTGCGGTTCACCGGGTCCAGCACGATGACCGCGTCATCCTGCATGCGCAGGCTGGAAGCGGCGTCGATCCAGTACCCCTGCCAGCCGGCTTCACGCAGTTTCGGGAAGACTTCGCTGGTGTAGTCGCCACCCTGGCAGGTCAGAATCACGTCGAGGGTTTTCAGCTCTTCAATGCTGTAAGCGTCCTTGAGCGGAGCAATGTCCTTGCCCACGGACGGGCCTTGGCCACCGACATTGGAAGTGGTGAAAAACACCGGCTCGATAAGATCGAAATCCTGCTCTTCCAGCATCCGCTGCATGAGCACGGAACCGACCATACCGCGCCAACCGATCAGACCTACACGTTTCATCGCAACTACACCTTCTTAAAAGTGGGCCGCTGCTTTCACGGTTGAAAGTTGCAGCGGGCCAAAGAGATTACAGATTCCGCAGCGCGGCGACTACTGCATCGCCCATTTCCTGCGTACCGACCTTGGTGCAACCAGCCGACCAGATGTCGCCCGTGCGCAGGCCCTGATCCAATACCAGGCTCACGGCCTTCTCGATGGCATCGGCCGCATCCTGCAGATTGAAGCTGTAACGCAGCATCATCGACACCGACAGAATGGTCGCCAGCGGGTTGGCAATGCCCTTGCCAGCGATGTCCGGCGCCGAACCATGGCACGGCTCGTACATGCCTTTGTTGTTGGCATCCAGCGACGCCGACGGCAGCATGCCGATGGAGCCGGTGAGCATCGACGCTTCGTCGGAAAGAATGTCGCCGAACAGGTTGTCGGTGACGATCACGTCGAACTGCTTCGGTGCACGCACCAGTTGCATGGCCGCGTTGTCGACGTACATGTGACTCAGTTCGACGTCCGGGTAGTCCTTGGCCACTTGCTCGACAACTTCACGCCACAGTTGACTGGAGGCCAGCACGTTGGCCTTGTCTACCGAGCACAGCTTCTTGCCACGCACGCGGGCCATGTCGAAACCGACACGGGCGATTCGGCGGATTTCAGTTTCGCTGTACGGCAGGGTGTCGTAGGCCTGACGCTCGCCGTTTTCCAGTTCACGCACACCGCGTGGCGCGCCGAAGTAGATGCCGCCGGTCAGTTCACGGACGATCAGGATGTCCAGACCGGCCACGATTTCTGCCTTCAGGCTGGAAGCCTCGGCCAGTTGCGGGTACAGGATCGCCGGACGCAGGTTGCCGAACAGGCCCAGTTGCGCACGGATTTTCAGCAGGCCGCGCTCAGGGCGGATGTCACGCTCGATGGTGTCCCATTTCGGACCGCCCACGGCGCCCAGCAATACCGCATCGGCGGCACGGGCACGGGCCAGGGTTTCGTCGGCCAGCGGCACGCCGTGCTTGTCGATGGCGGCGCCACCGATCACGTCATGACTCAGCTCGAAGCCCAGGCTGTACTTGTCGTTCGCCAGCTCCAGCACCTTGACCGCTTCGGCCATGATTTCCGGGCCAATACCGTCACCCGGGAGAATCAGAATCTGCTTGCTCATGCTTTCCTCATGTCATCAGTCGGCACGCCCGTGGGCACACCCGGAAAAATTCTATCGCTCGGTGCTTACGTTTTAGAGCTTATGTTTCAGAGCTTATCGTTCAGCCATCAGCACCAGCACATCTGTACTGAACGAACCATCGGCCTCAATCTCAAAATATTCGCGTACTTCGTTGCCCATCGACTGCTGCAACTCGAGGATCGCCGCGCGCATCACCTGCGGCGTGCGCATGCGCTCAACCCAGGACGTATATTCAAGGCGCAGCCGTTGGCGCGTGGTGCTGCGGGTATGCAACCCCGCCTCGCTGACCTGACGCAACCACTCACCGGCAGAATAATCGCGCACGTGGCTGGTGTCGCGCAGCACTTCGACGCTTTGCAGGTAAGTGTCGAACAACGGGCTGCCCGGCGACAATACATCGATGAACGCCGCCACCCCGCCCGGCTTCAGCACCCGACGAACTTCGCGCAGGGCCAGCCCGAGATCGCTCCAATGGTGCGCCGAATAACGGCTGAAGACGAAATCGAACTCGCCGTCAGCGAACGGCAAGCGCTCGGCGGCACCCAGTACGGTGGACACGTTGCTCAAGCCGCGATCGACGGCAGCAGCGGCCACCACGTCGAGCATCTGCTGAGACAAATCGTAAGCCACCACTTCCTTGACCAGCGAAGCCACGTGAAAACTCACATGACCGGCGCCGCAACCGAGGTCGAGCACGCGAGCATCGCCCTGCCCCGCCAGTTCAGCCTGTAGCAACGCGAATTCAGTGCCTTGAGCGTGTACAGCGCTGCTCAGATAGGCCGAGGCCTGTTCACCGAATTGCTTTTGTACCACTTGGCTGTGCTTGGCGGTGCTGGTCATGGGGACTTCCGTTTTGGGGATTAGTCTTGTGTTGTCTGGGTGGGCCTCTTCGCGGGCAAGCCTCGCTCCTACAGGAATTTGCGGTGTTCACAAAACCTGTGGGAGCGGGCTTGCCCGCGATGAGGCCGGTACTGCCTAGATAAACCCGAATCAATCACGCGTCGCGAAACAACCACGGCTGACTCGCGCGATGCTTGGCTTCAAACGTCGCAATCGCCTCGTGGTCCTGCAACGTCAGGCCGATATCGTCCAGACCGTTGAGCAGACAATGCTTACGGAACGCGTCAATCTCAAAACTCAACACTTTGCCATCTGGGCGGGTCACGGTCTGAGCTTGCAGGTCAACCTGCAACTGATAGCCCGGAGTCGCCTCAACTTGCTGGAACAGCTCATCGACTTCAGCGTCGCTCAGGATGATCGGCAGCAAGCCGTTCTTGAAGCTGTTGTTGAAGAAGATGTCGGCATAGCTCGGCGCGATGATGCTGCGGAAACCGTACTCTTCCAGCGCCCACGGCGCGTGTTCGCGGCTGGAGCCGCAACCGAAGTTCTCGCGAGCCAGCAATACACTGGCGCCCTGATAACGCTCGGCGTTGAGGACGAAGTCCTTGTTCAACGGGCGCTTGGAGTTGTCCTGATACGGTTGCCCGACATCCAGGTAACGCCACTCATCGAACAGGTTCGGGCCGAAACCGGTGCGCTTGATCGACTTCAAGAACTGCTTCGGAATGATCTGATCAGTGTCGACGTTGGCACGATCCAAAGGCGCGACAAGACCAGTGTGCTGGGTAAAAGCTTTCATGCTGCGCTCCTTTAGATCAATTCACGGACGTCGATGAAACGACCGTTCACAGCGGCGGCGGCCGCCATGGCTGGGCTGACGAGGTGCGTACGGCCACCGGCGCCTTGACGGCCTTCGAAGTTACGGTTGGAGGTCGACGCGCAATGCTCGCCGGATTCCAAACGGTCCGGGTTCATCGCCAGGCACATCGAGCAACCCGGCTCGCGCCATTCGAAACCGGCTTCGAGGAAAATCTTGTCCAGGCCTTCGGATTCGGCCTGAGCCTTCACCAGACCCGAACCCGGCACCACGATGGCCTGCTTGATGGTCGAAGCCACTTTGCGGCCCTTGGCGATCACGGCAGCGGCGCGCAGGTCTTCGATCCGCGAGTTGGTGCAGGAGCCAATGAATACGCGATCCAGCTGAATGTCGGTGATCGCCTGATTGGCGGTCAACCCCATGTACTTCAACGCGCGTTCGATGGAACCGCGCTTGACCAGGTCCATTTCCTTCGCAGGATCGGGAACATTCTGGTCCACAGCCAAGACCATCTCAGGCGAGGTGCCCCAGCTGACTTGCGGCTTGATCTGGGTCGCGTCGAGCTCAACGATGGTGTCGAATTTGGCGTCGGCGTCGGAAACCAGGTCTTTCCACGCTTCGACAGCCAAGTCCCACTCCGCGCCTTTCGGAGCAAATGGACGGCCTTTCACGTAAGCCACGGTTTTTTCGTCGGCGGCCACCAGACCTACACGAGCGCCGGCCTCGATCGCCATGTTGCAGATGGTCATGCGGCCTTCAACGGACAAGTCGCGAATCGCGCTACCGGCGAACTCGATGGCATGGCCATTACCGCCGGCGGTGCCAATCTTGCCGATCACCGCGAGGACGATGTCCTTGGCGGTCACGCCAAACGGCAATTGGCCTTCGACTACGACCTGCATGTTTTTCATCTTTTTCGCGACCAGGCACTGAGTGGCGAGTACGTGCTCGACCTCGGAAGTGCCGATACCGTGAGCCAAGGCACCGAATGCACCGTGAGTCGAGGTATGGGAGTCGCCGCAAACCACGGTCATGCCCGGCAAGGTTGCGCCCTGCTCCGGGCCAATGACGTGGACGATGCCTTGGCGGACATCATTCATCTTGAATTCGACGATGCCGTATTCGTCACAGTTATCGTCGAGGGTCTGGACCTGCAAACGCGAGACCTGGTCGACGATCGCTTCGATGCCGCCCTTGCGCTCCGGGGTAGTCGGAACGTTGTGGTCCGGGGTCGCGATGTTGGCATCGATGCGCCAAGGCTTGCGCCCGGCCAGACGCAGGCCTTCGAAGGCTTGCGGCGAGGTCACTTCGTGGATGATGTGACGATCGATGTAGATCAGCGCCGAGCCATCGTCGCGCTGCTTGACCAAATGCGAATCCCAGAGCTTGTCGTAGAGCGTTTTGCCGGCCATCAGACGGTTTCCTCATCAGCTTGTTTCTATGCCCCGGATCTTGAAAGTTTCAATAACCCCTTGGCTTGTGAGGTCGATCCTAGGGGGTTACATTAAATAACTCAAATTCATATTTTTTATGCTTTGCATAACCAACTGGAATACAACCGAGACATCATCATGGACCTCGCCAACCTCAATGCTTTTATCGCGATTGCCGAGACCGGAAGCTTCTCCGGCGCCGGCGAACGGCTGCACCTGACGCAACCCGCCATCAGCAAGCGCATCGCCGGCCTGGAGCAGCAATTGAAGGTGCGGCTGTTCGATCGACTGGGCCGGGAAGTCAGCTTGACCGAAGCCGGTCGCGCCCTGCTGCCACGGGCCTATCAGATCCTCAATGTACTGGATGACACCCGCCGCGCCCTGACCAACCTGACCGGCGAAGTCTCCGGTCGTCTGACATTGGCCACCAGTCATCACATTGGCCTGCACCGTTTGCCGCCCTTATTAAGGGAGTTCACTCGACGCTACCCACAAGTGGCGCTGGATATTCAGTTCCTCGATTCGGAAGTGGCCTACGAAGAAATACTCCATGGCCGCGCCGAACTGGCGGTAATCACTCTTGCACCGGAGCCACACGCGCTGGTCAAGGCCACGCCCGTGTGGGACGACCCACTGGATTTCGTGGTCGCCCCGGAGCATTCGCTGATCGCTAACGGTCCGGTCAGCCTGGCGGATATCGCCCTGCACCCCGCGGTTTTCCCCGGCGGCAACACCTTTACCCACCACATCGTGCAGCGCCTGTTCGAGGCCCAGGGCCTGACGCCGAACATCGCCATGAGCACGAATTATCTGGAAACCATAAAGATGATGGTCTCGATCGGCCTGGCCTGGAGCGTTTTGCCGCGCACCATGCTGGACGATCAAGTGGCGCGCATACCTTTGCCGGGCATACAGCTCACTCGCCAGCTAGGCTATATCCTGCACACCGAACGGACGCTGTCGAACGCGGCACGGGCCTTCATGGCTCTGCTGGATGCACAAATCGATCAGCCAGGGACTCGCGGCTAAGCTGTGCTTCTTCTTTTTGTGCTACGCCTATAGAGCCCCAAAACCCTGTGCCTAACGCCCAATTCAGCCCAAGGCCTGTTATCCATGCCCAAATCTGTTGAACGTATGCCGCCGATGCCGCGAATTCAGGCACTTGACCCCAAACGGTCCGAGCAGAGCTGGGAAAGCGCCCCACAGTTGCTGGCGGCCCTTAACGGCGCCCGACTCGGCGCCTGGTATTGGGACATCGAGCGGGGGCAAATCAGTTGGTCCCGGGGTACTCAGGCGTTGTTCGGCTTCGATCCCCGGCAACCGCTGCCGGAAGATCTGGAATACCTAGACCTGCTGCCCCAGGAGGATCGGGCGAAAGCCATTCGCGCCTTCAATGCAGTGATCGCCGGCGCCCCGCTGGAACAGGCGATGCACCACCGCATCCGCTGGCCCGACGGCAGTCTGCATTGGCTGGAGATCAACGGCAGCCTGCTGCCGGACAAAAACGGCCGACCGCGAATGATTGGGGTCATTCGTGAAATCACCCATCAGCGCCAGCGCGAACAGGCGCTGAGCAGCTCGGAAAAACGCTTCGCCACGCTGTTTCACCTGTGCCCGAACATGGTCCTGCTGACCCGTCAGGAAGACGGCCTGATCAGCGAAGCCAACCAGTATTTCGAAAGCCTGTTCGGCTGGCCGGTGCAAGACGCTATCGGCCGAACCACGCTGGAACTGGGCCTTTGGGTCAACCCGGAACAACGGGTGCAACTGGTCAAGGCCACCAAGGCCAAAGGCGAGCTGATCAACATGGAGGTGCAATTTCGCTCCAGCAATGGGCAGGTCCACGACGGCATCCTCAGTGCGCAAAAGGTCGAACTCGAAGGTCAGCCTTATCTGCTGAGCACGTTCCTCGACACCACCGAACGCAAAATTGCCGAGCACGCCCTCAAAGACAGCCAGGAACGTCTCGACCTGGCCCTGGATTCGGCACAACTCGGCACCTGGGACTGGCACATTCCCAGCGGCATGCTTTACGGCTCGGCGCGGGCCGCCCAGTTGCATGGGCTGGAACCCAAGCCCTTCCATGAATCCTTCGATGCGTTTTTCGAAGGCGTGCCCGGCGAAGAACGCGACACCATGCGCGACGCCTACCGCAGCTTGCGCGAAGGCCCGGCCGGCAATTATCAACTGACGTACCGGGTGCAGCTGCAGGACGGCAGTTCGCGCTACCTGGAAAGCCGCGCCAGACTCTACCGCGATGACCACGGCAACCCGCTGCGCATGGCCGGCACACTGCTGGACATCACTGATCAGGTGGAACGCGAACAGCAACTGGTGGCGTCGGAAGAGAAATTCGCCACCCTTTTCCAGGTCAGCCCGGACCCGATTTGCGTCACGCGCCAGGACACCGGCCATTTCATCGAGATCAACTCCAGTTTCACTCAGACATTCGGCTGGAGCACCACCGACGTGATTGGTCGCAGCGCTGACGAAATCGGCCTGTGGGACGCTTCGGCAAAAAGCCTGCAACGGATCGAGCGGGTCATCCGCGAACAGGGCCTGAACAATGTGGCGATCATCGTTCAGCACAAGGACGGGCAGTCCCTGACCTGCGTGATATCGAGCCGGCAGATCAGCGTCGGCGACCAACCCTGCATCGTCACCACCCTGCGCGACATCACCCAGCAGCAACGCTCGGAAGCGGCGCTCAAGGCCAGCGAGGAGAAGTTCGCCAAGGCGTTCCACTCAAGCCCCGACGCCATCACCATTACCGAGCGCGACACCGGACGCTACCTGGAGGTTAACGATGGTTTCTGTCGCCTGACCGGCTACCGTTCCGATGAAGTGATCGGCCGCACGGTGTATCAGGTGGGCATCTGGGCCGAAGAGAAACAACGCTCCGCCTTGTTGGCGGAACTACGGATCAAGGGCCGGGTTCACCATCAGGAAATGCTCGGGCGCAACAAACGCGGAGAGTTGCTGACCGTCGAAGTCTCGGTGGAGCCGATCACCCTCAACGAAACGGCGTGCCTGCTGCTGACCGCTCGGGATGTCAGCCTGCTGAAAAATGCCGAAGCGCAGATCCGTCACCTGGCCTACCACGACCCGCTGACCAACCTGCCCAACCGCGCCCTATTGATGGATCGTCTGAGCCAGCAGATCGCCCTGCTCAAACGCCACAACCTGCGCGGCGCGCTGATGTTCCTCGATCTTGACCACTTCAAGCACATCAACGATTCCCTCGGCCACCCGGTGGGCGATACGGTGCTGAAGATCATCACCGCGCGCCTTGAAGCCAGCGTGCGCATGGAGGACACCGTCGCGCGCCTGGGCGGTGACGAATTCGTGGTGTTGCTCAGCGGTCTGGAAGGTTCGCGCAGCGATGTCAGCGCTCAGGTCCGGGAGTTGGCGGACACCTTGCGCGAACTCCTGTCCGAACCGATGTTCCTTGACGGACAGCGTCTGCAAGTGACGCCGAGCATCGGCATCGCGCTGATCCCCGACCATGGCTCGACCCCGACCGACTTGCTCAAACGCGCCGATATCGCCCTCTACCGCGCCAAGGACTCTGGCCGCAACACCACGCAGATGTTTCACAACACCATGCAGAAAGCCGCCAGCGAACGCCTGCGCATGGAAACCGACCTGCGCCTGGCTCTTTCCCGGGGTGAGTTCAGCGTGCAATACCAACCGCAAGTGGATGCCCGCAACAATCGCATTACCGGCGCCGAGGCTTTGGTGCGCTGGCACCATCCACAACTGGGCGCGCAATCGCCCACCGAGTTCATCAAGGTGCTGGAAGACAGCGGGCTGATTCTGGAAGTCGGCACCTGGATTCTCGACGAAGCCTGCAAGGCCTTCAAACAACTGACTGCCAAAGGTCTGATCGATCCGCTCAATTTCAGCCTGTGCGTGAACATCAGCCCACGGCAATTTCGTCAGAACGATTTCGTCGAACGCATCGAACACAGCCTCGGCAGCCACGACCTGCCCTGCTCGCTGCTGAAACTGGAAATCACCGAAGGCATCGTCATCCAGAACCTGGACGACACCATCAGCAAAATGCGGCGCCTGAAAAAACTCGGTGTGAGCTTCGCGATGGACGATTTCGGTACCGGTTACTCTTCGCTGACCTACCTTAAACGCCTGCCGGTGGACACCCTGAAAATCGATCAGTCATTCATCCGCGACGCCACCACCGACCCCAACGATGCCGAAATCATTCGCGCCATCGTCGCCATGGCCCGCAGCCTGGAGCTGGAAGTCATCGCCGAAGGGGTGGAAACCCTGGAGCAACTGGAGTTTTTGCAGGGGCTGGGCTGCCACTTGTATCAAGGGTATTTGCACAGCCGGCCGCTGCTGGTGGAGGAGTTTCAGAAACTCCTCAAATAATCGGGGTCACTGATGCACGGCACGGGAGACGTTCCGTAACAGGCACTCCAATTGCCAGTTTTTCTCTCAACCTGTAGGGTCGCGTTTTTTTGCACCGCCTCAAAGAGATCAACCATGCAGGATGCAACCCTCCCCCGCCCGGCCTTGCTGGGTATCGACCTTGGGACCACCAATAGCCTGATCGCCGTTTGGCAGGAAGGTCGGGCACAGTTGATTCCCAACGCCCTTGGCGATTTCCTCACCCCTTCAGTGGTCAGCCTCGACGAGGACGACAGCATTCTGGTTGGCAATGCGGCGCGCGCCCGTCTAACCACCCATCCGGAACGCACAGTGGCGGCGTTCAAGCGTTTTATGGGCAGCGACAAACAGTTCGAACTGGGCGGGCGGCAATTCAGCCCGGAAGAACTGTCAGCACTGGTGATCGGTTCACTCAAACAGGATGCCGAAGCCTGGCTGGGCCATCCGGTGCATGAAGCGGTGATTTCGGTGCCGGCCTACTTCAGTGACGAGCAACGCAAACGCACGCTGTTTGCCGCCGAGCTGGCAGGCTTGACGGTGTCGCGGCTGATCAACGAGCCGACCGCCGCCGCCATGGCGTACGGGCTGCACGAGCAGAAGTTCGAGCGCACGCTGATTTTCGACCTGGGCGGCGGCACCTTCGACGTCACGGTACTTGAATACGCACTGCCGCTGATTGAAGTGCATGCCTCCACAGGCGACAACTTCCTCGGCGGTGAAGACTTCACTGCAGCGTTGCTACAGGCCTGCCTGAAAGACTGGCAACTCACCCCGCAGCTGATCGACGGCCAGGGGTTGGCCAGCCTGGGTGATGCTCTGGAGCAACTCAAATGCAAACTCAGTGAAGGCACCCAGCATCTGAACTGGAATGGCGCCGGCGTCTTGCGCGAGTGGTCGCTGGATGAGGCTACCGCGATGAAAATCTGGGAGCCGCTGCTGGCCCGGTTGCGCGCTCCCATCGAACAAGCCCTGCGCGATGCACGGCTCAAGCCCCGGGACCTCGACAGCCTGGTGCTGGTCGGCGGAGCTACGCGGATGCCAGCCGTGCAGCAGATGGTCGCCATACTGTTCGGGCGCCTGCCCTATCGCCATCTCGACCCGGACACGATAGTCGCACTGGGCGCCGCCACCCAGGCGGCGTGCAAGGCCCGCGATAGCGCAATCGAGGAGCTGATCCTGACCGACGTCTGCCCGTACACTCTGGGCATCTCGACCAATCGCGGAGAAGACGTCAGCGGCGCCTTCTCACCGATCATCGAACGCAACACCGTGATCCCGACCTCTCGGGTGCAACGTTTTTACACCACCCATCCGCAGCAAGACCAAATCCGTATCGCGGTCTATCAGGGTGAACGGCCGTGGGTGCGGGACAATATTTTCATCGATGCTTTCGACGTCGCGGTGACACCCGGTGACCAGACTCAGGCCCTGGATGTGCGTTTCAGCTACGACATCAACGGTTTGCTTGAAGTTGACGTGACCCTGCTGGCCAGCGGCGAACGCCACAGCCATAGCATTGATCGCAGCCCCACCGGGCTCGACCCGCAATCACGACAAAACAGCCATGAACGGCTCAGCGCCCTGAAAATCCATCCACGGGACGCGCTGCCCAATCGCACCCTGCTGGCACGGCTGGAGCGTGCATGGACGCAAAGCCTGGGCGATGAGCGCGAACAAATTGCCGGTTGGCTGGATGCCTTTACCGCCGTGCTCGGTGGCCAGCAATCGGTAGAGATTGCCAGCCATCGGTCACAACTCAATAAAGCGCTGGATCAGCTTCGCCTTTAGCCGTTAAGCCGCCGCAGGGTCGCCTGCAAACCACCGGGCAGCGTGTCCTCACCAGCACTGTCCGGCGGCACACCATAGCGGTTAGGCAGCCTGTCGCCGGGAAAGCCGAACAACACCAGAGGCAGGAACGGCAATACCGGCGTCAGGCAGGCAATAATCAGCAGTGTGGGAATCCCGCGGCCAATGTCATGCAGCCGACGCAGAATCGCACCAAGCAACAACGCGATGCCCAGCAGCAGCATGACAATCCCCGAGATGGCGGTGCCGCTGAGCAGCGCCACGATCGGGGTGATCACCACACACCCCAGCACCTGTCCGATAAATGCCTTGCGTCCCAATCGCGTGCCCAAACGCCAGACCGCAGCAGACGGCACCGGGCGAGTGTCGCTTTTGGCCAAGAGCAGGCGCTCGCTCCAGGACAGCAAGGCAGTCAATGCCAGACGCAGGCCCACACTGTTCGCGGTTTCATCCTTGCCGCGCTGCAACTGTTGCAACACCTTGGTCCTCGGCACTCCTGCCGCGCCATAACGAATCAGGCTTCTCAGCGTATCGAGGACTTCATAGACCAGCAGCTTGTCGACGTCGAAATCCGTCAGCACTTTGCGAGGCGGCCAAACAGGATCCCCTTTGATCAAACCATTACGAAACGCTTCGAACCAGTCATCTTCACAACTGATAGCGGCGATGGATTGCAACAGTGCGCGATGCTGCTCGGCGTCAAGGCTCGGATCGTGATACAGCACACCCCAGAGCAGCATCAGCCCCAGCAAATCCTCGCCGCACGCATCGGGATCACTTTCAATGCAGGTATAGAGCTGCGCGTTACCGGGCAGCGCTGCGCTGTCGAGGACCTGCTGCACATTGAACAACTGCTGCACGAGCAAGCCATGGACCGGATCGGTACCTTGCAGCCACCCCAGCAAACCGGTGCAGTTACCTTGCTCACGCTGCAAACGCCGCAGCAACGGCTGGAGCCGACTCAGGGGATGAGCCGGGTTGACCTCCAGTCGCTCCAGGCATTGCGTATCGATCAACGTCAGCCAACGCTCAGGCTGTTCGAGCAATGCCAGCAGGAATACCGTCTGAGCGTGCCATTGCCACGCCGCCTCGCCTTGCGCAATGACCGGCAGGACTGCGCCTCGCTGCCCCAATTGGACCAGCAGACTCAAGCTCCGCAAGTTCACGTCCGCTTCTGCGTCCACCAAGTCAAATGCCTGATCGATCCGCACCAGGGCAGACGGGTCGTAAGCCCGCAGCCTGCTCAGCCACAGGCGACATATCTTGTGCGGCTCGCCTTTTGTCAGTTCCTCGGCCAGTTGCGGCTCAACTGAACGACTGTTGAGAAAGGCCTTCATTGCCAACGGAATCGGCGCCTGATTCAACCAACAGAGTTGCTGCTCTGCCTGATACTTGAACCCACTCAGAACCAGCCCCTCAAGGGCATCGAACGGATGCGGCTCGTCCAGTATTTGTTGCAACAACCACACATCCCCACGATGCAAGGCCCATGCATGCCGGTACAGACGCTGCAAGCGGGAATCCGGATGCTCCCCTAGAAGCAATGCCAGCAGAGGCAGTTCATCCCCCGTCATTCGCCAATCGACAAATGCGGCTGCCAATCCTTGCAGATTGAGTTGCCCGACCCCAAGCCAGCGAGCCAGCGTTTCGGGACGCTGTGAAGGGCTGCCATATTCTTGAGTGACATCGTCGAGGTCATGGGACCAGTCACGGAAATTTTCCAGACGGTCAAATGCCTGAATCAGTAGCGCGAGAAAGTCTGGCTGACGTTTGGCGCAAAGCTCCAGCAA
This sequence comes from Pseudomonas sp. PME37.24/025, assembly GCF_055556615.1. Classification (NCBI taxonomy): domain Bacteria; kingdom Pseudomonadati; phylum Pseudomonadota; class Gammaproteobacteria; order Pseudomonadales; family Pseudomonadaceae; genus Pseudomonas; species Pseudomonas sp. PME37.24/025. Next base: position 44,032 of record NZ_JBVHNK010000007.1, read on the forward strand.
GTAACTTTCAGCCTTCGGGTGACGATACTCCAGCCAGAGCCGGATCCAGCAGGGCAGCGCCTGATCCTCAAGCCCCAACAAACTGTTTTGACAAGCTAACAAGTAAAGCCAATCGACATCGTCTGGCGCTTGGCTCTGTTGTTCGACACACAGCTGCTGCAGACCTGCACCACCGATACCCGCCTGGGTGAACCGCACTAGCAAACGCGTGATGAATGCTTCGTCCGCCGGCAGCGGCAAACAGGTGTGATGGCTGGCAAAGTCTTCGAATTCATGGAGCGGACGATGCTCGAAGAGGTAGTCGAGGCTTCGGGCATACCACAGGGTTTCCATCTGCGCAGGCTCGGACCAGCCGCTCATCAGTGTCGTATCGAACGGGTCTGGCGTCTTGATGCGTTGCAGGAACTGTTCGACTTTATTCGCCTGCTCGAACCCCAGATCCAGCAACTGGTGCTCCCAACCCATCCGTTGCGCCAGCAGATTTGCGCAACAGTAAGACAGCGATCCGGCATTGGCCAATGCATGGAACAGCCCCCAACCGAGGTCATCAAAAGCGTCCAGAGGTAGCTGATCCAACGCTTTAACGAACGCTTGCCAGGCCTCAGGATTGAAGCGCCGAGCCGGATCTTCGAGCAACGCGTAAAAATCCACCAAGGTCTGCGGAATCTCGGGCGCACCAACGCCTTCATCTTCGATTTCGACCTCTTCATGACGAGCGAAACGGTTGGCACTTTCATAGGCCTCACGCAGTGCCTGAAAGCCCTCAGGATCACTCTCCGGATGATGCTCCGGCAGACGCGCGCGGTAGGCATTTCGAATAACTGTCTGGTCTTTGGTGGGTTCTATACCCAGGCGTATCCAGCAACTCATGACCAGTCGAACTCCTCAAGGGACGCCGGGCGTGGCGGTGAGTTGAGGTCCATGTGCCAGGGCAGGTCTACCAGGAAAGAAGGGATGTCGCGCGCAAGACCACGCGCAATGAAAGCGCTACGCGAAAACTCCCCTTGCCGATCAAGCTCGTGAGCCATCTGTTCGTCACTGTTGCCCAGACAGCTCCAGAACGCATGACCGGCCAGGAAACCATTGAAATAGGAGAACCAACTGCCGTAATGGTATTGCGCTCTTGCGGCGAGTCGGCCATGTAGCCAAAGACTTTCAGTTAAATCGATCCACTCATTGCGCAAACCACAGCGCAAGAGAAACCCCATGCGCCCGAGATCCCAAGCCCTGATGCCACCCGGCCCGCATCCACCGAAGGTACGCCCGGCGAACTCGTGCAAGTCGCGCTCGCGGGGTGACAGCGTTTCAAGCAGTGTCTGCCATTCGCTCGGCAAGCAACGCTGCCACGACTGATACGCCCCATCGAGATGAGAGGCATGACCGTCGTCCGCCATCCCTTCGAGCATGCTTAATAACTGCGGCCGGTCGCTGATGCCCCAGCTGCATTGCAGGTCAATGAATTGCGGATCGGAGTAGAAAGCAGGCTCGTCGTAATGGGCGCGAGGATTGAGGGCCACCATCGGCGCAGAAAGACCGCACAGCCAACGCTGTTGTATCTCTTCCATGAAAAAAAGCTCCGGGCCGACCAGGCAGGATGGGTGTCGGCAAAACTGGCGCGGATTGTAGAGAAACCGTCGCAAGGCGGCAAAGCTTGCATGGCTGTTTTTTGCCTGGAAACAAAAAGGCCCCGACAAGTCGGGGCCTTCATTCAGCGGGTTACAGCCTGTTCAAACGAATGTATTTCTTCGAATGACTCAATGCTGCAGAGCCGGTTTTTCCGTCCCGTTGATCGGGATGCGTTTGGCTTTCGCTTCTTCCGGAATCACGCGCAGCAGGTCGATACTCAACAAACCGTTGCGCAGTTTGGCGGCCTTGATTTCAATATGGTCCGCCAGACGGAACGACAGTTTGAAGGCGCGCTGCGCGATGCCTTGGTACAGGTAAGTGACGCTTTCGTCCGCGTCACGTTTGCCGCCACTGATGGTCAGCACACCTTTCTCCACTTGCAAGTCCAGGTCTTCTTCCTGGAAACCGGCGGCTGCTACGACAATGCGGTATTGATCATCACCGTATTTTTCAACGTTGTAGGGTGGATAGGTGCTGCCTGGCTCATTGCGCAGGGCGGTTTCGAACAGGTCGTTGAAACGGTCGAAACCTACCGAGGAACGGAACAGTGGGGCCAGGGAAAATGCAGTACTCATGATTCAAATCTCCTGAACATAATCAGCAAGTTTTTTTGTCTCCGCGACCCGAATTCGGCATCGCGTAATCCTTAGATAAGGACCGCTGATTACTTTTCAAGAGCTCTTTTTCTGTTTTTTTAAAGTAGCTTCAGGCCGCTTCAGAGACCTGCAGACCCAGCAAACGCGAGACATTATCCAGCTCGGTCTCACGACGCAGGACGGTGAACAGCTCGACCGCTTCGGGATAATTGCGGGTCAACATCGCCAGCCATTGCTTCAAGCGACCCGGCGATTGACGTGGCGTCATCTGCGCCTTGGCTTGCAGCCAAAAGTCCTGAATCAGCGGCAGCAGCTCGGCCCAGGTCATCTCGATTACGTCTTCACCGGCGCGGGCGGCAGCGATTTGCCGGGCCAGATCCGGGCGCGATACCAGTCCACGACCGAGCATGATGTCTTCAACGCCGCTGATCTCGCGGCAACGGCGCCAGTCTTCGACGCTCCAGATGTCGCCGTTGGCAAACACCGGCACCTTGACCACGTCCTGCACCCGAGGGATCCATTCCCAGTGCGCTGGCGGCTTGTAGCCATCGGTCTTGGTCCGTGCGTGAACCACGATGTGCGCCGCGCCACCTTCGGCCAGGGCCGTGGCGCAAACCAGCGCACCGTCCGGGCTGTCGAAGCCGAGGCGCATCTTGGCGGTCACCGGAATGTGCGCGGGTACGGCACGACGGACGTGTTCAACGATTTGGTTGAGCAGTTCAGGTTCTTTGAGCAGCACCGCGCCGCCACGGGACTTGTTGACGGTCTTGGCCGGGCAGCCGAAGTTCAGGTCGATGACTTCGGAACCCAACTCGCAGGCCAATGCGGCGTTTTCCGCCAGGCACACCGGATCGGAGCCGAGCAACTGCACTCGTAGCGGAACGCCGGACGCGGTTCGGGCACCGGTCAGCAGTTCCGGGCCGAACTTGTGGTAATAGGCAGGCGTGAGCAGCTGATCGTTGATCCGAATGAATTCGGTCACGCACCAATCAATACCGCCCACACGGGTCAGCACGTCCCGCAGGATGTTGTCGACCAACCCCTCCATGGGCGCCAAAGCAATTTGCATGAAAAACACACTCAACGAAAAACGTGCGGCAGTTTACTGGATTATCTAATGAAAGACTTGCGCATACCTCTGTGGCGAGGGGGCTTGCCCCCGTTGGGTTGCGTAGCGACCCCCAAGATCATTGATGATTTTACGACTGCTGCGCAGCCGAACGGGGGCAAGCCCCCTCGCCACAGGACCGTGTCAGCTTGGAACTTGCAACGCCGGACCGTAGCCCTCGATAAATTCCGCCGGCATGCGCTTGGGCTTGCCGGTCGACAGTTCGATGCACACGAAAGTGGTCTGTGCCCGCAGCAACGTCGTGTTGTCGCTGGGGCGCTTCAACTGGAAGTGTCGGGTCATTTTCAGGCGCTGATCCCAATCGACGATCCATGTCGCCAACTGCAACTCATCGCCCTCATAGGCTGCTGCCAGGTAATCGATCTCGTGTCGCACCACCGCCATCGCCCGATCCAGCCGCCGGTACTCGACCAAATCCAGGCCCAGCCGTTGCGAGTGGCGCCAGGCACAGCGTTCGAGCCAGGTCACGTACACCGCGTTGTTCGCATGGCCCAGCCCGTCGATGTCCTCGGCGGCCACTTCCAGATCAATGATAAACGGCGTTGCCCGATCCCAGCCCATACCCCACTCCCGGTCAGATTATTTCGACCGGGGCAGTGTAACGGAAGCTCAGGCCGATTGGCGCGATTGCAGGCTGCGACCGGCCAGCAGCGAAAGAACCCCGTCGATCACTCGCGGATCGGCGAGCACCCGCTGATGACCGCCCTCTTCCAGGCGCAACAGACGGCTGTCGAACCAGGCTTCGTGGATCAATTGCGATTCCTTGACCGGAACAAAGTTGTCGTCCTCGGCATGAACGATCAGCCCCGGCATGTCGAGCTGATAGTGCGCAACATCCAGCGCGGCGGCGCGCATGCCGACGTCCTTCTCGACCTGACGAATAAACGCCGAACGGGCTTTGGGCGGCAGGCGCACATAGCGCGCGAAACCGCGCAGCACCCCGAGAATTCGCGCCGGGGCGGCGATCGAGACCAGGGTTTCGGTGCGCAAGCCCAACTGAACTGCGAGCATGGCACTGGCGCCGCCCATGGAGTGACCGATCACCGCTTGCAGCGGCGGCAATTCAGCGGCCGCTTCGAGCATGGCCCGAGCGAACAGCACCACATTAGCCTCGCGACCAGGCGAACGACCGTGAGCCGGGCCGTCCAGGGCAACCACGGTGTAACCGGCATCGACCAGCGCCGTGATCAGCGCAGCAAACTGTGTTGGCCGACCCTCCCAGCCGTGCATCAACAACACCGCCGGCCCTTGCCCCCAACGCAGCGCAGAGAGACCGAAGCGCAAGGTGATTCGTTCGGATTTCGCCAGCAGCGGCAACTCCCAGTCACGCGGCAGCAATTGCCGCGGGGTCATGAATGCCAGGCGCATCTTGCTCGCCACCAGCGTCGGCGCGAACCAGCCCAAGGTGCCATTAACGCCACGAACCCAGCTCAACGTGTTCATCGCCCATCTCCTCAGGCTGACGCCTTTAGGTCATAACACCGCCGACTTGGCGGCGCGCAGCAAACGATCGGACAACTCTCCTGGCCCCAGCGCCCGCGCCAGACCCAAACCACCGACCATCAAGGCCAAGTCGGCCAAGGCTTTGTCGGCTTCTTCCGGGCTGGCCGCCAACTGCGCGACCATCAACTCAACATGCTCATTCAACGCCACACGAAATTCGTCCGGCAGACGGCCCAGCTCGCCGACCGACGCCGGAATCGGACACGCCTGCTCGGTGGAATCACGGTGTTTGCGCGACAGGTAGAACGCTGCGACCAACGCGCGACGTTCTTCACCGGTCAACTCGGCGTCCATATTGGCGATCAAGCCACGACGATGGCTGAGCAGCTGCTTGAACGCTTCCAGCATCAATGCGTCCTTGCTTTCGAAGTGCGCATAGAAGCCGCCGACCGTCAGGCCAGCCGCGCCCATCACTTCGCCCACGCTCGGCTCAGCCGGGCCGCGCTGGATCAGCGCTGCACTGGCAGCCTTGAGGATGCGTTCGCGGGTTTGAGCTTTTTTATCGTTCATCGTTGCCTCCGAATATTACGACTAGAATATTATTCTCATAATAATTTTCCGCAAGTCGTGGATGTGACCGCTGGTCTGAAGAACAGTTTTGAGGAAAAAGGAGAGTTGGCCAAACGCCAGACAAACAAAAGGGCCATTCAATAATTGAATGACCCTTAAAAATCCCGCAGAGCGGGTAATCGTGGCGTCCCCTAGGGGACTCGAACCCCTGTTACCGCCGTGAAAGGGCGGTGTCCTAGGCCACTAGACGAAGGGGACACAAACCCTTCTATACAACTGATCAGTGCTGAGAGCTGATCGATTCAAGGCCGGTGTGGCCAGACCTTGAACTGTAAAATTGGTGGAGCTAGACGGGATCGAACCGTCGACCTCTTGCATGCCATGCAAGCGCTCTCCCAGCTGAGCTATAGCCCCGGATTTTTCGCCTCGCGGCGGAGCGACATCTTGCAACATCGCTTCTGTAAAACTGGCGTCCCCTAGGGGACTCGAACCCCTGTTACCGCCGTGAAAGGGCGGTGTCCTAGGCCACTAGACGAAGGGGACGCAAACCCTTCTATACAACTGATCAACGCTGAGTGTTGATCGCTTCAAGGCCGGTGTGGCCAGACCTCGAAGTGTAAATTGGTGGAGCTAGACGGGATCGAACCGTCGACCTCTTGCATGCCATGCAAGCGCTCTCCCAGCTGAGCTATAGCCCCTCATCGCTGAGGACGGGGCGAATCTTAATGGCGCATCGGAAGGCTGTCAAACTTATTTTTAACAATTTCCAAAATTTTTTGCCCACATAACAATCACTTACCGCCCTCCCCCCGAAAAACGGGGGTGGCGCCGAAGAGCAAGATCAAAAGATCGCAGCCTTCGGCAGTTCCTACACAAGGTTAAACAGCCTTAAGCGATAGCGCCCAGGAGTTTTTCCCACTCCTTGTTTTCCTTCTTCGACACGCCGCCCAGCAGGTCGATGGCCTGGCGTAGGCGGAAACGGGTCAGGTCCGGACCGAGGATTTCCATTGCATCGAGCACCGACACCGAGCTGGCCTGGCCTGTGATCGCGGCGAACATCAGCGGCATCGCATCACGCAGTTTCAACTCCAGGGATTCGACCACCGCCTGGATCGTTGCAGTGATGCTGTCCTTCTCCCACTGACGCAGGCTTTCCAGCTTCCACAGGATCAGTTGCATCAACTGACGAACCTGATCACCCGAGAGCTTCTTGGATTCGAACAGTTTGGCGTCCGGGTTCACACTACCGGCGAAGAAGAAACCGGCCAGCGGTGCGACCTGGCTGAAGGTTTCAACCCGCCCCTGCACGTGCGGTGCGATCTTCATCATGTATTCCGGGTTCAGTGCCCACTGTTGCAGACGAGCGGCAAACTCTTCCACTGGCAGGTCACGCAACCACTGGCCGTTGAGCCACGACAGCTTCTCGATGTCGAAAATCGGCCCGCCGAGGGAAACGCGCTGCAGGTCGAAGTTGTCGACCATTTCCTGCAGCGAGAACTTCTCGCGCTCGTCCGGCATCGACCAGCCCATGCGGCCCAGGTAGTTGAGCATTGCTTCCGGCATGAAGCCCATGCGCTCGTAGAACGTCACCGAGGTCGGGTTCTTGCGCTTGGACAGCTTGCTCTTGTCCGGGTTACGCAGCAGCGGCATATAGCACAGCTGCGGTTGTTCCCAGCCGAAGTATTCATACAAGAGGATCAATTTCGGTGCCGAAGGCAGCCATTCTTCACCGCGCAGAACGTGGGTAATGCCCATCAAGTGGTCATCGACCACGTTGGCCAGGAAGTACGTCGGCAGGCCGTCGGTCTTCATCAGCACTTGCATGTCCATGCGATCCCACGGGATCTCGACATCGCCACGCAGCATGTCAGGCACCACGCACACGCCTTCGGTCGGCACTTTCATGCGGATGACGTGTGGCTCGCCGGCGGCCAGGCGGCGCGCGACTTCATCCGCAGAGAGCAACAGCGCACGGCCGTCGTAACGCGGGGTTTCGCCACGGGCCATTTGCTCGGCGCGCATCTGGTCCAATTCTTCGGCCGTGCAGAAGCACGGGAAGGCATGACCCATGTCGACCAATTGCTGGCAGTACTTCTGATAGATATCGCCGCGCTCACTCTGACGGTAAGGACCGTGCGGGCCGCCAACGTCCGGGCCTTCGCTCCAGTCGATACCCAACCAGCGCAGGGCGTCGTAAATCTGCTGTTCGGACTCGCGGGTCGAACGCAGTTGGTCGGTATCTTCGATCCGCAGGATGAACTCACCGCCATGCTGCTTGGCAAAGCAGTAGTTGAACAAAGCGATGTAAGCGGTACCTACGTGGGGGTCCCCGGTAGGCGATGGCGCGATGCGAGTGCGGACGGTGGTCATGGCATGTCTCGAAAAGAATAAAAGCGAAGATCAAAGCGAACTTCCAACAAGAGCCGAATGGTAACAGGCGTAGCCTGCCATGCTCCAGTCAGCAGGGCATATAAGCCAATATTGCATTGAGGGATCAGCTTGTGGCGACGTTGCCTACCAGGAGGTTGCAGGCAGGGCTGAAGGCTTGGGAAGCGCGCAATTGATATCTGTAGTGTTCCGGCGAGCCTCATCGCGGGCAAGCCCGCTCCCACAGGATCCGTAGGTGGCCACATATTGTATGAATACCCTCAATCCTTGTGGGAGCGGGCTTGCCCGCGATGAGGCCCGCCCATTCACTGCACATCTCAAACCGCGATCAACCGCTCCCGCAATTTGCCGATTTCGTCGCGCAACTGCGCCGCAGCTTCGAATTCCAGGTCGCGAGCGAGCTGGTACATCTTTTCTTCCAACTGACGAATGCGTTTGCTGATCTCGCTCGGCGAGCGCAGTTCTGCCTCATACTTGGCACTTTCCTCGGCGGCCTTGGCCATGCCTTTGCGCTTCTTGCTGCGCGAACCCGGCACTACCGCGCCTTCCATGATGTCGGCGACGTCCTTGAACACCCCCTTGGGCGTGATGCCATTGGCCAGGTTGAAGGCGATCTGCTTGTCGCGACGACGCTCGGTTTCGCCGATCGCCCGCTCCATGGAACCGGTGATGCGATCCGCATACAGAATCGCCCGCCCATTGAGGTTGCGCGCCGCCCGGCCGATGGTCTGGATCAGCGAGCGCTCGGAACGCAGGAAACCTTCCTTGTCGGCGTCGAGAATCGCCACCAGCGAGACTTCCGGCATGTCCAGGCCTTCACGCAGAAGGTTGATCCCCACCAGCACATCGAAGACGCCGAGACGCAAGTCACGGATAATTTCGACCCGCTCCACGGTGTCGATGTCCGAGTGCAGATAACGCACACGCACGCCGTGGTCGGCCAGGTAATCGGTCAAGTCTTCGGACATACGCTTGGTCAGCGTGGTCACCAGCACCCGCTCCTCTAGGGCGACTCGCTTGGTGATTTCCGAGAGCAGGTCGTCGACCTGAGTCAATGCCGGACGGATTTCGATTTGCGGGTCCACCAGGCCAGTCGGTCGCACCAATTGCTCGACCACTCGGCCGGCGTGCTCCGCCTCGTAATTGCCCGGCGTGGCTGAGACAAAAATCGTTTGGGGACTGATGCTTTCGAACTCGTCGAAACGCATCGGCCGGTTGTCCAGCGCGGACGGCAGACGGAAGCCGTACTCCACCAGCGTCTCTTTACGAGAACGGTCACCTTTATACATGGCGCCGACTTGCGGCACGCTGACGTGGGATTCGTCGATCACCAGCAAGGCGTCCGCCGGCAGGTAGTCGAACAACGTGGGCGGCGCCTGGCCGGACTCACGGCCCGACAGGTAGCGCGAATAGTTTTCGATGCCGTTGCAGTAGCCCAGCTCGAGGATCATCTCCAGATCGAAACGGGTGCGTTGCTCCAGTCGCTGGGCTTCCACCAGTTTGTTATTGGAGCGCAGGTATTCCAGGCGCTCCTGCAATTCGACCTTGATCCCTTCGGTAGCTTCGAGCAGGGTTTCGCGCGGCGTCACGTAGTGGCTCTTCGGATAGAAGGTGAAACGCGGCAATTTGCGGATGACCTCACCGGTCAGCGGGTCGAAGGCGGACAGGCTCTCCACTTCGTCATCGAACAGCTCGATGCGGATCGCTTCGAAATCGGATTCCGCCGGGTGGATATCAATCACATCGCCGCGCACCCGGAAGGTCGCCCGGGCGAAATCCATGTCGTTGCGGGTGTATTGCAGGTCGGCCAGGCGACGCAGCAGCGCGCGCTGGTCGAGCTTGTCGCCTCGATCGACGTGCAACACCATCTTCAAATAGGTTTCCGGACTGCCCAAACCGTAAATGCACGACACCGTGGTGACGATGATCGCGTCCTTGCGCTCCAACAGCGCCTTGGTCGCAGACAGACGCATCTGTTCGATGTGGTCGTTGATCGAGGCATCCTTCTCGATGAAGGTGTCGGATGACGGCACATAGGCTTCGGGCTGGTAGTAGTCGTAATAGGACACGAAGTATTCAACAGCGTTGTTCGGGAAGAACGCCTTGAATTCGCCATACAACTGCGCGGCCAGCGTCTTGTTGGGCGCCAGCACCAGCGTCGGGCGCTGTATCTGGGCGATCACGTTGGCGATACTGAAGGTCTTGCCCGAGCCGGTCACACCGAGCAACGTCTGGTGCGCCAGCCCGGCCTCAATGCCCTCGACCATCAGGCGGATGGCTTCCGGCTGATCGCCGGCGGGCTCGAAGCGGGTGACTAGCTGGAATTCAGACATACATACCTCTCGGTTCTCGGTGCAGGGATTCGCGCCTGTCCGGTCAAACCGGACAGCAACGAAAAAGACCGCAAACGACCGACGTCGCCCGAGGAAAAAACTGGATTGTGCTCAATGTGGAGCCGATTGCCATCGCTTTCAAGGCAAACGTCCTACATCGGATAAAACCTTTGATGACACCACTCGATCAACGATCGAAAAATAATTCGAAAAACTTACCGTAAAAGCCGAATCGCCTGTCGCCATCGATCACTGATGGCCTCTATACTAGCTCCCCGTTTGTGCACCGCTCTAGTGCATCCGGCTGGAGCGCGACACGTCCCTCCACACTCCATTCAGAGCCGCCGCAATAATGAGCCTGTTCTCCGCTGTCGAAATGGCACCACGCGATCCAATCCTGGGCCTCAACGAAGCATTCAATGCCGATACCCGTACCAACAAGGTCAACCTGGGGGTCGGTGTTTACTGCGACGAGGAGGGGCGAATTCCACTCCTGCGCGCCGTTGTCGAAGCCGAGACGATTCGCGCCGCTCAACACGTTTCCCGTGGCTACCTGCCGATCGACGGCATCGCTGCCTACGACCAGGCCGTACAGAAACTGCTGTTTGGCAATGACTCGCCACTGATCGCTGCTGGCCGCGTCATCACCACCCAAGCCGTTGGCGGTACTGGCGCACTGAAAATCGGTGCCGACTTCCTCAAGCAACTGCTGCCGAACGCCGTCGTGGCGATCAGCGACCCGAGCTGGGAAAACCACCGCGCACTGTTCGAAACGGCCGGTTTCCCGGTGCAGAACTATCGCTACTACGACGCCGCCACCCACGACGTTAACCGCGCCGGCCTGCTGGAAGACCTGAACGCCCTGCCGTCCGGCTCCATCGTCGTGCTGCACGCTTGCTGCCACAACCCGACCGGCGTGGACCTGAGCCCTGCGGACTGGAAAAACGTGCTGGAAGTGGTCAAGGCCAAAGGTCACGTGCCGTTCCTCGACATGGCCTACCAGGGCTTTGGCGACGGCATCGATGAAGACGCCGCGGCCGTGCGCCTGTTCGCCGAATCGGACCTGACCTTCTTCGTTTCCAGCTCGTTCTCCAAATCTTTCTCGCTGTACGGCGAGCGTGTTGGCGCCCTGTCGATCGTCAGCGAATCGAAAGAAGAAAGCGCGCGCGTGCTGTCGCAAGTCAAACGCGTGATCCGCACCAACTACTCCAACCCGCCGACCCACGGTGCAAGCATCGTCGCCGCCGTGCTGAACAGCCCGGTACTGCGCGCCCAGTGGGAAGAGGAACTGGCAGAAATGCGCCTGCGGATTCGCGGCATGCGCACCCAGATGGTCGACCTGCTGGCGAAAAACGCTCCGCAACGCGATTTCAGCTTCGTCGGTCGCCAGCGCGGCATGTTCTCCTACTCCGGCCTGACGGTTGAGCAAGTGACCCGTCTGCGCAACGAGTTCGGTATCTACGCCCTGGACACCGGCCGCATCTGCGTCGCCGCGCTGAACCAGAGCAACATCGACGTTGTGACCAAGGCCATCGTTGCGGTGATCTGAGTCGACGCGTGATATGAAAACGGGAAGCCAAATGGCTTCCCGTTTTTTTGTCTCAGATAAATCCCAGCGCAGCGAACGACCGCTCTAGACTGCACACATATTAAATGTGGGAGCTGGCTTGCCTGCGATAGCGGCCGGCCAGCCAACATCAATGTTGAATGTGATGGCCTCATCGCGAGCAAGCTCGCTCCCACAGGTTTTATGTACACCCGAGAATTTTTACGAGAGCCAACATGAAAAACGATGACCTACGCGCCGACCGCGATGAGCTGGACCACTTTGTGCCCCGCTCCTCGGCCAAACGCGGTAACAACCTGGTGATGCAAGTCGCTGCCGGCGTGTTTCTCGGCGGTCTGGCCTTGTGGCTGGTGCAACTGACCGCCACGATGCTGTACGCCAAGCTGATGCTCGGCACCATTACCTTCGGCGGTTAAGCCAATTCGGTTGCACGCTGGCTGGCTGCGTCGTCATAGGCCACATAAAGCGACTCGGCCACCTGGCTTTTGATCGCCTTGGTGCTTTCCAGCCCCAGGACAAAACCTTCGGCCTTGCCGCCCGCGCGGTTCAATTCATCAGCGGTGCTGGCCTGAGTGATTGCGTCGAACAGTTTCTCGGCGTGCGGACCAACGCCTTTGGGCAGGCTGATCTGAGCGATGCTCATGCGAACACCTCGCTGTTTTGAGGTGTGAGGGTTGGGTGATTCATGGCGCATACCTTTTCGGCTGAGGGCCGGCAGCGCGTGTCACCACTTCCGGGCGACCATGGTAGACCTCTGCCGCAATTCTGGTAACCGCCAATGGCCGATAACCCCCTCTGATCCGATGAAAACATCAAACCGCCAACAGAGGCTTGACTTCTCTTTTTGAATCAGTAACATAGGCGCCATTCCGCGATAGCTCAGTTGGTAGAGCAAGTGACTGTTAATCACTGGGTCCCTGGTTCGAGTCCAGGTCGTGGAGCCATACAAGGTTCCAGAGAGGGCTTCCAAAATCTCTGAAACCACCGAAAACCCGCCTTCTGGCGGGTTTTTTCGTTTTGGCGTTCTGTCGGATTCCGGTGAATGCCAGCCGTTTTAAGGGTAGAGCCTGGGATAAAGGTCAGTTCGATTAAAGGGAGCCCCCTTATGTCGCGCACCACTGCCCCACTCTCCGATTCCGCTTGCCGTTCGGCCAAGCCCACAGATAGATGCCTACTTCTACGGAGTGCCCACTGCGGCAATTCACACCCCTTCCTGGCTGTTCTGCAGCAACTCATCCGCCTGGACATTTCATTGTGTCAACCTGCGCCCGCCTCTTTCTTCTGCAGCCCGCCTCGTACAAGGCTTTTCGGCATTTCCCCTCGTGACAATCGGCATGACAACACCAAAGTCACCAGCAACAGCGATGGTGCCGCAGCTCAGGGAATGAGCTGCACCGATATCAAGCAACATGAGTGTTCGCTGCAAGCTCATGCGCGGGCTCAGGCTTGATCTTGAACCAGAGGGCGTACATCGCTGGCAGGAACACCAGGGTCAGCACTGTGCCGGCAAACGTACCGCCAATCAGGGTGTAGGCCAGCGTTCCCCAGAACACCGAATGGGTCAGCGGAATGAACGCCAACATCGCCGCCAACGCCGTGAGAATCACGGGCCTCGCGCGCTGCACAGTGGCTTCGACCACGGCGTTGTATGGCGACAGGCCGGCTTGCTTATTGGAGTGAATCTGGCCAATGAGGATCAGCGTGTTGCGCATCAGAATCCCTGACAAGGCAATCAATCCCACCAAGGCATTGATCCCGAACGGCTGCTGGAACAGCAGCAGAATTGGCACCACACCAATCAGGCCCAAAGGCGCGGTGGCGAACACCATCATCATTGCCGACATCGAGCGCACCTGAATGATGATGGTCAGCAACATCAGCGCGATCATGATCGGGAACAACGGCAACAATGCCTTGTTCGCTTTGCCCGACTCCTCGATCGCGCCGGCAAACTCAATGCGGTAGCCCGCCGGCAGTTTTTCGATGATGGGCTGCAGCTGCGTTATCAAGGCGTTGGAGACATCGGGGGGCTGAAGACCTTCAGCCACGTCACCGCGCACGGTTATTGTCGGCGTACGATCACGACGTCGCAGGATTGGCTCTTCCATGCGCACATCCACCGCCCCTACCTGGGACAGCGAAACGCGCTGGCCTTGGGCGCCGGTCAGCGTGAAGGCGGCAATTTTCGACGGATCCAGACGCGTTTCGCCCGCCGAGCGAGCCACCACCTGAACCGAGCGAATGTCCTCACGCACCTCGGTGACAGGCACCCCCGTTAGCAGGAATTGCAACTGTTGCGCGACATCGCTCGAGGTCAAGCCGAATGCTTGCAGGCGATCCTGATCCAGCGTGAGATGAAGTGCCGGTGTGCGCTCGCCCAAGTCGGTGTTGACGGTCCTCATCATGGGGCTGGCGGTCATGATCTCGCGAACCTGTGCGGCGATATCTCGTAACACCGCGGGGTCGGCGCCCATCACCCGGAAGGCCACCGGATACGGTGAATAAGGACCAAATACCAACTGCGTCACCCGCACCCGGGCTTCAGGCGCCAAGCCATCGGCCGCGGCTTGTCTGAGGCGGAGTTTGAGCGCCTCACGCTCTTGCTGATTCGCGGTCAGGACGACGATTTTTGCGAAGGATGGATCGGGTAGTTCAGGGGCCATCGCCAAGTAGAAGCGCGGCGCACCCTGGCCAATGTAAGCGGTGACGATCTTGGCCTCCGGCTGCTGAGCCAACCACGCCTCGACCTTGGCCGCCGCCACATCAGTCTGTTCGATAGAGGTGCCGTAAGGCATCTGCACCTCAACCAGCACCTCAGGTCGGTCGGACGTGGGGAAGAACTGCTTGTTGACCACGCCCATGCCCAAAATCGCAACAACAAACAAGCCCACGACGGATGTCGCCACCAGGCCTTTGCGGCGGATAACACTGCCCAGCAGGCGCCTGAAACGCTGGTAGTTCGGCGTACCGTAAATCGCCGTATGCCCGCCTTCAGGCACCTTGATCTGCGGCAGCAGTTTGACGCCCAGGTAAGGTGTAAACACCACGGCCACCACCCAGGAAGTGATCAGCGCAATGCCAACGATCCAGAACATGTTCGCGGTGTACTCACCAGCGGTCGACTTGGCAAAACCGTTGGGCATAAAGCCGATCGCCGTCACCAACGTCCCCGACAACATCGGCGCGGCTGTGTGGCTCCAGGCATAAGCGGAGGCCTTGATTCGGTCGTAGCCCTCCTCCATCTTCACCACCATCATTTCAATGGCAATGATTGCATCGTCCACCAGCAGTCCCAGCGCCAGAATCAACGAGCCCAGGGTAATTCGATCAAAGTCTTTGCCCGTGGCCGCCATGACAATGAACACGGCCGCCAGGGTCAGCGGCACTGCCGCGGCAACCACAACGCCGACACGCCAGCCCATGCTGAGAAAACACACCAGCAGCACCACGCCCAAGGCAGCAAAAAACTTCACCATGAACTCATTGACGGATGCGCCAATATTCACCGCCTGATCCGTGACCTTGGTCAGGCTCATGCCCAAAGGCATCTGCTCGTTGATCGCTGTCGCCTCCGCCTCCAGCGACTTCCCCAGATCCAGACCGTTCCAGCCATCGCGCATGACCACGCCGAGCAACAGTGCCGGCTCGCCGTTGTTGCGTACCAGGAACGTCGCGGGGTCCTCATAACCACGCTTGACCTCAGCCACATCGGACAACTTGAGGGTTCTGCCTTGCACCGTCAGTGGGGTATTACCAATCTTCTGCAGATCATCAAACGCACCATCCAGGCGGATGAAAACCTGCGGGCCCTTCGCTTCTACCGAACCTGCCGGGGTTATCATGTTTTGCGTGTTCAACGCACTGAAGATGTCTCGTGCGGAAATGCCCAGTGTCGCCAAACGCTCGTAGGACAGCTCGACAAAAATGCGCTCGGCCTGTTCGCCGATGATGTTGACCTTCTTCACACCCGCCACATGCAGCAAACGCTGGCGCAAGCTCTCGGCTTCGCGCACCAACAGACGTTGCGGCTCACCCTTGGCCTTGAGCGCATAGAGCGCGAAGGTGACATCGGAATACTCATCATTGACCATCGGGCCGATCACCCCGGACGGCAACCCCTTCTGCTCATCCAGGATTTTTTTGCGTGCCTGGTAAAACTCCTCCTGGACGGCTGAGGGCGGCGTGCTATCGAGCAGATAAACCGTGGTGAATGCCAAGCCGGGTCGGGTAAAGGTCTCGGTCCGATCGTACCAACGCAGTTCCTGCATGCGTTTTTCCAGCTTTTCTACCACCTGGTCTTGCATCTCCTGGGCCGTCGCCCCAGGCCAGGCAGTAACCACCGTCATTTGTTTAATGGTGAATGCGGGGTCTTCTGCACGCCCCAGCTTGAAGAAGGCGTACAACCCACCCACAGAAATCAGCAGGATCAAAAACAGGGTGATTGAGCGCTCGCGTACGGCCAGCGCCGAAAGATTGAAGCCGCTCATCGACTGACCTCAACCACTGAATTTTGCGGAGCATCGGCGAGTTCAGTCCTGACCTTCTCTCCCTCACTCAGCAAGTGAGCACCCAATGCGACAACACGATCACCCACCTGCAGATCACCCGTCACGCGCACGCTGGCCTCATTATTCAGGCTGCGAACCTTGATCGGGCGCCATGCCACCTGCTCCGGCTCCCCGCTCACCAGCCAGACCCCCGGGCCTTTACCAGCGTCATAGAGGGCCCCCATGGGCACCTGTAATTCCTGGGCATCAGCAACATCCGTGTCAGCGATAACCACTGAGATCGTCGAACCCAGAGTAGCGTTGGAGAGCGCCCCCTCCAGCACATAACGCGCTTCAAACGTTCGGGTCTGTCGGTCGGCAGAGTCGGACAACTGGCGTAAACGCGCTTTACCTGCAGTCTGGTGCTGGCCGTATAGCTCAACCGTCGCCGCCGAGCCCAGCGCAGGACGTAACGTCTCGGGCAACTGGATCACCGCCTCGCGTTGCCCTGAGTGGGCAACACGCACCACCACCTGAGCTGCGCCAACCACTTGCCCCGGCTCCGCCAAGGTATCCACTACCACTCCGTCAGCATCCGCCAGCAACGTCGAATAACCGGTCGCGTTTTTTGCAACATCAGCCTGGGCCTGGGCAGCGTTTAGCTGAGCTTTCGCCGAGTCGGCGGCCGCTTTGAACCCTGAGTAAGCTGAAGCAGATACCGCGCCGACGGACACCAGATCACGGTAGCGAAGCTCGTCATCGGAGGCCTGCCGAGCTCGGGCCATGGCGGCCAGTACCGCTTCCTGCTGTGCCCGCGCGGTCAGCGTCAGGTCGTTGGCATCGATTCGCATAAGGGGCTGCCCGCGCTTGACACTCTGTCCAGCATCCACCAAGCGCTCCAAGACCTTCCCAGGCACCCGAAAACCGAGATCGCTCTGAACTCGAGCCGCGACGATACCGGTGAATACCCGTGCCGCAGGCGCGGAGGGCTGAACCACGCCGATGCGCACCAAGGGCACTTGAAGGCGAGGATCGGCAGGCGTGGCCTCGTTGCAGGCCGCGAGGGCAAACGGCAACAAGCCAATGAAAATGAATGACAGGTGGGGGCGCTGGATCATAGAGACCTCTCAGTAGCGGATGCTCCATGCTTATTCAAGTGACCATTTATGTCAATAGTCACTACCGAGACGAATGAACATCGCCCACTTGATCAGAGCAAGGCAAAGAGGCTCGATATCTGGTTTTTTCAGGCGCACACGCTGATACGGATGCGCAGCGCATCCGTCAGCAGAGGTTTAAGGCATCAGGCTGCGCAGAACAAGATTGGAGATGAGAGAAGGGGCTTCTTCAACAACATCGAGGTTGTGCTGCAATAGCAGAGGATTGATGAAGGGCCGCAGAGCGAGATGAATCGCCTCTACCGTCTCGTCCAGCGGTGTCTTGCGTTCAAACTCGCCGAGCTCTCGCCCCTCACGCACGATTTGCAACACGAAGCTCTTGATCTGCGCGTCATAGACTTGTGAACTGGGCCATCGCTCCGACGCGGCGAACGCTGCGATGTCGTAGAGTTTACGGTCGTTAAAGAACAGGCTCACACCTGTAGCGATTAAGGTTTTGACCAGGCGCCGAAAACGTTCAGTCGGCGAGATGCCGTCTACATTGATGGCTTGCTCCACTGCCGCAACGATTTCAGTCAGGCAATTTGTACAGATTGCTTCACCAATCGCCTGCTTGGATTCAAAGAATTTGTAGATGTAAGCCTTGGAAAAGCCGATGGCCTTGGCTAGGTCAGAAACCGTTGTTTTGCCATAACCGTACTGACTGAAATGTTCGTTGGCCGCCGCAACAATCTGGTCTCGAATGTCGTGATCGGCTGGGCCACGGGCGCTGGGCGAAGAAACTGATGGCTGATTCATGCGAGCAGCTTACTCATCCCAAAGGTGGTTGACAACTTGTGACCAAATTGTAATATCGTCACAAACCACCCCTTTCGCAGGTATCGCATGCACCCTCCTCCTCGCTTCGCCGTCTTACTGTGTTTGGGTATGGTTGCAGGTTGCGCAGTGGGCCCCGACTACTCAAAACCCAGTGTGGAGTTGCCCGAGCATTTCTCGGCGCAAACGTCCAAGGCACGACAACAGGGCGCCGCAAATGCCGATCTCGCCGCTTGGTGGAACGCATTTAATGACCCAATACTCAGTCAGCTGATAAATCGAGCACTTGAACAGAACCTCGATTTAGCCCAGGCAAGCGCAAGGATCGATCAGGCTCGCGCCGGTTTGGGGGCCGCTAACGCAGCCCTCCTGCCGTCGGCTACCGTCAACGCTCAAGCGGCCAGAGCCCGTCAGTCATTGGAGACTCCGTTGGGCCAAGTGCTAAATTCAGACCCTTCCTATAATCGCTACGGCAGTGCCTATGAAGCGAATCTAAATGCCAGCTGGGAGCTGGATGTGTTTGGCGGGCTGCGCCGAGGTAAAGAAGCGGCCTTCGCCGATTATCAGGCCTCGCAAGCCGGAGCGATTGCCACACGCCTGGCAGTGGTCGCGCAGACAGCCGATCTTTACATCAGCATCCGTGGCCTGCAAGCACGTCTGGAAATTGCCCGGCAGCAAGTAGACACACGACAACAACTGCTCACCACCATCCAACATCTCTACGCAAAAGGACTGGCAGCTGAACTGCAGTTGAACCAGACCCAAGGAGCGCTGAATCAAGCGCAGGCAACCGTGCCGGTACTGCAAGCTGGCCTTGACGCGGCAGTGAACGCGCTAGATGTCATGCTGGGCAAGGCACCGGGCACTTATAACGCGCAGTTGACCAAACCGGCGCCTATCCCTGATGTGCCAGGCCTCACGGACATGGGTGCTCCGGCCGATCTGCTGCGTCGGCGTCCAGACTTGATCGTCGCTGAGCGCCGTCTTGCGGCATCCAGCGCGCGCATCGGCGAAGCCATGTCCGAGTACTACCCCAAACTGTCTGTGGCTGCGCTGCTCGGCAGCGCTACATCGGTATCCAGCGCAAACCTGTTCAGCAACGGCGCCAGTCAGGCTTCGGCGGCACTGGGATTACGCTGGAGGCTGTTCGATTTTGGCCGCATCAACGCCCAGATTGATTTGGCGAAAGGCCAAGAAGCCGAAGCCTTGGCCGCTTACCGCCAGTCCGTTCTGCGGGCCTGCGAAGATGTCGAAAGTGCTTTTTCGGCGCTGATCAACCGCGAGCAACAATCGACAAAACTCGCCCAGGGCGAGTCGGCGTATGCGAAAGCCAGAGCGACGTCGTTTGCCGCCTATGAAAAAGGCGTGATCAGCTTGATCGAAGTGCTGGATGCCGATGAACATCTCCTAGCGGCATCTGATGGCAGAGCCCAGGCACAAACTGAATCGGCTCGCGCTGCAGTGGCCACGTTCAAAGCATTGGGCGGCGGTTGGCAGCGAGACGACTCAAATGCTCGTGTTGCCTCAAAGGCACTGTAAGGCCTTAGATGCGTAATTGCATCCATTTGACCAACTGGTTGCATCTACGCTGACCACAGATTGCATTTGTATTGACCACTAGACAGTGCCTAGGAGACCGGCAGAAAGCGGCCAAAAGCGGTCACTCGTCGAGACGACACATGGTTATTCTCCAGCTGCGACCCACTATGCTCGCAATAAGTAGACACTAAGCCGTACTAATCCACGAGCGAGTCTCGATTCTGTTGCCCAAGCGATACAAATGCCTTGTCATAAGTCCGCTCAAATTGCAGCGGTGTCACGGTAATGTGCCCAGCAAGAAGCTCGGCCGTTTCAGTACCTGCTGTATCGGCTTGTGTGTGCCTATCCAAGCTCAGCCAGTGATACTGAAGACCACGAGGATCATTTTCTGTGCGTACAGATACACCGCTCAAACGCCCAGATCCTTGGCGTGTCAGTTTCAATGGAAGCACGGCGGCCAAGGCGCAGCTGGGGAAATTGATGTTCAAGCAAACATCCTTTGGCCAGTCCATGTCCATGAGCTGGGCGATGACTTGCGGCGCATGATTGAGCGCGTTTTCCCAAGGCACAGCACTCCTGTCGGTAAACGACTGGCTCAACGCGATAGATGGAATTCCAAACAGCAACCCCGTCATGGCTGCCCCAACCGTGCCCGAGAAAACTGTTTCGACTCCCAAGTTCGCGCCTCTATTTACTCCTGACAAAATCAGATCAGGACTGTCGTGATTGAGCAGGTGCCCTAGCGCCATTGCCACACAATCCCCCGGCGTCCCGGTGACTGCAAAGCGTCTGGCGCCATGAAAGCTCAGCCGCAATGGAGTGTGAAGACTAAGCGAGTGAGAAGTCCCGCTTTGATCTAGTAACGGCGCTACAACCCAAACCTCCCGTGCCATTTGAGACGCAATGCGCTCCAAAACCTTGAGCCCCGGAGCATCAATACCGTCATCATTGGTGAGAAGAATCCGCTCGAATCTCGGTTGGTCATTAGGCATCTTAATCCCCGTCATGATTTTTTCCGGCCGAGTCTGAGAGTGAATACCGTTGCAGGCCGCATTTAGCTATAATTGCATAGCTATTTTATTATAGGTATAGCCGTATGGATATTTCGTTGTTTCGTGAACGGGTGACTCGACTAAGCAAACGTCTGCGTCAGGAAGCACAAAATCACCCTGAAACGTGGTCGCAGATGTTGGTCTTGAGTGCAATTGACCAAATGGACGGGACGGCGACGCCTTCGAAAATTGCAGAAGCAGAAAACATGCGGTCGTCGAACTTGGCCTCTCTGCTGCGCGACCTGGACGCTCGTGAGTTGATTACGCGCACTCAAGACACCAGTGATCTTCGCCGCACATGGATAGGGCTGTCTGAAAAAGGCAGGTTGGTATTGCAGGCAAGCCGAGATCGGCGTGATGAATGGCTTGGCAACGCGGTGGAAGCCTGCCTTTCGGATAAAGAACGCAAACAACTGGAAGCTGCTGGAGCGCTGATGGAGAAGCTGAGCGGCTATAGAAAGTTAAGCGATTAGTAAAATTGAGCCAAAAATGAGCCACGACAACCGGCAGCTATGGGTCGAGGCTGTGTAAAAACCAATTGGCCTTGCTCCAGACAAACCCAGCGCGGGCGTTTGGAACCAAGTCTTTACTGGGTCGGTTTTCGGTCAGCGGCAACATAGGGGCTGGATCAGGATAATCGTAGGGATATGAATACTAAAAATCAGCATAATTTCATTGTAAAACAAATACTTATTTCTCTATTCGAGTCCAGGTCGCCCAGACAGCAAAATTGAAAAGCCCCTGAATCGAAAGATTCAGGGACTTTTTTGTGCTCGCCATAAAGTCAAAAGATCGCAACCTGTGGCAGTTCCTACGGGGATCGCATCGCACACGAATCCCTGTAGAAACTGCCGCAGATTGCGATCTTTTGATCTACCTGCCTGTTTACCGGGTACCGCCGTCAGACATGCTCACTACGCTTCATATGCGCTGCTCGCAGTTCCAGCGATCCATGCTCTGCCTCCACCACCGGAATCTCATTCCCGTCGCAGTCACGCAACTTACCTTCGCTGAAGTAATCCCCTTCCCGCAATGCCGCCAGGTCCTGATAACGCAAGACCCGCTCGGTACCGGCCGCAAACACCGATTGTTGATCCGAGTTTCCGGCAGTGAGGTGGTTGAAGGTCAGGTTCAGCACGATGGCCATGATCGCCGAGGAGCTGATGCCCGAATGGAAGATTGTCGCGAACCAGCTGGGGAAGTGGTCGTAGAAGTTCGGTGCAGCGATGGGGATCATGCCAAAACCGATCGAAGTGGCGACGATGATCAGGTTGACGTTGTTGCGGTAGTCGACCTTGGATAGCGTCCGAATGCCGCTGGCCGCCACAGTGCCGAACAGCACGATACCGGCACCGCCGAGGACGGAGGTTGGTACGGCGGCGATGACCCGGCCCATGAAAGGCAGCAATCCGAGCACCACCAGGAACACACCGCCGGTGGCCACCACGAAACGGCTCTTGATCCCGGTTACCGCCACCAGCCCGACGTTCTGGGCGAAGGCGCTCTGGGTGAAGGAGCCGAAGATCGGCGCGATCATGCTCGACAGCATGTCGGCGCGCAGGCCGTTGCCCAAGCGTTTGGAGTCGACTTTAGTGCCGATGATTTCACCGACGGCCAGAATGTCGGCAGAGGTTTCCACCAGGGTCACCATGATCACGATGCACATCGACAGGATTGCTGCGAAGTGGAACGTAGGCATGCCGAAATGGAATGGTGTCGGGAAGCCGAACATCGGGCCTTGGGTGACGGACGAGAAATCCGCCATGCCGAGGAACACGGCAATGAGCGTTCCGATGACCATCGCCAAAAGGATCGACAAACGGGAAATAGTCGCACTGCCGATCTTGCTCAGTAGCAGCACCAACACCAGCGTCACCGCCGCCAGCCCGATATTCGCCATGCTGCCGAAATCCGGGGCATGGCTGTTGCCGCCCATGGCCCAGCGTGCGGCCACCGGCATCAGCGTCAGGCCGATAGTAGTGATCACAATGCCCGTCACCAGCGGCGGAAAGAACTTGGTGATTCGCGAGAACACCGGCGTGATCAGCAAGCCGATCAGCGACGCGGCAATCACCGCCCCGAGAATCGACTGAAACCCGCCCTCCCCACCACTGCTGACAATCGCCACCATGGTCGCAACGCCGGAGAACGACACACCCTGTACCAGCGGCAACTGACAACCGAAAAACGGCAAACCCAGGGTCTGCAGCAATGTCGCCAGCCCCCCTGCAAACAATGAAGCAGCAATCAACAAACCGATGTCCGCCGGCGAGAGCCCGGCCGCTTGGCCAATGATCAAAGGCACCGCGACGATACCGCCATACATGGTCAGAACGTGTTGCAGGCCGTAAGCCATATTCGCGCCGATCCCGAGATTCTCATCCTCAGGCCGTTGTTGTGAAACATGGGGCGTTTTCATGGTTGGGGGGTTCCCTGGTTTTTGTTGTGCGCACACTGTATTCAATAGTCAGGACAAATGTCTATAGAGTTGTATACAACTAACCAGTCAGATTATGGACAGATGTTCACACTGCCCTTTAGCCATAGTGCTCCCAGCGTAAAAAACTCTTGAAATACATCCGTCCTCCCCTTTCCCACCCCACCGCTAATCTTTTGCTTTCCAAGCGACCGCCGGCACGGCCGCCTCTCGCTCGCTCCTAGACACAAAACCGATCAAAAGAAAAAGGGGCGAATTGATCAAGTCCGCCCCTTTACGTGTCGCTCAATTTGCCTACTACACAGGCTTAATCAACCGCTCAAGCACCCGTTTCAACACTTCCTGCGCCGGCACTCGAATCCCGAATTCGCTTTCCAGTAACCCGATCAACTCATCCACATCTGCCACTTCCCGACGTTCGCTCTCACTGCCCATGCGATGAATGGTAAAGCTGCCGTTAAGCAATGTGCGTCGCCATCCCTCTCCCGTCCGCGCCACCATCAATTGTTTCACAAAGGAAGATTCAGGATGGGTCGAGACGTACCAGTTGCCGAGGGTGTAATCGATGTCTTCCTGACGTTGCAAATCGAAGATGTACATCGCCCTCCATTCACCGCCGACGTTGGCGCGCAGGGTATAGCCGTCGGCGTGCGGTTCGATGCGATAGGATTCGTGGGGGGTGAACTGCTCGGCTTCGGTATCCAGCATCAGCGGTGCGGTGGGCACCATGCCGCCGAAGCCGACGTCAGTGATGTAGCGCACGCCGTCGAGGGTTACCAGACTCAAGCGGTGCGTTCGGGCGCTCCATGCACCTTCGGGCTGACCCATGACCACGCGACCGGTGATGCCACGTGCGTCGAAGCCCAGTGTCTGAAGCAAGGCCAGGAACAGGTTGTTGAGTTCGTAGCAGTAACCGCCACGACCGTCGTGCAGGACTTTCTGCTCGATGGACGGCAGATCGATGAGCACCGGTTCGCCCAATAACGTGGTGAGGTTCTCGAACGGGAAGGCACCTGTGTGGCGCAACTGCAATTGGCGCAGGGTTTCCAGGGTGGGCGCCGGGGGCGCATCGACGCCCAGGCGTTGCAGGTACAGCGCAAGATTTGTCAGTCGTGTCTCGCTCATCGCTCAATCCTTTATGCAGAGGTCCGCGGATCGCTCCGCCGATGGGCGCCATGTATAAGGGAAAACACGGTCGGACTGACAATTGATTTAGCCAATCGCCGCACACGCCAAGACTATCGACGCTTGCGCGAACCCAATCGAATCCATGTCGGCGCATGATCGCTGGCATGAGGTTCGTTGCGAACCCAGGCATCGACGCCGGCCTCTTGCAGGTAAGGACTCAGTGCCGGGTTGAGCAGCAGATGATCGATGCGCAACCCCGAGTTTTTCTGCCAGTGCTGACGGAAATAATCCCAGAAGGTGTAGATCCGCTCCTCTGGATACAGATGACGCAGGGAATCGGTCCAACCCTGATCCAGCAACCGCTGATAACACGCGCGACTCTCAGGTTGCAGCAGCGCATCCTTGAGCCAGGAGCGCGGGTTGTAAATGTCCAGATCTGTGGGCACCACGTTGTAGTCGCCGGCCAGCACTACCGGATGGTCGCTGCTCTGCAGGTCCTTGGCGTGCGAGATCAGCCGCTCGAACCACGCCAGTTTGTAATCGAACTTCGGTCCCGGCTGCGGATTGCCATTGGGCAGGTACAGACAACCCACCAGAACCCCGTGCACGGCAGCTTCCACATAGCGGCTATGGGTATCGCTGTCATCACCCGGCAAACCGCGCCGACTCTCCAGCGGCTGCGCATCACGCGCCAGAATCGCCACCCCGTTCCACGACACCTGGCCGTGCCAGACGGCGCCATACCCGGCCGCCTCCAGTTCGGCGACGGGGAACGCGCCGTCGACCGCTTTGAGTTCTTGCAAACAGGCGATGTCTGGCTGCTCCCGCGCAAGCCAGGCCAGTAGATTCGGCAAGCGGGCGCGCATGCCATTGACGTTGAAGGTGGCGATTTTCAGGTTCTTCATGATCCGACGCTCGCAACGGACTGGGCGGTATCCAGTTGTGACCGGGGTGCGTCACGGCAGTTGCCGTGGCGCACGAAACAGGCGACTAAAGGTGCGTGTCCTGCGGCGGAAAATCATCCCTTGATGCCTTGAGCAACGGCAGCAGAGCATACTTGTCCACCGGCCGACTGAGGTAGAACCCCTGCACTTCATGGCACTGGTCCGAGATCAGGAAGTCCAGTTGCTCCAGCGTCTCGACACCCTCTGCGGTCACGGTCAGCCCCATGGCCTTGCCCAGATTGATGATTGCCTGCACAACGGCGCGGTCATTGCTGCCGCTGCTCATGGACGCAATGAAGCGCTTGTCGATCTTGATCCCGTCGAACGGATACGTGCGCAGGTAACCCAGCGAAGAATAACCGGTGCCGAAGTCGTCCATGTTCAGTCGTACGCCCAACTCCTTGAGCGCATTCATCGTCGCCAAGGCGCCATCGACATCGATGAGCATCACGTTTTCAGTGATCTCCAGTTCCAGTCGACTGGCGGGCAAGCGGCTCTGGATCAACGCCTCCCGGACATCCTCGATCACATCGCTACGGGCAAACTGCACCGGCGACAAGTTGACCGACACCATCATCGCACCGGGCCAGGTCAGGGCCGTCTCGCACGCCTCGCGCAACACCCAGCGCCCTAATGGCACGATCAGATCGGTCTGCTCGGCCAATGGAATAAACGCGTCGGGGTTTAACAAGCCTTGCACCGGATGCTGCCAGCGCAGCAGCGCTTCGACCGAGACGATCTGCTTGCCATCGACATGATAACGCGGCTGGTAATGCATCACGAATTCGTTGTTCTTGATCGCCTGACGCAGGTCGCTTTCCAGTTGTCGGCGATGCTGGATCTGATCGTTCATGTGCGCCGCAAAGTAGCACCAGGTCTTCTTGCCATTGGACTTGGCCTGATACAACGCGATATCGGCACAGCGAATCAGCTCCTCCGGAAGATGCCCCTGGCGCCGACTCAGAGCGACGCCGATGCTCGCACCGATGTGCAGCGTGTGGTGATCGTAATGGATCGGTTGATGCAGGCTGTCGAGCAAGCGCTCGCAAAACCGGTCGATTTCCGCGTGGCTGTCCATGCCGTGGAGCACCAGCACGAACTCGTCGCCACCCAATCGTGCAACCAGATCGATGTCCCGCGTGCACTCGTGCAAACGGATCGCCACTTCCAGCAATACCGCATCGCCCGCCGGATGGCCGAGGGAATCGTTGATCGGCTTGAAGTTATCCAGGTCGATCATCAACAACGTCAGCGCCGCCGATTGCTCTTTCAGTGCCAGCGCGTCTTCGAGGTAGCGAGCCAGTTTGTTGCGATTCGGCAAGCCAGTCAGTGCGTCGTGCATCGACAGATGCTGGATCTGCGCATGGGCGGCGACTTCATCGGTGATGTCGCTGGCCGTCCCGCGAAAACCCAGCACCGCGCCCTTGCTCTGGATCGGTCGCGCCGACACCCGGCACACCCGTTGTTGCCCCGACTGATCGCGGTAAGAGCAGCGCAAGTGACTGACGGCTTGCTCCTCATCGAGTTTGTTCAGCCACAGCGACAAGGGCGTGGTATCGCAGTTGAGCAATTGGCCGATGTTCTGCCCCAGCCACTGCTGATCGGAGAATCCGGTGACGGTGCTGAAGCGCCCCGACAGATAGGTGATGCAGTGCTGGTCATCGATTTCCCAGATCCAGTCGGACGCGGCTTCGGCCACCGCGCGAAAACGTTCTTCGCTGGCCTCCAGCGCCTGATTCGACAAGTCGAGGCTGGTGTAACTGGCATCCACATGCCCGGACGTGCGCAGGACATATCGAAAGAAGTAAGCCGTCAACAACGCCAGAATCAACAGCGCTCCGCCCAGTGGCGGCAGCAGCGACCAGAGCAACTCATGCCCCGGCCGCTCAAGCCGGGAGACCAAACTGTAACCCGTGCCGGTCAGAGCGATGTCTGGCTGACCGGGAACAACGGCGTCGCCGGCCGTCAGGCTCAAATCATTCAACCCGTAATCGGCACCCAGGGTTTTGAGCTTTTCAGGGTTCAACTGATCGACATATATCAACACCGAGGTGCTCTTGGGATCGACCGCCGGGCGTTCGTCATTGGGTACGATCGCGGCCGCCGTCAACAGCGCCGGCTTGCCTTCGAACAAGGTGTAACGGCTGACGGGCTCGATGAGACTTTCCTGACTTTGAACCTCGTCTATGAGCGTCGCCATCGAAGTCGACAGATAGGTTGTCGCCTGATCCTGAACCAGCAGCCCGCGCACCGTGGCGTATTTGGTTCGCTGACCATCGATCACGAAAACCCCGTCGTAGTGATCGATGGTGAACAGGGTTTTACCCACATTCTGATCGACGTAGGCCCACTGCACATCGACCTTGTCGTTCAGGTGGTCGTAGGCGGTCGTCCAGTTGGCGTAGCTGGCGATGTAGTTTTTCGAGGCAGTGATGCGGTTCTCAAGTGCGCGTTGCGTGTAGAACGTGGTTTTACTCAGGTCTTCGGCATCGAGCCGTGCGGCAATGCTGAACAGAGCCATCAGCGCGATAAGCACTCCAACCATAAATAGCAGGCCGATGACGAGCATCAGGTTGCGGGTAATCGGTGTATGACGCGCTGGTGCAGCGGTGGTAACGGCAGTCAAATCCATGCACTTGATCCTGTCAATCGATCGCCTTATCGGGTGAGACCGGCGGGGTCTGGTCTGTCGTCATGACAGCCAGGCTCTCCACTGACCATAGCAGCCATGCTCGGTCACCGCCCCTGAATAACGTAAGTCATTGCCACACTTGAAGAACCGATCACATAGCCATTGCCAGTCAATGACCGAAAACCTCATCGATCCGAGCGCATCAGCGCCTCGACGCCCCCTTCCATGGACAACACCGCCGAGCGATTTCGCCCCGAGTTTTTGGCCTGATACAGCGCCGCATCTGCACGTTTGATCAACACCTCGGTGCTGTCGTACCCCGTCGGTACAAATGAATAACAGCCGAGGCTGATCGTCACATAGCCTGTGGGTGAACCGCTATGGATGATGTTTTTGTCGATGACACTGCGACGGATTTGCTCTGCGATCGTCAGCGCACCATGGATGTCGGTATCCGGCAGCAACACCGCGAACTCTTCGCCGCCGTAGCGCACGGCCAGATCGGCCTGGCGATGGCAGCAACTCTTTAGCGCCCGCGATACCTCGGCCAGGCAATGGTCTCCGGCCACATGGCCGTAGGTGTCGTTATAGCGTTTGAAAAAATCGATATCGAGCATGATCAGGCTCAGCGGACTCGACCGCCGGGCACCGCGCCCGAACTCGATCTCCAGCGCCCGCTCGAACAATCGACGGTTGGCCAACCCGGTCAGGCTGTCGTGGGTGGCGATCAATTCCAGGGTTTTCTGCGCCTCGCGCAAATCCGCCTCAATGCGCTCGCCCGCGCGCACCTGATGAACGAACACCCAACCGAACAAGCCCACACCGAGGACGACCAGAGCGACGATCACACTGGATTGGATCGCCGTGTTGTACCAGTCTTTGAGGATCGCGTCTTTGGAGGATGCCGCCGCGACCACCAGCGGATAGGCATCGAGTTGACGGTAGCCATACAACCGGACGATGCCATCCACCACCGAATCAATCATGGCGTTGCCGGAAGTTGCGCCGGGCAAGTGCTTTTGAAAAATCGCACCCTGGGCCAGGGACGTGCCGATCTGCGAATCCACAAACGGCCGTCGCGCCAGCAGCGTTCCGTCGGTCAACGCCAAGAACATTGCACCTTTGTCATCGATGCTGAAGCTTTTGAAGAACTGATCGAAGTACGACATCTTGATTCCGGCCAACAATACGCCCTGGAAATTACCGCTCTGGTCGTTCACCCGCCTGGACACCGGAATGATCCACTCGCCATTTTCCCGACTGCGAATCGCCGGGCCGATGTGTGCCTGGGACGATACGTTCTGCTGGTGAAACCTGAAATATTCTCGGTCCGCCACACCTGGGCCACGGGGTAGATTTTCGAACGACGTCACGACCCATTGCCCGCGCTTGTCGAACAGAAATATCCCGTGCAATTGATGCAGCGTCTGCACCCGCCGCGCGAAGGTTTTCTGCAAGCGTGGCGTCTGCGCAGCGTCGAAACCCTCAGCCTGAATCCAGTCCACCAGACTGGTCAGCACCAGATCGGCTTTCATGAACGTGTCTTCGGCCTGCTGCCCCATGGCCCGGGTCAGGTTTGACGAAGACACCTCGGCCAACGCCAGGTCGTGCCGACGCGACTGCTCCAGTTGCAGGTAAAGCAGACCACAGAGGCAGAGACACACCGCCGCAATGAACAGCACCGCAGCTTTGAGCAGGGGCAGCCGCTTTAAGGCACCATCGAGCGCGTGGTGCGGATCGGGAATGGGGATAGGCAAAAGTGAGTCCTGAAAGGGCAAGGCATGGGCAGAGGCCCAAAGCCCTTGTTTTTTGTGAGCTTAGTCTACGGGGTTGGGAGGAATAAACGCAGGGGTCGGGGGATTAATGGTGCACAAACTGTGGGAGCGAGCCTGCTCGCGATGACGGCGGCACATTCAGTATCAGTATCTTGCTGACCCACCGCTATCGTCGGAACGCCGCCCGGAGCAGGCTCGCTACCACAGGGGCTGTGGTGTTCAAGTACTGACTGATTGGCATTAGCCCGGATATCTCCCGCCCGGCACTAATCCCATGACGCAAGGCAAAACCGCATGACCTTGAAAGAGCTACGATTAACTGACATCACGACAGGAAATCGAAATGAGTAAAGCAGACGAGCTCGCCGAGAAGCTGAAACAATCCCGGCAAACCAGTGCCGACGCGACCATCGCCGATCAGGCCATCGATAGCTGGCCCGCCCAGGTCTACGAGCTGTATCACCAGATTGAAGCCTGGCTGCAGCCACTGATCGAAGTGGGCCTGAAGCTGCGACGCAATTCCACTCACGTCTTCGAGAGAGCTCCGGACGAGGCGAGTTACGATTACGCCATCGACCAACTGCTGATCGAAGGCAACCACCACAGCATCACCTTCGACCCTGTCGCTCGCTTCACCGCCGACGGTGCCGGGCGGATCGAGATTCACTCGACAGGCAAGGAACTCGCCCTGTTGCGGACCGTGGACGAACACGGCGAGACGCATTGGTGGCTTCAGGCGATCGAACAGTCCGGACAACAACCGGATGCGATCGCACTGACGGAACACAACCTGCTCCTGGCGGTGCAAGAAGGGTTGGGGCTTTAAGCTTTACAGCTTGTTCTGCCCCACCGCCATCGAGGGAGGCGCCGCTCGCCTCCCGTCCAGCGTTGGCCGTTCCGAAGGCAGATTCAGCGCCCGCAACACCGGGTTATCGTACCCATACACATCGGGCTTGAACGTCACTCGCCCATCAAGGCTCAGGTCCACCGTCCAGTAGGCCAACAGCACCGGCACTTTCACGGGGAGCCTGATGTTCTCGGTCTTGCCGTTGGCCAGCTGCTTTTGAATCCCTGCGCTGTCCCAGCGAACCGGGTCGTTGAACAACAGCGCCACCAACTGCAGCGGGTTTTCTACCCGAATACAGCCGGAACTGGTCGCGCGATTGGATTGCGCAAACAACTCGCGATGCGGTGTGTCGTGCAGATAAATCGAATAGTCATTGGGAAAGCGAATGACCACCTGTCCCAACGAGTTATCCGCCCCGGCATCCTGACGCAGCGTAAGACCGCGCGGATTGTCCCAATCGACGGTCGACGGGTCGAGCACATTGCCTTCTCGATCGATCACGCGAATCCGGCTTGCATCAAGGTAACCGGGATTGTTGCGAATCTTCGGCAGCATGTCCTTGGCCAGAATGGTCGGCGGCACGGTCCAGGTCGGGTTGAACGTGACGTAGGTGATCTCGGATTGAAAAATCGGCGTGCTGCGATACGGTTTACCCACCTGCACCCGGGAGCGCCATATCAGCTTGCCATCACGATAGAACGAAACCTTGTACCCGGCGATGTCGACGATGACAAAGGTGCCCTGAAGCTTGTACAGCAGCCAGCGCGCCCGCTCCATGTTCACGCGGACCTGATCGATTCGCGCCTCGACCGGCACATTCAGCGCCGCGAGCGTCGCCGGCCCCGCCACACCATCCGCCCCGAGATATTGCTCGGCCTGATACTTCTTCACCGCCGCCATGACGGTGTCGTCGTAGTCGGAGCGCGCGCTCATTTTCGCGGTTAGATAACCACCCGCCACTAAACGGGCTCGCAATTGCGCAACCGAGGCGTCGTCCATACCGGGCCTGAGGGTCTGCCCTTCTGGAATCTTTGGCCAGCCACCACTGTCGCGAACCTTGCGCAGTTGCGCCAGGCCCTGTCGCAACGTGCCATAAATCGCTTCTTGTGGCGGCGCCTGGGCGAACGCGCGCCCGACCTCATGGCTGTCGAGAGCGGCGAAGAAAAGATTGACGTCCTCCCGAGGATCGATGCCGACCGGGTCGAAATTCCAATGGATGTCCAGCCGCGAAGGGTCGACCTTACCGCGCCGCAACTGCAGCAGCGCCGTGATAAACGTCTGGGTCGCCGAGATATCAAAAGCCGCCCGTTGCCCAGGAGTTGGCGTCGTTGTCTGCATCGCCGTTCTGGTCGTGACCAGTTCGCCAATGTGAAAATCCTCAGGGTCCAGGCCATCGACCTCGGTGTCGCTCAGGCTTTTCAATAACTGGACGACATCGTCATCGTCCGTCCAGGCGGCGCGATAGCCACGATGGCTGTAAAAGTCCATCACCGCTCGATTGACGTCGACCCGTTGATGACGCGGCGAGGTGAGCAACGGGGGAAATGCCGAACTCAATGGCGCCAGCGCCGCTTGAATCGCCTGACCAACGTAATCGCCAGGCGCTGCATCCGCAACCACGCTAACTGGAGATGGCGGCTCAATCGGCGAAGTTTCCGCAATTGCCATGCCGCTTATCAGAAAGCCCATAAAAAATATGCGGCTTATGACGAATAACCTTGTTAACTGCCCCATGGATAATCCTTAATCTCCCGTTTTCAACCGGCTAGCGTTGTGCGCGCTGCTAGACTCGAAACAATCAGATGAGACTTGCATATGGCCCTAGACCGCTGCGGCTTTTTAATGACGGCCCTGTTGCTGACCGCGTTTACCTTACCGGCAGCCTACGCCGATTCGCTTGAAGCCGCGCTGATCAAAGCGGCCCCCAATGCCAACGCCAAGGTGATTGCCCTGGCCGTACGCGCTTCCCAATGCAGTCGGGCTCAAAGCGCGGCCCCGGTTCAAAGACTAGCAGTCATCGATTATTCCCTGCCCTCGACCGCGCAGCGTCTTTGGGTGTTCGACCTTAAACAACGCAAATTGTTGTTCCATGAACTGGTCGCCCACGGTCGCAACAGCGGCGAAAACATGGCCCGCCAGTTCTCCAACCAGAATGCCAGCTACGCCACCAGCCTCGGCTTGTATCGCACCCAATCCAGCTATGTCGGGCACAACGGTTATTCGTTGCGCATGGAAGGTCTGGAGCCGGGTTTCAACGACAACGCTCTCGATCGGGCGATCGTCATTCATGGTGCGCCTTATGTCAGTCCCGACCTGGCACGGGCGAATGGCCGCATCGGTAGAAGCTTGGGCTGCCCGGCTGTAAGGCCTGCGATTGCACATCAACTGATCGACTCGATGAAGGATGGCCAGTTATTGTTTTCTTACTATCCGGATCAGCGCTGGTTGAAGTCTTCTTCGTATATCAATTGCGGTAATGCCACCGTGGCGGACTCGGCCAGGCCGACTGGAAATCACTGAACACTGCGTGAAACTGTCAGAAATGTAATCTTGGCCTCAGTCTGCTGAAAGGCGCCGCCCGCTAGCCTACACCTCATTAAGTGCTCTTCCCTCCGTTCAGGATGGACTTGAGGGCTTCATCAGGCTGACGGACGGGAACCAAACGGCATGCATTCCAACACCTCAAGACGCACCTTCGTGAAGGGCCTCGCCGCGGGCGGAGCCCTCGCTGGCCTCGGACTGTGGCGCACGCCGGTCTGGGCGGTCACCAGCCCCGGCGAACCGAACGTGCTGGCAGGTACCGACTTCGACCTGTTCATCGGCGAAACCCCGGTCAACATCACCGGCAACC
Organism: Pseudomonas sp. PME37.24/025; assembly: GCF_055556615.1. NCBI lineage: Bacteria > Pseudomonadati > Pseudomonadota > Gammaproteobacteria > Pseudomonadales > Pseudomonadaceae > Pseudomonas > Pseudomonas sp. PME37.24/025. The sequence goes on from NZ_JBVHNK010000007.1 coordinate 77,310, forward strand.
CTCGCACGGCGATGACCATCAACGGCGGTATTCCCGGCCCCCTGCTGCGCTGGCGTGAAGGCGACACCGTCACGCTGCGGGTGAAGAACAAACTCAAGGACAGCACCTCCATTCACTGGCACGGCATCTTGCTGCCGGCCAACATGGACGGCGTGCCAGGCCTGAGCTTTCACGGCATCGGGCCTGATGGGACGTACGTTTACCAGTTCAAGGTCCGGCAGAACGGCACTTACTGGTATCACAGCCATTCGGGCTTTCAGGAACAGTCCGGGGTTTACGGGCCATTGGTGATCGACGCCAGGGAACCGGAGCCGTTCCAGTACGACCGCGACTACGTAGTGATGCTCACCGACTGGACCGACGAAGATGCCGTCGGCCTGATGAGCAAACTCAAGAAGCAATCGGACTACTACAACTACCACAAGCGCACCGTGGGCGATTTCATCCACGACGTCAGCGAGAAAGGCTGGGGATCGACAGTTGCCGATCGCAAGATGTGGGCCGAGATGAAGATGAACCCCACCGATCTGGCCGACGTCAGCGGCGCCACTTACACCTACTTGATGAACGGCCAGGCGCCGAACATGAACTGGACTGGCGTGTTCCGCCGCGGCGAAAAGCTGCGACTGCGTTTCATCAACGGCTCGTCGATGACCTACTTCGACGTGCGCATCCCCGGCCTGAAAATGACCGTGGTCGCGGCGGATGGCCAACACGTCAAACCGGTAAGCGTCGACGAATTCCGCATCGCAGTGGCGGAGACGTTCGATGTCATCGTCGAGCCGACCCAGGACGCCTACACCCTGTTCGCCCAGTCGATGGATCGAACAGGGTTTGCTCGAGGCACCCTCGCGGCGAAGGCCGGGTTGTCGGCGCCGGTGCCACCGCTGGATCCGCGACCGCTGGTGAGCATGGATGACATGGGCATGGGCGGGATGGATCACGGCAGCATGGGCGGCGACATGGCGGGTATGGATCACAGCACCATGCCTGGCATGTCGGGCATGGACGGCGGTGACCTGCAGGGCATGGACAACATGGCCGGTATGGATCACAGCAGCATGGCCATGGGCGGCATGGCCGGTATGCTATCCCACCCCGATACGGAAAAAGACAACCCGCTGGTGGACATGCAAGCCATGAGCACCTCGCCGAAACTCGACGACCCGGGTCTTGGTTTGCGCGACAACGGCCGTCGCGTGCTGACCTATTCAGACCTGCGCAGCACCTTCGAAGACCCGGACGGCCGCGAGCCCGGCCGCACCATCGAACTGCACCTCACCGGGCACATGGAGAAGTTCGCCTGGTCGTTCAACGGCGTGAAATTCTCCGATGCCGAACCGCTACGACTCAAGTACGGCGAGCGAATCCGGGTGGTGCTGGTCAACGACACGATGATGACTCACCCCATCCATTTGCACGGAATGTGGAGCGACCTCGAAGACGAGAATGGCCAGTTCATGGTGCGCAAACACACCATCGACATGCCGCCGGGATCAAAGCGCAGCTACCGGGTCACCGCCGACGCGCTCGGCCGCTGGGCCTATCACTGCCATCTCCTGTATCACATGGAAATGGGCATGTTCCGTGAAGTTCGCGTGGAAGAATGAGGCGCTACCCATGACCAGATTGATTCGCTCTACCCGCCTCGCTTTGGCACTCGCTGGCTTCACGGCTTCTTCAGCCATGGCCGCCACCGACGACATGCAGGGCATGGACCATAGCCAGATGTCGGGCATGGATCACAGCCAAATGCAGAGCATGGACGACGGCCAGATGCAGCCCGCCGCGCCAACCCAAAGTCGCACGCCGATCCCGGCATTGACCGACGCCGACCGCGCCGCCGTGTACGTCAGCCCCGCCGGCCATGACATGCACGACAGTGCGCTCAACTATTACTTCCTCGCCGACAAACTCGAGTGGCAGGACGCTGACGACGGCAGCGCGTTGGCGTGGGATCTGTCTGGCTGGATCGGCGGCGACATCGATCGCCTGTGGTTGCGCTCCGAAGGCGAGCGCGTCAATGGCAAAACCGAAGACGCCGAAGTCCAGGCCCTCTGGGGCCACGCGATCAGCCCATGGTGGGACGTGGTGACCGGCGTTCGCCAGGATTTCAAACCCGGCGATCCGCAAACCTGGGCCGCATTCGGCCTGCAAGGCATGGCGCTGTACAACTTCGAAGCCGAAGCCACGGCCTTCATCGGCGAAGGTGGCCAAACCGCCGCACGCCTTGAAGGTGACTACGACATTCTGCTCACCAACCGGCTGATTCTGCAGCCGACCGCCGAGCTCAACGTCTACGGCAAAAACGACCCGCAACGGGGCATCGGCTCCGGGCTGTCCAACACCGAAGCCGGCCTGCGATTGCGCTATGAAATTCGTCGGGAATTCGCGCCCTACGTCGGCGTGACCTGGAACCGCACCTATGGCAAAACCGCCGATTACGCCAGGGACGAAGGCGAGGACCGCAGCGAAGCCCGCCTCGTCCTCGGCGTTCGTTTGTGGTTCTAAACGCTTCAACTCAAAAACCTAAAAAACAACCGCTTAAAGCGGTAAGAGGCCTTGCATGCGCACCATCAAAACCACCGCTGTCGCCATCGCACTTTCCACCGGGCTGCTGATGAGCGCACTGGCTCAAGCCCACCCGAAACTGCTCTCCTCCACCCCGGCCGAAGGCGCGGACGGCACAGCACCGAGCAACATCGAGCTGCGCTTCTCCGAAAACCTCATGACCCAATTCTCCGGCGCCAAACTGGTCATGACCGCAATGCCCGGCATGGCCCACTCGCCCATGCCGATGAAGGCCAAAGTCTCCGGCGGCAGCGACCCGAAAACCATGGTCATCACCCCGCTCTCGCCACTGCCCACCGGCAGCTACAAAGTCGAATGGCGCGCCGTGTCTTCGGACACTCACCCGATCACCGGCAACGTTACGTTCAAAGTGAAGTGATTGATGAGCGACTCGGTCAGCATTGCCCTGCGCTTTGCGTTGTATGTGGATTTGATGCTGTTGTTCGGGGTGGCACTTTTTGGGCTGTACAGCCTTAAAGGGCAGGAACGGGTATCCGGGGCGGTGCTGCCGTTCCGGTCGATGTTGGCGGGGACGGCAGTGCTGGGTGCGCTGCTGTCCGTCGCCAGCATGGTGATGATGGTGAGCGCCATGAGCGGTGAATCGGACTTCGCCGAACTGCGCCCGCACATCGAGATGATGGTGTTTGAAACGGACGTGGGTCTGGCCTGTGTGGTTCGCATCGTTGCCCTAGTCGTCGCTGGTTTAGCGATGATGCTCCGTGCGCCTGGCTTCAGCTTGTGGGTCGCGGCTTTTGCCGGCGGTATCGCCCTCTCCAGCCTGGCCTGGAACGGACATGGCGCGATGGATGAAGGCAGTCGTCGTGCTTGGCATTTCGCGGTGGATATTCTGCACTTGCTGGCGGCTGGAGCCTGGCTTGGGGCGTTAGTAGCGTTTGCGTTGATGGCGAAAATCAATGCTCTGCAGACCGAAGCACGCATCCGGTTGTTGGCCCGCGCGGTTAATCGATTTGAGGTGATTGGCGCGCTCATCGTGGTGGTCATCACGGTAACCGGGGTTGTGAATTATCTGTTCATCGTCGGGCCGAAGCTGGATGAAGTTTTTCTCAGCACTTACGGGGTTTTGCTGTTCATCAAAGTGGTGCTGTTTGCCGGGATGCTGGTGCTCGCCGCGCTGAACCGGTTTCACCTTGGGCCGCTTTTGGAGCGGTCGTTGCGGGATGGGCAATACGCAGTTGCTGCCAATGCGTTACGGCGCAGCGTGGTGGTGGAATTGGCAGCGGCGGTGTTGATTGTGGGGTTGGTGGCTTGGTTGGGGACGTTGAGTCCGGAGATGGGCGCCCTGTAGGGAAATGAAAGCATCCGATGACCGGCCATAGCAGTCAGTGGACAGGATTAGGGGCCTTTACTAGCGTCTAACCACACCAGATTTCAAGCCAGAGGGTTCAACACCCAAGCGCCAAGGTGAAAAAGCGGCGCAATTATCGAAAAGGAGATCGAAAATGGCTGAAGTAATGAAGGTAGTGGATGTCGACTTAAAAATACTTAAATCAAACCCACCGCAGCTACACATATCGGCAATTGGCCTTGTGAATTCTGGTGGATGGACAAACCCGAGACTGGAGCCGCGGATTTACATTCAGTTCCCGCCAGACGGCATTCAAGACTTCGATTTTGTCGCTGATCCGCCCAAAGGACCTGATATACAGGTCATCCTTCCCATCGACGCATCAAAACTTTGGAAAGAGCCGCCACTCGATAAACTCAAGGGAGTAAGAGTCCACTCTGCCAGCAACTCGATTGAAGCTCATCTTAAGAGTTCGAAGTCCGTGGCTTGTGGATAAATAACTAATGTGGAGCGATACGTGTCGGGCCTTGCCTGACACGTATCATGCGCTGGAGTGAATGGGCTATTGGGACGGTGGATGACAGTCGAGAGGCGCGTTCACTACACTGACTCCCGCTTGAACCCCACTCCATCACAAAAGCCCGATAACAATGAAAACCATAAAAAGCACAATGATGCTCTGTGGCCTGCTCGCGCTAGCCAGCGGCGTTCAGGCAGAGCAAACCCCTTCCCATCTCGACACCGTCCTGCAACAAGGCCAACTGCGCGTTTGCACGACCGGCGACTACAAACCCTATACCTTCAAAGGTGAAGACAGCGAATACTCGGGGATCGACATCGCCATGGCACGCTCACTGGCCGACAGCCTGGGCGTCAAAGTTGAGTGGGTCCAGACCACTTGGAAAACCCTGATGCCCGACATGCTCGCGGGCAAATGCGACATCGGCGTCGGCGGCATCTCCGTCACGCTGGAACGCCAGAAAAAAGCCTTCTTCAGCACCACGCTGGATGTCGACGGCAAAATCCCTCTGGTGCGCTGCGAAAACCAGGCGCAATACCAGACCATCGAACAAATCAACCAACCTTCAGTGCGTCTGGTCGAACCGGCCGGCGGCACCAACGAAGCCTTCGTTCACGCCTTCCTGCCCAAGGCGCAATTGCAGCTGCACGACAACGTGACCATTTTTCAGGAGCTGCTGGATAAGAAGGCTGACGTGATGATTACCGATGCTTCGGAAGCGCTGTACCAGCAGAAACTCAAACCGGGTTTGTGCGCGGTTAACCCGACGCAGTATATGCAGTATGGGGAGAAGGCTTATCTGTTGCCGCGTGATGATATTAGCTGGAAGTTGTATGTTGATCAGTGGCTGCACTTGGCTAAGGTGACGGGCAATTACCAAAAAATCCTGGGTCAGTGGATCGCGGTGCCAGAAGCTAAATAGCCCGTTAGTCGCCACTACCATGTAGCAGCTGGCGAAGCCCGCGTCCGACTGTGCAGCAGTCGCAAAATCAGAACACGCGTTACATCAGGCAAATCACGCAACGGCGGAAATACCTCAGCCGTTGCGTCAACTTTAATCGTGCAGCAAGCCTGAGCTGTATTCATTGAAGCTGTTGCCGATGGCGCTCCCGCCAAGGTTTAACTTGTTGGGGCTATGGCCATCGAACTGTTGACAGGCTTCTGAGAAGCACGTGCTGGTGCTCATACCCGAACAGGCGCTCAGGAGTAAAGCACCGGCGATCAGCATGAGTTTGAGGAGGCTAGAGATCATTTTTCAGTTTCCTGTGGACTGGAAGCGTGGCGACACGATCTTAGGTGGCCATCCTATGCCGCGAGCTCGTCAAACTTGATGAAACATTGCTGAGCGACAGCGCTGATTCAGCTATTGCGGTTTCTTGAAGCAAAAAAAGGCGTTCCTCGGAACGCCCTCTTCTTAAAACGGCAGCGACGCCTAAACCTGCGCCTGCAACCGCCGCCCCACCACACCCATCAAATCGCAGCCATCGCGCAGCGGAATCGCCAACACCCGCGCGAAGTCCTGCAGGAGCAATGCGTCACGACTGATGCCTTCGCCCAGAGAAAGGGTTTCCAGCAGTTGCGTCACGGTGCGGATGCGGTATGCGGCCGTGTCGTGCAACACGTCGACGGGTGCTTCGGTATCGATCAACAGCGATGGAATTGTGCAATCGATTCCGGTAATTGGCATGTATCGAGCCATGGTTTGAACCTCCATTAGGTAAACGAGCGTGGCCGCTTAGGCTTGGCTGGCGGATGGAATCTCGAACTCACCGTCGAGCGGGTCAAGATTATCCAGGGCTCGGTTTACCAATAACTCACCGACTACTGCCAATTGCTGAATCGATAGCGCGAGACTGCGGTGTGAACCTTCGAGCACTATTGCTTACGCCAAACAATTAAAGCTTGATAAAACCATCTACTTTTTACACGCACCTACTTTGTACCTACCCTTAACAAACTCTAACTAGGACACTTCACTACGACTGACTATTGATTTCTTTGGCTTTTTAATTTTCGACAAAAAACCGACTTAGCTAGCACTCCCTCTTTAATAGCATTACAGACACTTCCTCATTACTTAATCGACGCACAACAACGCACTTACCAAAAACGTGAATTATTTCAAATAAAATCATACCCTTACAGCACAACCATCACCTTTACAAAAAATATTCCATTCCGCACTTGGACAAACCCCAAACCATAAACTAGCTTAACCAAAGCCCTTCAATAAACAAAAAGGAGTTTGTCATGGGGATATGTTCGATCATTTTCGCCCGACGCGAAAGCCTCTCATTAAACGCAGTATTTCTAATTGGAACAATATCTTTACAAGGATGCGCCAACCTGGAGTCTGTCAGTAGTTTTGCAAAACAATCGTCTAGCCTAACTGGCTCTGAGGAGGCCATCGATTACTGGGCAACGTGGGACAAACGACAGAATCGATTTGACCCAACTCTTGATCGGATTCATGAGCCCGGAAAACCTTTTCCCGATCGACCTGCAGGCCCATCGTCACCACCAACTCCTCAGGAGGTTGCCGCAATTAAAGGCCTTCAAGGGGTGTTATCAGCATACATGTTACGCCTTGGCGAGTTAGCCGACGATAAATCTGTGGATGTTTCCAAACAAGTTGACGGACTAGTAACCAATCTTGACAATCTGCCTGTCCGAGGTAATACCCCAGAAGAAAGAGAGGAAGAGAAAGCGTCAAACGCTGCTGCTAATAAGGCATATGGTGAAATACTAAAACTAGTCAAGCTTCCAATTGAGGCCTACCGTAACCACAAGGTGAAGCAGCTCGTCACCGATAATAATGCCGATATCCAGGCTTTAACAAATGGGCTATCCACTGCAATGAACAGCGTGTCAAAATTTGTTGATGGTGAAAAAAATAGTGTTGCCACTTGGTATGACTACCAAGCTCGAAAAGTACCAATTGGAAAAGATTTTGATAGAGCTTACCTACGAGAAAGAAACAAATCCGAATTAATATCTGGATTTTCCGACAAGAAGAAAGCCATCATCGCATACAAGGGAGCTCTTCTTACAACCGGGAAGGCTCATCAGGAGATGACAGACAAGATCAGTACATTTGATACAGATTCTTTTAAGCTATTGATCAGCGAACTCAAAGAGGCAAAGGAAGAAGTTATTGCAGCAAGAAAACAATACAAAGATGCTTTTGAAAAACAGGGAGAGTAAAAATGTCAAATACAAAATTAACATCCGAGAACTATTTCGCTTTAGCCAACAGCTACTTTGACACCTACAACACTTGCTCTGAGAAATTGCAGGAAGTGGATTCCGGGCTTAGTAATTCGGATAAAGACGAACTCTATTACAATAGCAAACCACTGCTTGGGCAAGCCTATGAGTTTCAAAAGAAGGGCTTCAAGTTAATGACGAATGAGATTCGTGTCTCGGCAGAGTCGTTGACACAAGCAGCAAGCTCTGCCGCTGAAGCAATTCACGATATTTTCTTGGCTGGCAAGGTCATTGAAATCATCGCTGACCTCGTTGCGATAGGCGCAATCTTGGCTGTTCCAGCACCTAAGCTTACAAGTCTTTTAGTGCTCCCGAATCTGCTGTCTGAACTCAAATCCGATGTTCAGGACCTAAAGGCGTAATGACTACACATAGGAATCTCAGTCATGGCTGGCATTAGATTCCTTCTTTTATCATTGAGCACGAAAGATTACCGCACAGCGAAAAGTGGACGGTGGACTCAACCGATGGCAAAAAGGGACTGACAAAAAGGGACAAAAAGGGGACTGATTTATTTACTCGCGCCATCTCGCTAAATCCCTCCCATTCCCGTGTTCACTTGCCCTGAACTACCTCAGCAAGACTCGCCTGAGCCCCGCAAGCCCAATCCTGATAAACTCCCCACCTCCCAGCCTCACCCATTCCAGAAACGCCAATGCCCCCAATCACTGCCACACCCGCCCCGCTCTCCCGCCGCTTCTCCGTCGCCCCGATGATGGATTGGACTGATAGGCATTGCAGGTTTTTCCTACGCCTGCTCTCCAAACACGCCCTCCTCTACACCGAAATGGTCACCACCGGCGCGCTCCTCAACGGTGATCACGACCGCTTCCTGCGTCACAACGAAGCCGAACACCCGCTCGCCTTACAACTCGGCGGCAGTGTCCCGCTAGACTTGGCCGCCTGCGCACGCATGGCCCAGGAACACGGCTACGACGAGGTGAATCTGAATGTCGGCTGCCCGAGTGATCGGGTGCAGAACAATATGATCGGCGCGTGCCTGATGGGGCATCCGCAGTTGGTGGCTGATTGTGTGAAGGCGATGCGTGATGCGGTGTCGATTCCGGTGACGGTGAAGCATCGGATCGGGATTAATGGGCGGGATAGTTACGAGGAGTTGTGCGATTTCGTCGGCACGGTTCGGGATGCCGGGTGCACAAGTTTTACGGTGCATGCGCGGATTGCGATTCTGGAGGGGTTGTCGCCGAAGGAGAACCGCGACATACCGCCTCTGCGCTATGACGTCGCGGCGCGGTTGAAGACGGATTTTCCGGAGCTGGAGATTATTCTCAACGGCGGGATCAAGACGCTGGAGGCTTGTCACGAGCATTTGCAGACGTTCGACGGCGTGATGCTGGGCCGTGAGGCGTATCACAATCCTTATGTGATGGCTGAGGTGGATCAGCAGCTGTTCGGCAGCAAGGCACCGGTGATCAGTCGGGCTGAGGCGCTGGCGCAGTTGCGGCCTTATATTGCCGAGCATCTGCTGGCGGGTGGGGCGATGCATCACATCACTCGGCATGTGCTGGGGCTGGGCACCGGGTTTCCGGGGGCGCGGAAGTTTCGACAGTTGTTGTCGGTGGATATTCACAAGGCTAAAGAGCCGTTGGCGTTGCTGGATCAGGCGGCGGAGTTGCTTGAGGGGCGATAAGGCCCAAGTAATTTGATGTAGCGATGAGGGGCGGACTTTTATTCTTTTCGAAGGAATGAAAGGCAGCCCCTTTTTTATGCGCCACGCTTGACACGCGAAGTGTTGGCAACCCAGTGCAGGCTCGCGCCCTGGTTACGCATTATGTAACACTGTAATTACGTGTTAAGGATGAGTTATCGCTATGCAAGGACAGCACCCGATTATCCAGGATCTTCACGCCTTCGTCGAAGCAGAACGCGTTGCCAATGTGCAGCAACTTCAGCAGACATGGCTGCTGCCATTGGAGCAGAAGCTAACGAAGGGTCTGACACAAGGTTTCATTCGGCTTGAAAAGGCCGAGTTCCCGACACAGCTCTGGGCTTATCTCGACGACGGTGATTCACGGTTTCGTGAAGGTGACATGTTGCGCCTGCACTTGGGTGATCCGCTGGGCCATGTACTTTGCGCAAAAATGAAGTTCGAGCGTGAGGAAGATGGTCGCTGGCTGTTAAGCGAGAAACTGGCGTCCACAGTCTGGAACCATTATCAGAACGGTGCTTGTTACGCCGATCCCGATGGAATGGACCTGACTCACTACTACGTGAAAGCGCTGAACGATATTGCAGAGAGCACTCATGGCAATAGCGTGATTATTCCGCTGCTGGGTAAGTCGCCGGAGATCACGTTCAATGTCGCGGAACTTGATTATGCCGAGCAGTTTGCCTTGGACGAAGGCTGTAATGATCGCCAGGCTCAAGCCGTGGGCATGGCGTTCAGTGCAGAGCAGATTGCCTGTATTCAGGGCCCTCCAGGCACCGGAAAAACTCGAGCGCTGGCGTTGATCGTGCAGTTGTTAGTCGCACGGGGTGAGCGGGTGTTCGTGACATCACATACACACATGGCCATCAATAATGCGCTCAGCAAAATTGCCGCACGCAATGTACCGACAGTGAAAATAGGTGGCCGTCCCGAAGACCTCGACAAAGCCGTGGACTGGGTACAAGAACCCGCCAACTGGAAGGGCTGGCCCAAGAACGGAAGCGGTTACGTGGTTGGCGCCACGCCGTTTGCCACATGCAGTCGCCTGGAAAATTACTCCTTTGATACGGTGATCTTCGACGAGGCCAGCCAGATCACATTGCCTTTGGCCTTGATGGCGATGCGTAAAGCCAAACGGTTTATCTTCATCGGTGACCAGAAACAATTGCCGCCGGTGATGTTGTCGCGATCTATTCTGTCAGGTGATTCAATGTCGATTTTTGGCCTTTTGACTGCCCAAGATGCCGATCACACAGTGATGCTCGAAGACACCTACCGCATGAATCATTGGTTGACCGAATGGCCGAGCAACACCTACTACAGCAATCGGCTCAAGGCAGCAGGACCCAATAAACTTCGACGCTTCCAAAGCGCAGACCTTGAAGGGTCGCTTGCGCAGGTGTTCGATCCCCTGGCCTGCGCCGTGTTCATCCCCACTGCGGACTCCGGCGCAAAAAACCGCAATCACAGCGATGCTGAACGCGTCGTGCAGTTATGCCAGGCTGCCAAGGCTCTGGGCCTGCCACTGCATGAAATTGGCATCGTGTCACCCTATCGAGCTCAAGGTCGCGCCATCAGGAATTTACTGGTCAAGCGCTTCGGTCGAGACGCAGCCAAATTGGTGGTTGCCGATACGGTTGAGCGGATGCAGGGCCAGGAACGTGAACTAGTAATTCTCTCGCTGGCCAGCGGCGACGAAGTGTTTATTGGGGCTGTAGCCGAGTTTTTCTTTCAGCCCGAACGGTTGAATGTCTCTATTACACGCGCAATGACCAAACTCATCATTATCGGGCCTGAATTGGAACGGGGCATTGTTTGTGCCAATGACACTATCCAGCAGTGGGCGGAACAATATCGCGATTTGATCAGCCAGTGCCGCAAAGTCGAGTTCAACGCATGACGACCTTGTTTATCCCGGAGTGGCATCGCAGCAGCGGCCCCCATGTACACATCAAACGCCTGTTCAGGAAACTCGAAGGCGACTGCGTAGTGCGCAAATGCATTACTAGCCTGCCGTGGGTGCCGGATTTTTTCCTGCAACAGGCCGAACACCAATGGTTGGCCTTGGTCCTGTGTGAAATGCCTTATGAAGCACTGGATCCTGGTCAACTGTTTGGAGCTAGCCAACAACAAGATTTTATAAACCTGCTTTTGTCCCTGAGCGCTATTGATGATCCCAAGTATCTTGGCGAGCAACGCATAGGCAAACTCGTGGTGATGTGGAATTGCGATTCCGATCAGTCCAAATCGCTGTGGGAGCATTATGGTGCGTCACGCGGGATACGCCTGATGTCAAAAAAGACCTTTTTGGACAGCGGTCACGAAGTGCTGCCCAGATTGCTCACTCCACTTAGCCAGGACGCCTGCCAGAATGTCCTGGGCCATTACTTCCCGGAAGCAGAAATACCCGGTATTTGCACCACTCGCCGACATTTTGCACGAGACAACTCAGCGAAAACCCTGCGCTACTTCCTGGACAACCAGCAAGAGTGGGCCAGTAAACTCGATCTGGAGTTACCAGAAGAGCAAACGGAAACCGTCAGCGACTTTTCAGTACGGCTGGTGAACGGTGTTGCAGGCAGCGGCAAGACACTGATTGCGGCGAACCGTGCGCTGATTCTGGCAAAGCGGTTTCCAGAACAGAAGGTATTGATGCTGATTCATAACGTGCCGGTGGTCAAAGACCTCAATCATCGCCTGGAGCGCGCGCACGGCAAGCTTCCCGGCAACTTGACGGTCATTACTGCGCTGGCATGGATACGCCAACAATGGGTGAACGTATTCAAACGCGATCCTAAAATGCCTCCAAACTCGAAAGTGATCGGACTGATCAAGCACTACCGCCAGGAGTATCCTGAGCTCAAACCCAGCGATGAGCAGTTGTTTGACGAGTTTGAATTTATTAATGAAAACCTGATCGAAACAGTCGACAGCTATCTCGCGGCCGAACGTGCGGGTCAGGGTTTTGCACTGCGTAAGGAAGAGCGGGTTCAAGTATGGTCACTTTTTAACTACGTAATCTTGCAACTCGGCCAAGAAAAACTGCGCTTATGGAGCTCACTGTCCCGCGACCTGTGTCTGAAAGATCAATGGGAAAAACTCGACAACTATCACCATATCCTCGTAGATGAAGCTCAGTTCTTCGCCCCCACCTGGTTCCAGTTGGTCAAGCGCACGCTGGAAAAAACCCAAGGCAGCCTGTTTCTATGTGCAGACCCTAATCAGGGTTTTCTGAAAAGCCGACTGAGCTGGAAACGCGTGGGTCTGGACGTAGCCGGTAAAACCAAAAAGCTGCGCAAGTCTTATCGGACCACGCAGGCCATTCTTAGCGCGGCCAATCAGGTTCTGGCAGAGTTCACCCAAACTGATCCTGACGATTACTTGCAACCGGACTTCGAGGGCATGGAAGCGGGCATCGCGCCTTTATTGATTATCTCCCAATCACCACAAGACGCGATCGAGCAAACCTGCAACGAAATAGCCGCGCACTTGGATTCCCAAGTGATTGCTTTGTCCAACATGCTCGTCATTCACGGCCGAAGCGCAGACAAAAAGTTGCTGCTCCGCTCATTGCAGGATCGGTTCAACGCAGCAAAAATCTGGGATTTGAATGGTAAAGACTTGGCGCAAGATCCTCTCGATAACTTGCGAGTCTCCAGCGTCGAGACGGCTACCGGACTGGAGGCCAGCGTAGTGTTTCTAGTGGGATTCGAGAGACTGCTCAGGGATACTGCGCAGACTGAATCGGTTTCCGCCGACGACCTTGAACAGAGTGCACGCAAACTCTACATGGCTATGACGCGGGCGGGACAACGCCTGATTCTGGTCTCATCCGCCGAACTACCCACGCGAATTGCTCAGCTATTCACAGTTGCCAACGCGGAATGAAAAAACTGGCCGTCAGGTAGTTTGAACCTGTCCCCCATTTCAGCATCGTATCTACCGATACCACGCCCCGCCTTTCAAACATCCGTTTTCAGGATGTTGCCGCTGGGGCCATCGATACACGTACGCGCCCTTGAGTGGCTGCAAGCGCTCGGGTAATGTCATTGGACCCATAGGACAGAGCACGCTCATGACTTCCAAGCTGGAACAACTCAAACAAATGACCACCGTGGTTGCCGACACCGGCGACTTCGAAGCAATCGCTCGCGTTAAACCCGTGGACGCTACCACCAACCCTTCCCTGCTGCTCAAAGCGGCGGCCATTCCCGCTTATGCCGAGTTGCTGAACGCTTGCGTTCACGACTGCAAGGGCGATGTGGGCCTGGCCAGCGACCGTTTTGGCGTTGCGGTAGGGCAAGAAATTCTGAAGGTTGTACCGGGCCGTATTTCCACTGAAGTGGATGCGCGCCTGTCGTTCGACACTGACGCCGTATTGAAGCGTGCGCACCGTCTGATCGACCTGTACGACAAGGCCGGCGTTGGCCGTGACCGTGTGCTGATCAAGATCGCTTCAACCTGGGAAGGCATTCGCGCTGCCGAGAAGCTGGAAAAGGAAGGCATCCAGTGCAACCTGACGCTGCTGTTCTCCTTCGCTCAGGCGGCCGCATGTGCCGATGCCGGAGTGTTTCTGATTTCGCCGTTCGTGGGCCGCATCTACGACTGGTACAAGAAAGCCACCGGCAACGACTACACCGGCGCAGATGATCCGGGCGTGCAGTCGGTGACGCGCATCTACAACTACTACAAGGCCAATGACTACAAGACTGTGGTGATGGGCGCGAGCTTCCGCAATCTGAATCAGATCGAGCAGTTGGCCGGTTGTGATCGTCTGACCATCAGCCCGGATCTGTTGGAGAAGCTGGCGGTGGACACTGGCAAGCTGGAGCGCAAATTGGCGCCTGGGCATGCCGGTGAAGCGCGTCTGAGCTTGAATGAAGCACAGTTCCGTTGGTTGTCCAACGAGGATGCGATGGCGACCGAGAAGCTGGCTGAGGGGATTCGTCAGTTTGCTCGGGATCAGGAGAAGCTTGAGGCGTTGTTGCAGGCCAAGTTGTGATCTAGTTTGTAGCTATGCAAAAAGGGCGAACCTTAGCGGGTTCGCCCTTTTTTTGCGTTGAATTTAGGTATTGGATGGCTGCGCGCGGAGGGATGTGGCGTTTGTGATGACGCCATCGCGGGCAAGCCCGGCTCCCACAGGGGTTCTGTGGTGGGTCGCGATAGTGTTTACGACTGAGGCTTATGTGGGAGCTGGCTTGCCTGCGATGGGGCCCATAAGACCCACATCACTTCAGGGAATCAGTGCCGCTCCAGCGCATTCACCAGGTCATGGAACGCTTCACGATTGGAGTCGTTCAGGCCCATGAGGATTTTGTGCGCTTCGAGAACTTTGACGCGCACCACTTCTTCGGACTGGTCCTGGTCTGGCAGGTCGGTCAGGCATTCAGGGCATGGGATCGGGCGGTCAACGATGTTGAACACTTGCTCGAAGCCCATGGACTGCAGCAGACGGGTGATGTCTTCGTGGGTGGTGACGACGGTCGGCAGCAGGCCGACCTTTTGCCGCGACAGGATCGACAGTTTGGCCAGCAGACCCAGAGTGGTGCTGTCGATGCTGCGGGTTTCGGTCAGGTCGATCACGATGGCGTTGAAATTCAACGCGGTGAAGATCCGCTCAATAGTCGCATCCAACGCCGAACACAGGGTCAGGCGAACTTCACCGACGAACTTCAGGACGAAGGTGCCGTCCTGCTCGGCGAACTGGATTCTACCGGTACTCATTAAAGATTCCTGCTCAACACCAACAGGGCGATATCATCCGGCATCTCCCCTAGCGTGGCCAATCCAAAAACCTGGCGCAGACCATCCAGGCTGCCGCCCGCTGCCTTCACCCGTTGAGGCAAAGCAGCTTCTTTATCTTTGAGTGTGGGTTCTGGCAAAAGGTCCAAAATGCCATCAGACATCAGCGTCAAGCTGAACACTGGCGGCAATTCCAGTACGTGGTCTTCGTAGGTGGCTTCATTGAAGAGGCCCACCGGCAAACCGCGCCCTTCCAGGTAACGAACACTGTCTGGCGTGTACAACACAGGCAACGGCAGATGACCGCCGATGCTATAGGTCAACAAACCGGTCTCCTCGTCGATGACTCCACCGACCATTGTGACGTGTTTGCCCAGCTTACAACTGATCAGGCCCCGGTTGATATGACCAAGAACCTCTGAAGGCTTGAACTCCGGCAATGTGCCGTTGCGCTTGGACTCGAACAGCAAGCGCGTGGTCATGAACTTCAGCAGTACGGTAACGAAGGCTGAAGAGGCGCCATGACCGGAAACGTCCGCCAGGTAAAACGCTACCCGACGCTCGTCGACCCGAAAGTAGTCGACGAAATCGCCCGAAAGGTACAGCGACGGAATGATCTGGTGCGCAAACTGGAACTCGTCGATGCTCCAGGGGCTGACCGGCAGCATGTTCATCTGCACCTGGCGACCGGCATTCTGGTCTTCCTGGAGCAGGTTCAGGCTGGCTTCGAGCTCGCGGTTGGCCTTTTCCAGCTTCTCGCGATAGCGCTGGTTTTCCAGCAGCAGACGCGCACGATCCAGGGCTCGGCGCACGGAGTGCTCGAGCACGGCCAGATCTTCGAGAGGCTTGATCAGGTAGTCCGCCGCGCCCAGGCGCAGGGCCTCGACCGCGTCGTTCATCACGCCGGCGCCCGACACCACGATGACCGGTGTTTGCGGCGACAGCTCGGTGACCTGGCGAATGAGTTCGAGTCCGCCCATCTGCGGCATGCGCAGATCGCAGATGACCAAATCGGGCTTGTCTTGCTCGAATACCTGAAGTCCCTGCTGGCCATTGCTGGCCTGCAGGACACTGAAACCACTGTCTTCCAAGTAGGCCGCGAGGCTCGCGCGCACTACTTCGTCATCATCGATTATCAGCAGCGTGGCACTGGTTTTTGGCATGTGGGCAAACGGCGCCAGAATTAGGTTGGCGTAGCAGGCTGGGCATTTGGCCCTGCTCACACTACTGGATTCGCTTTCTAGCCTCTCTGACTGCACTGTTTTCGAGCGTTTGCCCTACTCACAAGTCCACCAAAGGTGCCCTTCTAAGGCGCAGACGGTACTCCCATCCGCGAGGTGTTTCAAGCTCACGCCGATGGTCGCTTGACGTCTTTACTTGTCAAATCACCGAGAGTTATAAGAACAGGCAAAACCGTAACCCAAAGGAAGGATCGAGCCCATGAGCCAAACTGATCGGGACTATAGCGAAAAGCGCGATTTCATCCGCATGCGGGTCGATGCCGATGTGGCGCTGATTCATGAGGGCGACGAGGTGCCAGCCGTCTGCATCGACCTTTCCAGCAGCGGCATGCAGGTTGAGGCGCCCCGCTTATTCAAGGTCGGTGACCGGCTCAGCGTGCGGATCGATTCCGATCATGCGGCGCTAAAAGGCCTTGAGGCCGATACCGAAGTGGTGTGGGTGAAAGCACAGGACGGTGGCAGTCAGAAACTCGGGCTTACAATCCTGAAGATGAAATAACCCGATTCAACCCGTAATCCAAACGAAAGAAGGCGGCCAAATGGCCGCCTTCTTCGTTTTACCGGTCGAGATTAAAAATCGTCTTCGACCTGGCCATCCTTGACCTTGAATTCGCGGTTTTGCAGGTACGCATTGCGAATGAAGGTGTATTTGTCGCCGCTGACCAGTTTCTCGGCGGACAGCAGGTTGGCGCGGGTGTCGACGATGTTCAGGCCGAAGATCGAATTACGCACCGGCACGTCGTGGATGTAGCGGTACGGGCCGGTATAGCCGTCGACATACTTGGAAGGCGCATCACGCAAGGTGCTTGGGCCCAGGAACGGAAGCATCACGTATGGACCGCTGCCCACGCCCCAGTAACCGAGGGTCTGGCCGAAGTCTTCATCATTGCGATGCAGGCCCATCTGAGTGCCCACGTCGAAGAAGCCCAGCAGGCCGAAGGTGGTGTTGAAGATCAAACGCGCGGTGTCGACGCCTGCCGCGGCGGGTTTGACCTGCAACACGTCGTTGGCGAGGTTGGTCACGTCGCCGACGTTGCGGAACATGTTGTGGATGCCATCTTCCAGAAACTGCGGCGTGACGAATTGATAGCCCTGAGCCAATGGCTTCAGTGCGTAAGTGTCGACAAAATCGTTGAACTTGTAGATCGGGCGGTTAATGCTTTCCCAAGGATCTTCTTCCGTGGCAGCCTGAGCCGCAAACGGAACCAGCAATACACTGGCACACATACAAAGCTGAGCGAGTCGATTGCTCCAGCGCATAGAGAAACTCCTTGGATTGTACTGACACGGGCGCCAGGCCCAGTCGCAAAGACCGCTAGTATATGACGGATAACCCGGTTTAGGCAGCATCGTGCGCGACGGCCCCCGGATGATTCTTCCTGGCTGAGAGCGATTCACATCAGTGTCACTCAACTGTCACCGTCCACGAATAGCCTTGTTACTATTTCAAGGATGTTGACATGCCACGCGCCGAAACCTCGCCTCTCATCGCACCCAGCCTGACCGCTGTACTGTTCGGCCTCAGTGGATGTCTGGTGGATTTCGGCGCACGCACTCGCCAAGCCGGCACACTGACCGCCGAGCATGCCGAAGTCACGCTCGGCGCTTTGGATAGCCTGTCCAGCTTGCAGCGCCAACAGATTCCTTGCGCCTGGCTCGACGAACTGCCCCCTGCCCTCAGCCACACTCTGGCTGCCGCACTCCCGGACTGGATCAAACCATCGCAATATCCGGCAACAATTAATCCATGGCCCGCGCCGAATGCCTGCTGGCAAGCCTTGATGGCGTTGAATGTCGAACGACTGGACGGTTGCGTGCTGGTCAGTGGCGAACCGCGACTTCTGCAATCAGGCCTGAATGCCGGGTTGTGGACCATTGGCCTGGCGTCCTGCGGCTCGCTGTGCGGTCTGGCACCAAGCGAATGGCAGGCCTTGAGTCAAAAGGAACGGGAACATCTGCGCGGCAAGGCGACAATGCAGCTGTTCGGCCTGGGTGTGCATTCGGTGATCGATCATCTGGGCGAACTCGACACCTGTCTCGCCGATATCAGCCTGCGCCGGCTCAAGGGCGAGAAGCCCTGATCGAGATCATGCAGTTTGCCCGGGAGTGGATTAATCTAAAGGTCAGCCATAGACTTTTGGCGCGCTGCTACGGTCTATGCCAGTGCCTATCGATAAAAGGAAGAACGCCATGCCTGCCCGCGAACTGCAACAACAGCTCAATACTCTGCGCGAGCAATTGGAACAGAATCCACCGCTGACCGAAGCCGAGCGCGAAGACCTGCACGCGCTGATGCAACAGATCGAACTTGAGCTTGAGCTGGAAACCAAAACCCAGGACTCCAGCCTCGCCGACAATGTGAACCTAGCCGTCGAACGCTTCGAAATCGAACACCCGACCCTTGCCGGCACCTTGCGCAACATCGTGCAAGCCTTGGGCAACATGGGGATCTGAACCCATCAAATACAAAAAAGCCCCGCTCTTGATAGCGGGGCTTTTTAATGTCTGCGACCTGAAATGCAATCCCTTGTGGGAGCTTTACTGACGAACCAGCCGATGGTTCGGCAGTTGCACATCTTCGGTGCTGCGATACGGGTTGATGTCCAACCCGCCACGACGCACATACCGCGCATACACCGTCAATTTCTCTGGCTTCAGCAACCGTTGCAGGTCGAGGAAAATCCGCTCCACGCACTGCTCATGGAAGTCCGAGTGCTGACGGAAGCTCACGATGTACTCCAGCAAACTCGCATGATCCAGCGCCGCGCCGCGATACTCCACCGCTACGCTGCCCCAATCCGGCTGACTGGTGACCGGGCAGTTGGATTTGAGCAAATGACTGTGCACGGACTCTTCAATAATGAGCGACTCATCGCACCGCAGCAGTTCCGGACGCGGATGTTCATAGTTGCTGACGCTGATGTCCAGGTCATCAATGCACACACCCGGCAACGCCACGACGCCTTCTGCCTCAACCTCTTTCAGGCTGCGAATTCGCACGCCCACCGGTTTGCCGGCAGCGGCCGAGAGGTCTTTCGCCAGTGTTGCTTCAAGGCTTGCGGTGTCGGCAAACGCTGTCTGGTTCAGCGAGTTGAGGTACAGCTTGAACGACTTCGATTCGATGATGTTCGGCGAATCCGCCGGAATGCTGAATTCGCCAATCGCCACCACAGGCTTGCCGGACGGCAACAGCCACGACAGCTCGAAGCAGTTCCAGAAGTCCACGCCCTTATACGGCAGGGTTTCAGCCGTCAGGCCCAATTCGGCCCATTTCGCGGTGCGCGGAATCGGGAACAGCAAGGACGGCGTGTAGGTGGCGATGTATTCGCTGGATTTGCCCAGCGGCGAATGTTCGGCTGCGGGATGCATGGCGGAAACCTGACTGAAGAATCAGCGGATTCTACCAGCCTTTGCTCCCGCCTTTGAGTGCTTACTGACTGACTGTCAATTTGCCGACCATACCGGCCTGATAGTGGCCGGGAATATTGCAGGCAAATTCCAGATTGACGGCCTTGGTGAAGGTCCAGGTCAACTCGGCAGTTTTACCCGGCTCCACCAGCACACTGTTCGGGTCATCGTGTTTCATGCCATGCCCTTGGGAGGAATGGTCCATTGCGGCCATGGAGCCGTGGTCCATGGCCTTCATGCCTGTAGGCATCAGCATGCCGCTTTGCTGCATCTGAAGCATTTCCTGCTGGTGCCGGGCATGCATCGCTGCGTCGCCGAGGTTGAATTCGTGCAGCAACTGGCCTTTATTCACCAGTACAAAGCGAACGGTTTCTCCGGCCTTGATATCAATCGCCTTGGAAGTGAAGGACATATCGCCCATCACCACTTCAATGCTACGGGTAGCCTGGGCGGCCGGGGCCGGCTGACCGAAGTCGTAGGTATGTGCCGGCGAGGCCTCCAGCCCTACACTCAGTGTCAGCAAGCAAGCGGCCAACACCAGATGCTTTCGCAAAAACATAGTCGTACTCCAACAAGATGAGGTTCAGCTTGTGGGAAACTCTAACCCGCAGCTACTGCCACCCACCTGACAGGCAGATTACAACTTTGTCAGGTTGGCCATTATCGCCGCCGCCCACGGTATAACGCACCCGTTCCAATTGCCCGAGTCGCCCATGAAACTGCTGATTGTCGAAGACCAACCGAAAACCGGCCATTACCTGCGTCAGGGCCTGACCGAGGCCGGTTTCACCACCGAACTGGCGGCTGACGGCAACACCGGTCAGCAATTGGCGTTGAGCGGCGATTACGCCTTGCTGATTCTCGATGTGATGCTCCCTGGACGCGATGGCTGGCAGATTCTGCAAACAGTGCGCGGCGCAGGCCTCGACACACCGGTACTGTTTCTTACAGCGCGAGACGCAGTGGAGGACAGGGTCCACGGCCTGGAACTGGGCGCCGACGACTATCTGGTCAAACCGTTCGCCTTCTCCGAACTGCTGGCGCGGGTTCGTAGCCTGCTGCGTCGCGGCAGCACCACGCCTCAGGAAACCAGCCTGCAACTGGCCGACTTACGCCTGGACCTGATCCGCCGCCGGGTCGAGCGCAACGGTCAGCGCATCGACCTGACCGCCAAGGAATTCGCCCTGCTGGAAATGCTCCTACGGCGCCAAGGCGAAGTTCTGCCCAAGTCGCTGATCGCTTCCCAGGTGTGGGACATGAATTTCGACAGCGATACTAACGTTATTGAAGTGGCGATCCGCCGTTTGCGCCTGAAGATCGACGATGACTTCCCAAACAAGTTGATCCACACCGTGCGTGGCATGGGTTATGTCCTTGAAGAGCGCCCTGCCTGATGCGCCAACTCTCACTAAGCAATCGTCTGGCACTGCTGTTCGCAGCATGCACTGCCGTGGTGTCGTTGTTCGCCGGGGTGTTGTTCAGCCGCGCCAGCGAGGCGCACTTTGTCGAATTGGACCAGCAATTGCTCGACGGCAAACTGATTGGCTTGCGTCGGGCGCTGGATGACATTCAGTCCAGTGAAACCGAGACCAGACTGGCCGATGAATTGAGCCGACAAGCCGATCTTTCGCTGCGCATCATTGGCAGCGACGGCCAACGCGTGTACGACAGCTCGGACCGTTTACCCAAAGACTTGCCGCGCCAGTTGGGCCTATCGACAGTGAGTGACGACGGCACCGACTATCGCGTCCTGAATGCGCCGCTGATCCCCGATAAACCCGATTCACCGCAACTGACTTTGCTGCTGGACATCACCCATCACCAACACTTTCTGCAACGCATGCAGCATCTGATTTGGCTGACGGTCGGCCTCTCGGCCCTGGCCACCGCCCTGCTCGGTGCCTGGGCCGCGCGCAGTGGTTTGCGCCCACTGCGGCGCATGAGTGCGGTCGCCAGCGGCGTATCGGCGCAATCGCTCAACGCCCGCCTGCCGGAAGCCAACATGCCGCCGGAACTCGCGGAAATGGCCCACAGCTTCAACGCCATGCTCGGACGCCTCGACGACTCTTTTCAGCGCCTCTCGGCGTTCTCCGCCGACATCGCCCATGAACTGCGCACACCGCTGTCGAACCTGCTGACCCACACCCAGGTCACCCTCACCCGCCCTCGCCCCATCGAGGATTACCGCGAAGCGCTGCACAGCAACCTCGAAGAACTGCAATGGATGGCGCAACTGGTCAACGACATGTTGTACCTGGCCAAGGCTGACCACGGTTTGCTGATGCCCAAGCGCGAACCGCTGGAGCTGGCGGAAGAAGCCGATGTGTTGCTGGAGTTCTTTGCACCGCTGGCCGAGGACGCTCAGGTGAAGTTGAGTCGTGACGGCAGCGCGCGCATGCAGGGCGACCGCAGTATGTTGCGTCGGGCGCTGTCCAATTTGCTGGACAATGCGTTGCGGTTTACCCCGGTCGGTGGCGAGGTGCGGGTGCGGATTATCGAGCAGCCGAATGGCTTGAGCCTGACTGTTGAAAACAGTGGTGAAGGGATTTCTGAAGACTTGTTGCCGCGTTTGTTTGACCGTTTCTACCGGGCAGACCCGGCGCGTCGTGAAGGCAGCAGTGAACATGCGGGGTTGGGATTGGCGATCACCCAATCGATCATTCGCGCCCATGGCGGGCAGATTGGTTGCGAATCGGATAACGGATGGACGCGGTTTGTGATTGAGTTGCCGAAGGGGGATTGAGGGCAGCAGGTCTGGCTCCATCGCGGGCAAGCCCGCTCCCACAGGGTTTTGAGTCGTTCACAGCATTGTGATTCAACTCGGTCACTGTGGGAGCGGGCTTGCCCGCGATAGCGATCTACAGGCTTACGAATACCGCAATGCAGTAGCCGGCTCGACTTTCGCCGCCCGCCACGCCGGATACACCGTCGCCAAAAAGCTCATGATGAAACCGGCGGAACAGATCAACAACACATCCGCGCCCTGCAGTTCCGACGGCAAGTTACTGACAAAGTACACATCGGAACTGAAGATGTGCTGCCCGCTGACCCGCTCCATCCAGCCCACCAGTTCACTGACGTTCAGCGCTGCGATCACGCCCAGCACGCCGCCAATCAAGGTACCGACAACCCCGATCACCGTGCCCTGCACCATGAAGATCGCCATGATCTGCCGAGGCGTCGCGCCGATGGTGCGCAGGATTGCGATGTCCGCGCCCTTGTCGTTCACCACCATGATCAGGGTGGCGATGATGTTGAACGCCGCCACCGCGACGATCATCAGCAACAGTAGGCCGATCATGGTTTTTTCCATTTTCATCGCGCTGAACAGACTGCCTTGGGTGTGGGTCCAGTCGTCAGCCTTGTAGGCGGCGCCCAGGCCTGTCGCGATGTCGCTCGACACTTGCGGCGCGGCGTACAGATCCTTCACCGCCAAGCGCACGCTCTGCACCTGATTCGGCTGCCAGTGTTGCATCTGCGCGGCATCGGCGAGGTGGATCAGCGCCATCGAGCCGTCCAACTCGGCGCCAACTTTGAACACGCCAACCACGTTCAGTCGCTGCATGCGCGGGGTGATGCCGCCCGGTGCAGTGCTGATTTCCGGCACGATCAGGGTGATCTTGTCGCCGACATTCAAGCGAAAGCGTCGTGCAGTGATCTCACCGACCACCACGCCAAACTCGCCTGGTTTCAAGGCATCGAGACGCCCCTGAACAATGTGCTTGGCAACGATCGAGACCTTGCCTTCCAGCGCCGGGTCGACACCGCTGACCTGGATCGGCTGCATCGTGCCCTTGTAGGACAGCATGCCTTCCATCTCGGTAAACGGCACGGCGGCGGTGACTTCAGGATTTTTCATCGCCGCGGCGGCTACTGGCTGCCAATCGTCGATAGGGTTCACGCCGACGATGGTCGCGTGGGGCACCATGCCAAGGATGCGCGAGCTCATTTCGCGCTGGAAGCCGTTCATCACCGACAGCACCACGATCATCGCCAGCACGCCCAGGGCGAGGCCGATCATCGAGGTCATCGAGATGAAGGAAACAAAGCGATTGCGGCGCTTGGCGCGGGTATAGCGCATGCCGATAAAGATCGATAACGGTCTGAACATTCGCTGGGGCACCGTATAAAAATAAAAGACCCGACGCACTGTTCGGTGCGCCGGGTTTCGGCCAATCAGATGGGTGTCAGGTAACCTTCCTGCAAATGCAGGACGCGATCCATCTGGCGAGCCAGGTTCATGTCGTGGGTCACCACCAGAAACGCGGTACGCATCGAGGTGCTGAGTTCCAGCATCAAATCCTGAATGCCTTGAGCAGTATGAGAGTCGAGGTTGCCGGTCGGCTCGTCGAGCATCACCAGGCCTGGTTTGTTCACCAAGGCACGAGCGATGGCCACACGCTGGCGTTCACCACCGGACAATTCCGCCGGCTTGTGCTCCAGACGATGGCCCAGCCCTACCCGCTCCAGCAAAGCCGTCGCACGCTGACGCGCTTCCGGGATCGCGGTTTTACCGATCAGCAACGGCATACAGACGTTTTCCAGCGCGGTGAACTCAGGCAACAAGTGGTGGAACTGGTAAACGAAACCCAACGACCGATTGCGCAGCAGGCCACGGGCCTTTTCGTTCAATGCCGAGAGCTCTTCACCGGCCAGCCAGACGCTGCCCTTGGTCGGCGTATCGAGGCCACCCAGCAGGTTGAGCAAGGTACTTTTGCCCGAACCCGACGTACCAACGATCGCCACTCGCTCACCTGGGTGCAACTCCAGTTGCAGACCCGCCAGAACCTCTACCGATTCCGGGCCTTCCACGTAGGATTTGCCCAGGTTGCGGCAACTCAAGATTGCTTTATCACTCATGCCCGACTCACTCATAACGTAGCGCCTCCGCAGGCTGGGTGCGCGCGGCACGCCAGGCTGGATACAGGGTGGCGAGGAAACTCAGAACCAACGCGGCGGCGCAGACCATCAACACGTCCTGGCTCTGCACCTGCGACGGCAGGTAATCGATGAAATACACGTCAGCGTTCAGGAATTTGTGGCCGATCAGCCCTTCAAGGGCCGAAATCGCGGCGCTGACGTTGAGCGCGGCGAAGATCCCGACCACAGCGCCGATTAGCGTACCGACCACGCCAATGACCGTACCCTGGACCATGAAGATCGCCATGATTGAACCCGGCGTGGCGCCAAGGGTGCGCAGGATCGCGATGTCGCCCTTCTTGTCGTTCACCACCATCACCAGCGTGGAAATGATATTGAACGCCGCAACGGCGACGATCAGCAGCAACAGCAGGCCGATCATGGCTTTTTCCATGCGGATCGCCTGATACAGATTGCCGTGGGTGCGGGTCCAGTCGCGGGCGTAATATTTGTCTTCGCCGAGTTGCTGGGCGATGGTCCACGCGACGCGTGGCGCCTGGAACAAATCGTCGAACTTCAAGCGCAGGCCCTGGACCTGATCCGGCTTCCAGCGGTGCAGCTTCGCCAGATCCTGCAAATTGGTGATGCCCAGATACCCGTCGATCTCACCGGCACCGACATGGAAGATGCCGACCACGGTAAAGCGTTTCATGCGCGGGAACATCCCGGCCGGGGTCACGGTGACTTCCGGCGCGACAAACGTCAGCTTGTCGCCGACCGCCACGCCGAGCTTGGCCGCGGCCTTGTCGCCGATGACGATGCCGAAACTGCCCGGCGCCAGGTCGTCGAGTTTGCCCTGCTGCATGAAGTTATCAATGATCGATACCTGCCGCTCCTGCACAGGGTCGATGGCATTGAGCAGCACTTTGGAGACCTTGCCGTTGTTGGTCAGCAGGCCCTGCATCTGGACGAAGGGCGCAACCGCCGTCACCTGCGGGCTCTGCTTGACCTTGGTGGCCAGGCTTTGCCAGTCGCTGATCGGCTCACCGGACTCGATGGTCGCGTGGGGCACCATGCCCAGCACGCGGGTGCGCATCTCATGATCGAAGCCGTTCATGACCGACAGCACGACGATCATCACGACCACGCCAAGGGCGAGTCCGATCATCGAGGTCAGGGAAATGAACGACACAAAATGATTGCGACGCTTTGCACGGGTATAACGCGTGCCAATAAATACGAAGAGAGGTCTGAACATGTCGGGGCTTGTTCGGAGGGAAAAGGAACGTCCTTGTGGCGGGGGTCGATAACCAGCTTTACACTCAGACCACCGCCGCTACCATGGGTTCGCCATGTCGACATTAGATGAAGAAGATCGCCGCGAATACTACCGTATCGAGGACACGATCGCACTGGAAATTCGGCCCCTGTCTGCTCCCGAAGCCGCAGGCCAGGAAGTGTTGCAGGATGCTTCCCCTCTATTCAACCTGCTCAGCGAACTGCACCTGAGCGAATTCGAGTCGCAACACCTGCTGCGACAGATCAGCGAACGCGACCGGACCATCGCCGCGTTCCTGAAATCCCAGAACAAACGCATCGATCTGCTGAGCCAAGTGGTCGCCCTGACCGTGCTCGGACAGATCGGCGAGCCGCAGCCAGTGATTATCTCCGAAGGGGGCATCGACTTTCAGCATCCGACGCCCATCGCCACTGGCGCGCACCTGTCGGTGAAACTGGTGCTGATGCCGCAAGCCCTTGGCCTGTTGCTGCGGGCCCGTGTCACCCATTGTGACCGCAAGGGCGACGGCTATGACATCGGCACCGAGTTCGAATACCTGTCCGATGCCCAGCGGCAATTGCTGGCCCGTTACATCTTGCAGCGACAGGCACAAGAACGACGCCTGGCCCGCGAACAAAACGAATCAGGCATTTAATTTAAGGAAGAACCGTGACTCTCATCTACGGCCATCGCGGCGCCAAGGGCGAAGCACCGGAAAACACCCTGACCAGCTTTCAGGAATGCCTCAAGCACGGCGTACGCCGTTGCGAACTGGACTTGCACCTGTCCAGGGATGGCGAGTTGATGGTGATCCACGACCCGACTCTCAAACGCACCACCGAGCATCGCGGCAAAGTAGTCGAACATACCGCCGCGGAGCTGGTGACCTACGACGCGCGCAAGGGTGGCCCGGGCTGGATCAAACCCTGCCCTATTCCAACGCTGGAAGAATTGTTCGAAAAATGTGATTTCGATCACTGGCAACTGGAAGTCAAAAGCGCTTCACGCACCCGTGCCGCGACCACCGTGCTGGCGATTCGCGAAATGGCGCAGCGTTTCGGTATGCGGGACAAGATTACGATTACGTCGAGTTCACGCGAAGTGTTGAAAGCCGCGCTGGACCTGGTGCCGGACGTGTCTCGCGGATTGGTGGCCGAGTACGCCTGGCTCGACCCGTTGAAGGTCGCGCAAAACTATGGCTGTGAGATGCTGGCGCTGAACTGGACCCTGTGTACGCCGGAACGCCTGCAGAAGGCGCAGCGTCAGGGGCTGCATGTGTCGGTGTGGACAGTCAACGAGCCCGCGCTGATGCGCAGACTCGTCGACTTCGGCGTTGACAGCCTGATTACAGACTTTCCCGGTTTGGCCACTGCCACGCTCGAGAATTGCTGAAATCGGTCTCCCCGGCCGGCTCAGGCCACCGGCCGGAGCCGCTCAAAAAAGCCGGTTGAGGCCATCGTACGCCGCTACCCGATAGGCTTCAGCCATGGTCGGGTAGTTGAACGTCGTGTTGACGAAGTACTTCAGGGTGTTTTGTTCGCCCGGCTGGCTCATGATCGCCTGACCGATGTGCACGATCTCCGACGCCTGATAACCGAAGCAGTGAACGCCCAGCACTTCCAGGGTATCGCGGTGGAACAGGATCTTCAGCATGCCTTGCGGTTCGCCGGCAATCTGCGCACGGGCCATGCCCTTGAAGAACGCCTTGCCCACTTCGTACGGCACCTTGGCCTGGGTCAGCTCCTGCTCGTTCTTGCCGATCGAGCTGATCTCCGGAATGGTGTAGATGCCGGTTGGCACGTCGTTGACGAAGCGCCAGCTGCCGTTGTCGACAATGCTGCCGGCGGCCGAACGGCCCTGGTCGTGGGCGGCACTGGCCAGGCTCGGCCAGCCGATCACGTCACCGGCACCATAAATGTTCGGTACGCAGGTACGGTAGTTTTCGTCGACTTCGATCTGGCCACGGCTGTTGACCTTCACGCCGATATTTTCCAGCCCCAGCTGATCGGTGTTGCCGGTACGGCCGTTGCACCAGAGCAAGGCATCGGCCTTGATCTTCTTGCCGGACTTCAGGTGCAGGATCACGCCGTTGTCCACGCCTTCGACGCGGTCGTAGTCTTCGTTGTGGCGAACTGTGATGTTGTTGTTGCTGAAGTGGTAACTCAGGGCCTGGGAAATTTCCGAGTCGAGGAAGCTCAGCAACTGACCGCGGTTATCCACCAGCTCGACCAGCACACCCAGACCACTGAAGATCGAGGCGTATTCGCAACCGATCACACCAGCGCCGTAAACGATGAGTTTGCGCGGGGTGTGGCCGAGGCTGAGGATGGTGTCGCTATCGTAGATACGCGGGTGATGGAAATCGATGTCCGCCGGGCGATAAGGGCGCGAACCGGTGGCGATGATGATGTGCTTGGCCACCAGTTTTTCAACCACGCCGTTGGCGCAGACCACTTCGATGGTTTGCTCGTCAGCGAAGCTGCCGGTGCCGAAGAACACGTCGACGCGGTTACGGGCGTAGTAGCCGGTGCGCGAGGCGACTTGTTTGGAGATGACTTTTTCGGCGCTTTTCAAAACGTCCGGGAACGAGAACCAGCGCGGCTCACCAATCGCCCGGAACATCGGGTTGGTGTTGAATTGCATGATCTGCCGGACCGAGTGACGCAAGGCCTTGGACGGGATGGTGCCCAAGTGGGTGCAGTTGCCGCCGACCTGGCGACGACTATCGACCATCGCCACCTTGCGCCCTGCTTTGGCGGCATTCATTGCCGCGCCTTCTCCCGCCGGGCCGGAACCCAACACCACCACGTCGTAGTTGTAGACAGCCATGCATACTCCTCAGAACAGGCCGCGGCGCCCTCGGCACCTGCGGCTAAATCACGCCGATCTGCGGCGTGAAGGAACAATTTGGGGCCAGTGCAGAACCCGGACACAGTCTATAGAAGCGTCAACGCCGGGCACATTAACCCTTGGTCGCGTCGTAGGCTAGTTTTGCCTGCACTACAACGCCATCAAAAATGCTTTTTAAGCCGCAATCACTTGGTTTTCTCACCCGCCAGGCGCTCAAAAGCCTGACTGGTGCGCGTGACGAAACCTGTATCGGCACGAATCACAAAAAATGCACCAATGTCATGCGTTTCGGCATAGTCCCAACCCCGTTCAGGACCGAGAATCAGCAACAGCGTCGATAGGCCATCGGCCATTAACGCTGAAGGATGAATGACTGTGACTAACGCCAGGGCGTGTAGGACCGGAGCGCCGGTGCGGGCATCGAAGGTGTGGGAATAGCGCCGGCCATTCTGCTGAAAATAATTGCGGTAGTCGCCGGAGGTGGACACAGCGTAGCCGTCGACGGCGATGATGCGTTTGGCCACTTGTTGGTCATCGCGGGGCTCCTCAAGGGCGACGTGCCAAGCCGAGCCATCGGGTTTGTGCCCGGTAGCCTTGAGCTCTCCAGTGGCTTCAGCGAGGTAACTGTCGATGCCCAAAGCCTCGAGCCTGCCGGCGATCCGGTCGACAGCATAGCCAGCGGCGAGACTATTGAAGTCGACTTCCACCGGGGCATCTTTACACAACCGCTCGCCGTCGATGCGTAAGTGACCATATCCAACGCGCTGTCGCGTCAGGGCAAGGACCTCGGCGGTCGGCACTTTTTCTTCCCGGGACTGCGGCCCGAATCCCCAGAGATTGAGCAGCGGCTCCACCGTCAAGTCGAAGGAGCCGTCGCTTTGGGATGACAACTGCTCGCCCACACGGATCAATTCAAGCACAGGGCCTGGCATAACCTGACAGCGACCGGCCGGCAGTGCGTTGAAGCGTACGGTGTCCGAGTCGCTGCGATAGGTCGAGAATTGTCGATCCACTTCGGCGAGGATATTTTCTACTTCGGCCTGCACCGCTTTCGGCCCAGGCGTGGAGGAATGTCTTACGTATTGGATGGAATAACGACTGCCCATGGTCGGGCCGTCGAAGCGTTCCAGGCTGTCGCCGCTGCCACAACCGGACAAAACGCCGGCCAGCACCACAAGTCCAACCCACCGTCCAGTTAACAAATCTTCATCTCCCCTCAAAACCGCGCCCGCCATTATGGGCCTCAGAGCGCATGAGAGCGAGGTCTGCCAGCGCCCGTCAGCCAGACGCCAAACCTGTGGGAGCGAGCCTGCTCGCGATAGCGATGACCGACTTTACGATTGCTGCGCAATCGAACGGGAGCAAGCTCCCTCGCCACACAGGCTCGCTCCCACAGGTGCAGCGTTTTCAAACAAGATTTACCAGCGTGAGTACCTACTAATGTCTTCCAATACGAGCAACGGCAAAGCAATTTTTCGCGTCGTCAGCGGAAACTTCCTGGAGATGTTCGACTTCATGGTCTACGGCTTTTACGCCACGGCCATTGCTAAAACCTTCTTCCCTGCCGACAGCGCTTTCGCTTCCCTGATGCTGTCTTTGGCCACTTTCGGGGCCGGCTTCCTGATGCGTCCGCTGGGGGCGATTTTCCTTGGGGCTTACATCGACCGTCACGGTCGCCGCAAAGGCCTGATCATCACACTGGCAATGATGGCCGCCGGCACACTATTGATTGCCTGCGTGCCGGGTTACGCGACGCTGGGTGTCGCGGCGCCGCTGATCGTATTGTTCGGTCGTTTGTTGCAAGGCTTCTCGGCGGGCGTGGAACTGGGCGGTGTGTCGGTGTACCTCGCCGAGATCTCCACACCAGGCCGCAAAGGCTTCTTCGTCAGTTGGCAATCCGCCAGTCAGCAAGCCGCGGTGGTCTTTGCCGGCCTGCTCGGCGTGGGCTTGAACCATTGGCTCAGCCCACAAGAAATGGGTGAATGGGGCTGGCGCGTGCCGTTCCTGATCGGCTGCATGATCGTGCCGGTGATCTTCGTGATCCGCCGCTCGCTGGAAGAAACCCCGGAATTCCAGGCGCGCAAGCACCGCCCTACCCTGCAAGACATTGTCCGCTCGATTGGTCAGAACTTCGGCATCGTCCTCGCCGGCATGGCGCTGGTGGTGATGACCACTGTTTCGTTCTACCTGATCACTGCCTACACCCCGACCTTCGGCAAAGCCGAACTGCATCTGTCGGATCTGGATACGTTGCTGGTGACGGTGTGCATTGGTCTGTCGAATTTCTTCTGGCTGCCGGTGATGGGCTCTGTGTCTGACAGGATCGGGCGCAAACCCCTGCTGGTGGCGGCGACGATTCTGGCGATCCTCACGGCTTATCCAGCACTGTCATGGCTGGTTGCGAACCCGAGCTTCAGCCATCTGCTGATCGTCGAGTTGTGGTTGTCTTTCCTGTATGGCTCGTACAACGGCGCCATGGTCGTAGCCCTGACCGAGATCATGCCGGTGGAAGTTCGTACGACTGGATTCTCTTTGGCCTACAGCCTGGCGACAGCAACCTTCGGCGGGTTTACGCCGGCGGCGTGTACGTATCTGATCCATGTGCTGGATAACAAGGCTGCGCCAGGGATATGGCTCAGTGGTGCGGCAGTGTTGGGGTTGATCGCGACGCTGGTGTTGTTCCGGGGTAACAAACATGAACTGCGGACGGCGCAGGCAGCAATCGTTAGCGGCGGCGCCTGATAGATAGCCATCGCGAGCAGGCTCGCTCCCACAGGAGTCTGCGGCGCTCACACATTGGTGATCACACCGCAATTCCAATGTGGGAGCGAGCCTGCTCGCGATGAGGCCAATACAAACAACACACCTGTAACTGACAAACCCCACAAACAAAAACGCCCCGACCAAAGTCGGGGCGTTTTCATGTGCGGCTAAGGCTTAGCGCGGGAACGCTGGCGGGTTTACACCGGCCATGTCTTCCATCACGCGAACTACCTGGCAGCTGTAACCGAACTCGTTGTCGTACCAGACGTACAGAACAACGCGGTTGTCCTGAACGATGGTCGCTTCAGCGTCCACAACACCTGCGTGGCGCGAGCCCACGAAGTCGGTGGATACCACTTCCTGCGAATTGACGTAGTCGATTTGCTTGTGCAGATCGGAGTGCAGCGCCATGTAGCGCAGGTACTCGTTCATCTCTTCACGGGTGGCGGCTTTCTCAAGGTTCAGGTTGAGAATGGCCATCGACACGTTCGGCGTCGGAACACGGATCGCGTTACCGGTCAGCTTGCCGGCCAGCTCAGGCAGGGCTTTGGCAGCAGCGGTGGCAGCACCAGTCTCGGTGATAACCATGTTCAGCGCGGCGCTACGGCCACGGCGATCGCCCTTATGGAAGTTGTCGATCAGGTTCTGGTCGTTGGTGTACGAGTGAACGGTTTCGACGTGACCGTTGATGATGCCGAACTTGTCATTCACAGCCTTCAGCACCGGCACGATGGCGTTGGTGGTGCAGGAAGCGGCGGACACGATCTTGTCGTCAGCAGTGATTTCACCGTGGTTGATGCCGTGAACGATGTTCTTCAGCTTGCCTTTGCCAGGCGCGGTCAGAACAACGCGGTCGATACCCGGGCAGGTCAGGTGCTGGCCCAGGCCGTCGGCGTCACGCCATACACCGGTGTTGTCCACCAGCAGCGCGTTTTTGATGCCGTACTGGGTGTAGTCCACTTCAGTCGGGTTCTTCGCGTAGATAACCTGGATCAGGTTGCCGTTGGCGGTGATGGTGTTGTTGGCTTCATCAATGGTGATGGTGCCATTGAACGAACCGTGCACCGAGTCGCGACGCAGCAGGCTGGCACGTTTGACCAGATCGTTCTCGGCGCCCTTGCGGACAACGATGGCGCGCAGACGCAGGCCATCGCCACCACCGGTTTTCTCGATCAGGATACGCGCCAGCAGACGACCGATACGACCGAAGCCGTACAGGACAACGTCGGTGCCGGTACGACCGGAACCATTCTGCTTGCCGACCACATCGGCCAGTTCGTCACGAACGAACGCTTCGGCGGTACGGCCATTGCCTTCGGCTTTGAATTTGACAGCCATCTTGCCCAGGTCTACCGAAGCAGCGCCGAGCTTGAGCTCGCTCATTGCCTTGAGCAGCGGGAATGTTTCGTGGACGGACAATTCGCTGTCATCGGACTGGCGATGGCGAGCAAAGCGGTGAGCTTTGAGAATCGCGATGACAGACTGGTTGATCAGACTGCGGCCATAGATCGAGCTCACCACGTTGTTATTGCGGTAAAGCTGACCGATAAGCGGAATCATCGCTTCTGCGAGTGCTTCACGGTCGATCCATTCACCAAGACACTGGTCGGGCTTCTGAGTCACGGGAACCTTCCACATGTAGGGGCAGAAAAAAGGGGCTACATTATGCCGCCGAGTGCCTCCCGTAGCAATGCGCGCCTGTCGCACAGGCGGTAACAAAATCCTGTTCAAAAAAATTACGCCCCGCTCCAGCCCAGTAAAACCGGGGCTTTCAGCACAGTCAATTTTTCGACGATAACGATGCCGTGTCCGTAACCCTCCGTAACACTGAGCGGTTTTGGCACTACATTTTCAGTATCAAAGCGCCAGTTTTTGTCATTACCACTACATTTCACCCAACCTGTGCATATAGACACAGTCTGCAACTGACAGCCGGCACCTGAGGCCGTTACAATTGTCGACTTTGTCGCAACGCTTGGAGCTCAACCTTCCGTGCCCGTTCTGCGTCTACCGCTTCTCCCTGCCGCGGCAGGTAAACAGCACTGGGGCAACCTGCCCGGTGCCGCCCTGAGCCTGGCCATCGCCGAGGCCGCCAGCGCTGCCAAGCGCTTTACCCTGCTACTGACCGCCGACAGCCAGAGTGCCGAACGGCTGGAACAGGAGCTGAGTTTCTTCGCCCCGGATTTGCCGGTGCTGCATTTCCCGGACTGGGAAACCCTGCCCTACGACCTGTTCTCGCCACACCAGGACATCATCTCTCAGCGCATCGCCAGCCTGTATCGGTTGCCGGAGCTGGAGCATGGCGTGCTGGTCGTGCCGATCACCACGGCCCTGCACCGCCTGGCGCCGACCAAATTTCTGCTCGGCAGCAGCCTGGTGCTGGATGTCGGCCAGAAGCTCGATGTCGAGCAAATGCGCAGCCGGCTTGAGGCCAGCGGCTATCGTTACGTCGATACAGTCTATGAGCACGGCGAATTCACCGTGCGCGGCTCGCTGATCGATCTGTTCCCGATGGGCAGCAAACTGCCCTTCCGCATTGATCTGTTCGACGACGAAATCGAAACCCTGCGCACCTTCGATCCGGAAAACCAGCGCTCCATCGACAAGGTGGACACTGTTCGCCTGCTGCCGGCGCGGGAGTTCCCGCTGCAAAAGGATGCGGTCACCCGTTTCAAGGCGCGCTTTCGCGAACGCTTCGATGTCGACTTTCGTCGCTGCCCGATCTTTCAGGATTTGAGCAGCGGGATTACACCGGCGGGTATCGAGTACTACTTGCCGCTGTTCTTCGACGAAACCTCTACACTGTTCGATTACCTGCCCCAGGACACGCAAGTGTTCTCTTTGCCGGGCATCGAACAGGCGGCGGAGAATTTCTGGAACGACGTACGCAATCGCTATGAAGAGCGTCGCGTCGATCCATCCCGTCCTTTATTGCCACCGGCCGAGCTGTTCTTGCCCGTGGAAGATTGCTTTGCCCGCCTGAAGACTTGGCCCCGTGTGGTTGCCAGTCAACAGGACGTGGAAACCGGTGTCGGTCGCGAGCGCTTCCCGGCTCAGCCGCTGCCGAACCTGGCCATCGAAGCCAAGGCTACTCAACCGCTGGCGGCGCTGGCCGGCTTCCTCGACGATTTCCCTGGGCGCGTGCTGTTTACCGCCGAGTCCGCAGGTCGTCGTGAAGTGCTGCTGGAATTGCTGGAACGCCTGAAGCTGCGGCCGAAAACCGTCGACAGCTGGCCAGACTTTGTTGCGAGCAAGGAGCGCTTGGCGATCACCATCGCGCCGCTCGACGAAGGCCTGTTGCTGGACGATCCAGCGCTGGCCCTGGTCGCTGAAAGCCCATTGTTCGGCCAGCGCGTGATGCAGCGCCGCCGTCGCGAGAAACGCGCTGACGCCAACAACGATGCAGTGATCAAAAACCTCACCGAGCTGCGCGAAGGCGCGCCGGTTGTGCATATCGATCATGGTGTCGGCCGCTATCTGGGGCTGACGATCCTGGAAATCGACAGTCAAGCCGCCGAATTCTTGACCCTTGAATATGCCGAGAACGCCAAGCTGTACGTCCCGGTCGCCAACCTGCACCTGATCGCCCGCTACACCGGCAGCGACGATGCCTTGGCGCCGCTGCACCGTCTCGGCTCCGAGACCTGGCAGAAAGCCAAACGCAAAGCCGCCGAACAAGTGCGCGACGTGGCCGCCGAATTGCTCGACATCTATGCCCGCCGCGCCGCTCGCGAGGGTTATGCCTTCGCCGACCCGAAAGCCGATTACGCGACGTTCAGCGCCGGTTTCCCGTTCGAAGAAACCCCGGACCAGCAGACCACCATCGAAGCGGTGCGCGCCGACATGCTCGCGCCGAAACCGATGGATCGTCTGGTCTGCGGCGACGTCGGTTTCGGCAAGACCGAAGTGGCGATGCGCGCGGCGTTCATCGCAGTGCATGGCGGTCGTCAGGTGGCGATTCTGGTGCCGACCACCCTGCTCGCCCAGCAACACTACAACAGCTTTCGCGACCGCTTCGCCGACTGGCCGGTAAGCGTGGAAGTGATGAGCCGCTTCAAGTCGACCAAAGAAGTGAACGCTGCGGTCGCGGACCTGGCCGAAGGCAAGATCGACATCGTCATCGGCACACACAAACTGCTGCAAGACGATGTGAAGATCAAAAACCTCGGGCTGGTGATCATCGACGAAGAGCACCGTTTCGGTGTCCGTCAGAAAGAACAGCTCAAGGCGCTGCGCAGTGAAGTCGACATCCTGACACTAACCGCTACGCCGATTCCGCGCACGCTGAACATGGCCGTATCGGGCATGCGTGACCTGTCGATCATCGCCACGCCACCGGCCCGTCGTCTGTCGGTGCGCACCTTCGTCATGGAGCAGAACAAGAGCACGGTCAAAGAGGCCCTGCTCCGTGAATTGCTACGTGGCGGTCAGGTCTACTACCTGCACAACGACGTGAAAACCATCGAGAAATGCGCCGCCGACCTCGCCGAACTGGTGCCGGAAGCACGGATCGGCATCGGCCACGGGCAGATGCGTGAACGTGATCTCGAACAAGTGATGAGCGACTTCTACCACAAGCGCTTCAACGTACTGATCGCCTCGACCATCATCGAGACCGGCATTGACGTGCCGAGCGCCAACACCATCATCATCGAGCGTGCCGACAAGTTCGGCCTGGCGCAGTTGCACCAGTTGCGCGGCCGCGTCGGTCGCAGCCACCACCAGGCGTATGCTTACCTGCTGACACCGCCGCGCCAGCAAATCACTCCCGATGCGGAAAAGCGCCTGGAAGCGATCGCCAATACCCAGGACCTCGGCGCGGGCTTCGTGCTCGCCACCAACGATCTGGAAATCCGTGGCGCCGGCGAACTGCTGGGCGACGGTCAGAGCGGGCAGATCCAGGCCGTCGGTTTCACGCTGTACATGGAAATGCTCGAGCGCGCCGTGAAGTCGATCCGCAAGGGCGAACAACCGAACCTCGATCAACCGTTGGGCGGTGGTCCGGAAGTCAATTTGCGCGTACCGGCACTGATTCCAGAAGACTACCTGCCGGATGTGCATGCTCGACTGATTCTCTATAAACGCATTGCCTCGGCCACCGACGAGGAAGGCCTCAAGGACCTGCAAGTGGAGATGATCGACCGTTTCGGTCTGCTGCCGGAGCCGACCAAGAACCTGGTGCGGATCACGGCGCTGAAATTGCAGGCCGAACAACTGGGCATCAAGAAGGTCGACGGCGGCCCGCAAGGCGGTCGCATCGAGTTCGCGGCACAGACCCCGGTCGACCCGCTGACACTGATCAAACTGATCCAGAGCCAGCCCAAACGCTACAAATTCGAAGGCGCCACAATGTTCAAATTCCAGGTACCAATGGAGCGCCCGGAAGAACGCTTTAATACTGTAGAAGCGCTATTCGAGCGCCTCATTCCGACCACTGCTTGAAGGACGCCGCATGCGCCTGTTTCGCTCACTGACCTTGTTGTTGACGTTGTTGATGTCACTGCTCGCCCCCACGGCGTTTGCCGATGATCTGTATCAGGTTGAAATGATTCTGGTGCGGCAAAACGCTGTGCCCGCCATCGTCAGCCGCGCCGCGCCGGAAGACTGGGATGCCGGCGCTCAACGCATCAGCCCCGACAGCTTTCGCACGCCAAGCCTTAATCCCGAAGTGGAAAAGCTCACCGCCAGCAACGAATACACCGTGGTGCTGCACAAGGCCTGGCAACAAAAGCTCGGCGAAGAAGCCAGCAAAGTCGCGATCAGCGAAGGCACCGAGCAGTTCGGCCAGTTCCCGATCGAGGGCACGCTGAGCCTGAAACTGGGACGCTTCACCGACGTCGATGCAGACTTCTGGGTCAACAAGATTGATGCCAACGGCCTGGTCACCGCCAGCGAACGCCTGAAGCAGGAAAGCCACACCAAGAACGGTCAGCTGAACTTCCTCGACAACGGCCACCTGGGCCTGCTGATCAAGATCACCTCGCTGACCGCCCCTGCGCCTCGGCCAGTCCCTGATGTAATTCCGGACTGATTGAAGCCCTTATGTCCTCCGCGACCCTGAGCAAACCCTTGGCAACTTCCTGGGTCAGCCGATTCAAGGAACAGAGCCTGGAGCGTGGCCGCCGCTACGCGCTGGAGAACCGCGTCAGGATCGTCGAAGTCGGCGATGCCACCATCACCGCCAGTTGCGAAGGCTCTGGCGGTAACGTTTACCGCCAGACCATTCGCCTGCGCGAGTCGGCCAAAGGCACCTTGCTGATGATCGACGCCACGTGCACCTGCCCGGTTCATAGCAACTGCAAACATTGCGCGGCGGTGTTGCTGCAAGTGCAGGAAACCCTTGCTTATCCGGCCGCCGCCAAAGACGCTGAACTGCTGGAAAAACTTCAGGCCGTACTGGAAAACCGTAGCCCCAAAGCGCCGCCGCAAGTGTTGGTGGACAACGTGCAACCGGTGCCGCGCCTGTGGCTGGCGAGCATCGAGTTCAGTGCCTTCGAACCGCGCAACGGCAAGATGCAGCGGTACATCCAGCATCGCGCGGCACTGTCTTTCAGCTATCTGGATGAATACGTCAGCGGACAGAAAAACACTGACATCCTGATTCGCCAAGAGACGCAGACGCTGCGAATAAAACGTCACCCGGAAGTCGAACAGGCCTACAGGGAACAGCTGCGAATCCTCGGTTTCAAGATCGCCACCCGACAAAGCAAGGCCCTGCCGGAAAGTGCCGGCGAACTCTACGAGATGGTCAACGACAGTGCCTGGCTGACCTTCACCCTGAACGAGCTGCCGAAGCTGCGCACCCAGGGTTGGGAGTTGCAGATCGACGAAGATTTCGGCTTCGACCTGACCGCCGTGGATGATTGGTACGCCACGGTCGAGCAGGCACCTGAGCGCGACTGGTTCGACCTGGAACTGGGGATCATCGTCAACGGCGAACGTCTGAGCCTGCTGCCGATCCTGTTGAACCTGATGCGCTCCCACACAGAGATCCTCAACCCGGAACGACTCGCCCGGCGTCGCGACGACGAGCTGATCCTGGTGAACATTCCGCAACGCCGCAGTACCGACCAAGGTCCGTTGCAGGTCGCCCTGCCCTTCGGCCGCTTGAAACCGGTATTGGCCACCCTCGGCGAGTTTTATCTGCAAGAGCCCGGCGAAACCACACTGCGCCTGAGCAAGGCCGACGCCACACGATTGAATCCGCTGGAAGGCCTGCCATTGCTTTGGGAAGGTGGCGAGCAGATCCGCACCTTTGCCCAGCGCCTGCGCGATATCAAGGACCATACCGCGGTGGCGCCCGAAGGGTTGAATGCCACCTTGCGCCCGTATCAGCTGGAAGGCCTGAGCTGGATGCAGTCGTTGCGGCAACTGGAAGTCGGCGGGATTCTCGCGGACGACATGGGTCTTGGCAAAACCCTACAAACCCTGGCGCATATTCTCAGCGAGAAGAACGCCGGGCGCCTCGATCGGCCGTGCATGGTGGTCATGCCCACCAGCCTGATCCCCAACTGGCTCGACGAAGCCGCACACTTCACGCCGCAGCTCAAAGTGCTGGCGCTGTACGGTGCCAGTCGCAAAAAGCATTTCGCGCACCTGGCCGATTACGACCTGATTCTGACCACCTATGCGCTGCTGCCCAAGGACGTCGAACGCCTTGCCGCGCAACCGTTGCACGTACTGGTGCTGGATGAAGCGCAGTACATCAAAAACCCCAACAGCAAAGCTGCCCATGCGGCCCGTGAGCTAAATGCTCGCCAACGTCTATGCCTGAGCGGCACGCCGCTGGAAAACCATCTGGGCGAGCTATGGTCGCTGTTCCACTTTTTGCTGCCCGGCTGGCTCGGTGACGTGAAAAGCTTCAACCGCGATTACCGCGTGCCGATTGAAAAGCGCGCCAGTGAAGTAAGACTTCAACACCTCAACGGTCGGATCAAACCGTTCCTGCTGCGCAGGACCAAGGAACAGGTGGCCACCGAACTGCCGCCCAAAACCGAGATCATTCATTGGGTCGAACTCAACGAAGCCCAGCGCGACGTATACGAAACCATGCGCCTGGCCATGGACAAAAAAGTCCGCGACGAGATCACCCTCAAGGGTGTGGCGCGCAGTCAGATCATCATCCTTGAGGCGCTGCTGAAGCTGCGCCAGGTGTGCTGCGATTTACGCCTGGTCAACGACGCCGCCCTGCCCGCGCGCGGCAGCACCTCCGGCAAGCTTGATAGCCTGATGGAAATGCTGGAAGAGTTGTTTGAAGAAGGTCGGCGGATTCTGCTGTTTTCGCAGTTCACCTCAATGTTGTCGTTGATCGAGGATGAGCTGAAAAAACGCGGTGTGGCGTATGCGATTCTGACCGGACAAACCCGCGACCGACGCACGCCAGTGAAAGAATTCCAGAGCGGCAAGCGTCAGATCTTTCTGATCAGCCTGAAGGCTGGTGGCGTAGGACTGAACCTGACCGAAGCCGATACGGTGATTCACTATGACCCTTGGTGGAACCCGGCGACAGAAAATCAGGCGACTGATCGCGCGTATCGTATTGGTCAGGAGAAGCCGGTATTCGTCTACAAGATGATTGCCAGGGGCACGGTGGAAGAGAAAATTCAGCATCTGCAGAAGGAAAAATCCGATCTTGCCGCTGGCGTGCTGGATGGACGCCAGACGGGGGACTGGAAATTGCAGAGCGATGATATCGAGGCGTTGTTTGCGCCGTTGCCGGAGAAAATTGATAAGTAGCGGCAATAGGCAGATCGCCTTCGCGGGCAAGTCGGATCGCCGCCCGCTCGCGCCTACAGGAAATCACTTTACCTGTGGGAGCGTGGCTTGCCCGCGATGGGGTCTACTCGGTTTAACGATCTATCAACCTTTCAACACCCGCGCCAACGTCGACTTAACCTTGCCCATCCCGTCATGCAATGCCTGTTCGATCTCGGCCATGGTGATCACCGCTGTCGACTTGCCCGCCGCCGGATTCACCACCAGCGCCAGACAGGCGTAATCCAGTTCCAGCTCGCGCGCCAATGCTGCTTCCGGCATCCCGGTCATGCCGACGATGTCGCAACCATCACGTTCCAGCCGCGCAATTTCAGCAACGGTTTCCAGACGCGGGCCCTGGGTGCAGGCGTACACGCCATGGCTGCTGTAGCCAACGCCTTCGGCCGCCAATGCCGCGATCAATTGCTGGCGCAGGGGTTCGCTGTAGGGATAGCTGAAGTCGATGTGCGTGACCTGTTCCAGGTCATCGGCGAAATAGGTGTGTTCGCGACCGCTGGTGTAGTCGATCAATTGATGCGGCACACAGAAATGTCCGGTGCCCATCGCAGCATGAATCCCGCCCACGGCGTTGACCGCGAGAATTGCTTCGGCACCCGCCTGCTTCAAGGCCCACAGGTTGGCGCGGTAGTTCACCTGATGCGGCGGGAAACGGTGTGGATGCCCGTGACGCGCGAGAAACAGCACTTCCTTGCCGGCATACTCACCGATCTGCACCTCGGCCGAAGGCGCGCCGTAAGGTGTGTCCACCACCAGTGACTGACGAATGCTCAGGCCTTCAAGTTGTGTCAGGCCAGTGCCACCGATAATCGCGTAAACCGTCATTACGAAAAATCCTTAATCAATCAATTGAGCTTCTTTGAGCGCGCCGATGGCCGTCAACCAGCGTGGGTCTTGACGGTATTCGGTGCTGGCGTATGCCTGCCCGCGCATCCGCGCTATACGCGCCGAAGGTTTGACCTTCAATCGCTGGGCGGCGCTCAAGGCCAACTCGGCAGCCGCGCGATCGTTGCACACCAGGCCCATGTCGCAACCGGCGGTCAATGCCGCTTCGATGCGACTGGCGGCATCGCCGACCACGTGCGCACCAGCCATCGACAGGTCATCACTGAAGATCACGCCATCGAACTGCAACTCGCCGCGCAGGATGTCCTGCAACCAGCGACGGGAGAAGCCAGCAGGCTGGGAGTCGACTTGAGGATAAATCACGTGGGCAGGCATGACGGCGGCCAATTGTTTGCTCAGTCGTGCGAACGGCACCAGGTCATTGGCGCGGATCTCGTCGAGACTACGCTCGTCGTTGGGAATCGCGACGTGGGAATCGGCCTCGGCCCAGCCATGACCCGGAAAATGCTTGCCGGTGGCGGCCATTCCCGCGCGGTTCATGCCACGGATGAATGCACCGGCGAGCAAGGCGGCGCGCTCGGGATCGCCTTCGAACGAACGGGTGCCGACCACCGCGCTGCGCTGGTAATCCAGATCCAGCACGGGGGCGAAACTCAGGTCGAGACCGACCGCGAGCACTTCGGTCGCCATGATCCAGCCACACTGCTCGGCCAGGTCTTCGGCATTCGGGTTGTCTGCAATGGCGCGCATGGCAGGCAGCCGCACGAAGCCTTGACGCAACCGCTGAACCCGACCGCCCTCTTGATCCACCGCCAGCAGCAGATCGGGACGAATGGCGCGGATCGAAGCACTCAATTCACGCACTTGACGCGGATGTTCGATGTTGCGGGCAAAAATGATCAGGCCGCCCACCTCGGGCTGGCGCAACAATTGGCGATCTTCAGCCGTCAGCCAGGTACCGGCGACGTCCACCATCAACGAGCCTTGCAGGCCAGCAGTCATAGAGATTCCTTGATTACGATAAACCCGGCTCGCACGAATTCGCCGCCATGGGCTGTGCCCGGCAGGTCGGCGAGATCAATGAGGAGCAGGTTCAGAACGAGAGTCGGCATGGGCGGCTAGCTTAGCGGATGTCAGCTGCCGCGCCCACCCGTGTGCGGTTAAACCTTGGCGGCGGCCGGAGCCGATTTGCTGCGTGGACGCAACTGTGCAGTGGCCATGGCAGTATCGGTGACGCCTGTTTCGGCGCGCATGCCAGCAGCCAGAAATGGCACCATCAGACGCATCACTTGTTCAATGGAGGTGTTGACGCCGAAATCGGTCTCGGCAATCGCACGCAAGGCCTTGATCCCCGACATACTGAACGCCGCAGCACCGAGCATGAAGTGCACACGCCAGAACAGTTCGATCGGGGGAATGCGCGGCGCGGCCTCGTTGACCAGCATCATGTAACGGCGGAACACCTTGCCGTACATATCTTCCAGGTAACGACGCAAGTGCCCTTGGCTCTGACTGAACGCCAGCCCCAGCAAACGCATGAAAATGGACAAGTCGTTGCCGCTGCGTGGCTGCACCACCAAGGCCTGCTCGACAAGAATCTCCAGCAGCTCTTCAAGGGTAGGTTTGTTCTCGGGCTTGGCCTGACGACGCTCCAGTTCTTTATCGAGACTGAGGCAGAATGGCCCGAGAAAACGCGAGAAGACCGCCTGAATCAGCGCCTTCTTCGACCCGAAGTGATAATTCACCGCCGCCAGATTGACACCGGCCTTGCTGGTGATCAGACGCAATGAGGTTTCAGCAAAACCTTTTTCCGCGAACAACTGCTCGGCAGCATCGAGAATGCGTTCAACGGTTTCCGACTGGGCCATGGCTACTCCGCCTGACAAACACTTGTTTGAAACATACGTTTCAGCCTTGGCCTTGTCAAGTCTGGCGGTTCGTTTTGGGAATGGTCGGTCAGGTATTTAACCATACAACAGTGCCGCTTCAATCAGCGAGCGAAATGACCGTCCAGCGGCCGACAAAAAAAGGGGCATTGCCAAGACCAGTTCACTGTATATAATCCCAGTCACTGTATAAAAAGACAGAGCGATCAATATGCTAAAGCTGACGCCACGCCAAGCAGAGATTCTGGCCTTCATCAAACGTTGCCTTGAAGACAACGGCTACCCGCCGACCCGCGCGGAAATCGCTCAGGAACTGGGGTTCAAGTCGCCCAATGCGGCGGAGGAACACCTCAAGGCGCTGGCCCGCAAGGGGGCGATCGAGATGACCCCGGGCGCCTCCCGCGGCATTCGCATCCCTGGCTTCGAAGCCAAGGCCGACGAATCCAGCTTGCCGATCATTGGCCGGGTGGCTGCCGGTGCGCCAATCCTCGCCCAGCAGCACATCGAGGAATCCTGCAACATCAACCCCTCGTTCTTCCATCCTCGCGCTGACTATCTGCTGCGGGTCCATGGAATGAGCATGAAGGACGTCGGCATTTTCGAC
Source organism: Pseudomonas sp. PME37.24/025 (assembly GCF_055556615.1). Classification (NCBI taxonomy): domain Bacteria; kingdom Pseudomonadati; phylum Pseudomonadota; class Gammaproteobacteria; order Pseudomonadales; family Pseudomonadaceae; genus Pseudomonas; species Pseudomonas sp. PME37.24/025. The sequence continues at coordinate 120,894 of NZ_JBVHNK010000007.1, forward strand.
GGCGACCTGCTCGCCGTCCATACCACCCGTGAAGCCCGTAACGGTCAGATCGTGGTGGCGCGGATCGGCGACGAAGTGACCGTCAAGCGCTTCAAGCGCGACGGCAGCAAGGTCTGGTTGATTGCCGAAAACCCTGAATTCGCCCCTATCGAAGTCAACCTGAAAGATCAGGAACTGGTTATCGAAGGCTTGAGTGTCGGCGTGATTCGCCGCTAAAGGAGGCTTTATGCAGTTCCCACATACCTCACAGCAAGCCCAACTGCCGCTGTTTGAGGCGTTCATGGCACAGCCATTGGCGCCGATCCTGAAAGACGTGGTCGAATCGCCCTGGAGCGCCGAGCCCGAAGTCTTCAGCGAGCTATCACTGCGCGGCGCGGCCGGGAACTGCCTGAACCTTCTGGCACCGATTCTCAGGGAACTGAGCCAGGATCAGGATGCACGCTGGCTGACACTGATCGCCCCGCCAGCCAGCCTGACACAAACCTGGTTACGGGACGCCGGTCTGAACCGTGAGCGCATTCTGCTCCTGCAACCGCGCGGCACACAGAGCGCTCAGCAGTTGACCTGCGAAGCCTTGCGACTTGGCCGCAGCCATACGGTCGTCAGCTGGCTTAACCCGCTGAGCACAACATCGCGGCAACAGTTGATCAGCGCCGCCCGTATCGGGGATGCGCAAAGTCTGAATATTCGACTGGGTTAACTGACAAACACTGTGCGCGCTGAACAGCGCGGGGCTTCTCCAAGGATAGAGAAGCCAATCTGTAAGGGTATCCGAAGAATCCGACGGGCGGGATCAATGAAGAACCCGAGGCCCCTCTTCCTTATCAAATTCGCCTTCAACCAGGCGTCCTGCCATCTGAACACCGACGCTCAACATCGCCTTGGCGACTTCCACATGCTGGCCTTGCAGGAAAACCTTGGCATCCTCGGAGAAATCCAAAGTAACCAGAGAACCCTCGTCCTCGGCCCTGCGCAGCTCGATTCGGCCGTCTGGTAACTCGACAATTTCTAGAAAGGACGTTGGCATAAAGGTCTGTTCTCCACGAAAGGCGGGGATTATATAGGCATCAGCCAAGCTTCGCTCGGGATCTTGACCAAATGCCATCACGAAGAGAAATTTCTGACATCACTCATCCTTGAGCGGACCCACCCCTAAACACTCAAATTTTCAGCACTCGTTCAACCCTTCGCGAAACCGAATCGCCAGGCCTTTAAGGTTCTGACGCCAGCTCTCCAGCTCTTCCCGACTCAGCTCTTGCGGCGCCTCTTCTTCATCCAGATTAACGGCCAGAATAAGCGGCTGCGTCACATCGCCCTTGGGCTTGTGCGGAGCGCGAGGCGGCTGAAACAGTGCGGCATGTGCCGACAGCAGCTTCGCCAGCCAGGTTTCAGGGTTTTGCGCCAGTTCGACCATCTCGGCCATTTCCGGAATGGCGATGGTTTCCAGCACTTCGCGGGTCAACAGCATCTCTGCCCGCGGCGCATTGGCTTGAGGCAGACGATAGAAACCGGCGATTTCATGGCACAGCCCCAACAGCGCACCGTACAGGTGAAACAACGCTGATTCGCGTCCGGCCTGAATCAGCGCCAGGGAGTTCATCGCCCGCCCCTCTTCGGCTCTGGCGAGCGCTTCCAGCGACAGGCCGGCGAAATAAATCTTCTGGTTGGTACGGGTATAGAGTTCGTGGGCCATGACGGCAGCCTCCACAACGAAATAATTGCTTTACGCAGGTCAGACAGTGTCGTGGATCACCTGAGTTTCCCGCAAGCCCAAAACAAAAGGCCGCATGAAAACCCGAGGGTTGTCATGCGGCCTTTTGTGTACAGCCTTTTACGCCTTGGCTGATGGACGCTTGTCTTCAACCGTCCACTTGCCGCCGTCGTAATACGCCTTCCAGCCAGTCGGCTTACCGTCGACCTCAGTCTGCACGTACTGCTCTTTGGTTTTACGGCTGTAACGGATCACAGCAGGCAGGCCGTCTGGATCTTTCTTCGGCGCTTCGCAGAGGAAGTGGTACTTCGGATCGATCTCATCCTTGTGCGGCACAATTTCCATGACCAGCGGAGCACGGGTCTCGCGGTTTTTCGGGAATTGACTGGCCGCCAGGAACAGGCCGGAAGCACCGTCGCGCAGGATGTAGGTGTCGTTGACCTTTTCGCATTTCAGCTCTGGCATCTTCACCGGATCCATCTTCGGCGGCGCCGCGTCACCGCTTTTCAGCAGCTTGCGGGTGTTCTTGCAGGTGGCGTTGGTGCAACCGAAGAACTTACCGAAACGACCGGTCTTGAGCTGCATCTCGCTGCCGCACTTGTCGCATTCCAGGCTCGGACCTTCGTAGCCCTTGATGCGATAGGTGCCCTCTTCGATTTCGTAGCCAGAGCAATCCGGGTTGTTACCGCAGATATGCAGCTTGCGCTTCTCATCGAGCAGATAAGCGTCCATGGCCGTGCTGCAGATCGGGCAGCGATGCTTGCCACGCAGTACCAGCGACTCGGACTCACCCTCGTCGTCCGCGGCGATTTCATCGCCCGGCACCAGGTTGACGGTGGCTTTGCAGCGCTCTTTCGGCGGCAGGCTGTAGCCCGAGCAACCGAGGAATACGCCTGTCGAAGCAGTACGGATCTGCATTGGACGACCGCACAACACGCACGGAATATCAGTCATTACCGGCTGGTTGGCACGCATGCCACCTTCGGCGCTTTCGGCTACTTCGAGTTTCTTCTTGAAGTCGCCGTAGAACTCGTCGAGCACGTTTTTCCAGTCGCGTTCGCCCTGAGCCACGTCATCGAGGTTCTCTTCCATGCCGGCGGTGAAGCCGTAGTCCATGAGATTGGAGAAGCTCTCGGCCAGACGCTCGGTGACGATGTCGCCCATCTTTTCCGAATAGAAACGACGGTTGTGCAGCGCCACGTAGCCGCGGTCCTGGATGGTCGAAATGATCGCCGCGTAGGTCGAAGGACGACCAATGCCGCGTTTTTCCATTTCTTTCACCAGGCTCGCTTCCGAGTAACGCGCCGGCGGCTTGGTGAAGTGCTGGGTCGGATCAAGCTTGATCAGCTTCATCGCGTCGCCCTGGGCCATATCCGGCAGCACATCATCATCGCCAGGCTTGGCAATTTGCGGCATGACGCGGGTGTAACCGTCGAACTTCAGGATGCGGCCCTTGGCACGCAGCTCGAAGTCGCCGGCACCGACGGTGACCGTGGTCGAGAGGTATTGCGCCGGCAGCATCTGACAGGCCAGGAACTGGCGCCAGATCAGCTCGTAAAGCCGCTCGGCATCACGCTCCATGCCCGATAGCTTGCTTGGCTCGGTATTGGCGTCGGACGGACGAATCGCTTCGTGAGCCTCTTGTGCGCCTTCCTTGCTGCTGTAGACGTTCGGGTTTTCCGGCAGGTACTTCTTGCCGAACTCACCTTCAATATAGGTACGCGCCATCGCCACGGCATCGACCGAGAGGTTGGTGGAGTCAGTACGCATATAGGTGATGTAGCCGGCTTCGTACAAACGCTGGGCCATCATCATGGTTTTCTTCACACCGAAGCCCAGACGGTTACTCGCGGCCTGTTGCAGGGTGGAAGTGATGAACGGTGCCGACGGCTTGCTGCTGGTCGGTTTGTCTTCGCGCTTGACGATGCTGTAGCTGGAAGCCTTGAGCTTTTCCAGCGCGGCCATGGCCTGGGCTTCGTTGAGCGGCTTGAAGGCTTCGCCTTTCTCGCGAGCCACGTCGAAACGCACGGTCGCGCCCTTGGCGGTGCCGAGGTCGGCGTGGACTTCCCAGTACTCTTCCGGGTTGAACGCGCGGATTTCACGCTCACGCTCGACCACCAACTTCACGGCAACCGATTGCACGCGACCGGCAGACAGGCCACGGGCGACCTTGGCCCACAGCAGCGGCGAAACCATGTAACCCACCACGCGGTCGAGGAAGCGACGCGCCTGCTGGGCGTTTACTCGATCGATGTCCAGCTCGCCCGGCTTGGAGAAGGCTTCCTGGATCGCTTTCTTGGTGATTTCGTTGAACACCACGCGCTTATAGCGGCTGTCGTCACCACCGATGGCTTCGCGCAGGTGCCAGGCAATGGCTTCCCCCTCGCGATCCAAGTCGGTTGCGAGATAGATGGTGTCAGCATCTTTGGCGAGCCGGCGCAGCTCTTCGATGACTTTTTCCTTGCCCGGGAGGATCTCGTACTTGGCTTTCCAGCCATGATCGGGATCGACACCCATGCGCGAGACCAGCTGCTTGCGCGCTTTCTCTTTCGGCGTGAGCACCGGACCTTCACCTGCGGCGGCCTTGCCGCGCTTGGCGGCAGGCTCTTTGCTGGCGCTAGCCGAACCGCTGGTGGGCAGGTCTCGGATATGGCCGATACTCGACTTCACCACGTATTGGTTACCCAGATACTTGTTGATGGTCTTGGCCTTAGCCGGGGATTCCACAATGACCAGCGATTTGCCCATGGATCAGAAAATTCCTGAATTCTAGAAGTGAAAGGCGGTTGGCGCCTGACGCGGCACCGCTATATATAGTGGCTACAAGGTGAGGTCAAGCGCAGGGTTCTGCGCGCACTCCCCTTATGGCTGCGGAAAAACGCTCGGTTCAGCTTGCACCAAAGCAAAGCGTGGCACCTGTTCGCCGTCAACCTCGACCGACTCCAGGAACATGCTCAAGGGGCGCACCCAAAAGCCGTAATCGCCATACAGGGCTTGGTAAAAGACCACTTCCTCTTCGGTTTCCGAATGCCGCGCAACCGCGAATACGCGGTACTGCGGACCTTTGTAATGTTCGTAGAGCCCAGGTTGTATCGGCATGCTTTGGCCCTCACTGAAATTTTTTCAAAATAAAAAAAATAAATCCGGAAAAACAAAAACCGGGGCACTTGGCCCCGGCTTCCATCAGCGAAACGCTTAAACGCGTTCGAAGACGGTGGAGATGCCTTGGCCGAGACCAATGCACATGGTAGCCACCCCGAAGGTGCCGCCATTCTGCTTCATCACGTTCAGCAAAGTGCCGGAGATACGGGCACCGGAGCAACCGAACGGGTGACCCAGGGCGATCGCGCCGCCGTGCAGGTTAACCTTCTCGTTCATCTTGTCGAGCACTTTCAAATCTTTCAGCACTGGCAGCGCCTGTGCGGCGAAAGCTTCGTTGAGCTCGAAGAAGTCGATATCGTTGATACCAAGACCCGCGCGCTTCAGTGCTTTCTGCGTTGCCGGTACTGGACCATAGCCCATGATCGCCGGATCCACACCTGCCACTGCCATCGAACGAATCACCGCCATCGGCTGGATACCCAGGTCCTGGGCACGCTGCGCCGACATCACGATCATGCACGAAGCACCGTCGGTGATCTGCGACGAAGTACCGGCTGTCACGGTGCCGCCCTTCGGGTTAAACGCTGGCTTCAGAGCCGCCAGGCTTTCCAGGGTGGTTTCCGGACGAATGGTTTCGTCGTAGTCGAACAGTTTCAGGAAACCGTTCTCGTCGTAGCCCTGCATCGGGATGATTTCGTCTTTGAACTTGCCTTCCAGAGTCGCCTTGTGGGCGAGCTGGTGGGAGCGCACGCCAAAGGCGTCCTGCTGTTCGCGAGTAATGCCGTGCATTTTGCCGAGCATTTCCGCGGTCAGGCCCATCATGCCCGAGGCTTTCGCCGCGTACAGAGACATGTGCGGGTTCGGATCGACACCGTGCATCATGCTCACGTGGCCCATATGCTCGACGCCACCAACCACGAACACGTCACCGTTACCGGTCATGATCGCTTGCGCAGCGGTGTGCAGAGCACTCATCGACGAGCCACACAGACGGCTGACGGTCTGGCCGGCCGCGGTGTGCGGGATCTGCGTCATCAGGGACGCCATGCGGGCGATGTTCCAGCCCTGCTCCAGGGTCTGGTTCACACAGCCCCAGATCACGTCTTCGACTTCGCTCGGATCAACCTTGACGTTGCGTTCCAGCAATTTGCTGATCAGGTGCGCCGACATGTCTTCGGCGCGGGTGTTGCGGTGCATGCCGCCCTTGGAGCGGCCCATCGGAGTACGACCGAAGTCGACAATCACGACGTCTCTAGGATTCAAGCTCATATACGTTCACTCTCGCTCTAGTGTGGGCGCTTAACCGAAGAAGCTCTGACCGTTCTTGGCCATTGCACGCAGCTTCGCGGTCGGGTGGTACAGCGCGCCCAAATCAGCGTACTGGTCAGCCAGGGCAACGAACTCTGCAACACCGATCGAATCGATGTAGCGCAGCGCACCGCCACGGAATGGAGGGAAACCAATACCGTAGACCAGACCCATGTCGGCTTCGGCGGCGGTTTCGACGATACCGTCTTCCAGGCAACGCACGGTTTCCAGGCACAGCGGGATCATCATCCAGTTGATGATGTCTTCGTCAGTGACTTCGCGCTGTTCGAACACGATTGGCTTGAGCACTTCCAGTACCGAAGGATCGGCGACTTTCTTCTGCTTGCCGCGCTTGTCGGTCTCGTAGGCGTAGAAGCCTTTGCCATTCTTCTGGCCCAGGCGCTTGGCTTCGTAGAGCACGTCAACGGCCGAACGGCGATCGTCCTTCATACGATCCGGGAAGCCTTCAGCCATGACATCACGACCGTGGTGACCGGTGTCGATGCCGACCACGTCCATCAGGTACGCCGGGCCCATTGGCCAGCCGAATTTTTCCATGACCTTGTCGATGCGGACGAAGTCCACGCCGGCGCTGACCAGTTTGGCGAAACCGCCGAAGTACGGGAACAGCACGCGGTTGACCAGGAAGCCCGGGCAGTCGTTGACGACGATCGGGTTCTTGCCCATTTTCTTGGCGTAGGCAACGGTGGTGGCAACGGCCACTTCGCTGGACTTCTCGCCACGGATCACTTCAACCAGCGGCATCATGTGCACCGGGTTGAAGAAGTGCATGCCGACGAAGTTTTCCGGACGCTTGAGGGCTTTGGCCAGCAAGGTGATGGAAATGGTCGAGGTGTTGGACGCGAGGATGGTGTCCTCTTTGACCTTGCCTTCAACTTCGGCCAGAACGGCTTGCTTGACCTTCGGGTTCTCGACAACGGCTTCGACGACCAGGTCGACGTGACCGAAATCACCGTAGGACAGGGTCGGACGAATGCCGTTGAGCACTTCGGCCATTTTCGCCGGAGTCATGCGACCTTTATCAACGCGGCCCACCAGCAGCTTGGCGGCTTCAGCCAGACCTTGCTCGATGCCGTGCTCGTTGATGTCTTTCATCAGGATCGGCGTACCTTTGGAGGCCGACTGATAAGCGATACCGCCACCCATGATGCCAGCGCCCAATACGGCGGCCTGCTTCACGTCTTTGGCGATTTCGTCGTAAGCCTTGGCCTTTTTCTTCAGTTCCTGATCGTTCAGGAACAGACCGATCAGGCTCTGCGCGGCAGAGGTCTTGGCCAGTTTGACGAAACCGGTGGCTTCGACTTCCAGCGCTTTGTCACGACCGAAGTTCGCGGCTTTCTGGATGGTCTTGATCGCTTCAACCGGCGCCGGGTAGTTCGGGCCCGCTTGACCGGCCACGAAACCTTTGGCGGTTTCGAACGACATCATTTGTTCGATGGCGTTGAGCTTGAGCTTTTCGAGCTTCGGCTGACGCTTGGCCTTGTAGTCAAACTCACCGGAGATGGCGCCCTTGACCAGGTTCAGCGCCGCTTCCTGCAGTTTCTCTGGGGCGACCACGGCGTCGACAGCACCGACTTTCAACGCGTCTTCAGCGCGGTTTTCCTTACCGGCGGCAATCCACTCGATGGCGTTGTCGGCACCGATGATGCGCGGCAAACGCACAGTACCGCCGAAGCCCGGGTAGATGCCCAGCTTGACTTCCGGCAGACCGATTTTGGCGGTATTGGCCATAACGCGGAAATCTGCCGCCAGGCACATTTCCAGACCGCCACCCAGTGCGATGCCATTGATAGCGGCGACAGTCGGGACGTTGAGGTCTTCGAAATCGCTGAAAATCTTGTTGGCTTCGAGGTTACCAGCAACAAGCTCTGCATCCGGCAGCTTGAAGTTGTCGACGAATTCGGTGATGTCGGCGCCGACGATGAACACGTCCTTGCCACTGCTGACGATCACACCCTTGATCGAAGCATCTGCCTTGATGGTGTCTACAGCCTGACGCAGTTCGTTCAGGGTAAGACGGTTGAACTTGTTGACGGACTCACCCTTGAGGTCGAATTTCAATTCGACGATGCCACTTTCAAGAGCCTTAACCGTGATGGCTTTACCTTCGTAAATCATCAACTGATCTCCACGATATGGAAGCTGAACAGTACACGTCGGACGCAGGCGACTGGCTCGGCAAGGACGTTTATCGTCGATGCTACGCCAATTCACCCGGCACACCCGCCAACGCGATAGTCGGGATTCTGTAGGAGCGCTCTGTAATACAAACGCTCAATTCATACGCCCGTTTGATTTGGGTATGCCACCTTCACGGAATTTCCGGCAATTGTCAATCGCCCAAAATACTGGTTGAAACGCGACTTTCCGGTCACTTCCGTACCACGAAGCCCTGCAACACGCTCATGCATGCGAGGCCATTCATAGAATCAATAGTTAGAAAAGTCGCCCTAATTAGCGGCAGCCTGTGTTTAACAAGCTACGCTGGCGGGACCCTGAAGAAAAAACTTGAACGCTTTGACGAATGCCCAGCGTAAGATCAGCGCACCGAATTACCGGCCTGCCTGGCCAACCTCAGCCCGATGATAATGTCGGGCTTTTTATTGCCTGTCTGCCGGACGATGGCGCATGACTGTGCAGGGGAAACCGGGTTTCAGGCGAGTGCTTTGAGCGTGGCATCGATTTGTTGCAAAACAGATGTCTCGCCCTTCTCGCCCCAATACAGGGCAATCATTTGCTTGTCTGCCTCAACCTTGTAGACGTTGGCAGGCAATTTTTCGAAATGATTCAGCAGCATCCCATCCTCACAGACCTCCTGCCACTGATTGACCCACACGCCCGGCGCCTTCTGCCAATAACTCCAGCACGCCGGTCGCGTGCCACGGCGCGGCCGATGGTACTGGGCGCAAGGGCTCGGCGGTTCCTCATTCAGCCAGTGCGGCCATTCCTGGGGCGCCAGTTGCATGGCAAGACCAATGCGCCGCGCCTCCATGCGCAGAGCCATGCGCCCGCTCTGTGTACGAGAGGGTCGCAACCAGGCCAGCGGGCTCAAGACCACCAGCAGGATTGACACCACTATCCAGACCGTCATATCTGTACTCCCGATTCTTGATGAGCCCATTGAGTCACTTTGAGACCAATGCGCTTGAAACCAGCCATACTTACCAATATTGCAATCCTCAGGAGGAGCACCTCATGCCCTACCACCACATTCTGGTCGCTGTAGATCTAACCGAAGAGTGCGATCCTGTAATCCACCGCGCTCGCGAACTCTCGGTGAGCAATGGCGCGAAGCTGTCCCTGGTGCATATCGTCGAGCCGATGGCCATGGCCTTTGGCGGCGATGTGCCGATGGACCTTTCCCAGTTGCAACAGCAACAGTTCGATCAGGCCAAAGAGCGCCTTGAGCGGTTGATCGTGAAATACCCGGAGCTCTCCAAGGAATACAGTCACTTGACCTACGGCCAGCCGCGTCAGGAGATTCACCACCTGGCCAAGGAGCAAACGTGCGACCTGATCGTGGTGGGCAGTCATGGTCGACACGGCCTGGCACTGCTGCTCGGCTCTACCGCCAATGACGTACTCCACGGTGCGCCTTGCGATGTGCTGGCGGTGCGCCTGATCAAAAGCTGACAACACGGAACACTGTGGGAGCAGGCGTGCTCGCGAAGGCGGACATTCAGTCAGCATTGACGTTGAATGTAAGTCCCTCTTCGCGAGCAAGTCGAATCGTCGCACCACCGCTCCCACAGTGAAGCTATGTCGGCCAGTAGATCGCATTTCATACGAAAAGCCCGGCGCTCATCACTGAACGCCGGGCTTTTTTATCGCCGGATCAATCAGGCATCCAGCTCGGCCCAGCGCTCGACCATCACGTCGAGTTCAGCCTGCAACTGCTCCAGTTGAGCGATCACCGCAGCCGTCTCGGCAGCAGGACGCTGATAGAAGCCGGCATCCGCCATCTGCGCTTCAACCACCACGATCTGCTGCTCCATGGCTTCGATCTGACTCGGCAACATTTCCAGCTCACGCTGCAACTTGTAGCTGAGCTTCTTCTTTGCCACCGGCGCCTCTGCTGCCGCAGCGACTGGCACGGGTTCAGCAGTGACGACAGCCGAGTTCAGGTCGGCCTTGCCGGACTTGCTCTCGGTCACGCCCAACAGGCGCGGCGAGCCGCCCTGACGCAGCCAGTCCTGATAACCACCGACGTATTCGCGAACCTTGCCTTCGCCTTCGAAGACCAGGGTGCTGGTGACCACGTTGTCGAGGAATGCCCGGTCGTGGCTGACCATCAGCACGGTGCCGTTGAAGGTCAGCAAGACCTCTTCCAGCAGCTCGAGGGTTTCCACGTCCAGGTCGTTGGTCGGTTCGTCGAGTACCAGCAGGTTCGCCGGCTTGCTGAACAGTTTGGCCAGCAGCAGACGGGCACGCTCACCACCGGACAGCGCCTTGACCGGCGTGCGGGCACGCTGCGGGCTGAACAGGAAGTCGCCGAGGTAGCTCAGCACATGGCGGCTCTGACCATCGATATCGATAAAGTCGCGACCTTCGGCCACGTTGTCGATCACGGTCTTTTCCAGGTCCAGCTGATGACGCAACTGGTCGAAGTAGGCCACGTCGATGCGCGTCCCCTCTTCCACTGTGCCGCTGGTCGGTTGCAGACCGCTGAGCATCAGCTTCAGCAGTGTGGTCTTGCCGGTACCGTTGGCGCCGAGCAGACCGATACGGTCGCCGCGCGTCAGGACCATCGAGAAATCCTTGATCAGGAACGGGCCACCCGGGTGAGCGAAGCTCACGTTCTCGAGGACCATGACCTGCTTGCCGGACTTGTCGGCGGTATCCAACTGAATGTTGGCCTTGCCGGTGCGCTCACGACGCTCGCTACGCTCAACGCGCAATGCTTTCAATGCGCGGACGCGGCCTTCGTTACGGGTGCGGCGAGCCTTGATGCCCTGGCGGATCCAGACTTCTTCCTGGGCCAGTTTCTTGTCGAACAGCGCGTTGGCGGTTTCTTCAGCAGCCAGAGTCGCCTCTTTGTGCACGAGGAAACTGGCGTAGTCGCCGTTCCAGTCGATCAGGCCGCCACGATCCAGTTCCAGGATGCGGGTCGCAAGGTTCTGCAGGAATGAACGGTCGTGCGTGATGAACAGCACGGCGCCCTGGAAATCCTTCAGCGCTTCTTCGAGCCAGGCAATTGCACCGATGTCCAGGTGGTTGGTCGGCTCATCGAGCAGCAGCAGATCCGGTTCGGAAACCAGTGCCTGAGCCAGCAGGACGCGGCGACGCCAGCCACCGGACAATTCGGCGAGGGTCTTGTCGGCCGGCAGTTGCAAGCGGCTCAAGGTGCTGTCGACCAATTGCTGCAAACGCCAGCCGTCGCGGGCTTCGAGGTCGTGCTGGACATGCATCAGTTTGTCCAGATCGGCGTCGGTGACGATGTTCTGGCTCAGGTGGTGGTACTGCGCGAGCAGCTCGCCGACACCGTCCAGGCCTTCGGCAACCACGTCGAACACGGTCCGCTCGTCGGCTACCGGTAATTCTTGCGGCAATTCGCCAATCTTTAGGCCAGGTGCGCGCCAAACAGAGCCCTCATCGGGCTTCTGGTCACCCTTGACGAGCTTCATCATGCTGGACTTGCCAGTGCCATTGCGGCCGATGATGCACACCCGCTCACCACGGGCGATCTGCCAGGACACCTTGTCCAACAACGGCATAGCGCCGAAAGCAAGGGACACATCGCTGAATTTGAGCAGGGTCATGAGCTTCTCCAAAAACCGGGCGCGCATTCTACCTGACTTGAGGCTTCAGAAGGCCGGCAATTTCAATGTCGAAGCACTCTGCACAACAATTGTTGCGAACTTGTGCCGGTAGCTCGGCAAAGCTTTCGCCCGCTGCTGGCAAAAGGCTAAGCTACAGACAATTCAGTGCTGCGCTTGCCGGCACTTGTCATGATTTCTCTGCCCGGACGTCTCATGCGCAGTCGCCTTTTCAATCTTTTTTCGTGTTTGCTTCTTACAGCCGCTGCCGCTCAATCCGCCCAGGCGGTGGACCTGTCTACCCAACGCCAGTATTACGATGAAGCCAAGCGTGCCTTGGCCAAAGGTGATTCCGGCCCTTATTTCCGTTACAGCCAGGCGCTGAGCGATTATCCGCTGGAGCCCTATCTGGCGTATGACGAATTGACCGCGCGTCTGAAAACCGCGAGCAACGCCGAAATCGAGAAATTCCTCGCCGAACACGGTGACCTGCCGCAAGCCAACTGGATGAAATTGCGTTGGTTGCGCTGGCTGGCCGAACGCGGCGATTGGGCGACCTTCGTCAAATATTATGACCCCAAGCTCAATTTCACCGAACTGGACTGCCTGAACGCGCAGTATCAGATCAGCCACAACCGCAAGGTCGAAGGCTACGCCAACGCCGACAAGCTCTGGTTGAGCGGCAAAACCCAGCCCGAAGCATGCGATGGTTTGTTCGGCATGTGGGCCGCCGAGGGCCAATTGACCGAACAGAAACGCTGGGAACGCACCAAGCTCGCCGCCCAGGCGCGCAATTATCCGCTGGCCAACAGCCTGATCAATGGCCTGACGACACTCGCCCCGCGCGGTCGCCTGCTGGTGGATGTGGCGCAGAATCCCGAGCTGCTCAATCAGCCATCGCGCTTTATCCCGGCCGATGAACCGATGTCCGACATCGTCAGCCTCGGCCTGCGCCGTCTGGCCCGTCAGGATCCGGACAAGGCCATGGCCCTGCTCGACGGTTACGCCAGCAGCATGCACTTCTCCCGCGACGAAAAAGTCGCGATTGCCCGGGAAATCGGGCTGACCCTCGCTCGTCGTTTCGACAGCCGCGCGCTGGATGTAATGACCAAATACGACCCGGAACTGCGGGACAACACCGTTTCTGAATGGCGCTTGCGCCTGCTGTTGCGCCTGGCCCGTTGGGACGATGCCTATCAGTTGACCCGCCGCCTGCCCCAGGACTTGGCCACCACCAACCGCTGGCGTTACTGGCAGGCTCGCAGCCTGGAGCTGGCGCAGCCACAGAATCCGCAAGCGCAGACGCTTTACAAGGGCCTGGCTCGCGAGCGCGACTTCTACGGTTTTCTGGCGGCTGATCGCTCGCAATCACCCTATTCGCTGAACAACAAACCGCTGGTGCTCAGTCAAGCGCTGATCAACAAGGTGCGCAATACCCCGGGCGTGCGGCGCGCCCTGGAATTCCATGCCCGCGGGCAGATCGTCGATGGTCGGCGCGAGTGGTACCACGTCAGCCGGCACTTCAGCCGTGACGAAATGGTCGCCCAGGCGAAACTGGCTTACGACCTGAAATGGTATTTCCCCGCGATCCGTACCATCAGTCAGGCGCAGTATTGGGACGACCTGGACATCCGCTTCCCGATGGCCCATCGCGAAACCCTGGTGCGCGAAGCCAAGGTCCGAGGCCTGCACTCGAGTTGGGTGTTCGCCATCACCCGCCAGGAAAGTGCCTTCATGGACGACGCCCGTTCCGGTGTCGGCGCCGGCGGCCTGATGCAGCTGATGCCTGGCACCGCCAAGGAAACCGCGCGCAAGTTCAGCATTCCTCTCGCTTCGCCGCAGCAAGTGTTCGATCCGGACAAGAACATCCAGCTCGGTGCCGCTTACCTGAGCCAGGTCCACAGTCAGTTCAACGGCAACCGCGTCCTCGCCTCCGCCGCTTACAACGCCGGCCCCGGCCGCGTACGTCAATGGCTGCGTGGCGCCGATCACCTGAGCTTCGATGTGTGGGTGGAAAGCATCCCGTTCGACGAAACCCGACAGTATGTGCAAAACGTGCTGTCGTACTCGGTGATCTACGGCCAGAAGCTCAACTCACCACAACCGTTGGTGGATTGGCATGAACGGTATTTCGACGATCAATGAGCCTGCTTTGAAACACTGACAAAAAATGCCCGCATCGATTGATGCGGGCATTTTTTATGGTGCTCTACTGGGTCGGTTACTTAGTCGGTTACTTGGTCGGTTGGGGCATGGAGCCCATCACTAAACTGCAACGCCGCCAGCCGTGCATACAGCGCATTACTCGCAATCAACGCCTGATGCGTCCCCACCGCCACCAGTTTCCCTTGGTCCATCACTGCGATCCTGTCGGCGTTTTTCACTGTGGCCAATCGGTGGGCGATGACCAATGTGGTGCGATTTTTCATCAGGCTGGGCAGCGCTTGTTGGATCAGGTGCTCGCTCTGGGCATCGAGGGCGCTGGTGGCTTCGTCCAGCAGCAGGATCGGCGCGTCCACCAGCAGCGCCCGGGCGATGGCCAGGCGCTGGCGTTGCCCGCCGGACAAACCGAGACCAGCGTCGCCGAGGTGTGTCTGGTAGCCGTTGGGCATTTGCTCGATGAAGTCGTGGGCGTAGGCGATTTTCGCGGCTTCCTGGACCTGAGCCAACGTCGCCGTCGGGTGGCCGTAGCGAATGTTCTCTTCGATACTGCCGTAGAACAGTGCCGGGGTTTGCGAGACGAGGGCGAAACAGCGGCGCAGGTCCAGTGGGTCGAGTTGAGTCAGCGGCACACCGTCCAACAGGATGCGTCCTTGAGCGGGGTCGTAAAAGCGCAACAGCAGGTCATACACTGTCGACTTGCCGGCCCCGGACGGCCCGACCAATGCAAGGGTTTCGCCAGCGTTGATCGTCAGATTCAGACCATCGACGGCATAGCTTTGCGGACGCGACGGGTAGGAAAAGCGCACATCCTGCAGCACCAGATCGCCCTTCACTCGTTCAGGTAAGGTCACCAGGCCTTGGGTTGGTGGCCGGATGATGTTTTCCGAACGCAACAACTCTGCAATTCGTTCCGCCGCCCCCGCCGCTCGCTGCAGTTCGCCGATCACTTCACTCAACGTGCCGAAGGCACCGCCGACGATCAGGCTGTAAAAGACAAACGCTGCCAGTTCACCCGCAGAAATTCGCCCGGCGATGACATCCATGCCACCGACCCAGAGCATCACCCCAACCGCGCCCAACACCAGCAGGATCACCAGGGTAATCAACCAGGCCCGCTGAAAGATGCGCTTGCGGGCAGTGTTGAAAGCCTCTTCCACGGTCGTGGCAAAACGCTGTTCGTCCTGAACCTGATGGTTGTAGGCCTGCACGGTTTTGATTTGACTCAGGGTTTCGGAGACATAACTGCCGATATCGGCAATCCGGTCCTGGCTCAGACGCGACAGGGTACGCACCCGGCGACCAAAAATCAGGATCGGCGCGACCACCAGCGGCAACGCGACTACCACGATGCTGGTGAGTTTGGGGTTGGTGATAAACAGCAAGACAATCCCGCCGATCACCATCAACCCATTACGCAGGAACAGTGACAGCGAAGAGCCGATTACCGATTGCAACAGCGTGGTGTCGGCGGTCAGCCGTGACTGGATCTCGGAGCTGCGGTTGTCTTCATAAAACCCCGGATGCAGGTAGACCAGATGGTTGAACACCCGACGGCGAATGTCCGCGACAACACGCTCGCCGATCCACGACACCAGGTAAAAACGCGCAAAGGTGCCAATCGCCAGGCCGACCACCAGCAGCATGAACACGCCGATGGATCGGTTGAGCAAATGCGGTGATTGGGTCATGAAACCCTGATCCACCAACAGGCGAATCCCTTGCCCCATGGACAAGGTGATGCCGGCAGTGACGATCAACGCCAACAAGGCGCCGAACGCCGGCCAGCGGTAAGGCGCAAGGAAACGACTGGCCAGACGAATGGCGCGGCGGTGACGAGAAGAGAGCATGAAGATCATCCGATGGCGCAACCAATGGGCTTTGACTCGATCAAGCCTACACCGTCAACGGGATTGAACGCTGTAAATCATAATGAGTCAGGTTAATTATGACCGCCAAGACTAGTGGCTAGAGATTATTGGTCTAAAGTCCGGGTGGAAACGTCAGGGTATTTCTGATGGACTGAGGATGCCGACCTGAAGATCGCAGGGAGTTGTCACAGCCCGGTCACCTGGCGGTTCTACAGTAAGCACACAACCTGATGAGGAGACAGGCCATGTCCTTGCAAAACAGCAGCGATGACAAAATTGAAGTGATCCGCACACAGCCAGACCAGTCTCTGGGTTGCTCGATCATCGATAAGGATGGGCACGAAGTACCGATCACTGAAAACATGATCCAGGACGCTTGCCGCGAACTGGAGAAACGATTGGTCAAGCCTGCCGAACAAGAGTGATATAGCCACCGTCTTCTTGACCCGGCTCTTTTGGCCGGGTTTTTTATGGGTGCCTTTTGAGGGTGCTGCGCACCCTATCGCGGGCAAGTCGGATCGCCGCACCGCCGCTCCCACAGGATTACCGCGATTTCAAAATTGACGCATGACCTGTGGGAGCGTGGCTTGCCCGCGATAAGGCCAACGCGGACTCAGACAGCCGAAGCACCCAACGCCGCCACGATCTGCTGCAACGCCGGCGAATCCCCCTCGATCCGCACCTTCAACCCATCGATCTCCCGCCGTAGCGGGTAATGCTTGCGCAGCGCATCGAACGCCGCCCGCTGCTCGTTCACATTGCCGACAAGGCTGCGACGGAAATCCGCGTCGTCACGGCGTGGGTCGTACACGCCACGGCACAACATCGCCAGCGCCCAGGCCGGATCGCTGTCGGCGTTCAACGTCACTGCCGACAACCACGGCGCTGGCAGCAAGTCGTTCAGGTTGATCTGTTCCGGCTGCCCAAGGAACTCGCAAAGCGCCTGATAAATCTGCGCCGTCCCGCGCTGCCTGCCGTCGAGGCTGTAACCGGCAATGTGCGGCGTCGCGATTACACACAACTCCGCGAGCGCTACATCAACTTCAGGCTCAGCCTCCCAGACATCCAGCACCGCTTGCAGATCTTCACGTTGCAACAGCACCTGGCGCAGAGCGGCGTTGTCGATCACCGGGCCACGACTGGCGTTGATCAGCCAGGTGCCCGGCTTAAGTTGGTTCAAACGGTTTTTATCGAACAGATGCCAGGTCGACTGAGGGCCTTGCTTGTCCAGCGGAGTGTGCAGACTGATGACGTCGCATTGTTCGATGATCTGCTCGAGGCTGACGTAATCGCCCCCTTCAGCGGCTTGCCGTGGTGGATCGCAGACCAACACGTTCCAGCCCAGAGCTCGCAAAACCTTGACCAGCCGCCCGCCCACTTCACCGGCGCCGACCACGCCGTAAGTGCGCTGAGTCAGGTCGGCACCTTCGATTTCGGACAGCGTCAGCAGGCTACCCAGCACGTAATCGACCACACCCCGGGCATTGCAGCCTGGCGCGCTGGACCAGGAGATGCCGGCCTGTTGAAAGTAATCCAGATCCAGGTGATCAGTGCCGATGGTGCACGTGCCGACGAAGCGCACCTTGCTGCCTTCAAGCAATTCGCGGTTGACGTTGGTCACCGAACGCACCAGCAGCACATCGGCCTGCTCGACAGTGGCCCGGTCGATGGCACGTCCCGGTACCCGGCGGATTTCACCGAAACCTGCGAAGAAGGCATCGAGCAGCGGGATATTTTCGTCAGCAACAATCAGCATGGCAGGCTCCTTTGGCGGATCGGCAGTTTAGGCGCAGATGACCGTGATGGGCCAGCAGGCATTGTTCACCTTAATTGCAAGGGCACCACTTCCCCCTGTGGCGAGGGAGCTTGCTCCCGTCCGGCAGCGAAGCAGTCGCCAAGGCTGATACCTCGGTGTACCAGAAGAAAAGGGGTGGCTGATTTTTGGGCTGCTGCGCAACCCAGCGGGAGCAAGCTCCCTCGCCACAGAGAGTTGGGACGTCTGCAAAACTGATTACAAATCCCTAACACAGGACTTTTCCTGACCACTGCGTCAAGGCGTAGAATGCGCCGCCTGCGCATCAAAACCCTCTGGACGTTTCGCCTTGAATTCCGTGACTGACCGCCCCACCGCTATTTCTCTCAACCGCCCGGCCCGGGTTCGCCTGGAGCTGAAAAACCTGCTCGGCCTGGCGTTGCCGATCATGATCGCGCAGCTGGCGACCACCGCCATGGGCTTCGTCGATGCGGTGATGGCCGGTCGTGTCGGGCCTCGGGATCTGGCGGCCGTCGCGCTGGGCAACTCGATCTGGGTGCCGGTGTTTCTGCTGATGACCGGCACACTGCTCGCCACCACCCCGAAAGTCGCCCAGCGCTTTGGCGCCGGCACGCACAGCGAGATTGGCCCGATCGTGCGTCAGGCCTTGTGGCTGGCGCTGGTGGTGGGTTTGATGGCGACCGGCATGCTGTTCAGCGCCGAACCGATCCTGCACATCATGAAGGTTGATCCCGAGCTGATCGGCCCATGCATGCAGTATCTGCACGGCATCGCCAGCGGCTTGCCTGCCGTCGCGTTCTATCACGTGCTGCGCTGCTTCAGTGATGGCCTGGGTCGTACCCGCCCGGCCATGGTCCTTGGCCTGTGCGGGTTGGCGCTGAATATTCCGCTCAATTACATCTTCATCTATGGCCACTTTGGTGTGCCGGCCATGGGTGGCGTCGGCTGCGGCTGGGCCACGGCAATCGTGATGTGGGTGATGGCGTTGGGCATGGCCTGCTGGGAACGCTGGGCGCCGGCCTATCAGTCGAGCCAGTTGTTCAGCCGTTTCGACTGGCCACAGTGGTCAGTGATCAAGCGTTTGCTGGGCATCGGCCTGCCGATCGGTATCGCGGTGTTCGCCGAGTCGAGCATCTTCGCCGTGATTGCCCTGCTGATCGGCAGCCTCGGCGCCACCGTGGTCGCCGGGCACCAGATCGCGCTGAACTTCAGCTCGCTGGTGTTCATGATCCCCTACTCCCTCGGCATGGCCGTGACCGTACGAGTCGGCCAGGCGCTCGGCCGAGAGGAACCACGCGAAGCCCGCTTCGCCGCCGGTGTCGGCATGGGCACCGCGCTGGCGTATGCGTGCCTGTCGGCGAGCATGATGCTGTGGCTGCGTGAACCCATCGCTGCGATTTACACCGCCGACCCGACGGTGATTCAGGTGGCCGCAATGCTGATCGTGTATTCGGCACTGTTCCAGTTTTCCGATGCGATCCAGGTGACGGCGGCCGGCGCACTGCGCGGCTATCAGGATACGCGGGTGACGATGATCCTGACGCTGTTCGCATACTGGGGAATTGGTTTGCCGGTGGGTTACGCCTTGGGCCTGACCGACTGGCTCGGTGCGCCGAGCGGCCCGAGCGGGCTGTGGCAGGGTTTGATCGTGGGCTTGAGTTGCGCGGCGCTGATGCTGTCGATCCGCCTGACGCGCAGTGCACGCAAGCGGATCCGCATCAGTCGTTCGGCGGGTTAGTAGGAGCCAGCAGTGCGGCGATCCGACTTGCCGGCGAAAGCGCTCTCAAGGACGCCTTCGCCGGCAAGTCGGATCGCTATGCAGGCCCTTTTTTTGTGCCTATTAAGCGAGTTTCTTGCGGATCCAGTAGAGGTAAGTGCCTGCCTCTTCATGCTGCCCCACCAGTTCGTGGTCGAGAAACACGCAAAACTTGGGGATGTCGCGACGGGTCGACGGGTCGGTGGCGATCACCTTCAGCAGGCCGCCAGGCACCAGGTCACGGATGTGCTGGTGCAGCATCATCACCGGTTCCGGGCAATTGAGGCCGGTGGCGTCGAGGGTGCCGTCTACCGGCGTATCGATCATTTCACTCATGATTTACTCCTGAAACTTGCCGGCATTGTCGCGCATTGCCGGGTGTTCGGTCATCTGTCGCGTACACCGTACCTGTGGGAGCGGGCTTGCCCGCGATAGCGGTTGTTGAGCCAACATAAATGCTGAATGTACCGCCCTCATCGCGGGCAAGCCCGCTCCCACAGCGTCCGTGTACCTTAACGGGATTTCGGTTTCTTTACGTCGAGCCGGCGAAGGTGGCAGGTCACTTCTTCACGGTCGTGGTACAGCTGCTTGCAGCCAATCTCGACCCGAATGCCCCGCGCCTTGAACCCGTCGGCAATACGTTCCAGCAAGCGCTTCACTTCGGCATAACGCTGTTTCATCGGCAACTTGAGGTTGACCACCGCTTCGCGGCAATGCCCCTCGCCAATCCATTCTTCCAGCATCGCCGCGTTGCGCGCCGGTTTCTCGACGATGTCGCAGACCATCCAGTCCACCGGCTGCTTGGGCTTGAAGGTGAAACCGTCAGCCATCAAATGCTGCACCAAACCGGTGTCCATCAGGCTTTCGGCCATCGGGCCGTTGTCGATGGCGGTCACCAGCATGCCGCGGTTGACCAGTTGCCAGGTCCAGCCACCGGGTGCGGCGCCGAGGTCCACACCGGTCATGTCGCTGTGCAGGCGCTCATCCCACTGGTCGCGGGGGATGAAATGGTGCCAGGCCTCTTCCAGCTTGAGGGTCGAACGGCTCGGCGCTTCACGCGGGAATTTCAGGCGTGGAATGCCCATCGGCCACATCGCCGAATTGTTCGACTCCGCCAGGCCCATGAACACTTCTCGACCGCTCTTGAAGGTCAGCAGCAGCCGCGGCTTGTGGGCGTCATCCACCAGTTTGCCGGCCGCCATCAGCGCCTTGCGCAGGTGGCCTTCGAACTTCTTGCAGAAGTTCGACAGCTCTTTGCCATCGTTGGTGTCGACCATTTCCAGCCACAGGCTGCCGCACAGCGGGAAGTCCGCCATGTGCGCAAGGATCACGCTGATGCGGTCGGTTTCCGGCAGATCGATGAAGATCCCACGGGCCCACTGACGCGGGAAAATCAGGTCAACGAAACGCTGGCCACGCATCAGACGCTCGGCGCCGTCTTCTTCGGTGCAGATAAATTCGGCGCAGGCGCTGGCGGTTTTGGCCTTGGCATAACCGGCCACGTTGAGCCGCGCGGCATGTTCGGAAATCTCGGAACAGACTTCACTTTCGAAGCCCGGCCGGCAATGCATAAAGAGGGTGTTCATTCTTACTCCTGGGCAGTTGGCGAAGAATTCAGCCACTGCGCGATGCCCAGACTTGCGTTGAAGCAAAGCCTGTCACGAAAACCGGCGCATGATAGCCGAGATCGGAACCTTGGACTTGTCCTTAGGGTCCAGTAATTAGCCTTAAGCATCAAACAGGACTAGGTTTAAGCCTCAGTTCGTTCCCTCAGTCCGTAGCCGTGCGGATTTAAAGGAGTCATTTCAATGCCGTCCCTCGATAGCCTGAAAACCCTTAAAACCTTACAAGTCGACGACAAGACTTATCACTATTTCAGCCTTCCCGAAGCCGCCAAAAGCCTGGGCGATCTCGACAAGCTGCCGATGTCGTTGAAAGTGCTGTTGGAAAACCTGCTGCGCTGGGAGGACGAGAAAACCGTTACCGGCGCCGACCTCAAGGCGATTGCCGCCTGGCTCAAGGAGCGTCGCTCCGATCGCGAAATCCAGTACCGGCCCGCGCGGGTATTAATGCAGGACTTTACCGGCGTTCCCGCCGTGGTCGACCTGGCCGCCATGCGCGCCGCCATGGCCAAGGCCGGTGGCGACCCGCAGCGAATCAATCCGCTGTCGCCGGTGGATCTGGTGATCGACCACTCGGTGATGGTCGACAAGTACGCCAGTTCAAGTGCCTTCGAACAGAACGTCGACATCGAAATGCAGCGCAACCACGAGCGTTACGCCTTCCTGCGCTGGGGCCAGAGCGCCTTCGACAATTTCAGCGTGGTGCCGCCGGGCACCGGCATCTGTCACCAGGTCAACCTCGAGTACCTGGGCCGCACGGTCTGGACCAAGGACGAGGACGGTCGCACCTATGCCTTTCCGGACACCTTGGTTGGCACTGACTCCCACACCACCATGATCAACGGCCTCGGCGTACTCGGCTGGGGCGTGGGCGGGATCGAAGCGGAAGCGGCGATGCTCGGTCAACCGGTGTCGATGCTGATTCCCGAAGTGATCGGTTTCAAACTCACCGGCAAGCTCAGAGAAGGCATCACCGCCACCGACCTGGTGCTGACGGTGACCCAAATGCTGCGCAAGAAAGGGGTGGTCGGCAAGTTCGTCGAGTTCTACGGCGACGGCCTCGCCGACCTGCCGTTGGCCGATCGCGCGACCATCGCCAACATGGCCCCGGAATATGGCGCCACCTGCGGCTTTTTCCCGGTTGATGACATCACCCTGGAATACCTGCGTTTATCGGGTCGCACCAGCGAAACCGTGAAATTGGTCGAGGCCTACAGCAAAGCCCAGGGCCTGTGGCGCCTGCCGGGCCAGGAACCGGTATTCACCGACAACCTGGCGCTGGACATGGGTAGCGTCGAAGCCAGCCTTGCCGGGCCGAAACGCCCCCAGGACCGGGTATCGCTGCCAAATGTCGCGCAAGCGTTCAGTGACTTCGTCGACCTGCAATTCAGACCCACCAGCAAGGAAGTCGGTCGTCTCGAAAGTGAAGGCGGCGGTGGCGTCGCGGTGGGCAATGCCGATCTGGCCGGTGAGGCCGACTACGAATACGACGGTCAGACCTATCGGTTGAAAAACGGCGCGGTAGTGATTGCCGCGATCACCTCCTGCACCAACACCTCCAACCCGAGCGTGATGATGGCCGCCGGCCTGGTGGCGAAGAAAGCCGTGGAGAAAGGCCTGAAGCGTAAACCGTGGGTCAAGAGTTCGCTGGCCCCCGGCTCGAAAGTGGTCACCGATTACTACAAGGCTGCCGGCCTGACCCAGTACCTTGATGAACTGGGTTTTGCCTTGGTCGGCTACGGCTGCACCACGTGTATCGGCAACTCCGGGCCATTAGCGGAGCCGATCGAAAAAGCCATTCAGGCCGCCGACCTGACCGTCGCCTCGGTGTTGTCGGGCAACCGCAACTTCGAAGGCCGCGTGCATCCGCTGGTGAAAACCAATTGGCTGGCCTCCCCGCCGCTGGTCGTCGCCTATGCGCTGGCCGGCACGATGCGCATCGACATCAGCAGCGAGCCTTTGGGTACCGACAAAGAGGGCAACCTGGTTTATCTGCGGGACATCTGGCCGAGCACCAAAGAAATCGCCGATGCGGTGACTCAGGTCAACACCGCGATGTTCCACAAGGAATACGCCGAAGTGTTTGCCGGAGACGAGCAATGGCAAGCGATTGAAGTGCCGCAAGCGGCGACGTATGTCTGGCAGGACGATTCGACGTACATCCAGCATCCACCGTTCTTCGATGACATCGGCGGGCCGCCGCCGGTGGTCAGGGACATCGTCGGTGCCAGAGTCCTCGCGCTGCTGGGTGATTCGGTGACCACCGATCACATCTCCCCGGCCGGCAACATCAAGGTCGACAGCCCCGCAGGCCACTACCTGCGCGAGAAAGGGGTGGAACCGCGGGACTTCAACTCCTATGGCTCCCGTCGCGGCAACCATCAAGTGATGATGCGCGGCACCTTCGCCAACATCCGCATTCGTAACGAGATGCTCAGCGGCGAAGAGGGCGGCAATACGATCTACATTCCCACCGGGGAGAAGATACCGATCTACGACGCGGCCATGCGTTACCAGGCGTCGGGAACCCCGCTGGTGGTAATCGCAGGCCAGGAATACGGCACCGGTTCGAGCCGCGACTGGGCAGCCAAAGGCACTAATCTGCTGGGAGTCAAAGCCGTCATCGCCGAGAGCTTCGAGCGGATTCACCGTTCCAACCTGGTCGGCATGGGCGTGTTGCCGTTGCAGTTCAAGCTGGATCAGAACCGCAAGAGCCTGAACCTTACCGGCAAGGAAACCGTGGATATCCTTGGCCTGACGGGCGTCGAACTGACTCCGCGCATGAACCTGACACTGGTCATCACCCGCGAAGACGGCAGCAAGGAAAAGATAGAGGTGTTGTGCCGGATCGATACCCTCAATGAAGTGGAGTACTTCAAGGCCGGCGGGATTTTGCATTACGTGTTGCGGCAGTTGATTGCTTCGTAACAGCCTGCCGACAACGACACCGCCTTTGGGCGGTGTTTTTGTTTGTGCGGTGTACGTCTCTATAATCGCGCGCCCATTAATTTTGTGTCGATCACAGATCAAATGTGGGAGCCCTGTGGTGAGGGGGCTTGTCGGAACGCCGCACCGCCCCGTTTGAGTGCGTAGCACTCACAAGATCTTTGGCATATCAGAGATTTTGGGGGCTGCTTCGCAGCCCAACGGAGGCAAGCCCCCTCGCCACAGTTCGCTCCCACATGGACCGAGGCAATCTGCAGAATTCAGACACTAGGACTTCAAATGATCGCTCTGCCATGGACTTATCTGGCACTTCTCTCCATTGGCTACGGCCTGGCTTTGATCTACGGCCATCTCGGCTGGCTCGCCGCTATCTCTTTCGCATTGCTGCTGTTCGCCGGTTTCGCCGTTCGCCAACAACACGTTCCCATTGGCCGCTACCTCGGCCACGGCCTGTTTATCGTCCTGGCGGTGGCACTGGCAATGCACTGGCTTCCCGGTTTTTATAACGGTCGCGCCATCAATCCCCAGCGCTTCACCGACGATGCCGTGTCGTTTGCCATGTACCTGAATCAGGACAAACCGCTGATCGGCTTCTGGCTGTTGCTGGTTTGTCCATGGATTGTCGGCCGGCGCTCGTTGCGGTTGTCCGTTTATGCCACCGCCCTCGCCCTGACCGTAAGCGCCGTGCTGGCTTTGGGTGGCGCGTTGTTACTGGGCGTGATCAGTTGGACGCCGAAGTGGCCGGATCAAGCCTGGTTGTGGGTACTGAACAATCTGTTGCTGGTGACGCTGGTAGAAGAAGCGCTGTTTCGCGGCTACATCCAGGGCGGTCTGAGCCGGCACTTCAAACACTTGCCTTATGGGGAAAACCTCGCGCTGTTGCTCGCCTCGTTACTGTTCGGTCTCGTTCATCTGGGGGCCGGCTGGCAATGGGTGTTGCTGGCGGGCCTGGCGGGGGTCGGTTATGGCCTGGCCTATCGTTTTGGTGGGTTGGGCGCGGCCATCGCCACCCATTTTGGTTTGAATCTGCTGCATTTCGGGCTGTTCACCTATCCAATGCTCGCCGGCTGACGCACGGTCGTTTCGCGACGCATCTCTGATTATTGAAAAAAACACTTCAATAAATACCTGACGATGCCGATACGCCCTCAAAGCCTTGCGGATTGAAAAAGCCATGCGTAACAACCAGCCCATTACACAACGCGAACGGACCTTCCCGGCTCAGCAACGGTTGATTTCCACCACCGATGCCAAGGGCGTGATCACCTACTGCAACGATGCTTTTATCGAAATCAGTGGGTTTTCTCGTGAGGAACTGATCCGTGCGCCGCATAACCTGGTCCGTCACCCCGACGTTCCGGCTGCGGTGTTCGCGCACATGTGGGGCACGCTGAAACAAGGCTTGCCATGGATGGGCATTGTCAAGAATCGCTGCAAGAGCGGTGACCACTACTGGGTTAACGCCTATGTCACACCGGTGTTCGACGGCAATCAGGTGATCGGTTACGAGTCGGTGCGGGTCAAACCCACCGCCGAGCAGATCCGCCGCGCCGAAGCGCTTTACCAACGCATCAATCAGGGCAAGTCTGCGATTCCCGCTACAGACAAATGGCTGCCGGTGCTTCAGGACTGGCTGCCGTTCATTCTGGTCAGCCAGTTGAGCTTCATGATCGGCGCCACCCTGACGTCCCAATGGGGCTTCGCCCTCGCCGCCGGCCTTTCGGTGCCGTTGGGCTTGATGGGTTTGAGCTGGCAACAGCGCGGTATCAAGCGTTTGCTGCGCCTGGCCGAACAGACCACGTCTGACCCGCTGATCGCGCAGATGTACACCGACAGTCGTGGCGCCCAGGCACGCCTGGAGATGTCGATCCTCAGTCAGGAAGCACGCCTGAAAACCTGCTTGACCCGTTTGCAGGACACCGCCGAACACCTGACCGAACAAGCGAAACAGTCCGACACCCTGGCCCACAACAGCTCCACCGGCCTGGAACGTCAACGCGTCGAAACCGAGCAAGTGGCGACCGCTGTGAATCAAATGGCCGCCACCACTCAGGAAGTCGCCAGCCACGTGCAGCGCACCGCTGACGCCACTCAAGAAGCCAATCGCCTGACCGGTCGCGGTCGTGACATCGCCGGGGAAACCCGCGAAGCCATTCAGCGTCTGTCGGCGGTGGTCGGTGAAACCGGCCTGACGGTCACGCAACTGGCCAAGGACAGCGACGAAATCGGCGGCGTGGTCGATGTAATCAAAGGCATTGCCGACCAGACCAACCTGCTGGCCTTGAACGCCGCGATTGAAGCCGCGCGTGCCGGTGAGATGGGCCGCGGTTTTGCGGTAGTGGCCGATGAAGTGCGTCAATTGGCGCAACGCACCAGCGAATCCACCGGGCAGATCCACGCCTTGATTGCCAAGCTGCAACAAACCGCCAGCACTGCAGTGCAAACCATGGAGACTGGCCACCGCCAGGCCGAAGAAGGTGTGGCGCGGGTATTGGAAGCGGATCAGGCGCTGGTGGGCATCAGCGAAGCGGTAGCCAACATCACCGACATGACCACCCAGATCGCTGCCGCCACCGAAGAGCAAAGTGCAGTGGCCGAAGAAATCAGCCGCAACATCAGCAACATCTCGCACCTGGCGGATCAGACCTCGGAACAGGCGCAGCACTCGGCACTGTTGAGTGAAGAGCTGACCAAAACGGCGAATACCCAGTATTCGTTGGTGGAGCGGTTTAATCGCTGATAGCGCTTGAAGGCAAAAAAAACCGGACGGCGAAAGCGTCCGGTTTTTTATTATCCCTTTGAAAATTTGTTAGCTGTGAGGCCGCCATCGCGGGCAAGCCCGCTCCCACAGTGAACTGTGGTGTGGCTGGATTTTGGGATCGACACGAAACCCTGTGGGAGCGGGCTTGCCCGCGAAGAGACCCGAACTGGCACTGCAAATCTCACTGAAGAAACTCGGACACCTTCCCCGCCGCAGCCGCCAAATGCTGCTCATGCGTAAACCCCGAAGCCTTCAACGGCTTCAAGTCATGGTCCGCCGCTGCGAGCCAAAACACCTCGATACTCGGCGCCAAGTTATAAGCCTCGACGGCCGCCCGATTACCCAATGCATCCCGTTCACCCTGCACAATCAATGTGCGAGTCTTCAACGCCGCCAAATGTTCAACCCGCGGCTTCTCCGGTTTGCCCACCGCATAAAACGGATACCCCAGGCACACCAGCGCATCCGCGCCTAACTCATCGGCCAACAAACTCGCCATCCGCCCGCCCATGGACTTGCCGCCAATGGCCAGGCGCCCAGCGACATGGCGTCGCACCACGGCATACACCTCACGCCAGCATTCCTGCAATTTTGGCGCTGGGTTCGGGGGACGTTTACCGCCATCGATACGCCGCTGCGCCATGTACGGAAACTCGAAACGCAGCACGTTGACCCCATGCGCAGCAAGGCGCGCAGCCATGTCGCTCATCCAGCCACTGTCCATCGGCGCACCGGCGCCGTGAGCGAGAATCAGCGTTGCCGAGGCCGGCGTCGAGGCGGCATTCCACAACCATCCATGATCCCGCACGCACTGCGCCCATTGATCCCCGTCAATACTGGCCTTGTGCTCTTTGTCCATGCTTGCCTCGCTTTTAGTCTGCCTATAACTCCAGGCGAAGGGAGCGTCTGCCGTGCGGCTTACTCGCAAAGACAGGCCCTCACTTCGGCTGAACCGTGGATGGGGAACCATGAACACTTCAATCAGTACCGCCTACAACTACAAGGTGGTCCGCCAATTCGCCATTATGACGGTGGTGTGGGGCATCGTCGGCATGGGGCTCGGGGTTTTTCTCGCCGCCCAATTGGTCTGGCCCGAACTTAACTTCAATCTGCCATGGACCAGTTTCGGCCGGTTACGTCCACTGCACACCAACGCGGTGATTTTCGCCTTCGGCGGCTGCGCCCTGTTCGCCAGTTCGTTCTACTCGGTACAACGCACCTGCCAGACTCGCCTGTTCGCACCGAAGATCGCCGCGTTCTGCTTCTGGGGCTGGCAACTGGTGATCCTGCTGGCGGCCATCAGCCTGCCACTGGGTTACACCAGCTCCAAGGAATACGCCGAACTGGAATGGCCGATCGACATCCTGATCACCATCGTCTGGGTGGCCTACGCCGTCGTGTTCTTCGGCACGATCATGCAGCGCAAGACCAAACACATCTATGTCGGCAACTGGTTCTTCGGTGGATTCATCATCACCGTGGCGATCCTGCACATCGTCAACAACCTTGAGCTGCCGGTGAGTTTCACCAAGTCCTACTCGGTGTACGCCGGTGCGACCGATGCCATGGTGCAGTGGTGGTACGGACACAACGCCGTAGGCTTTTTCCTCACCGCCGGTTTCCTCGGGATGATGTACTACTTCGTGCCGAAACAGGCCGAGCGTCCGGTGTATTCCTATCGTTTGTCGATCGTGCACTTCTGGGCGCTGATCA
Source organism: Pseudomonas sp. PME37.24/025 (assembly GCF_055556615.1). Classification (NCBI taxonomy): domain Bacteria; kingdom Pseudomonadati; phylum Pseudomonadota; class Gammaproteobacteria; order Pseudomonadales; family Pseudomonadaceae; genus Pseudomonas; species Pseudomonas sp. PME37.24/025. Next base: position 149,395 of record NZ_JBVHNK010000007.1, read on the forward strand.
CCCTGTACATCTGGGCCGGCCCGCACCACTTGCACTACACCGCGCTGCCGGACTGGGCGCAGTCGTTGGGCATGGTGATGTCGCTGATCCTGTTGGCGCCAAGCTGGGGCGGGATGATCAACGGCATGATGACGCTCTCGGGCGCCTGGCATAAGTTGCGCAGCGACCCGATCCTGCGTTTCCTCGTGGTGTCGCTGGCGTTCTACGGCATGTCGACCTTCGAAGGGCCGATGATGGCGATCAAAACGGTCAACGCCCTCTCCCACTACACCGACTGGACCATCGGCCACGTTCACGCCGGCGCGCTCGGCTGGGTGGCGATGATTTCCATCGGCGCGCTCTACCACATGATTCCGAAAGTCTTCGGCCGCGCGCAGATGCACAGCATCGGCCTGATCAACGCGCACTTCTGGCTCGCGACCATCGGCACCGTGCTGTACATCGCGTCGATGTGGGTCAACGGCATCGCCCAGGGCCTGATGTGGCGCGCCGTTAACGAGGACGGCACGCTGACCTATTCCTTCGTCGAAACCCTGGTGGCCAGCCACCCAGGCTTCGTCGTGCGACTGGTGGGCGGCGCGATCTTCCTCAGTGGCATGTTCCTGATGGCTTACAACACCTGGCGCACCGTGCGGGCCTCGCAGCCTGCCGAAGCCGCCGCTGCCGCGCAGATAGCCTGAGGAGTCCGCGATGAAACACGAAACAATCGAGAAAAACGTCGGCCTGCTGATGTTGCTGATGGTGCTGGCCGTGAGCATCGGCGGCCTGACCCAGATCGTCCCGCTGTTCTTTCAGGACGTGACCAATAAACCGGTCGAAGGCATGAAGCCCTATACCGCGTTGCAACTGGAAGGTCGCGACATTTACATCCGCGAAGGCTGCGTCGGCTGCCATTCGCAAATGATCCGCCCGTTCCGCGCCGAGACCGAGCGCTATGGCCATTACTCGGTGGCCGGGGAAAGCGTCTGGGATCACCCGTTCCTCTGGGGCTCGAAACGGACCGGACCTGACCTGGCGCGCGTCGGCGGTCGCTACTCCGAAGACTGGCACCGCGCGCACTTGTACAACCCGCGCAACGTGGTGCCGGAATCGAAGATGCCAGCCTACCCATGGCTGGTCGCCAATCAGGTCGACAGCAGCCACACCGAAACCAAGATCCGCGCCATGCGCACCCTCGGCGTGCCGTACACCGACGAAGACATCTCCGGTGCAACGGCTTCGCTCCAGGGCAAAACCGAAATGGACGCGCTGGTCGCCTACCTGCAAGTGCTCGGTACCGCCATCAAGAGCAAGAGGTGAGCCATGTCCATGCCCTTTGAAATAGTAAGCGAAATGAGCAGTGGAATGATCCGCGGCCTGGGCACGGTCGTGGTGTTCGTGGCCTTCGTCGGCCTGACACTGTGGGTGTTCAATAGCAAGCGTAATCCGGAGTTCGCCGAAGCGCGCCTGCTGCCGTTCGCCGACGAGCCGCAATCCGAAAACAGCACCCAACAAGAATCCGCCACGAGGAGTACCCGGCCATGACCACCTTCTGGAGTACGTGGATCTGCGTACTGACCATCGGCAGCCTGATCGGCCTGACCTGGCTGCTGATTGGTACGCGTCGAGGGGAAACCAAGGGCAGCACCGACCAGACCATGGGCCACAGCTTCGACGGCATCGAGGAGTACGACAACCCGCTGCCGCAGTGGTGGTTCATGCTGTTCGCCGGCACGTTGGTGTTTGCCGTCGGCTACCTGATCCTTTACCCGGGGCTGGGTAACTGGAAAGGCATATTGCCCGGTTATGAAAACGGCTGGACCGGCGTCCACGAATGGGAAAAGGAGATGAACAAGGCTGACGCGAAGTTCGGGCCGATCTTCGCCAAATTTGCTGCCATGCCCATCGAAGAAGTGGCCAGGGACCCGCTAGCACTGAAAATGGGCGGTCGCCTGTTTGCGTCCAATTGCTCGGTGTGCCACGGCTCGGATGCCAAGGGCGCGTTTGGTTTCCCGAACCTGGCCGACAGCAATTGGCGCTGGGGCGGTGATGCCGACATGATCAAAACGACAATCATGGGTGGCCGCATGGCCGCGATGCCGGCCTGGGGTGAAATCCTCGGCGACGCTGGCGTGAAAAACGTCGCCGCTTATGTGCGTCATGAACTGGCCGGCCTGCCCTTGCCGGAAGGCAACACAGCTGATCTGCACGCTGGACAGCAAGCGTTCAGCACCACCTGCGTAGCTTGTCATGGGGCAAACGGCCAGGGCACTGAAGCCATGGGGGCGCCGAATCTGACGCAACCGGCCGGATTTATCTACGGTACAAGCCTGGCGCAGCTGCAACAAACCATTCGTCATGGCCGCCAGGGCCATATGCCGGCGCAGAACGAACTGCTCGGCAACGACAAGGTGCAATTGCTGGCCGCTTATGTGTACAGCCTGTCTCAGGGGTTGAGCACCGAGCGTTTACAGGCTGAAGGCAAAAGCAAATAAATCTCGTCCGCTCTGCTGCCGCATTCACCCGGATGCGGCAGTTCCCTGCCCCTTTGCGACGCATTGTCGCACCCTCCCTTGGTCTTCCTTTCGGTTCGTCGGATTCGGGTCTAAGCTTCCCTGCGATGCGGACTGGTCAGCGCCGGTTCCAGGTCGACCCAACCCGATGTGTTCGACGAATCTGCTCGATGACAGGCCGCAAAGGCTGGTAGATACCGGCTGCCATGCCAATTGCCATTCAGCGCCCGATCGTTGTGTTTGAACACACCCCGTTACATCCGACCTGACCCCCTCACCATTTTCATCCGCTGCGACATTTGTCCAGGGGCAATTTTGTCCTTACGCGGCGCATGGAAAGGCCGCAGAATCAGCTTTTGAAAGCATTGACCCACGTCATGGCGCGTTGCAATGACCCCCCGCTTTCTCCATACTTGCGGCCGATTTTTACTCCTAATAAAACACCCAAACCGTGGAACCTTAGAATGAGCACAGCAATCAGTCCGACTGCTTATAACTATAAGGTAGTCCGCCAGTTCGCCATCATGACGGTGGTCTGGGGGATCCTTGGCATGGGGCTTGGTGTCTTCATCGCCTCACAGCTCGTATGGCCGGAATTGAACTTCGGTCTGCCGTGGACGACTTTTGGACGCTTACGCCCGTTGCACACTAACCTGGTGATTTTCGCCTTCGGTGGTTGTGCGTTGTTTGCCACTTCCTATTACGTCGTGCAGCGAACCTGCCAAACGCGACTGATTTCCGACAGCCTCGCGGCCTTCACCTTCTGGGGTTGGCAAGCGGTGATCGTCGGCGCGATCGTGACCTTGCCGCTGGGTTACACCACCACCAAGGAATACGCGGAACTGGAATGGCCCCTGGCTATTCTGCTGGCCATCGTCTGGGTTACTTACGGTCTGGTGTTCTTCGGCACCATCACCAAGCGCAAGACCAAGCACATCTATGTCGGTAACTGGTTCTACGGTGCCTTCATCGTCGTGACGGCGATGCTGCACATCGTCAACCACGCCTCCCTGCCGGTCAGTTTCTTCAAGTCCTACTCGGCCTATGCCGGTGCAACTGACGCAATGATCCAGTGGTGGTACGGCCACAACGCCGTGGGCTTCTTCCTGACCACTGGCTTCCTGGGGATGATGTACTACTTCGTTCCGAAGCAGGCCGAGCGTCCGATCTACTCCTATCGTCTGTCGATCGTGCACTTCTGGGCGCTGATCACCCTGTACATCTGGGCCGGTCCGCACCACCTGCACTACACCGCACTGCCAGACTGGGCTCAGTCCCTGGGCATGGCGATGTCGATCATCCTGCTGGCACCAAGCTGGGGCGGCATGATCAACGGCATGATGACCCTGTCGGGCGCCTGGCATAAGCTGCGCACCGACCCGATCCTGCGTTTCCTCGTGGTATCGCTGGCGTTCTACGGCATGTCGACCTTCGAAGGCCCGATGATGGCCATCAAGACCGTCAACTCGCTGTCGCACTACACCGACTGGACCATCGGCCACGTACACGCCGGCGCTCTTGGCTGGGTAGCGATGATTTCGATCGGCGCGATCTACCACATGATCCCGAAACTGTTCGGTCGTGCGCAGATGCACAGCATCGGCCTGATCAACACGCACTTCTGGCTCGCGACCATCGGTACCGTTCTGTACATCGCGTCGATGTGGGTCAACGGCATCACCCAAGGTCTGATGTGGCGTGCAATCAACGATGACGGCACCCTCACCTACTCGTTCGTTGAAGCGTTGCAAGCCAGCCACCCTGGTTTCATCGTTCGCGCCCTGGGCGGTGCGTTCTTCGCCAGCGGCATGCTGTTCATGGCCTACAACGTATGGCGTACCGTACGTGCCTCGAACCCGGCTGAAGCCAAAGCTGCTGAACAGATTGCTGTAGTTGGAGCTCACTGATGAAGCATGAAGCAGTCGAGAAGAATATTGGCCTGCTGGCCTTCTTCATGGTTATCGCCGTCAGCATCGGCGGCCTGACTCAAATCGTTCCGCTGTTTTTCCAGGACGTCACCAACAAGCCGGTCGAGGGCATGAAGCCTCGCACCGCCCTTGAGCTGGAAGGCCGTGACGTGTACATCGCCAACGGTTGTGTCGGCTGCCACTCGCAGATGATCCGCCCGTTCCGTGCTGAAACCGAACGCTACGGCCACTACTCGGTCGCCGGTGAAAGCGTTTGGGACCACCCGTTCCTGTGGGGTTCCAAGCGTACCGGTCCGGACCTGGCCCGTGTCGGCGGTCGTTACTCCGATGACTGGCAGCGTGCGCACTTGTACAACCCGCGCAACGTAGTGCCTGAGTCGAAAATGCCGGCTTACCCGTTCCTCGTGGAAAACAAGCTCGACGGCAAAGACACCGCCAAGAAAATGGAAGTCTTGCGCACGCTCGGCGTCCCTTACACCGACGAAGACATCGCCGGCGCCAAGGATGCTGTGAAGGGCAAAACCGAAATGGACGCGCTGGTGGCCTATCTGCAAGGCCTGGGCACCATCATCAAAAGCAAACGGTGATTTAGATGGATATCGGGATGATTCGTGGCCTGGGCACCGTTGTTGTGATGGTGGCCTTCATCGGTCTGGCGCTGTGGGTGTTCAGCCCCAAGCGCAAGTCGGAGTTTGAAGACGCGACCTTGCTGCCTTTCGCGGATGATCCCGAAGCCATCAAGCACGTCGAGCAAGCTTCTAGGAGTAACAAAGAATGACTACGTTCTGGAGTCTGTACGTCACAGTCCTCAGTCTCGGCACCATCTTCGCCCTGACCTGGCTGCTGCTGTCCACCCGCAAGGGCCAGCGCAGCGAATCCACCGATGAAACGGTCGGTCACTCCTTCGACGGGATCGAGGAGTATGACAACCCGTTGCCGAAATGGTGGTTCATGCTGTTTGTGGGCACCATCATCTTCGCCCTCGGCTATCTGGTGCTGTACCCGGGCCTGGGTAACTGGAAAGGCCTGTTGCCGGGTTACAACTACCTCGATAACGACAAGCAGACCGCGTTCGCCAACGGCCAGACTGGCTGGACCGGTGTTCACGAGTGGGAAAAGGAAATGCTCAGGTCGGACGCCAAGTTCGGCCCGATCTTCGCCAAGTTTGCTTCCATGCCGATCGAAGAAGTCGCCAAAGACCCGCAAGCCCTGAAGATGGGTGGCCGCCTGTTCGCCTCCAACTGCTCGGTCTGCCACGGTTCCGACGCCAAAGGCGCCTACGGTTTCCCTAACCTGACCGACGCCGACTGGCGCTGGGGTGGCGAGGCAGAAACCATCAAGACCACCATCATGGGCGGTCGTCATGCCGTGATGCCGGCCTGGGCTGCAGTGATCGGCGAGCAAGGCGTCGCTGACGTTGCCGCGTTCGTGGTGACCAACCTCGATGGTCGCAAGTTGCCGGAAGGCACCAAGGCTGACCCGGTTGCGGGCCAGAAACTGTTTGCCGCCAACTGCGTGGCATGCCACGGCCCGGAAGGCAAAGGGACTCCAGCGATGGGTGCACCTAACCTGACCCACCCGGCGGCGTTCATCTACGGTTCGAGCTTCGCTCAACTGCAGCAGACCATCCGTTATGGCCGTCAGGGCCAGATGCCTGCGCAAGAACAGCTGCAAGGCAACGACAAGGTTCACCTGCTGGCCGCTTACGTCTACAGCCTGTCTCATGGTGAGAAAGCCCCGGCGGAAGACGCCCAGTAAGATCCAAGCCTGAGCGATGCATAAAGGCCCCGCCAATGAAAGTTGGCGGGGCCTTTTTATTCGCCCTCGGCTTAAGCGGTGGCTGTACAGATGACGCGAGGCGTGGGTCGGTTCCTGTTATTTGTGCACTCGCGCTTCGGCGGCTATTCGACGAGTGGACCAGTTGTTGCCTTTGACGACGCTGACCTCAAGGCTCTGCCTGTCCTCGATAAAACTGGCGATCAGATACGTTTGTTGCGAAGACGATCCGCTCAGGAAAACCGGCACATCGCCAAAAAGCTCTTCCCCACGGCCATACCATCCAACGCCCCAATGGTCATGACCACCGAACACCGCGGTAACCTTGTAGGTGTTGATCATCTCCCTGAAGCGCTTGATCTGAGCCGCGCTAGCCTTTCTCCAGTCATAGACCTTGTGCATGTTCAAGATAATGATCTTTCCGTCAGCCCGTGCCCGAGCCAGATCTTTATCCAGCCAGTCAAGCGCATCGGTGATTTCATAGGTGGTTGTCTTAACGATCCCTGAAGTGAAGGTCACGGTATAAGTCGGCTCCTTGTGCAACTGAACCATGTGCACATCACCGAAGGTTTTTGAATAGGCGAGGCTGCCGTAATAAGTCTTGCCTAACCCCGATGCTCGGGCAGCCAAGTCCATCGAATCAACACGCCCCCAATAACGGTTTTTTAAATCATCAACACTCCCGGCCGCACAGTTATTGAGAAAACAATCATCTACGTTATTGGCGTAATCATGATTACCCAGGCCGTAGTCATACGCGCCCTCCAGCTTGTCCTCGAACACGGTACGCATGAACGAACGTTCGCCACCATGCCCGTACGACGTGATGTCTCCATTGATCATGACGGGTACGCGAGCCGCGCCGCCATTGAGCTTGCGAAAACTGGCCATACTGGAATATTGCGCGTCAATCAGCTCAGCCGAACGCTTTTCGACATTCGGATCACGGATATCGGCATCGGTCAGATCACTCCACGGATATTGCGAATCAGAGGCGAAGATCAAGTGCCCGGGCAATTCTTCAACGGCCCATGCCGGAAACCCGGTCAATATTAAAAATAGTCCCAGCCATCGCGGGGAACTAAAGGTTAAGTTCATAGAAATCCTTTTCATGACACGATAGTTATTTAAATACACAGGCGTTATATGCTGCGCCTCCAAACTTATGGCAATACGAACGACAAGACAATTAGTGCAACCTTTTGGATTACTAACAGATATGTCGACCTCCCATTTTCCACCGTAACCGGCCAAGGCCAGCGCCATGAAGCAGCTATAGTCAATTGATCTGGGTCACGACTTGTTACATCCGCTACACCATCCGCCCCCGTCACCCAACGCGACCAAAGGTCGCACCCTTGACCCAGAGCTACAGGCGTATCATTGCGCCACTGCAACACCTCTTTTTGACCGCGGTCGGCACGTACTGACCGAGGCATTTTTCCACTGCCGTGGGATGCAATGATGAGCAATCAGATTCCGGTACACGACGTCACTCCGCCTGCCAAGAACGCGAACAACAGCGTCGACCTCTACGCCTCTCGAGAAAAAATCTACACCCGCGCCTTCACCGGCCTGTTCCGCAATCTGCGGATGATCGGCGGTGCCGGGCTGTTTCTGCTGTATTTCGGCACGGTGTGGCTGAACTGGGGCGGTCATCAGGCCGTCTGGTGGAACCTGCCGGAGCGTAAATTCTTCATTTTTGGCGCGACCTTCTGGCCTCAGGATTTCATCCTGCTCTCGGGCATTCTGATCGTCAGTGCCTTCGGCCTGTTCTTCATCACCGTGTATGCCGGTCGGGTCTGGTGCGGCTACACCTGCCCGCAAAGCGTCTGGACCTGGATCTTCATGTGGTGCGAAAAAGTCACCGAAGGCGATCGCAACCAGCGCATCAAGCTCGACAAGGCGCCGATGAGCGCCAATAAGTTCGTGCGTAAATTCAGCAAGCACACGATGTGGCTGCTGATCGGTTTAGTGACTGGCATGACCTTCGTCGGTTACTTCTCACCGATTCGCGAACTGGTGCTCGATTTCTTCACCGGCCAGGCCGATGGCTGGTCGTATTTCTGGGTCGGGTTCTTCACCCTCGCCACCTACGGCAACGCCGGTTGGTTGCGCGAGCAGGTGTGCATCTACATGTGCCCGTACGCACGTTTCCAGAGCGTAATGTTCGACAAGGACACGCTGATCGTCTCCTACGACCCGCGCCGTGGCGAGAGCCGTGGCCCGCGCAAGAAAGGCATCGACTACAAGGCTCAGGGCCTGGGCGATTGCATCGACTGCACCATGTGCGTCCAGGTCTGCCCCACCGGTATCGACATCCGCGACGGCCTGCAAGTCGAATGCATTGGCTGCGCGGCGTGCATCGACGCCTGCGACAGCATCATGGACAAGATGGACTACCCGCGTGGCCTGATCAGCTACACCACCGAGCACAACCTGTCGGGGCAAAAAACCCATAAACTGCGTCCGCGCCTGATCGGCTATGCCACGGTGCTGCTGGCGATGATCGCGTTGCTGATGACTGCATTCTTCATGCGTTCGCTGGTGGGTTTCGATGTCAGCAAAGACCGCGTGTTGTACCGCGAGAACGCCGAAGGCCGGATCGAAAACGTCTACAGCCTGAAGATCATGAACAAGGATCAGCGCGACCATACCTATGTGCTGGAAGCCACCGGCCTGCCGGATCTCAAGCTGCAAGGCAAGCGCGAGATCAAAGTTGCCGCCGGGGAGATTTTCAGTCAGCCGGTCGAACTGTCCAGCGCACCGGAACAACTGCCGTCGAGCACCAACGAGGTGAAATTCATCCTCAAGGATGCCGATGACGCCAACGTCCACGTTGAAGCCAAGAGCCGATTCATCGGCCCACAAATTCGTTGAGAGAAGTGATCATGCCCGCAGCAACTGCCGCAAGTCCCTGGTACAAGCACCTTTGGCCGTGGATCATCATCGCCATCCTGGCCTGCTCGGTGACTTTGACCCTGTCGATGGTGACCATCGCGGTGAACAACCCGGACAACCTGGTCAACGACAACTATTACGAGGCCGGCAAGGGTATTAACCGTTCGCTGGACCGCGAACTGCTGGCCCAGACCCTGCAGCTGCGTGCCAGTGTGCACCTGGATGACGTGACCGGCGAAGTCGACCTGCGCCTGAGCGGCAACAGCCAGCCGAAAACCCTTGAGCTGAACCTGATTTCGCCAACCCAACCGGAGAAAGATCGCAAGATCACCCTGGCCCGCAGCGAAACCGAACAAGGCCGCTACATCGGCCAGTTGAGCGACAAGATTGAAGGTCGTCGCTTTGTCGAGTTGCTGGGTGTGCAGGATGACAAGACCTGGCGCATGTTCGAAGAGGAACAGGTCAGCCATGCCAAGGATCTGCTGCTCGGTGATGAGCCGCTGCAGGGTGCGGAAGACCTGAAAAAATAAGCACCTGCGAATGCGATCAAATGTGGCGAGGGAGCTTGCTCCCGCTGGGGTGCGAAGCGGCCCTGAAACCTGCAAACCGGTCCTTTCAGACATAGCGAGTTCTCAGTATTACGGCTGCTTCGCAGCCGAGCGGGAGCAAGCTCCCTCGCCACAATGGTTTTCATGGCAACAAACATGACCAGTCCAACCCCCTGCTACCACTGCGCCCTGCCCGTCCCGGCCGGCAGTCGCTTCACGGCCGCCGTCCTCGGGGAAACCCGCGAGTTCTGCTGCCCGGGTTGCCAGGCAGTGGCCGAGGCAATCGTGGCCGGTGGGCTGGAAAGCTATTACCAGCATCGCAGTGAGGCCTCGGCCAACCCCGAAGCCTTGCCGGTACAGTTGGTGGACGAGCTGGAGCTCTACGACCGCGCCGATGTGCAGCAACCCTTTGTCCGCCACGAAGGCGAACTCGCCGAAACCACCTTGCTGATGGAAGGCATCAGCTGCGCCGCCTGCGGCTGGCTGATCGAAAAGCACCTGCGCGCCTTGCCAGCGGTGGCCGAAGCACGTCTGAACCTGTCCAACCATCGCCTGCATGTGCGCTGGGCCGACGCGCAATTGCCATTGAGCCAAGTGCTCAGCGAATTGCGCCACATCGGTTACGCCGCCCACCCTTATCAGGCCGACCGCGCCAGTGAACAACTGGCCAGTGAAAACCGTCTGGCCCTGCGTCAACTCGGCGTTGCCGGGCTTCTGTGGTTCCAGGCGATGATGGCGACCATGGCCACCTGGCCGGAATTCAACATTGACCTCAGCCCCGAGCTACACACCATCCTGCGCTGGGTCGCGCTGTTTCTGACCACTCCGATTGTGTTTTACAGTTGCGCGCCGTTCTTCAAGGGCGCGATGCGTGATCTGCGCACCCGTCACCTGACCATGGACGTCTCGGTGTCGCTGGCGATCGGCAGTGCCTATATCGCCGGGATCTGGACCTCAATCACCGGGGTCGGCGAGCTGTATTTCGATGCGGTAGGGATGTTCGCGCTGTTTCTACTGGCCGGGCGTTATCTGGAACGTCGTGCCCGCGAACGCACCGCCGCCGCGACCGCTCAACTGGTCAATCTGTTGCCCGCTTCCTGCCTGCGGCTGAGCGCTGACGGCCAAAGCGAGCGGATTCTGCTCAGCGAGTTGCGTGTCGGCGATCAGGTGCTGGTGCATCCCGGCGCAATTCTGCCGGCCGACGGCAAGATCCTCGACGGTCAGTCGAGCATCGACGAATCCCTGCTCACCGGCGAATACCTGCCACAACCACGGACCCCGGGTGACGCCGTCACCGCCGGCACCTTGAACGTTGAAGGGGCGCTGACCGTGGAAGTCCTGGCGCTGGGACAGGACACGCGACTGTCGGCCATCGTCCGCCTGCTGGATCGCGCCCAGGCCGAAAAGCCGCGACTGGCGGAAATCGCCGACCGCGCCGCCCAATGGTTTTTGCTGTTGTCGCTTATCGCGGTGGCCGCCATAGGCCTGCTGTGGTGGGAACTGGATTCATCGCGAGCCTTCTGGATTGTCCTGGCGATGCTGGTTGCCACGTGCCCGTGCGCCTTGTCGCTGGCCACGCCAACCGCCCTCACCGCCGCCACCGGCACGCTGCACAAGCTCGGTCTTTTGTTGACGCGCGGTCATGTGCTGGAAGGCCTGAATCAGATCGACACGGTGATTTTCGACAAGACCGGCACCCTCACCGAAGGCCGCTTGGCCTTGCGTTCGATCCGGCCGCTTGGTGCCTTCACCAGCGATCAATGCCTGAGCCTCGCCGCCGCCCTGGAAAACCGCTCCGAACACCCGATTGCCCGGGCTTTTGGTCGCGCGCCGCTGGCCGCTGAAGAAGTGCACAGCACGCCGGGCCTGGGCCTGGAGGGGTTGGTCGGCGCACAACGCCTGCGCATTGGCCAGCCAGGGTTTGTCTGCGAACTCAGCGGCGCTCAAGTGCCAGTAATGCCCGATGAGCCCGGCCAATGGCTGCTGCTCGGCGACAATCAAGGGCCGCTGGCGTGGTTTGTACTCGACGACCGTTTGCGCGCCGACGCCCCCGTCCTGTTGGCGGCCTGCAAGGCTCGCGGCTGGCGCACGTTGCTGCTGTCCGGCGACAGCTCACCGATGGTTGCCAGCGTCGCTGCCGAATTGGGCATCGACGAGGCCCGTGGCGGTTTGCGTCCGGACGATAAATTGCAGGTGCTGCAACAACTGCACAAGGAAGGTCGCAAGGTGTTGATGCTCGGTGACGGAGTCAACGATGTGCCGGTGCTGGCCGCCGCCGACATCAGCGTGGCGATGGGCTCGGCTACCGATCTGGCGAAAACCAGTGCCGACGCGGTGCTGCTGTCGAACCGCCTCGACGCGCTGGTGCAAGCCTTCAGCCTGGCCCGTCGGACCCGTCGGGTCATCATCGAGAACTTACTGTGGGCAGCGCTGTACAATGGCCTCATGTTGCCGTTCGCCGCCCTCGGCTGGATCACTCCGGTATGGGCTGCGGTTGGCATGTCCATCAGTTCGTTGACCGTAGTGTTGAATGCCCTGCGCCTGACTCGCCTGCCAAGCGCGCCGGCTACCAGCACCACGCCAGAAACCCGCCCGCTGCCGGCCTGAGCTGCGCGGGCATGGAGTCCAGATGCCAGCTCTCTACGTGATGATCCCGGCCGCGCTGCTGATCGTGGCCATCGCTATCTATATTTTCTTCTGGGCAGTCGACAGCGGTCAGTACGACGACCTCGACGGTCCGGCCCACAGCATCCTGTTCGACGATCAGGACCCGAACCACAAGGCAGCGGTCGACGAGGCCAGCGGCCATCCGGCCAAACCGGACGACAAGGCGCCGCCCCATGCTTGAGTTGGCGCCACTGTTGGTGTCTGCGCTGATCCTCGGCCTGCTCGGTGGCGGGCATTGCCTGGGCATGTGCGGCGGATTGATGGGCGCATTGACCCTGGCAATTCCCAAGGAACAGCGCAGCCGACGCTTTCGATTGTTGCTGGCCTACAACCTGGGGCGAATTCTCAGCTACGCCGCGGCCGGCCTGCTGATCGGCCTGGCCGGTTGGGCCGTGGCCAATAGCCCGGCGGCGATGTTCATGCGCATCCTCGCCGGACTGCTGCTGATCGCCATGGGCCTGTACCTGGCCGGCTGGTGGAGCGGTCTGACCCGCATCGAAAGCCTCGGTCGCGGCCTGTGGCGGCATATCCAGCCGATTGCCAACAAACTATTACCCGTGTCGAACGTGCCCCGCGCCCTGCTGCTGGGCGCACTTTGGGGCTGGCTGCCGTGCGGGTTGGTTTACAGCACATTGCTGTGGTCGGCGAGCCAGGGCAATGCGCTGGACAGTGCATTGCTGATGCTGGCATTCGGGCTGGGCACCTGGCCGGTGCTGCTCGCCACAGGGCTGGCTGCCGAGCGCGTCACAGCGTTGTTGCGCAAACGCAGCGTACGCATGACCGGTGGCTTGCTGGTGATGGTGTTTGGTATCTGGACCTTGCCGGGGCCGCATCAGCATTGGTTGATGGGCCATTAGATCGGCGTCGGCCCCATCGCGGGCAAGCCCGCTCCCACAGGAATTGAGGATTGCCCAGTTTGGTGGTCCAAGCACAACCCTGTGGGAGCGGGCTTGCCCGCGATGAGGCCCGCACCGACAACACAAATCCCGACCGTTGATGCAAATCAACATGCCCATACGCTCCTCCCCCTAGACTCGCCCACACTGCCAGCCTATCCGGGGGAATGCCCGCATGCTCGACGCCATTCGTTGGGACACTGATCTGATCCGCCGTTACGACCTGGCGGGACCGCGCTACACCTCGTACCCGACCGCCGTACAATTCGACGGCCAGGTCGGCACCTTCGACCTGTTTCACGCCCTGCGCGACAGCCGTAAAGCCTTGCGGCCGCTGTCGCTGTATGTGCACGTGCCATTCTGCGCGAACATTTGCTACTACTGCGCCTGCAACAAAGTCATCACCAAAGACCGCGGCCGCGCCCTGCCCTATTTGCAGCGCCTGGAACAGGAAATCCAGCTGATTGCCTGCCATCTCGACCCCTCGCAGAAAGTCGAGCAATTGCATTTCGGCGGCGGCACACCGACCTTTCTCAGCCATGATGAACTGCGCCAGTTGATGGCTCAGCTGCGCAAGCATTTCAATCTGCTGAACGACGATTCCGGCGACTACGGCATCGAGATTGACCCTCGCGAGGCCGACTGGTCGACCATGGGCCTGCTCCGGGAACTGGGCTTCAACCGGGTCAGCATTGGCGTTCAAGACCTCGATCCGGCGGTGCAACGGGCGGTCAATCGCCTGCAAAGCCTGGAAGAAACCCGTGCGGTGATCGATGCCGCCCGGACCCTGCAATTTCGCTCGATCAACATCGATCTGATCTACGGCCTGCCGAAGCAGACACCCGAAAACTTCGCCCGCACCGTCGACGAAGTCATCAGCCTGCAACCGGATCGGCTCTCGGTGTTCAACTACGCCCATCTGCCGGAACGCTTCATGCCACAACGGCGGATCAACAGCGACGAACTGCCGACACCGGCGCAAAAACTGGAAATGCTCCAGGGAACCATCGAGCAGCTGACCAAGGCCGGTTACCGCTATATCGGCATGGACCACTTCGCGCTGCCCGACGATGAACTGGCGATTGCTCAGGAAGAATCGACCCTGCAACGCAACTTCCAGGGATATACCACCCATGGTCATTGCGACCTGATTGGCCTGGGCGTGTCGGCCATCAGCCAGATCGGCGACTTGTATTGCCAAAACAGCAGCGACCTGAATCAGTACCAGAACACGCTGGCCAGCGCACAGCCGGCCACCAGCCGTGGTCTGCTGTGCAACGCCGATGACCGCCTGCGACGTGCGGTCATCCAACAACTGATCTGCACTTTCGGCCTGGAATTCGCCCAGATCGAACAAGCCTTCAACATCGACTTTCAGGGTTACTTCGGCGAACTCTGGCCACAGTTGCAGGGAATGGCCGACGACGGACTGATCGAACTTGATAATGAACGGATTACCGTACTGCCCGCCGGACGATTGTTGGTGCGCTCGGTATGCATGGTGTTCGACGCGTACCTGGAACAGCAAAATCGCCAGCGGTTTTCACGGGTTATCTAGCCATCAGCTCACTGGCCGGTCTGCTAAATGCTGATTTTACGACCCTGCGACAAAATCGCCGCGTGCCTGAATGTCCTCCCGTGGGTTACCCTTACAGCTTATGTGTGTTTTTCCCACAAGGATTAAAGAAATGTCCGAGCCAGTAAAGCTGCGCGCTCATAGTCAGGCCCATTGCAAGGATTGCAGCCTGGCCCCGCTCTGCCTGCCACTTTCTCTGAATCTGGAAGACATGGATGCGCTGGACGATATCGTCAAACGTGGTCGCCCGCTGAAAAAAGGCGAGTTTCTGTTTCGCCAGGGCGACACGTTCGATTCCGTTTATGCAGTACGCTCCGGCGCCCTGAAAACCTTCAGCCTGAGCGATGGTGGCGAAGAGCAGCTCACTGGCTTCCACTTGCCGAGTGAACTGGTCGGCCTATCGGGCATGGACACTGAAAAGCACCCGGTCTCGGCGCAAGCCCTGGAAACCACCTCGGTGTGCGAAATTCCTTTCGATCGCCTCGACGAACTGGCCCTGCAACTGCCACAACTGCGCCGTCAGTTGATGCGGGTAATGAGCCGCGAGATTCGCGACGATCAGCAAATGATGTTGCTGCTGTCGAAGAAAACCGCCGACGAGCGCATCGCCACTTTCCTGGTCAACCTGTCGGCACGTTTCCGCGCCCGGGGCTTCTCGGCCAACCAGTTCCGGTTGAGCATGTCGCGCAACGAAATCGGCAATTACCTGGGCCTGGCGGTAGAAACCGTGTCCCGGGTGTTCACCCGTTTCCAGCAAAACGAACTGATCGCCGCTGAAGGCAAGGAAATCCACATCCTCGACCCGATCCAGCTCTGCGCCCTGGCCGGCGGTTCGCTCGAAGGCTGATAGCGACGATTGCGGCTGAGCGAAACGGTTCAGCCGCCGTTATACTGCGACGTTTGCAGCCCGCCAGGACACCTCGACGATGGTCTTCGACTCCTTCGACATCAAATCCCTGATCCGCCCCGTAATCGACTTCCCCAAGCCGGGCGTGATCTTTCGCGACATCACCCCATTGTTCCAGTCACCCACGGCCCTGCGCCTGGTGATGGACAGCTTTGCCCATCGTTACGTCGAAGCCGACTTCACCCACATCGGCGCCATGGATGCCCGTGGCTTCCTGATCGGTTCGATCCTGGCCTATCAGTTGAACAAACCGCTGGTGCTGTTCCGAAAGCAGGGCAAACTTCCGGCCGACGTGCTGGCCGAGGGTTATGCCACCGAGTACGGCGAAGCGTTTCTCGAAGTCCATGCCGACAGCCTGTGCGAGGGTGATGCGGTGGTGATGTTCGATGACCTGATCGCCACTGGCGGCACGCTGATCGCGGCGGCCAACCTGATTCGGCGCATGGGCGCGCGGGTGCATGAAGCGGCGGCGATCATTGATTTGCCGGAGCTGGGTGGTTCGCAGCGGCTGGAAGACATGGGGATTCCTACTTTCTGTCTGACGCAGTTTGCCCTTACCGATAAATAAGCAGCGTCTGTACTGACGCCATCGCGGGCAAGTCGAAGGCGTCCGTCCAGACAGCACCGTTACAACGAGATCGGCTTACGCCCGGCAAACGAATGCGCCAATGTCCCGCCGTCCACCAATTCCAGCTCGCCACCCAACGGCACACCATGGGCGATGCGCGAGGCGATCAGGCCTTTGTTGCTGAGCAACTGGGCGATGTAATGCGCCGTGGCTTCGCCTTCTACTGTCGGGTTGGTGGCGAGGATGACTTCGGCAAACGTGCCCGCCTCTTCGATCCGCGCCATCAATTGTGGAATGCCGATGGCGTCCGGCCCTAGCCCGTCGAGCGGCGACAGGTGGCCTTTGAGCACGAAGTAGCGACCGCGGAAACCGGTCTGCTCCACTGCGTAAACATCCATCGGACCTTCCACCACACACAGCAAGGTGTCGTCGCGGCGTGGATCGGCGCATTGCGGGCACAGATCGTCCTCGGTCAGCGTGCGGCACAAGCGGCAGTGGCCCACTCCTTCCATGGCCTGGCTCAGCGCCTGGGCCAGTCGCGAACCGCCGCTGCGATCCCGCTCAAGCAGTTGCAACGCCATGCGCTGGGCAGTTTTCTGACCCACACCCGGCAAAACTCGCAGGGCATCGATCAGTTGGCGAATCAAAGGGCTGAAGCTCATGGAAAAAAGTCCGACATAACAACGAGACGCGGTTTATACCCGCGCCTCTGTTTAGCGTCAAATAGCAGCGTCAATTACTCAGTCCGCGCAACCCGCACCACCAGTTTGCCGAAGTTGCGTCCCTCCAGCAGACCGATGAACGCCTGGGGCGCGTTCTCCAGGCCGTCGACCACGTCTTCACGGAATTTCACCTTGCCGTCACGCACCCATGGCGCCATTGCGCTGATGAACTCTGGCTGACGGTCACCGTAGTCGTCGAACACAATGAAGCCCTGAATCCGCACGCGCTTGGTCAGCAGCGTGCGCTGCAATTGTGGCAAGCGATCTGGCCCGCTCGGCTTCTCATTGGCGTTGTAGGACGCAATCAGACCGCAAAGAGGAATCCGCGCCTTGGGGTTGAGCAGCGGCAGCACCGCATCGAACACCTTGCCACCGACGTTTTCAAAGTAGATATCGACACCTTTGAAGCAGGCCAGCGCCAACTCTTCGGCGAAGTCCGGGCGCTTGTGATCGATACAGGCATCAAAGCCCAGCTCCTCGACCACGTAGCGGCATTTATCCGCGCCGCCGGCCACACCGACCACTCGCAAGCCCTTGATCTTCGCCACTTGGCCGACCACCGACCCCACCGCGCCGGACGCAGCGGCTACTACCAGGGTTTCGCCTTCCTTGGGCTGGCCGATGTCCATCAACCCCATGTAGGCGGTCATGCCGGGCATGCCCAGTACACCCAGGGCCATCGACGGGCTCTGTAGCCCGGACGGGATCGGAATGATGTTGCGCCCGTCACTGATGCTGTGACTCTGCCACCCCGTGACGCCGACCACCAGATCGCCTTCATGGAATTTAGGATGCAACGAGCGCTCGACACGACTGACAGCCCCGCCGGTCATCACCTCGTCGATTTCTACCGGTGCAGCGTAGGACGGCGCGTCGCTCATACGACCGCGCATGTAGGGATCGAGCGACAGATAAAGCGTCTTGAGCAGTACCTGACCATCGGCCAGGTCTGGCAGCGCTACCCGTTCCAGGCGGAAATTCTCTGGCGTCGGCGCGCCCACCGGGCGGGACACCAGAACGATACGCTGGTTGAGGGTCAATGCTTGCGGCATGTGAACGTCTCCTTGATCGATGAATTTCGGCTGTATAGGGAGCAGACCTTTGTGGCGCTGTCGCGTTCGAAGTTTCGTCAGTTGTACCTAGGTGACTTCATCGCGGGCAAGCCACGCTCCCACAGGATTCAGGTGATCCCTGTGGGAGCGGGCTTGCCCGCGATGGCTGCCTCACAGGCACCCTACTTCCAACAGACAGAAACAAAAATGCCAGGCGCGATGCCTGGCATTTTTTTGTAACCCATCCGATGCGCGTTGGCGAATCAGAATGGCAGTTTCATACCCGGTGGCAATTGCATGCCAGCGGTCACGCCGGACATTTTGTCCTGGCTGTTGGCTTCGATCTTGCGTACGGCGTCGTTGACGGCTGCGGCGAATACCGCCTCCAGCATTTCCTTGTCGTCTTCGCTCAGGCCTTCGACCAGGCTTGGATCGATGGTCACGCGCTTGACGTCGTGACGACCGGTCATCACCACGGTGACCATATCGCCGCCGGCTTTACCGGTGACTTCGGCGTTGGCCAGTTCTTCCTGCATCTTGGCCATTTTTTCCTGCATCTGCTGCGCCTGCTTCATCAGGCCGGCCATGCCACCTTTCATCATGGGAATCACCTCAAAAGTACTTGGATAAAAACAGCGCCCGGCAAATGCGGCCAAGCGCCTTCAGTTATTAGTCCTGACTGACCAGGGCCTCGACAGGTTCAATAGTATCGTGACGGACCACCGCCCCGAACTGCTGCATCATTTGCTGGATGAACGGATCGCCGTGGATCGATTCCTCGGCCTCACGCTGACGGTTGGCACGACGGCGGGATGAGGCCTGAGCCGGGGTTTCCTGCTCGGGCTTGATCAGCTCCATGCTCAAGGTCAGCGTACGCCCGTGGAACTGGTTCAGTGCATCGTTGAGGCGACGTTGCTGAGTCGCGTTGAACAAGGCGCTGTGGGCCGGGTCCAGGTGCAACAGCCAATTGTCGCCATCGACGGCGATCAGCGTGCAGTTGGCGCCGATGCTGGCGGTCATGCCGGACACCGGCAGTTTCGGGAACACCTCCAGCCATTGCAGGGCCAGACCGGTGGCCGGCATCGCGGCCGGTTCAGGCTCGGGCTCCGGCGCAGGTTCGGCGGTGTGCTCACTGGCCAGTTCGTCGAGGTAACTGTAGGCCGAATCCATGTCTGGCTCGATGTAGTCCTCGTCCAGCGGCGGCTCGTCGTCCTGGTCCATACCTGGCGTGGCGGCATCGACTTCGGCCATGGACGGTTCCGGAATCGGCGCAGCTGCCCATTCCGGCGCATCCGGCACCACACTGTCCGGGGTCGGCATGGGCATCGGCGGCAATTCGGGTTGTTCGCCAGCCGTTTCCAGCACCGGCTCGACGGCGGGCTGCTGGACAACTTCCGGCTCTACCGGGTCGTTCCACGGCAGATCGACGACTTCTTCGACCGCTACGGGTTCGGCAACAAGCTCAGGCTCTGGCGCGACCACGGGCACAGCCACAGGCGCGACCGGCTCAGGCGCAGCTACCGGGACAGGGGCCGGTGCCACTACGGGCGCAACTGGAGCCGGTGTAACGGCCGTAGCGACTACCGGCGCAACAACCCGCGCGGCAGCCACTGAATTTGCGGAATCAACTGTGGCCTGGCTGATCCCCACTGTCTTTAGCGGTTGCCTCGGTGCGTCCGTAGTGTCTGCCGGCCGGAACGCGAGCATGCGCAGCAGGACCATTTCGAAACCGCCGCGCGGGTCCGGCGCCAGCGGCAAGTCCCGGCGACCGATCAGGCCCATCTGGTAATAGAACTGCACGTCTTCAGCCGGCAATGCCTGGGCCAGAGCCAATACGCGATCACGGTCGCCATGACCATTGTCGACGCCTTCAGGCAGGGCCTGGGCGATGGCGACACGGTGCAGCACATTGAGAATTTCCGAGAGCACACCGTTCCAGTCCGGGCCTTGTTCGGCCAGATGGCGCACGCCTTCGAGCAACGCCTTGGCGTCGCCTTCGATCAGCGCATGCAAAACGTCGTAGACCTGGCCGTGATCAAGGGTACCGAGCATGGCCCGCACGTCGGCAGCCATGACCTTGCCTTCACCGAAGGCGATGGCCTGGTCGGTCAGGCTCATGGCGTCGCGCATCGAACCGTCGGCGGCGCGGCCCAGCAGCCACAGCGCGTCGTCTTCGAACGGCACGTTCTCGACGCTGAGCACATGGGTCAAATGCTCGACCACCCGTTCCGGGGTCATGTTCTTCAGGGAGAACTGCAGGCACCGCGAAAGAATCGTTGCAGGAAGCTTCTGCGGATCGGTGGTCGCCAGGATGAACTTGACGTAGGGCGGCGGCTCTTCAAGGGTTTTCAACAGCGCATTGAAGGAATGGCTGGAGAGCATGTGCACTTCGTCGATCAGATAGACCTTGAAGCGCCCGCGGCTCGGCGCGTACTGCACGTTATCGAGCAGCTCGCGGGTGTCTTCGACCTTGGTCCGGCTCGCGGCGTCGATCTCGATCAGGTCGACGAAGCGACCCTCATCGATTTCGCGGCACACCGAGCACTCGCCGCAGGGGGTCGAAGTGATACCTGTTTCACAGTTCAGGCATTTGGCGATGATCCGCGCGATGGTGGTCTTGCCGACCCCGCGGGTACCGGTAAACAGGTACGCGTGGTGCAGCCGCTGGCTGTCCAAGGCATTGATCAGAGCCTTGAGCACATGGGTCTGGCCGACCATTTCGCGGAACGAGCGCGGACGCCATTTACGTGCAAGAACCTGATAACTCATCGAAAACCGTCGCAACGAAGGAACAGAAGCGGCTAATGCTAGCGGAGCAAGGCCAAAATTGCATCCGGTGCGCTCGCCTATTCTGGCTAAGCTGCACTTTGTGGAGGCTTTTATTGGCTCATATCGGAGCGTTTATGCGTTTTGCCTTGGGGGCATTGCTGTTGATCAGCCTGAGCGTCGCGGCCGCCGAGGCGCCATTGCGGTTTGTCGTGTCCGACAGCTGGGCCATGCCCATGGTGCAGATCGAGCGTGGCCGACCGACCCAAGGCATCCTGCTCGACATGATGATCAGCCTGGCGACTCAAGTCGGCGTGCCGGCTGAGTTTCACATTTTGCCTCGGGCACGGGTGCAGAACGCCATGGAGCATGGCGAAGTCGATGTGCGCTGTTATATCTCAACATCCTGGCTGCCTAATCAGTCCGGCAACTATATCTGGAGCGTTCCGCTGCTGGTTCAGCGCGACTTGCTGATTGGTCGGCGAGGCTCACCCGACACGGTCAACCCGGCAGAGCTGCCGCACCAGTCGATCGGCACCGTGCGTGGCTATAGCTACCCGACCTTGCAATCGCTGTTCGACGCCGACCAACTGCACCGCGATGACGCGCGCAATCAGGAACAGGTGCTGGAAAAACTGCTGGTCGGACGCTACCGCTACGCGGTGAGCAACCAATGGACCCTGGACTGGTTCAACCAGCGCCTGCTACCCGACCAGCAATTGCAAAGCGTAGCGCTGGTACATGAACAAACCGTCGGCTGCTACGTGCGCAATGACCCCAAAGTACCCGTGCAACGCATTCTGAACACGTTGCTGCAAATGAAAACGTCCGGGGAGATCGATGACATTATCCGGCTCTATACCGGTAACAAGCCTTAGCCAGTTCAGGCTGTCTGATCAAGCGTCTGCCATTGTGACGGGGCGACAAATCCCGCCACCCAGCTCGGCACTTCACCGGGCGGCATCGGGCGAGCGATGAAATAGCCTTGAGCGACTTCGCATCCCAGCCGCAACAGCAACTCACCATGCTCAAGGCTTTCCAGCCCCTCGGCAATCACCTGCCGACCGAACGCGCGGGCCAGACCAATCACCGCCTTGGTCAGGGCCAGGTCGTCACGATCAATCAGAATGTCGCGCACGAATGACTTATCGATCTTGATGGTTTGGGTTCGCAAACGCTTGAGATAGCTCAGGGACGAGTAACCAGTGCCAAAGTCACCCAGCGAAAACTGCACCCCCAACGCCTGACAGGCCTGCAAACAGGCACTGACATGCTGGATATTCTCGATCGCCACCGACTCGACGATTTCCAGATCGAGCATCTGCGGGGCAACCTGGGCATGTCGAGCGAGTACGTGCTTGAGCCGGTCGACAAAATCGGCGCGCTGAAAATGTCGCGCCGCGATATTGATACTGATCGGCCAGGCCTGCCCCGCTTGCTGCCAACGGTGCAACTGCGACAAAACCTGATCCATTACCCATTCACCGATATCGATGATCAGGTCGGTGTCCTCCACCAGCGGCAAAAACTCCCGGGGTGGCACCATGCCGTTTTGCGGGTGCTCCCAACGCAACAGCGCTTCGAAACCGACGACCACACCTCGGCGCATGTTCACTTTGGGCTGAAAATGCACGCGCAATTCACCGGCGACCAGCGCCTGACGTACTCGCTCGACGGTCTGGTGAGTGGCCTTGACCTCTTGATCCCGTGAGACATCGAATAGATGAAAGCGGTTTCGCCCGCCCTGCTTGGCCACGTACATCGCCTGATCGGCATGACGCAGCAGGGTTTCGGCATCTTCGTTGTCGTGGGGGAACAGGGTGACACCGATACTGGCAAACACATTGATGTCCTTGCCGTGCAGTGTGTAAGGCGCCGAAATCGCCCCCAACACGCGATTCAGTGCTGCGCGCAATTCCGCTAGATCACGCACATAGCGCAACACCAGCACAAACTCATCACCGGCCAATCGCGCCACCACATCTTCGCCGCGCACAATGTCACGCAAACGCTTGGCCACTTCCACCAGCAACAGATCGCCACTGGCGTGACCATAACCGTCGTTGACCGCCTTGAATCCGTCAAGATCAAGCATGCACACCGCCAACGGAATGTTTTCATGTCGAGAGAATTCCAGTGCCTGATCCAGCAATTCCGAGAGGAACGCGCGATTGGGCAGCCCGGTCAGCACGTCATGCCCGACCCGCCATTGCAGGGTTTGCAACAGTTGACGTTTTTCGCTGATGTCAAAACGAATCGACAGGTATCGGTGAACGCGCCCGGTGGCATCATCAAGCACCGGCACCATGGTGCTGTCGACCCAATACAGGCTGCCATCCTTGGCGCGATTACAGATCTCGCCCTTCCAGATACTGCCCAAGGCGATGGTGCGCCACATGGCGGCGAAGAAGTCGACGGAGTGCAAGCCGGAGTTCAGCAGGCGATGATTCTGCCCCAGCAGTTCCTCGCGGCTGTAGCCGGACACGTCACAGAATTGATCGTTGACGTAGGTAATCCGGCCGTCCAGATCGGTCTCGGAAAAAATGGCGGCGGCATCCACGGCCCTGCGGTATTTCTCATCCATGAGTCAGGCTCACTGTCGCTAGCGGTGGTACCGCTCGACCAGCGCAGGATGCCCGGAAGAGGTGTTTTGAGACGTACTGCGCAGAGACACGTTATCACTCCATGAACAGCATTTGATGCCCCCCCGGACCACCGAAGATCAAGGGCAAAGTAACAACACCGACTCTGGTAATATTTCGCGAGGCTTCAGACCGCCAGCGGCCTCTACGTATACCCGGCAGGAAATGCAATGCTGGCTGTTTCGCATCGCCTAAACTTCAGAAGGCAGCTCACCAAAAACTCGTTCGAAGCGGCGATTCTACGAAATGCATCACATTTTGCAAAGCAAGGTGATGGATCATGCGGTTGCCTAATGCAAAAAACTATCGTTAAGTTCTTGATTCTAAATGGGAATTGAGCGATGCAAATTTCAAGTTTGGGTCTGGCCATCCGACGCTATCGTAAGGTCGCAGGGCTTACTCAGGCTGAACTCGGCGAAAAAACCGGTTTTGACCCCAAAACCATCAGTCGCTTCGAAACCGGCACCTATACCCCCAGCGTGGAAGCATTGTTTTTGCTTGCCGACGCGCTGGGCGTGAAACTGAAAGCCTTTTTCGCAGATCTGGAAGACGAAGATGAACAGCGGGCATACCTGTTCAGCGTCATACACAAAGCCACCCCGAAGGATCTGGGAAAGCTGATCGCAGCGGTTGACCAGGCCTTGTCCAAGCCTTAGTGCCAGTAAATGAAAAAAAAGAGGCCGATCTGTCGAATGCGACAGATCGGCCTCCTTTTTTTGTATCCGCTTTTTAATTCGGAAACGACGAAACACCGCCCTGGATGAGCTCCATGGCAGGGGAAATAAAACAGTATTTTTAGATAGAAAACACGAAAGAGGGTTCGTGCTGCGTTATGGAGGCAACCCCACCAGCCACACCCCGGCACACAATGTTCCCGCTGTGGCTGCTCCCTTCCGGGTCTGACCAGGTTCACGGGTAATCGTTGCGGGGGGACCGATGGGGTCACCATAACGACGCTCACCTGACGGCGAGCCGCGCCATTGTACCTATCTGAGACGAAGTTACAACCGTTCGGGTGGATTAAAAAATATGAGCCGCTTCAAGGACATGCGCTGACCTTTAAATGGTCGCAGCCTGCGGCGGCGCCCACAGGCGCGTAGGAGCTGCCGAAGGCTGCGATCTTTTTGATCCTACTGCGCCAACACCTCATCCGCCCTGCCGCCCTCTTGCTGGATCACCAGGTGAATGAAGTGCAGCTTGGCAATCACCGCCGGCGGCAGGACGAACGGATAGAAATCCGGCTGACCCATGCTGCGTGACAATTCATTGAGCATGCCAGCCAGTTCGATCCATGCGTTGACGAACGACAGGAACGCCGGGCCGCCGGGGTGCTGCGGGTCGAATAGCGTGCTCGGCGGAAACGGCTGGTAATCGAAATCCATTTCCTGCGCACTCATGCCAAAACCCAGCGCGGTGTCCACCGCATCCATCATGTGCAGGTAATGAGCCCAGGTTTCAGCCCAGTCTTCCCAAGGGTGCATGGTCGCGTAGGCGCTGACGTAATGTTGCTGCCAGTCGAGCGGCGCGCCTTGCTGATAATGCCGCTCAAGGGCCTCGGCGTAGCTTGCTTGCTCGTCACCGAACAGATCGCGGAACGGTTCCAGCCAATGACTGTTGGCGACCAAGCGGTCCCAGTAGTAATGCCCGACCTCGTGACGAAAGTGCCCCAGCAGCGTGCGATAAGGTTCGTGCATCTGCACGCGAACCTGCTCGCGATGGGCGTCGTCGGCTTCCTTGACATCGAGGGTGATCAGACCGTTGGCATGCCCGGTGGTAGGCGGCTTGCCTTCGAGGTCGATACCGATGAAGTCGAAGGCCAGACCAATGTCTTCATCCATGGATTTCGGAATGACTGACAAGCCCAGGCTAATCAGCTGCGCCACCAGACGACGCTTGGCGATTTCCACTTTGCGCCAGCGCTCATGGTTCTCGGGGATCGCCAGGTCGGGGATGGTGCGATTCAGGCTACAGGCAATGCATAACGCATCGTGATCATTGGCCGTCAGCAGCCAGTTGCATGCGGCCGGAGAGTCGAGATTGGCGCAGCGGCGGAACACACCGGCGTCAGGATCGGCGTCGAGCAACCAGGTATCCACTTGTGGGCCAGGTTGCAACGAAGACAAGCGACTCTGCTGCGGCTGATAGCCCAGCGCTGCCGAACAGGCCAGGCACTGACTGTTGCGAAAGAACAGCGACTGCCCACAACGGCAATGCCAGACCTTGCTGTTGCGCAAACGCTCACCCATGAAGGGCGCGGCGATGCGTGAACTGAGCTGTTCGAAGAAGCGGTACATGGCGATCTCTCCCTGAGGCCTGCCAAGACTAGATCATTCCCACAAGAAGATCTTGTGGCGAGGGAGCTTGCTCCCGTTGGGCTGCGTAGCGGCCCCAGAACCGGCAACCGCGATCTGTCAGAAATACCGTGCAAGCAGGATTTGCGACGGCTTCGCCGCCGAACGGGAGCAAGCCCCCTCGCCACAGGTCCCGCGCTAGATCGAGATGTTGTATTCCTTCAGACGCGCCACAAACGCCTCTTCATCCAGCACCTTCAACCCCAGCTCATTGGCCTTGGCCAGCTTCGATCCCGCACCCGGGCCGGCGACCACGCAATGGGTCTTGGCCGACACGGAACCGGCCACCTTGGCGCCGAGGCTTTCAAGTTTGTCCTTGGCCACATCGCGACTCATCAGCTCCAGCGAACCGGTCAACACCCAAGTCTGCCCGGCCAGCGGCAACCCTTCGACCACCTTTTTCTCGCTCTGCCAATGCATGCCGAAATCACGCAGCTGCTTTTCGGCCGCCTCGGCGAGTTGACGATTTTCGGTCCCCGCAAAGAACTCGCGAACCGAAGTCGCCTGTTTCTCCGGCAGCGCCTGGCGCATGTCCAGCCAATCAGCACTCATCACCGCTTCGAGCGAGCCGAACTTGTCCGCAAGCTTCTGCGCCCCACCCGGCCCGACCGACGGAATGTGCAACTTGTCGAGCAAGCCTCCCAGCGTGGTACTGGCGGCAAACTCGGCGCCCAGCTCGCCTTGATCCTGAATCTGCAGGCCATGCTTGAGCAGATCCTTGATCACCTGCTGGTTATGCGCGTCCTCAAAGAAGCTGTGAATCTCGTGAGCCACTTCCAGCCCGACATCCGGCAAGTACGTGAGTACTTGCGGCAACGCCTGCTGAACCCGCTCCAGCGAGCCGAGAGAGCGCGCGAGGACCTTGGCCGTCTCTTCGCCGACATCGGGAATGCCCAAGGCGTAGATGAACCGTGCCAGGCTCGGCTGCTTGCTGTCTTCGATTGCACTGAGCAGGTTCTTGCTCGACAGCTCGGCAAAGCCTTCCAGGTCGACGATCTGCTCGAACGTCAGGGCGTAAAGATCGGCCGGCGAACTCACCAGGCCTTCATCCACCAGTTGCTCGACGCTCTTCTCGCCCAGACCTTCAATGTCCATGGCGCGGCGCGAAACGAAGTGAATGATCGCTTGCTTGAGTTGCGCACCGCAGGCCAGACGCCCGACGCAGCGATACACCGCGCCCTCGCTGATGGTCTCGCGACCCTTGCTGCGCTTGACCAGTTGCGTGCGCTCGACATGAGAGCCGCAAACCGGGCACTGCTCGGGAATCTGCACCGGACGGGCATTCTCCGGGCGGCGTTCGGTGACCACTTGCACCACTTGCGGAATCACGTCACCGGCGCGACGAATGATCAAGGTGTCGCCAATCATCAGACCCAGCCGCGCAACTTCATCCATGTTGTGCAAAGTCGCATTGGCCACGGTGACGCCCGCAACCCTGACCGGTTTCAAGCGTGCCACCGGCGTCACGGCACCGGTGCGACCGACCTGGAATTCCACGTCGAGCAATTCGGTGAGTTCTTCCATCGCCGGAAATTTGTGGGCAATCGCCCAACGCGGTTCGCGAGCGCGGAAACCCAGTTCACGCTGGGAAGCAATGCTGTTGACCTTGAACACCACACCGTCGATTTCATACTGGAGCGCATTGCGACGCTCACCGATGTCGCGGTAGTAATCCAGGCATTCTTCGATGCCGTGCGCCAGTTTCAGCTCATGACTGATCGGCATCCCCCAGGCTTTGAGTTGCTGCAGATTGCCAATGTGCGTGTCGGCAATATCGGCTGAAATCTGGCCGATGCCATAGCAGCAGAATTCCAGCGGACGGTTGGCGGTGATCTTCGAATCCAGCTGTCGCAAACTGCCCGCTGCCGCGTTACGCGGGTTGGCGAAGGTCTTGCCGCCCACTTCCAGTTGCGTGGCGTTGAGACGCTCGAAACCGGCCTTGGACATGAACACTTCGCCACGCACTTCCAGGGTCGCCGGCCAGCCGGTGCCATGCAGCTTGAGCGGAATATTGCGCACGGTGCGCACGTTGACGCTGATGTCTTCACCGGTGGTGCCATCGCCGCGGGTGGCGCCGCGCACCAGCACACCGTCCTGATAGAGCAGACTGACCGCCAGGCCATCGAGCTTGGGTTCGCAGCTGTACTCCACCGCTGCGCCACTGCCAAACAAGTCGCCGACCGGCAGGTCCAGCCCGTCCGTCACCCGGCGATCGAATTCGCGCATGTCGGTTTCTTCGAAGGCGTTGCCGAGGCTGAGCATCGGCACTTCATGACGCACCTGAGTGAACGCCGACAGCGCTGCGCTGCCGACACGCTGGGTCGGCGAGTCGCTGGTGATCAATTCGGGATGGGCCGCTTCGAGGGCCTTGAGCTCGTGGAACAGGCGATCGTACTCGGCGTCCGGAATGCTGGGTTCGTCCAGCACATGATAGCGATAGTTGTGCTGATCGAGCTCGGCGCGCAGCTCTAGAATGCGGTTTTTGGCGGCGGTCATGGGTGTTCTCTCATAAAGCAAAAGAGCAGCCGAGGCTGCTCAATCTTTTAAATACGGTAGCGCAAAGCTGTGGACACTGTGGCGAGGGAGCTTGCTCCCGCTCGGCGGCGAAGCCGTCGTAAAATCAGCTAATGCGGTGTATCTGAATAAGCGGAGTTGCCGAAATGAACGGGGCCGCTTCGCGACCCAGCGGGAGCAAGCCCCCTCGCCACAAGAGCCCGCCCCAGTCATTCGATTTAACGCTTCTGGGTCAAAGCGCGACGCTCGAACTCGACGATGCGCTGACGGTAGTGCTCAATCGTTTGGGCAGTCAGCACACTGCGCTGGTCGTCTTTCAGTTCGCCGTTCAGCTCCTGGGACAGTTTGCGTGCCGCAGCCACCATCACGTCGAAGGCTTGCTTGGGATGACGCGGGCCTGGCAGACCGAGGAAGAAGCTCACCGCCGGGGTGCTGAAATGATCGATGTCATCCAGATCGAAGACGCCCGGCTTGACCGCATTGGCCATGGAGAACAGGACTTCGCCGTTACCGGCCATGCTTTCGTGACGGTGGAAAATATCCATCTCGCCGAAACGCAGACCGCTTTCCAGAATGTTCTGCAACAGTGCCGGGCCCTTGAAGCCGGCCGGGTCGCGGCAGATCACGCTGATCACCAATACTTCTTCGGCTTGCGGCTGATCTTTATCGGCCGAGCTGGCGGGCTTGGTGTCATCCGGGAAATCGTCACGACTATTGAAGCTCGGGCCGCCGTCCAGGTCCAGGCTGAGGTTCATGTCGCCCTGGGAAGGCTCACCATGGCCACGCTTGCCGCGCTTGGAACCCGATTCACGCGGTTCACGGGCAGGCATGCTCACCGACGGCAGATCATGCTCGTCCAGTTGCGGTTCTTTATGGTTATCCAGCACGCGGGGCGGGCCCAACAGCTCGGCGCTGGTGTCCTCATCCGGCAGATTGGACAAACTTCGGTCAAGACGGAATTTCAGTTTTCCCTTGCCGCCGCGCATGCGACGCCAGCCATCGAAAAGAATACCGGCAATGACAATAATGCCGATGACGATCAGCCACTCGCGCAGACCGATTTCCATGTAATCCCGTGCCTCTATAAAAAATGCTGAAAAATAAGGGGTTTACATTGTGTAAACCGCTTTAAAACGTGGCGCCAACTCTATGTTCTGACAGGCGTTTTGCCCACGTATACGAAAAATTGACATTAAACTAGCACGACCAAAGGCAACTTTACACCGTCTGTCACAGTGGCTTGCGCGAATTATGTCGATTGGCCAGCAAGTCAAGACAGGTTAAAAGCCCTACAGCTCAAAAATACCCGCCCTACAAGCAATAATTCAGGCGTCCACCATGGCCATCGCCTCCTCCACATCCACTGCCACCAGACGCGAGCAACCGGGTTCGTGCATCGTCACCCCCATCAATTGATCGGCCATTTCCATGGCGATCTTGTTGTGGGTGATATAGATGAACTGCACCGTCTGCGACATCTCTTTGACCAGCCGTGCGTAGCGTCCAACGTTAGCGTCATCCAATGGCGCGTCAACCTCATCGAGCATGCAGAACGGCGCCGGATTCAACTTGAAGATGGCAAAAACCAGGGCCAATGCAGTCAGGGCTTTTTCGCCACCGGAGAGCAAATGGATGGTGCTGTTCTTCTTTCCTGGCGGCTGCGCCATGATCGTCACCCCTGTATCGAGTAGATCTTCGCCCGTCAGTTCCAAATACGCGCGTCCTCCACCGAAAACTTTTGGGAAAAGGGCCTGTAAACCGCCATTGATCTGATCAAAGGTATCTTTGAAGCGGTTTCGGGTTTCCTTGTCGATCTTGCGAATCACGTTCTCGAGCGTGTCCAGCGCTTCCACCAAATCGTCGTTCTGAGCATCCAGATAACGTTTACGCTCGGATTGTTGCTGGTATTCGTCGATAGCCGCGAGGTTGATCGCGCCGAGACGCTGAATTCGCGCGGCAATGCGCTCGAGTTCTTCTTCGGCGTCTTTCTCGTTGGCCTCGGCCAGCAGGGTCGCGAGTACGCCGTGCAGGTCGTAGCCGTCCTCCAGCAATTGATCTTGCAAAGTCTTGCGCCGCACCGTCAGCGCTTGCCATTCCATGCGCTGCTGTTCGAGCTGGCTGCGAATCAAATGGGATTGCTGCTCGGCCTGAGTGCGGCGCTTTTCGGCGTCGCGCAGTTCGCGGTCGGCGTCTTCCATGGCGATTTGTGCGGTTTTGAGCTCTTCGTCGACGGTCATGCGCTTGTCGAGCAGCTCTTCGAGTTTCAGCCGCAGCTCTTCCAGTGGCGCCTCGCCCTCTTCCAGATTGAGGCTGAGCTGTTCGCGCTTCTCGGTCAGGCGCTCGGACTGCATTTCCAGCCGTTCGAGGGCCTGACGAGTGGAATCGTGTTGCGCCTTCAGCGAACCGAGGCGCACCGCCAGTTGATGCGCATGATCCTTGTGCTGTCGGGCTTCCTGCCGCACCCGGTCGAGGCGTTCGCGAAGGCTGTCGCGCTGGGCCAACAGCAACTCACGCTGCTCGGTGTCCAGCGCCATGCTGTCGAGGGCTTCCTGCAATTGCAGACGCGCTTCGCCGATGTTTTCGTGTTCCAGGGCGCGCTGCTCGCTCAGCTCGGTGAGTTCTTCATCGAGACGGGTGCGGCGCAGGGTCAACTGCTCGACCTTGGCTTTGCCGGCGGACAACTGGGCTTTCAATTCGCCCTGCTGACGGGCTTCGTCTTGCAGCAGACGGCGCAAATGTTCGCGGCCGTTTTCCTGCTGACGCTGTTGTGCCCTGAGATTCTGAAGTTGGGTTTCCAGGGTTTCGACCGTGGCTTCACGCTCTTCGCGTTCGAGGCCCAACCGCTGGATTTCCTGGCCACGGGCAAGTACGCCACTTTCCGCTTCACTGGCCCGGCGCACACGCAAAAAGTGTCGGCCGACCCAGTAACCGTCGCGGCTGATCAGGCTTTGGCCGGCGGCCAATTGCCCGCGCAAGGCCAAGGCCTGCTCAAGGCTGTCGACCGGTTTGACCTGCCCCAGCCACGGCGACAGATCGATCTGCGCCTCGACCTTGTCGAGCAAACTGCCAGGCATGCGCACGCCATCGGTGGCCGGGCTGAGCAGGCGCAAATCGCCTTGGGCAAACCCGGCCAGATCGAAATCACCGAAGTCATCCACCAGCACCGCTTGCAGGTCGGCGCCGAGCACGGTTTCCACCGCCAGCTCCCAACCCGCCTCGACCTTCAGGCCTTCGGCCAGACGCGGACGATCCGTCAGATGCTGTTCGCGCAGCCATTCGGCAGTGCCGGTGCCGGGATCGAGCGCGGCTTGCTGCAAGGCTTCCAACGACGCCAGTCGACCGTTGAGCCGCTGCAAATCACCTTGGGCTTGCTGCTGATTTTGCAGCGCTAATTGCAATTCCTGACGCAGTTGTTCAAGACGTTCAACCTGAGCCTCTTCACTGGCCTGCAAGTCTTCGAGCGTGGCCTCGGACGCAGCCAACAGCTCGCTGAGTTCCATGATCGCCGCGTCCTCCGGATCCGCCGACAGCAACGCGCGCTCTTCGCCAAGGCGCTTCTGGCGATCGGCCAAACGTTCCATGCTGGTTTCCAGCTGCTGGATTCGCGACTGCTGAACTTCAGCCTGACGGCGTGGCTCGGCGGCAGTGAGGTTGAAGGTGTCCCACTGCTCCTGCCAGCCGTGCATGGTGGTTTCGGATTCTTCGAGCGCGGCAGCAGCTTCTTCGGCGGCGGCGCTGGTGACTTCCTGTTCCGGCGTGAGCATGTCCAGCTCTTCGCCCAAGGTCAGCAGCAAGGTACGGTCGTGGCCCAGGTGAGACTCGGTTTCCAGCCGCGCGCGCTCGGCTTCCTTCAGGTCGTCCTGCAACTGACGCAAACGCTGCTGACCGTGCTGGATGCTCTGCTCGACCCGGGCGATGTCGCCACCGACCGAATAGAAACGCCCCTGCACCAGATTGAAGCGCTCGGACAGATCGTGATGACCGTCACGCAGGCGTTCGATGGCCGCGTCGGCATTGCGTTGCTCGGCCACCAGGGCCTCGAAGGTGACTTCCTGAGTGCCGATGATCGACTCGCGCTGGCCGACCTGTTCGTTCAATGCCTGCCAGCGCAGGGCCGACAGCTGGGCCTTGAGCTGGCGCTCTTCGCCCTTGTATTCCTGATACTTCTTGGCGGCCTCGGCCTGGCGGTGCAAGCGTTCAAGCTGACGCTCGAGCTCTTCGCGCAGGTCGGTCAGGCGGGCAAGGTTTTCGTGGGTGCGGCGGATACGGTTTTCAGTCTCGCGCCGACGTTCCTTGTACTTGGAAATACCGGCGGCTTCTTCGATGAAATTGCGCAGGTCTTCGGGCTTGGATTCGATCAGCTTGGAGATCATCCCCTGCTCGATAATCGAATAGCTGCGCGGGCCGAGGCCGGTACCCAGAAAGATGTCGGTGATATCGCGGCGGCGGCATTTGGTGCCGTTGAGGTAGTAGGTGGTCTGGCTGTCGCGGGTTACTTTGCGGCGAATGGAAATTTCCGCATAGGCGGCCCATTCGCCGAGCAGGGTGCCATCGGAGTTATCGAACACCAGCTCAATGCTCGCCTGGCTCACCGGTTTACGGCTGGTCGAGCCGTTGAAGATGACGTCGGTCATCGACTCGCCGCGCAAGTTCTTGGCCGAGCTCTCGCCCATCACCCAACGCACGGCGTCGATGATGTTCGACTTGCCGCAACCATTGGGGCCGACCACTGCCGCCATGTTACTGGGGAAGTTTACCGTGGTCGGGTCGACGAAGGATTTGAACCCCGCCAGTTTAATGCACTTGAGCCGCACGCTTAAGCGACCGTCAGGGCAGAAACCACCAGATCGCAGCTGCGCTGGGCATACGCCGTCAGCACCACGCGGATCTGCGGCAAGTCACGGGCCAGCACGGCGGCGAGCAAGCGCTCGAACAGTTCGAGGAACTCGCTCATCGAGGCCTTGCGCTGATCCAGCGCAAGGAAATACGCGCGGCTCATGGCCGGCTGCAAATTCTCGACGGTTTCCTGCAAGTACGGGTTGTTGGCGAACGGATACGCGGCGCGCATCACACTGAAGCTGTCGTCGACGAACGTGCGAATGTCCTGGCGTTCGTAGCTGTCGGTCAGGCGCTGCTGGATCTGCAGAAACGGCACCATGTCGGCCTGGACTTGCCAGCCGCTGGCCACGGCATTGCCGAGCAAAATGTACAACTCGCTCATCAACGTGCACAGGCTCTGCACCTTGTGCGCCGTGAGCTCGGTCACGTGGGCGCCACGTCGCGGCAAAATCGCGATCAAATGGCGGCGCTCGAGAATCAGCAAGGCCTCACGGACTGAACCGCGGCTGACATTAAGGGCCAGCGTGACCTTCTGTTCCTGAATGCGCTCCCCCGGCTTCATTTCGCCGCGAATGATACGTTCGGCGAGGTGGTGAGCGATTTGCTCGGCGAGGCTGTCCGGGGCCTTGAACGTCATGGTTGTCCTTCAAACTCTTCGATCTGCACAAGCGGCGCAGTGTAGCGCAATTGATGGGTCATGGCGGAGTGCCCACCCAGCGGTTTTTGGCACGATTCACGCAAAAGGCAAGCTATCCCGTGAGGGTCAATAATGAAGGAACGAGTCGTTGATCGACAAAATGCTATTTCCTGACCTTTAAGTCAGAAAATCATTGACCGAAAAGTCAGACCTGATAAATTCGGCTCATGTCGGTTAACAACAATAATGAGTTTGCGAGGCCTTCCGTGATCCAGTTTTTACTAAACCAGGAACTCCGTAGCGAGCACGCCCTGGACCCGAACCTGACCGTGCTCAATTACCTGCGCGAACATGTGGGCAAGCCCGGCACCAAAGAAGGCTGCGCCAGCGGTGACTGTGGCGCCTGCACCGTGGTGGTCGGCGAGTTGCAGACGGACGACTTGGGCCGCGAACACATTCGCTATCGCAGCCTCAACTCGTGCCTGACGTTCGTCTCCTCCTTGCAGGGCAAGCAACTGATCAGCGTCGAAGACCTCAAGCACCAAGGCGAGCTGCACAGCGTGCAAAAAGCCATGGTCGAGTGCCACGGCTCGCAGTGCGGTTTCTGCACGCCGGGCTTCGTGATGTCGCTGTTCGCGCTGCAAAAGAACAGCGATCAACCGGATTCTCACAAGGCCCACGAAGCGCTGGCCGGCAACCTCTGCCGCTGCACCGGTTATCGGCCGATCCTGGCCGCCGCCGAGCAATCCTGCTGTGGCAAACAACCCGACCAATTCGATGCTCGCGAAGCGGACACTATCGCCCGCCTGAAAGCCATCGCCCCCACCGATATCGGCGAACTCAACAGCGGCGACAAGCGCTGCCTGGTGCCGTTGACCGTGGCCGATCTGGCCGACCTCTATGACGCTTATCCACAGGCCCGCCTGCTGGCCGGCGGCACCGATCTGGCGCTGGAAGTCACGCAGTTCCACCGCACCTTGCCGGTGATGATCTACGTCGGCAACGTCGCCGAAATGAAACGCATCGAACGCTTCGACGATCGCCTGGAAATCGGCGCCGCTACCGCCCTCTCCGATTGCTACGACGCCTTGAAGACCGAGTACCCGGACTTCGGCGAATTGCTGCAGCGCTTCGCCTCCTTGCAGATCCGCAACCAAGGCACTCTGGGCGGCAACATCGGCAACGCCTCGCCAATCGGCGACTCGCCACCGCTGCTAATTGCCCTCGGCGCGCAGATCGTCCTGTGCAAAGGCGAAACCCGCCGCACCCTGTTGCTGGAAGATTACTTCATCGATTACCGGGTCACCGCGCGTCAGGAAAGCGAGTTCATCGAAAAGATCATCGTGCCGCGCGCCAGCGTTGAACAACTGTTCCGCGCCTATAAGGTTTCCAAGCGTCTGGATGATGACATTTCCGCCGTTTGTGCCGCGTTCAACCTGCGCATCGACACCGGCGTGATCGCCGACGCCCGCATTGCTTTCGGCGGCATGGCGGCCATTCCAAAACGTGCCAAAAACTGCGAAGCCGCCCTGCTGGGTGCGCCGTTCAACAACGCCACCATCGAACGCGCCTGCGCTGCATTGGCCGAAGACTTCACGCCGCTCTCGGACTTCCGCGCCAGCAAGGAATACCGCCTGCTCAGCGCACAGAACCTGCTGCGTAAATACTTCATCGAACTGCAAACACCGCACATCGAGACTCGGGTGACCGCTTATGTCTAATCATCACGCTGTAGAGAAGACCCAAGCCGAACTGGCTGAATTGTTCGCCAAGGACCTGACCACCGGAGTCGGCCGCAGCGTCAAGCACGACAGCGCCGACAAGCATGTGTCCGGTGAAGCGCAGTACATCGACGATCGGCTGGAATTCCCCAATCAGCTGCACGTTTACGCACGGCTGTCGGACCGCGCCCATGCGAAAATCATCAGCATCGACACCAAGCCCTGCTATGCCTTCGAAGGCGTGCGCATCGCCATCACTCACAAAGATGTGCCAGGCCTGAAAGACATTGGCCCACTGTTGCCGGGCGACCCATTGCTGGCAATCGATGATGTGCAGTTCGTCGGTCAACCGGTCCTGGCCGTGGCGGCGAAAGACCTGGAAACCGCGCGCAAAGCAGCCATGGCTGCAATCATCGAATACGAAGATCTGGAACCGGTTCTGGATGTGGTCGAAGCCCTGCGCAAACGCCACTTTGTGCTCGACAGCCACACCCATCAGCGCGGCGATTCGGCGACTGCTTTGGCCACTGCCGAACATCGTATTCAAGGCACGCTGCACATCGGCGGTCAGGAACACTTTTATCTGGAAACCCAGATCTCTTCGGTGATGCCGACCGAAGACGGCGGCATGATCGTTTACTGCTCGACCCAGAACCCCACCGAAGTACAGAAACTGGTGGCGGAAGTGCTGGACGTGTCGATGAACAAAATCGTCGTCGACATGCGCCGCATGGGCGGTGGTTTCGGCGGCAAGGAAACTCAAGCAGCAAGCCCGGCGTGCCTGTGCGCGGTGATTGCGCACCTGACCGGTCAGCCGACCAAAATGCGCCTGCCGCGTGTCGAAGACATGCTGATGACCGGCAAGCGTCACCCGTTTTACGTCGAGTACGACGTGGGCTTCG
Source organism: Pseudomonas sp. PME37.24/025 (assembly GCF_055556615.1). Taxonomy (NCBI): domain Bacteria; kingdom Pseudomonadati; phylum Pseudomonadota; class Gammaproteobacteria; order Pseudomonadales; family Pseudomonadaceae; genus Pseudomonas; species Pseudomonas sp. PME37.24/025. The sequence goes on from NZ_JBVHNK010000007.1 coordinate 185,800, forward strand.
ACAGCACCGGCCGCCTGCACGGCATTGCGCTGGAACTGGCCGGTAACTGCGGCTGCTCGCCGGACCTCTCGGCGTCGATTGTCGACCGCGCGATGTTCCACGCCGACAACTCGTATTACCTCGGCGACGCGACCATCAACGGTCACCGCTGCAAGACCAACACCGCGTCGAACACCGCTTACCGTGGCTTCGGCGGGCCGCAAGGCATGGTTGCCATCGAAGAAGTGATGGATGCGATTGCCCGGCATCTGGGCCTCGACCCGCTGGCGGTGCGCAAAGCCAATTACTACGGCAAGACCGAGCGCAACGTCACCCATTACTACCAGACCGTCGAGCACAACATGCTCGAGGAAATGACCGCCGAACTCGAAGAAAGCAGCCAGTACGCCGAGCGTCGCGAAGCGATTCGTCGCTACAACGCCAACAGCCCGATCCTGAAAAAAGGCCTGGCGCTGACCCCGGTCAAATTCGGTATTTCCTTCACCGCCAGCTTCCTCAACCAGGCCGGTGCGCTTATCCACATTTACACCGACGGCAGCATCCACCTGAACCATGGCGGCACCGAAATGGGCCAGGGTCTGAACACCAAGGTTGCGCAAGTCGTGGCTGAAGTATTCCAGGTGGAAATGGACCGCGTGCAGATCACCGCGACCAACACCGACAAAGTGCCAAACACCTCGCCGACCGCCGCTTCCAGCGGTGCCGACCTCAATGGTAAAGCGGCGCAAAACGCGGCGGAAATCATCAAGAAACGCTTGGTGGAATTCGCCGCGCGGCAATACAAGGTCAGCGAAGAAGACGTGGAATTCCACAACGGTCACGTGCGGGTTCGCGATCACATTCTGACGTTTGAATCGCTGATCCAACAGGCGTATTTCGCCCAGGTGTCGCTGTCGAGCACCGGCTTCTACAAGACCCCGAAAATCTACTACGACCGCAGTCAGGCCCGTGGTCGGCCGTTCTACTACTACGCCTTCGGTGCAGCCTGCGCCGAGGTGATCGTCGATACCCTGACCGGCGAGTACAAGATGCTGCGCACCGACATCCTTCACGACGTCGGCGACTCACTGAACCCGGCGATCGATATCGGTCAGGTCGAGGGTGGTTTCATCCAGGGCATGGGCTGGCTGACCATGGAAGAACTGGTGTGGAACAACAAAGGCAAACTGATGACCAACGGCCCGGCCAGCTACAAGATCCCGGCGGTGGCGGACATGCCATTGGACCTGCGGGTGAAACTGGTGGAAAACCGCAAGAACCCGGAAGACACGGTGTTCCATTCCAAGGCCGTGGGTGAGCCGCCGTTCATGCTCGGCATTGCCGCGTGGTGCGCGATCAAAGACGCCGTGGCCAGTTTGGGCGACTACCAGCATCAACCGAAAATCGACGCACCGGCGACCCCGGAGCGGGTGTTGTGGGGCTGTGAGCAGATGCGGCAGTTGAAGGTGGCGAAGGCCGCCGAAGCTGAGCCGGAGTTGGCTTCACTTTAAGACCGCGTTGCGGCCATCGCAGGCAAGCCAGCTCCCACAGGTACGATGCAATCCTTGTGGGAGCGTGGCTTGCCCGCGAAGAGGCCCCAACAGACAACAGAGATGTTGAGGTGAAACATGTACAACTGGATCGACGCCCTCGCCGACCTGCAAACCCGGGGTGAACCCTGCGTGTTGGTGACCATCATCGAAGAGCTCGGCTCGACGCCGCGTAATGCCGGCTCGAAAATGGTCATCAGCGCCACGCAAACGTTCGACACCATCGGTGGCGGGCACCTGGAATACAAGGCCATGCAGATCGGCCGCGAGATGCTGGCCAGCGGCCGACAGGACACCCATCTGGAGCGCTTCAGCCTCGGTGCCAGCCTGGGCCAGTGCTGCGGCGGCGTGACCGTATTGCTGTTCGAACCGATGGGCCAGGTCCAGGCGCAGATTGCGGTGTTCGGCGCCGGCCACGTCGGTCGGGCGCTGGTGCCGCTGCTCGCCAGCCTGCCTTGCCGGGTACGCTGGATCGATTCGCGGGAAGCAGAATTCCCTGAACAGATTCCCCACGGCGTGCGCAAAATCGTCACCGAAGAACCGCTGGATGAAGTGGATGATCTGCCCACCGGCAGCTACTGCATTGTCATGACCCACAATCATCAGCTCGACCTTGAACTCACTGCTGCGATCCTCAAGCGCAACGACTTCGCCTACTTCGGCCTGATCGGTTCGAAGACCAAACGGGTGAAGTTCGAACACCGTCTGCGTGACCGTGGTTTTGATAGCAGCGTGCTGCAACGCATGCGCTGCCCGATGGGCATCGGCGAAGTCAAAGGCAAGTTGCCTGTGGAAATCGCCATCTCCATCGCCGGCGAGATCATCGCCACCTATAACGCGAATTTCGGCCAGCACACTGCCAGCGCCGGATCATCGATCGCCAAACTGCTGCCTGCTTCACGCCGCAGCCAAGCTTTGAACTGAAAAGCTTCGAACTAATTGAGAACTCACATGCCTCTGACTCGCAAAGCCTACCGCGCCGCCCTCCTGCACAGCATCGCCGACCCCGCCGAAGTGGGCATCGAAGCCTCGTATGAGTATTTCGAAGACGGCTTGCTGGTGGTCGAAAACGGCCAGATCAGTGCCATTGGCCACGCCAGCGAATTGCTGCCGACCCTGCCGGCCGACATCGAGATTACTCATTATCAGGACGCGCTGATCACCCCGGGCTTCATCGACACCCACATCCACCTGCCGCAAACCGGCATGGTCGGCGCCTATGGCGAACAGCTTCTGGACTGGCTGAATACCTACACCTTTCCGTGTGAAAGCCAGTTCGCCGACAAGGGCCACGCTGATGAAGTGGCGGACATTTTCATCAAGGAACTGCTGCGCAACGGCACCACCACTGCGCTGGTGTTCGGCAGCGTGCATCCGCAATCGGTGAATTCGTTCTTTGAGGTCGCCGAACAGCTGGACCTGCGGATGATCGCCGGCAAGGTGATGATGGACCGCAACGCGCCGGATTACCTGACCGACACCGCCGAATCGAGCTACGTCGAAAGCAAGGCGCTGATCGAGCGCTGGCACGGCAAGGGTCGCCTGCACTACGCAGTCACCCCACGCTTCGCCCCAACCAGCACCCCGGAACAACTGGCCCTCGCCGGCCAGTTGCTGAGTGAATATCCGGATCTGTACATGCAGACTCACATCAGCGAAAACTTGAAGGAAGTCGAGTGGGTCAAGGCGCTGTTCCCGGAGCGCAAGGGCTACCTGGATGTCTACGATCACTACCAATTGCTCGGCGAGCGCTCGGTGTTCGCCCACGGCGTTCATCTGTGCGACGACGAATGTGCGCGACTGGCGCAGACGGGTTCAGCGATTGCGTTCTGCCCGACCTCCAACCTGTTCCTCGGCAGCGGCTTGTTCAATCTGCCGATGGCCGAGAAACACAAACTCAATGTCGGCCTCGGTACCGACGTCGGCGGCGGCACCAGTTTCTCGCTGCTGCAAACCCTGAACGAAGCCTACAAAGTCATGCAACTGCAAGGCGCACGGCTGAGCCCGTTCAAGTCGCTTTACCTGGCCACCCTCGGCGGCGCCCGCGCCCTGCGCCTGGAAGACAAGATCGGTACCCTGCAACCGGGCAGCGACGCAGACTTCCTGGTGCTGGACTACAACGCCACGCCACTGCTCGGCTATCGCCTGAAGCAGGCCAATAACATTGCCGAGACGTTGTTTGTATTGATGACGCTGGGTGATGACCGGACTGTTTTGCAGACGTATGCGGCGGGGAATCGGGTGCATCAGCGCTAAGATCTTCCGGGCATAAAAACCCCCCCGTAGCCATACAGCCGGGGGATTTTTTTGCCTGTCAGAAAGCTATCGCGGGCAAGCCCGCTCCCACAGGGTTCGGGGTGGGATGCAAACCTTGTGAACACCACAGATCACTGTGGGAGCGGGCTTGCCCGCGATGGCCGCGACTCGGTCTGACTTATAGCTTGGCAGTCGAGCGCCCCGGCTTCTTGGTCTGCAACAAATGCGAAAACACCGCATGCAAATCATCCGACGCACTTTCTTCGTCGAGATTGAGTTTGCTGTCGATGTGGTCCATGTGATGCATCATCAGGTCCACCGCCAGCGTCGCGTCCCGCGCTTCGATCGCGTCGATCAACTGGGTGTGTTCATCATAAGAACAGTGGGAACGGTTGCCGCTCTCGTACTGGGCGATGATCAACGAAGTCTGGGACACCAGGCTGCGCTGGAAGCTGATCAGCGGTGCGTTTTTCGCCGCTTCGGCCAGTTTTAAATGGAACTCGCCGGACAGACGGATACCGGCACCACGATCGCCACGGGAAAAGCTGTCGCGCTCGTCGTTGACCATCTGCCGCAGTTCGAGAAGTTGCTCGGCGGTGGCGTGCTGAACCGCCAATTCAGTGATCGCCCGCTCCACCAGACGCCGCGCCAGAAACACCTGACGGGCCTCTTCGACACTCGGGCTGGCGACGACAGCGCCGCGATTCGGTCGCAGCAACACCACGCCTTCATGGGCCAGACGCGACAGCGCGCGGCGAATGATGGTGCGGCTGACCCCGAAAATTTCCCCCAGCGCTTCTTCGCTCAACTTGGTGCCGGGCGCCAGACGCTGTTCGAGGATGGCCTCGAAGATATGCGCGTAGACAATATCGTCCTGGGTACCGCTGCGGCCGGCTTTGCCTGTTCGCGGTTGTTTCTTGAGGGGTTGCAACTGTTCGTTCATGGGCACTCGAGTCGGGAGAACTGCGGCGAATTGACCGTGACTGTAATACGGCACAGTGGGTCGCTGGCAAGTATCGCGTAAAAAACACCGCGATTGTACACAATGGACGGTGGCAACACGACTGTACGGCTGTTTGTCGCCCTCGCTGTATTGCAACGATCCATCACGTTTGAGTTTAGGCTTTAAAGCAGAATCCGCAGCTTGAACGCGATTCCCTGTGGGAGCGTGGCTTGCCCGCGAAGGCGTAGTGTCATTCAGCATTGATGTCGACTGACACTACGCCTTCGCGGGCAAGCCACGCTCCCACAGGGTTCAGCGGTGCTACGGACATCTTTATCAGAACAAGGAACACCGCTGTCATGACCGACGCCACGCACACGCAGCTTCGCCCCCTGACTGACACGTCACCCTCGGCTATCGTCGCCGGGTTCATCGCCATGATGACCGGCTACACCAGTTCACTGGTGCTGATGTTCCAGGCCGGGCAAGCGGCGGGGCTGACTAGCGGGCAGATTTCGTCGTGGATCTGGGCGATCTCCATTGGCATGGCGGTGTGCTCGATCGGCTTATCCCTGCGCTACCGCACCCCGATCACCATCGCCTGGTCGACCCCGGGCGCGGCGTTGCTGATCACCAGCCTGGGTGGTGTCAGCTACGGCGAGGCCATCGGCGCCTACATCACTTGCGCAGTGCTGGTGACCATTTGCGGCCTGACCGGCAGTTTCGAACGGCTGGTGAAAAAGATTCCGGCCTCATTGGCGGCGGCATTGCTGGCGGGGATTCTGTTCAAGATCGGCAGCGAGATTTTCGTCGCCGCCCAGCACCGCACTGCACTGGTCCTGGGGATGTTCTTCACGTATCTGGTGGTCAAACGCCTGTCGCCCCGCTACGCCGTACTCGCCGCGCTGTTGATCGGCACAGCACTGTCGGGGTTCATGGGACTGCTGGATTTCAGTGGCTTTCATCTGGAAGTCGCGACGCCGGTCTGGACCACGCCGCATTTCTCCCTGGCCGCGACCATCAGCATCGGCATCCCGCTGTTCGTGGTGGCGATGACCTCGCAGAACATGCCGGGCATCGCCGTATTGCGCGCCGACGGCTACAACGTGCCGGCCTCACCGTTGATCACCACCACCGGCATCGCCTCGTTGCTGTTGGCGCCGTTCGGCTCCCATGGAATCAACCTGGCCGCCATCAGCGCGGCTATCTGTACCGGACCGCATGCCCATGAAGATCGCAACAAGCGCTACACCGCAGCCGTCTGGTGCGGGATTTTCTACGGGATTGCCGGGGTGTTCGGCGCGACGCTGGCGGCGTTGTTTGCCGCATTGCCTAAAGAGTTGGTGCTGTCGATTGCCGCGCTGGCGTTGTTCGGCTCGATCATCAATGGGTTGAGCATTGCCATGGCGCAAGTGCAGGAACGGGAAGCAGCGCTGATTACCTTTATGGTGACGGCGTCGGGGCTGACGCTGTTTTCCATCGGTTCGGCGTTCTGGGGGATTGTGGCGGGGGTGTTGACGCTGGTGATTCTGAATTGGCGCAAGGCCTGAGGGCCCCTTCGCGGACAAGTCGGATCGCCGAGATCGACATCGCAGGCCAAGCCATGTGCCTACAAAAAGCAGGCATAAAAAAACGGCGACCCTTGGGTCGCCGTTTTTTAGAACATCAAGCTACCGGATTGATCGGCTTTTCCGGGTACCAGACGTCGATCAGCGGGCTGACGGTTGCTTCGGTCAGTTCGCTGCGGCCTTTGAGCCAGGCTTCAACAGCGGCACGCTGCTCTTCGGAAACCGAGCCACGCTTCTGCAGGCAAACCAGACCGAAGTCGTCGCCGCCAACATAGCCAAGACCGTTGGCTTCCATGGCTTCTTTCAGGAACGCGTCGAGGAAAGCATCAATGGCTTCATCAGCCAAATCTTCTTTGAAATCCAGGTTCAGTTCGAAACCCAGCTCTTGAAATTCATCGACGCACAGTTTTTTGCGCAGACGCTGGGAACGGTTAGTCGCCATTGGAACAATCCTCATAAGTAATAACGGGCCGCACTTTAGCAGTTTAAGACGCCGATTGCCCGCCTCGGAACAGCGCTACACCTACCGTCGGTAAAAAAATAGCGGATTAGACGACCGGGGTAAGGCACAAGCTGTTGCACCTTGGGGCATAATGCCGACACTTTCATGACCGCTGAGGGAATTTATTTCCATGCCCTCGTCTTTTTTCCCCTCGGCTGTAGGGTTTTATTTCAGATGATCAAATCTTTGCGTCCATTGCTGCTGGCCAGTCTTCTTCTACCCCTGGCCCTTCCCGTTTCCGCCGCGTCGATCAACACCGCCCTGTCGCCCAACGTCGAAAAGGCTCTCAAGGCCAGCAAACTGCAGGACAGCGCCCTGTCGCTGGTGATGATCCCGCTCAATGGCCCGGGCACCCCAACCATTCATAACGCTGACGTTTCGGTTAACCCGGCCTCGACCATGAAGCTGGTGACCACGTATGCCGCACTGGAAATGCTTGGCCCGAACCACCAGTGGAAAACCGAGTTCTACACCGACGGCACCCTTAGCGGTGGCATCCTCAACGGCAACCTCTACCTCAAGGGTGGCGGCGATCCGAAGCTGAACATGGAAAAACTCTGGCTGCTGATGCGCGATTTGCGCGCCAACGGCGTGACCCAGGTCACCGGCGACCTGGTGCTGGACCGCGGCTTCTTCGTACAACCGCAACTGCCTGAATTCAACGACGACGGCAATGACGAGAACAAACCGTTCCTGGTCAAACCCGACGCGCTGCTGGTTAACCTGAAGGCCCTGCGCTTCGTGGCCCGCAACGACTCGGGCAAGGTCCTGGTGTCGGTCGAACCGCCGATTGCCAGCATCCGCATCGACAATCAGGTCAAGGCGCTCAACTCCAAACAGTGCACCGGCGGGGTGCGTTACAACCCGGTGACCCAGGCTGATGGCAGCGTCACCGTGACTGTCGGTGGCCAGTTGGGCGAAGGTTGCAGTTCCCAGACCTATCTGTCGCTGCTCGATCACGCGACCTACACCGCCGGCGCCGTGCGGGCGATCTGGAAGGAATTGGGCGGCAGCATCCAGGGCCAGGATCGTCTGGCACCGACGCCGAGCAACGCCAAGGTGCTCGCCCGGGCCTATTCGCCAGACCTGGCGGAAATCATTCGCGACATCAACAAATACAGTAACAACACCATGGCTCAGCAGTTGTTCCTGAGCCTGGGCCAGAAGTTCCGCACCGATGCCGACGGTGACGACGCCAAGGCCGCTCAGCGCGTGGTGCGTCAGTGGCTGGCAAGAAAAGGCATTACTGCGCCGCACCTGGTGATGGAGAACGGCTCCGGCCTGTCCCGCGCCGAGCGAGTGAGTGCCCGTGAGATGGCCGCGATGCTGCAAGCCGCCTGGCGCAGCCCATACTCCGCCGAGTTCATCAGTTCGATGCCAATCGCCGGCACCGACGGCACCATGCGCAAACGCCTGAAGACTACCGCGATGCGCGGTGAAGCCCACGTCAAGACCGGCACCTTGAACACCGTGCGCGCCATCTCCGGCTTCAGCCGCGACATCAATGGCAATACGTGGGCGGTAGTGGCGATCCTCAACGACAAGGCACCGTTTGGCGCCTCCTCGGTACTGGATCAGGTGCTGCTGGATCTGTATCGCCAGCCGAAACTGCCGGAAACGGCTTCGGTGTTGTAACCCGATCTGTAGAACGCCTTAGATCCAATGTGGGAGCGACCTGTGTGGCGAGGGGGCTTGCCCCCGTTGGGCCGCGTAGCGGACCCAGGATCTGCGAGCGCTGCGCACTCGAACGGGGGCAAGCCCCCTCGCCACATAGGCTCGCTCCCACAGGGGCCTGCACGTGGCCTTAACTCATCTGCCCCTCAACCCGATCCCTTCCCGCCTGCTTCGCCGCATAAACCCCCGAATCCGCCCGCAACAGCAGCGCATCCGCGCCCTCTCCGGCCCGCCAGCTGGCAATCCCGAAACTCGCGGTGACAATCCCGACCTCGTCGATCGGCGCACTGCGCAACCCTTGCCACAACTCCACGGCCAACACATAGGCCTGTTCGCCGTCGATATCCGGACAAAGCACCATGAACTCTTCGCCGCCCAGGCGACAGAACACATCAGTGCGCCGCAGGCGACCGCCAATGCGCTCGCACACGGCCTGCAACACCCGATCACCCATGGCATGACCGTGCTGATCGTTGATGCGCTTGAAGTGATCGATGTCGAGCATGATCACCGACAACTCGCCACCGCCGCGCTCGACCCGGGCCATTTCGGTGGTCAGGCGCTCCTGGAAGTAGCGACGGTTATGGATTCCGGTCAGGGAGTCAGTCACTGACAATGCGCGCAATTCCTCTTCCACGCGCTTGAGGTCGGAGATGTCCGAGATGAAACCATGCCATAGCACACCGCCCCCGGGCAGTTCCTCTGGAGTTGCTTCGCCGCGGACCCAGCGCAGACCTCGCTGGGGCAATTGCACGCGGTATTCCTCGCGCCAGGGGCTGAGGGTGTCCGCCGACGCCTGGATCGACGCGCGGACCCGACGCGTGTCCTGAGGATGAATCCGCGCGAACACCGCTTCGGCGTTGAGCAACAGCACGTCCGGCTCAAGTTCGTAGATATCGCGCATACCGTCACTGGCGTAGATCACGCTGAAGCGCCCATCGAATTCCATCTTGAACTGGTAGATCCCGCCGGGCACATGGGCGCTGAGTTTCTTCAACAACAGGTCGCGTGCCGCCAGGGCCTCGTGGACACGCTTGCGCTCGGTGATATCGATACAGATCGCCAGGTGGCCGACCCACAAGCCTTGCTCGTCGAGGACCGGGGTCGCCAGCATGTTCACCGTCAAATGGCTGCCGTCATGGCGGACCAGCGTCCACTCCCGGGCTTCGTGACCGCCCTCTTCCCCGCCTTCGACCAGCATCGCCTGACACGTCGGGATCGGCTTGCCATAGCGCGCGCTCAACTCCGCCGAGCGCGCTTCGAGTTCCCGGGGCAGGTGCAGGTTTTCCAGGGTCATGTGGCCCACGGCCTGCGCGCTGAAGTAACCAAGCATCTGCTCTGCGCCGGCATTGAAGGTGCTGATGATTCCGCGCAGGTCGGTGGCGATGATCGCCACCTGAGTCGCGGCATCCAGCACACCGCGCAACTGGCCATGCGTGCCGCGCAACTCTTGCTCACGGTCGTGAAGTTCCCGGGTCCGCTGCTCCACCATTTTCAGCGCCCGCTGGCGCTGGCTGACCAGCACATAGAGAAACACACTGAGCAGCAGGCTGAGCAAACCGCCGAGCACCACCAGGCTGGCCACCGAGGAATGGTTGGCTTGCAGGAACGCGACGCTGGGGCGCATATCCACTTGATAATCATGGTCGGCCAGACGTAGCACGCGCGTGGAGGACAAGTCACTGGCCCCCGCCGTGTTGGTCGACTCGTACAACACTTCGTGTTGATCATGGGTGGACAAGTCAAGAATACGCACCGAGAGAGAATCATGATTCTCTTCCGGCAGCCCGTCCGCCAACAGCTGGCGCATGCTGATCACCGCCATGACATACCCGGCGGGCGTGGCGTCCGGGAGGTTCTGACGGATGACTGGCGCTACCAGCAACACGCCCCGCGAATAGGCGGGCTCGATGCCGACCAGATGCAACGGTTGCGACACGGTCATGCGGCCATTGCGATCGGCCCGTTCCAGGGTCGAACGACGCAGGGGTTGAGCCAGCAAATCGTAACCCAGCGGCGCAGGCAGTCGGCTTTGGGTTTGGGTGTAGAGCACCGGTACGTACTCGTCCCGTTCCGTGGCCGGTTGCAACTGGCCATCGGCGGTGAGTTCGCGAAAGGTGAAATCGCCCAAGCCTTCTTCACGCACCACGCGTTCAAGCAGGGGACGTTCAGCACGGGAAACCCGGGGGGCCCAGGAATAGGCCTGGGTGCGACGCAAAAGAGGTCTGGCGTAACCGTCGAATTCCTCGCGGGACACCGATCCGGAATTGATGAAGAACCGGCGCAGGCCGTCGAGGCGCTGTTCCTGATCTTCGAAACGTTCTTCGATGCGACTGTAACGTTCACTGGCGAGCAGCTGAAAACGTTGCCGCAATTGCTGATGGAATTGATTGAACGTCGCCCAGGCCAGCAATCCCGTGAGAATCCCGCCGACGAGCAACGCCAGCAGCGCGACCAGCCAGGCCGAAACATCTTCGCGGATAAAACCCAGGATCTTGGGGCGCACGGCGTGTAACGACATAGATACAACTCAAAACGCCAGGTGCCGGAAAAGCCCATTGGCCATGAGTTGAGTTATAGCTATTAGCCACTAATTTGACCAGCACTGAAAGGACCCAAGAGCCTTTAAAAATCAAGGCCCTGTGGATCCAATCGTGCTTAAGGGTCAGCGAGCGGTGATTTTCCAGGCACGGTGAATCTTGCCATTGCGGGCGAAATCCGGATCGATGGTCTGGGCGGTGATTTCTTCAACGGCATAACGCTCGGTGAGGTTTTCCTCGAGCTGGAACTTGCGGAAGTTGTTGGAGAAGTACAACACCCCGCCCGGCGCCAGACGTGCCATGGCCAGGTCGATCAACTGCACCTGATCACGCTGCACGTCGAAAATCCCTTCCATGCGCTTGGAGTTGGAGAAGGTCGGCGGGTCGATGAAGATCAAGTCGTACTCGTCACGGCAGGCATCGAGCCAGGCCATCACATCGCCCTGCTCCAGACGATTCTTGTCGGAGAAACCGTTCAGCGACAGGTTGCGACGCGCCCAATCCAGATAGGTTTTCGACAGATCGACGCTGGTGGTGCTGCGCGCGCCACCCTTGGCGGCATGAACGCTGGCGGTCGCGGTGTAGCAATACAGGTTGAGGAAGCGCTTGCCGGCCGCCTCTTTCTGGATTCGCATGCGCATCGGCCGGTGGTCGAGGAACAGCCCGGTGTCGAGGTAGTCGGTGAGGTTCACCAGCAGCTTCACGCCGCCTTCGTTGACCTCATTGAACTTGCCCTGTGCACTCTGGCGTTCGTACTGCTTGGTGCCGCTCTGACGCTCGCGACGCTTGACCACCACGCGGTTCTTGTCGATGTTCAACGCTTGCGGGATTGCCGCCAGGGCATCGAACATCCGCGCCGAGGCTTTTTCCGGGTCGATGGATTTCGGTGCGGCGTATTCCTGAACGTGGACCCAGTCGTGATACAGGTCGATGGCCATGGAATATTCCGGCATGTCGGCATCGTAGACGCGGTAGCAGTCGATGCCTTCACGCTTGACCCACTTACCGAGGGCCTTGAGGTTCTTTTGCAGGCGGTTGGCAAACATCTGCCCGCCTTCGCTCAAGCGCGGTTGCTCGATCACCACCGGGGCCGGTTTGATCGGGTTACCGTTCTTGTTGTACTTCTCGTATTTGCCCGGCGCTTCGATGTTCGACGGCGCATCGGACTCGACCTGTTCGCGCTCGATCTGGCGCTGTTCCGGAGTACGACGCTCGCCGGTGACGAACTGGTCCGGCGTGACCTTGATCAGCAGCAATTTGCACGGCAAGGCACCGTTCCAGAACGAGTACTGCTTGTGGCTGCGGATGCCCATACGCTTGCCCAGGTCCGGGGCGCCGGTGAACACCGCCGCTTCCCAGTTCAGGCACGCCTGACGCAGACGTTCGCCGAGGTTCTGGTAGAGGTAGAGCAGGCTCGCCTCATCGCCCAGACGCTCGCCGTACGGAGGGTTGCAGATCACCAGGCCTTTCTGGTTCTGGTCCGGGCGCGGCTCGAACGTCGCGACTTCGCCCTGGTAGATCTTGATCCACTCGCTCAGGCCAGCACGTTCGACGTTATTGCGGCCCGGTTGAATCAGGCGCGGGTCAGCTTCGTAACCGCGAATCCACAGCGGTGGCTTGGCCAGACCAGCTGCGGCGCGTTCGGTGGCTTCTTCGTGGAGCTTTTTCCACAGCGCCGGTACGTGACCGAGCCAGGCGGTGAAACCCCATTGCTCGCGACGCAGGTTCGGCGCCATGTCGGCGGCGATCATCGCGGCTTCGACCAGGAACGTACCGACACCGCACATCGGGTCAGCCAGCGCGCCGCCATCGGCGGCAATTCGTGGCCAGCCGGAACGGATCAGAATCGCCGCCGCGAGGTTCTCCTTCAGCGGTGCCGCGCCTTGCTGCAAGCGATAACCGCGCTGGTGCAGGCTGTGACCGGACAGGTCGAGAGAAAGAATCGCTTCGCCACGGTCCAGGCGCAGGTGAATGCGCAGATCCGGGTTGAGCTTGTCGATGGACGGACGGTCGCCTTGCGGAGTACGCAGTTTGTCGACGATGGCGTCTTTGACTTTCAAGGCGCCGAAATGGGTGTTGTCGATGCCCGAGCCGTGACCGCTGAATTCGACGGCCAGGGTGCCGTCGTTGAGCATGTGGTCTTGCCACTCGATATCCAGCACGCCGTGGTAGAGGTCTTCGGCGTCCTTCATCGGGAAACGCTTGAGCACCAGCAGCACGCGGTTCGCCAGACGCGACCACAGGCACAGGCGATAGGCGGTTTCCATGGTGGCCATGCCGCGCACAGCCGAGGTGTGCTCACGTGCTTCCTCAAGGCCAAGCCCGACGGCTTCCTCGATGAGCAGGCCTTCAAGGCCTTTGGGGCAAGTGAGGAAGAGTTCGAAACGATCGGACATGGTAATTCCAGAGCCTTTAGCTAAGTGAACCGGCAACGCATTGCCGATCCGGTTTTCAATCAGGCGTTTTTCTAACAGAACGCCCGCGTGGCACGAAGGTGTGCCTTCCACCCTGACTGCTCGGGTTAAAAGAGCTTAGATGCCAGGACAGATATAAAAGTTGATGCAACAAAATGTCATAAGTCGACCCTTCGTCGAATAGTCCCCGAGTGCAACGGGTGTCATTCTCGTTAAAGGCTTACTCCATCCTCCAGCGCAGGGCCAATCATACCGGGCTTTGGCCAATAAACACGGGCCAAATATCGTGTTACTTATGGCCATAGCATCTTTATGGTTACGTTCTTATGACAAAACGATCATTCCCTCGATGTGACGCATTGGTTAGAACTCAACTCAGGTTGACGTCGCAACGGCGTCAACACCTTGGCTCGCGACGCCGGCAGCGAGCCACCAACGGCAGAATTTTTCTGCCTGACCTCGATTGAGGTCGACGCGATACATACAGTCAACAAGTGAGGGAAACACCCTATGAGAAGACTTAAGCGTGATCCGTTGGAAAGAGCATTTTTGCGCGGATATCAATATGGCGTTGGTGGTAAATCCCGTGAGCTTTGCCCTTTTACTCTACCGTCGGTACGCCAAGCCTGGATCAATGGCTGGCGAGAAGGACGCGGCGACAACTGGGACGGTATGACCGGCACTGCGGGAATCCACAGACTCAACGAACTTCACGCCGTCGGCTAATACAGGGCACACACTCCGACACGACAATCTGATTACGCAACGACTTAACCACGCACGTCCCATCCGGACGGCGGGCTTCGGCCCAGGGGCTCCTTCGAGGAGCCCTTTTTTATGCCTGCAAAAATTGCGGTGGGCTTTTGTGGCGAGGGAGCTTGCTCCCGCTGGGCTGCGAAGCGGCCCCAAAAACCAATCAACTCGGTGTATCAGGTAAAACGCGATTGCAGGATTTACGACTGCTTTGCAGCCGAACGGGAGCAAGCTCCCTCGCCACAAAAGCCTTTACCCAAGGCTACCCAGGTTTCAGCGTAGGGCTGCGATGGCATCCACCGATTCACGAATCAGCGCCGGGCCTTTGTAGATAAAGCCGGAGTAAAGCTGCACCAAACTCGCACCCGCGGCGATTTTCTCAGCCGCGTGCTTGCCTTCGGTGATGCCGCCAACGGCAATAATCGGCAAGCGACCGGCCAGTTCCGCCGCCAGCACCTTCACCGTGTGAGTGCTCTTGTCGCGAACCGGTGCACCGGACAATCCGCCCGCCTCGTCACCATGTTCCAGGCCTTCTACGCCAACACGGCTCAGGGTGGTGTTGGTGGCAATCACCGCATCCATCCCGGTTTCGATCAACGCTTGGGCGACTTGGGCGGTTTCTTCATCAGTCATGTCCGGCGCGATTTTGATCGCCAGCGGAACATGCTTGCCGTGACGCAGGGCCAGTTCCGCCCGGCGCGTGGCCAGGTCAGCGAGCAACTGCTTGAGCGAGTCGCCGAATTGCAGGCTGCGCAGGCCCGGGGTGTTCGGCGAGCTGACGTTGACCGTCACGTAGCTGGCGTGGGCATAGACCTTGTCCAGGCAGATCAGGTAGTCATCGACCGCACGTTCAACTGGCGTATCAAAATTCTTGCCGATGTTGATGCCCAGCACGCCCTTGTACTTGGCCGCCGCCACGCGAGCGAGCAAGTGATCGACGCCGAGGTTGTTGAAGCCCATGCGGTTGATGATCGCCTCGGCGTCCGGCAAGCGGAAAATCCGTGGTTTCGGGTTGCCCGGTTGCGGACGCGGCGTGATGGTGCCGATTTCGACGAAACCGAAACCCAATTGAGCAAAGCCATCGATCGCCGCGCCGTTTTTGTCCAGACCGGCCGCCAACCCCACTGGGTTCGGGAACTCCAGGCCCATGACCGTTACCGGCAGTTTCGCCGGCGCCTTGCACAGCAAGCCGTTGAGGCCCAAACGCCCGCCCGCGCCGATCAGGTCCAGGGACAGATCGTGGGAGGTTTCCGGGGAAAGTTTGAACAGCAGCTGACGGGCCAGGGTGTACATGGGCAGGCTTGACTCGGTTGGCGATGAGAGGCGGCGATTATAGCCGCGCATCAGGGCTTCACGCGAGGCGCGCAACAAAATCAGCCAGCGATGGCATATGCCTTGCACCGTCACAGGCATCAGCACTCATGCCAACGGCGGGATGAGTGGAAGGACAATGGCGTCGTCACCCGGCTTTGCCCACGCAAGGGCCTTGGGACGACGCTTTTTTTTTGGAAGGTGCGAAATCGATGAACGAACCATCAACCGGCCCACTGGCCTGGGTCAATGGCAGCGATGCCCCGGAAAAAACCGCAATCAACCTCGGCTTCATGGCCCTGAGCGACTGCGCCTCAGTGGTGGTCGCGGCCACTCAGGGCTTCGCCCAACCGTACGGCCTGACCCTGAACCTCAAGCGCCAATCGTCATGGGCCAACCTGCGGGACAAACTGGTCAGCGGCGAACTCGACGCCGCCCACAGCCTGTACGGCCTGATTTACGCCGTGCACCTGGGCATCGGCGGCGTAGCGTCCACCGACATGGCCGTGCTCATGGGCCTGAACCAGAACGGCCAGAGCATCAACCTCTCCCACGGCTTGCAGGCCTTGGGCGTGACCAGTCCTGAAGCATTGGACCGGCACGTGCACCAAAGTCGCCCAAAACTGACCTTCGCTCAGACATTTCCTACGGGCACCCACGCTATGTGGCTGTATTACTGGCTCGCGAGCCAGGGTATTCATCCATTGCAGGATGTCGACAGCGTGGTGGTACCGCCGCCGCAAATGGTCGCGCACCTGCAAGCCGGACGCATCGACGGTTTCTGTGTCGGCGAGCCGTGGGCGGCCAGTGCGGTGCAGCAGAATCTCGGGTTTACGATGGCCACCAGCCAGACCCTCTGGCCCGATCACCCGGAAAAAGTCCTCGGCTGCACCCGCGCCTTTGTCGAGCAATACCCCAACACCGCACGGGCATTGGTGATGGCGATCCTCGAAGCCAGCCGATTCATCGAAGCCAGCCGCGAAAATCGCCGCAGCACCGCGCAACTGTTGAGCGCACCTGAGTATCTGGATGCACCGCTCGATTGCATCGAACCACGCTTGCTCGGTGACTACGCCGACGGTTTGGGCAATTGCTGGCAAGACCCGCACGCCATGCGTTTCCACGGTGGTGGCGAGGTCAATTTTCCGTATTTGTCCGACGGCATGTGGTTCATGACCCAGTTCCGGCGTTGGGGTTTACTGCGTGACGACCCGGATTACCTCGGCGTGGCCCGTCAGGTCCAGCAACTAGACTTATACCGTGAGGCCGCCACTGCTGTCGGTGTGCCCGCCCGGAGTCAGGAAATGCGCAGCAGTCAATTGATCGACGGCAAAGTCTGGGACGGTTCGGACCCGGCCGGCTATGCCCGCAGCTTCACGCTGCACGCCATGAGCGACAGCGCTCCCCTTCTCGCCAGCCGCTGACAGGAGCCTACGAATATGTTGCGTATCCTGCTGATCAATGACACTGCGAAAAAAGTCGGACGTCTGAAAGCGGCCCTGACCGAAGCCGGGTTCGAGGTCATCGACGAGTCCGGCCTGACCATTGACCTGCCCGCGCGCGTCGAAACGGTGCGCCCGGACGTGATCCTGATCGATACCGAGTCACCGAGCCGCGATGTGATGGAGCAAGTGGTGCTGGTGACCCGTGACCAACCACGGCCGATTGTGATGTTCACCGACGAGCACGACCCCGACGTGATGCGCCGGGCAATCAAGTCCGGCGTCAGTGCCTACATCGTCGAAGGCATTCACGCACAACGCTTGCAGCCGATTCTCGACGTGGCCATGGCGCGCTTTGAAAGCGACCAGGCCCTGCGCGCGCAACTGCACGCCCGCGACCAGCAACTGGCCGAGCGCAAGCGCATCGAGTTGGCCAAGGGGCTACTGATGAAGATGAAGGACTGCAACGAAGAAGAGGCCTACACCCTGATGCGCCGCCAGGCCATGAGCCGCCAGCAGAAGCTGATACAGGTGGCGGAGCAGATCATTGCCATGAGTGAGTTGTTGGGTTGACTGCCTCACTCCTGTGGCGAGGGAGCTTGCTCCCGCTGGGCTGCGAAGCAGCCCCAAAACCAGCCAATCCGGTGTATCAGACGCAAACCGGGTGCAGGATTTACGACTGCTTCGCAGCCGAGCGGGAGCAAGCTCCCTCGCCACAACAACCTCTATAGCCACAACAACCGCCTGTTGGCACAAATCTCGCTAAGTAAAACCCTGCAAGGTAACCAACGGCGGTTGCCCCACCTACGACAAAGACGTCGCTCACCTCATTCGCCCCCTTGGCGGATCGGGTAGCGGCGTTTTTCCGTTTTGGCCCCAGAGACCGGGGCTGGTGGTGCGGCCATTGTGGCGCCCCACCTGCAAGCTCATGACTCCTTCTTGATACGCCTGACAGCTGAGGTGCGCGATGAATTCAAGCTTCTGGAAATCCGGCCATACCCCGACACTGTTCGCAGCCTTCCTCTATTTCGATCTGAGTTTCATGGTCTGGTACCTGCTCGGCCCTTTGGCGGTGCAGATCGCTGCTGATCTGCACCTGACCACCCAACAGCGCGGGCTGGTGGTGGCCACGCCGATTCTGGCCGGGGCCGTATTGCGCTTTGCGATGGGCCTGCTGGCTGATCGTCTGTCGCCAAAAACCGCCGGGATAATCGGCCAGGTGATCGTCATCTGCGCCCTGTTCGTCGCCTGGAAAGTCGGCATCCACAGTTACGAGCAAGCGCTGTTGCTGGGCCTGTTCCTCGGCATGGCCGGTGCGTCCTTCGCCGTCGCCCTGCCGTTGGCCTCGCAATGGTATCCGCCCCAGCACCAGGGCAAAGCCATGGGCATCGCCGGTGCCGGTAACTCGGGCACCGTCCTCGCGGCCTTGATCGCCCCGGTACTGGCCGCTGCATTTGGCTGGAGCAACGTGTTCGGCTTCGCCCTGATCCCGCTGATCCTGACCTTGATCGTCTTCGCCTGGCTGGCCAAAAATGCACCCGAGCGCCCGAAAGCCAAGTCCGTGTCTGACTATTTCAAGGCCTTGGGTGACCGGGACAGCTGGTGGTTCATGTTTTTCTACAGCGTGACCTTCGGTGGCTTCATCGGTCTGGCCAGCGCCCTGCCCGGCTACTTCAACGACCAATACGGCCTGAGCCCGGTGACCGCCGGCTACTACACTGCTGCTTGTGTGTTCGGTGGCAGCCTGATGCGTCCGTTGGGCGGCGCGCTGGCGGATCGCTTCGGCGGGATTCGCACCCTGCTGGCGATGTACACCGTGGCGGCGATCTGTATTGCGACGGTAGGTTTCAATCTGCCGAGTTCCTACGCCGCGTTGGCACTTTTCGTCTGCACCATGCTCGGTTTGGGTGCAGGCAACGGTGCGGTATTCCAGTTGGTCCCACAGCGTTTTCGCCGGGAGATCGGTGTGATGACCGGGCTGATCGGCATGGCCGGCGGCATCGGTGGCTTCGCACTGGCGGCCGGCATGGGCGCGATCAAACAAAGCACTGGCAGCTATCAACTGGCCTTGTGGTTGTTCGCAAGCCTCGGTGTACTTGCCTGGTTCGGTCTGCATGGCGTGAAACGTCGCTGGAGAACCACTTGGGGTTCGGCAGCCGTCACCGCTGCACGGGTATGAGGACTGCATGAGCCTGCAACTGAGCTTCGCCGAACACAGCGCCATCGGCCCCCGCGAGGAGAACCAGGACGCTCTGCGCCTGGTCACTCCGGCCCCGGCGCTGGCGGCGAGCAAGGGTTACCTGTTCGCCATCGCCGACGGCGTCAGCCAATGTGCCGATGGCGGTCTCGCGGCCCGCTCGACCTTGCAGGCCTTGGCGCTGGACTACTACGCCACCCCGGAAACCTGGGGCGTCGCCCAGGCACTGGACCGCCTGCTACTGGCGCAAAATCGCTGGTTGCAGGCTAACGGTGGCGGGCAACCGCTGCTGACCACGGTCAGTGCCTTGGTGATACGCGGCCGGCGCTTCACCCTGGCGCATGTCGGCGATTGCCGGGTTTATCGCTGGCACGCCGACACACTGCAACGGGTGAGTGAGGATCACGTCTGGGACCAGCCGGGCATGCAGCATGTGCTCAAACGGGCCTTGGGGCTGGATCAACACCTGGTGCTGGACTTTCTCGATGGCGAACTGCGCCTGAACGAGAGTTTCGTGCTGCTCAGCGACGGCATCTGGGCCGTGCTGGGCGACACCGCCATTGCAGCGATTCTGCGCGATCAGCCTGACCTGAACAGTGCCGCGCAGACCCTGGTCAGCGCTGCGCATCTGGCCGGCAGTCAGGACAACGCCAGCGCCCTGCTGGTGCGGGTCGATGCCCTCGGTGAAACCAGCATTGGCGACGCACTGATTCATCTGCAGCAATGGCCACTCCCGCCTGCGCTGAAGCAGGGCCAGACCTTCGAAGGCTGGCAGGTCGAAGGGATCCTCGGCCAGAGCCAGCAATCGCTGCTCTACCGGGTGCGCGATGCACAACAACAGCCCTGGCTGCTGAAAACCTTGCCCAGTGCGCTCCGTGACGATCACCAGGCCGGACAGGCATTGTTGTCGGAGGAATGGTTTCTCAAGCGTGTGGCCGGGCGGCATTTTCCTGAAGTCCATGCCGCCAGTCAGCGTCAGCATTTGTACTACGTGATGCGGGAATACTCCGGGTCGACCTTGGCTGAGCTGCATGAGCGTGTCGCAACGCTGCCATTGGCTCAATGGCTGGACCTGGCCGAACGCTTGCTGCGGGCCATCGGCATATTGCATCGACGGCAGATTCTGCATCGCGATATCAAACCGGAGAACCTGCTGCTAGGGGACGACGGTGAGCTGCGCCTGCTGGATTTCGGCCTCGCCTACTGCCCCGGCCTGTCCGAAGATCAAGCCTGCGCCCTGCCCGGAACGCCCAGCTATATCGCGCCGGAAGCCTTTCGAGGTGACGCTCCTACACCACAACAGGATTTGTATGCAGTCGGCGTGACCTTGTATTACCTGCTGACCGGGCATTATCCCTACGGCGAAATCGAAGCGTTCCAGCGCCCTCGGTTTGGCGTGCCTGTCAGCGCCAGTCGCTACCGGCCCGACCTGCCGGAATGGATCGCGCAAAGTCTGGAGCGTGCGGTGGCGGCGGCTCCGGATCAGCGTTTTGAAACGGCGGAAGAATGGTTGTTGCTACTGGAACAGGGAGAACGACGCAGTTTGAGCGTGCGCCCCAGACCGTTGCTGGAGCGCGAACCGCTGAAAGTCTGGCGGACGTTGGCGCTGGTGTCGTTGCTGGTGAATCTGGTGCTGCTGTTTTTGCTGTTTCATGGTTGAGTTTTTCACTTCACCCAAAAGATCAAAAGATCGCAGCCTGCGGCAGCTCCTACCGGTGCCCACGATCTCCTGTAGGAATTACCGCAGGCTGCGATCTTTTGACTTTTCTGCTTCAAAACCGGGCATGGCGCATTGAACCGGTGCACGCAAACACCCTCCTCCCACGGTGAGAGCCCATAAATTCGGCATTTGCCCGACTTGGCACAACCACTGCATTACCTTTCCCAACATACATAAAGCCCAACCTTCAACGTAGAAGGCTGCGCTGCCCGAGAGAACGGGACAAGGACAAAGGCGTCCTCGCTAGTTAACTAGCGGGACGCCTTTTTTTGTTTGCGCAAAATTTTGTCGAGCAAGGCCTGAATGCCCTGATGAGGCAGGCCCGAGCTCCCCGGAGAACCTGATGAAAAAACTAAAACTAGTGATGATCGGCAACGGCATGGCCGGGGTTCGTACCCTGGAAGAACTGCTCAAGCTGAGTAATGAGCTGTACGACATCACGGTCTTCGGCGCCGAACCCCATACCAACTACAACCGCATCCTGCTGTCGCCTGTTCTGGCCGGCGAACAGACCTTCGAAGAGATCGTGCTCAACGATCTGGACTGGTACCTGGAAAACAACATCAAGCTGCTGCTCAACCGCAAAGTGGTGGAGATCGACCGGGTCAAACGCCGGGTCATCGCCGAGGACGGCACCGAGGCCGAATACGACCGCCTGCTGATTGCCACCGGCTCGACCCCGTTCATCCTGCCGATCCCCGGCAACACCTTGCAGGGCGTGATCGGCTACCGCGACATTGCCGACACCCAGGCGATGATCGACACCGCCAAGACCCACAAGCACGCCGTGGTCATCGGCGGCGGCCTGCTAGGTCTTGAAGCCGCCAACGGCCTGATGCTGCGCGGCATGCACGTCACCGTGGTGCACATCGGCGAATGGCTGCTGGAGCGGCAACTGGACAAAACCAGCGGCCAACTCCTGCAAACCGCCCTGGAAGCCCGAGGCCTGCATTTCCGCCTGTGCGAACAGACCCAGGCCCTGCACGACGCCGGCAATGGCCGGGTCGGCTCGGTGCAGTTCAAGAACGGCGACATCATCCCCGCCGATCTGGTGGTGATGGCCGCCGGTATTCGCCCCAATACCGAACTCGCGGAAAAATCCGGCATCCCGTGCAACCGCGGGATTCTGGTCAACGACACCATGCAAACCTACGACCCTCGGGTCTACGCCATCGGCGAATGCGCCAGCCACCGTGGCATCGCCTACGGCCTGGTTGCGCCATTGTTCGAACAGGCCAAGGTCTGCGCCAACCACCTCGCCCAACTGGGCTTCGCCACCTACAAGGGCTCGGTGACGTCGACCAAATTGAAAGTCACCGGCATCGACCTGTTTTCCGCTGGCGACTTCATGGGCGGCGAAGGCACCGAAACCATCACCCTCTCCGACCCGATCGGCGGGGTCTACAAAAAACTGGTGATCAAGGATGACGTGCTGGTCGGCGCCTGTCTGTACGGCGATACGGCAGATGGCGGTTGGTATTTCCGGCAGATCCGTGAGAACCATGGCATCGGCGAGATCCGCGATCACTTGATGTTCGGCGAAAACGCCTTGGGCGACGTAGGACATCAAGGCCAGGACAAAGCCATGAGCATGGCCGACACCGCCGAAGTCTGCGGCTGCAACGGCGTGTGCAAAGGCACCATCGTCAAGGCCATTCAGGAACACGGACTGTTCAGCGTCGATGACGTGAAGAAACACACCAAGGCTGCCAGTTCTTGCGGTTCCTGCGCCGGCCTCGTCGAACAGATCCTGATCAACACCGTGGGCGGCGCGGCTGACGTCAAACCGAAAAGCGAAAAAGCCATCTGCGGTTGCAGCGACCTCAACCACGGGCAAATCCGCCAGGCCATCCGCGACCAGCACCTGCTGACCATCGCTGGCACCATGAGCTACCTGAACTGGCGCACCCCGAACGGTTGCGCCACGTGCCGCCCGGCACTCAACTACTACCTGATTTCCACCTGGCCAGGCGAGGCCAAGGACGATCCGCAATCGCGCCTGATCAACGAACGCGCCCACGCCAACATTCAGAAAGACGGCACTTACTCTGTAGTCCCGCGGATGTGGGGCGGTGTGACCAATCCTTCAGAGCTGCGACGCATTGCTGACGTGGCCGACAAGTACAACGTGCCGATGGTCAAGGTCACCGGCGGCCAGCGCATCGACTTGCTGGGAATCAAAAAGCAGGACCTTCCAGGCGTCTGGAAAGACCTGGATATGGCGTCCGGTCACGCCTACGGCAAATCCATCCGCACCGTAAAAACCTGTGTCGGCAGCGAGTTCTGCCGCTTCGGCACCCAGAATTCCACGCAACTGGGCATCGAGCTTGAGCACGACCTGTTCAACATGTGGTCGCCACACAAAGTGAAACTGGCCGTCTCCGGTTGCCCACGCAACTGCTCGGAAGCGGGGATCAAGGACGTCGGAATTATCGGCGTGGACTCCGGCTGGGAGATGTACATCGGCGGCAACGGTGGGATCAAAACTGAAGTCGCGGAGTTCTTCGTCAAACTGAAAACCGCCGAAGAAGTGCGCGAGTACAACGGCGCGTTCCTGCAGCTGTATCGCGAAGAAGCCTTCTACCTCGAGCGCACCGTGCACTACCTGCAACGGGTCGGCATGGAACACATCAAGAAAGCCGTGCTGGAAGACCCGGAGCGGCGCAAGGCATTGAACGATCGCCTGCAATTTTCCCTGTCGTTCGAGCAGGACCCCTGGAAGGAACGCCTCGAGCAGCCGCTGCTGAAAAAAGAATTCGAGGTCATTCCCGTGAAGAACCTGGAGGTGTCGGTATGAACTGGCTGGATATCTGCGCACTGGAAGAGATCAACACCCTTGGCTCGCGGATCATCGCCGGCCCGAAAGGTGACATCGCGATTTTTCGTACGAGCGACGATGAGGTTTTCGCCCTCGACGACCGCTGCCCGCACAAGGGTGGACCGCTGTCCCAAGGTTTGATCTACGGCAAGCGGGTGGCCTGCCCGCTGCACAACTGGCAGATCGATCTGGAAACCGGTGAGGCCCAGGCCCCGGATGTCGGCTGCGCCCACCATCATTCGGCACGAGTCGAGAACGGCCGCGTGCTGCTGGCCCTACGGGAAGCAAGCTGATGGACCGTCAAATCACCGCCTCCACCTGCTGCTACTGCGGGGTCGGCTGCGGCGTGCTGATCGAACACGACGGCGAGCGCATCCTCGGCGTCAGCGGCGACCCGGCACACCCGGCCAACTTCGGCAAATTGTGCAGTAAAGGTTCGACCCTGCACCTGACCGGCGACCTTGCGGCACGGGCGTTGTACCCGGAACTGCGCTTGGGTAAAGGCCTGGCCCGCAGCCGCACCGACTGGGACACTGCGCTCGATCACGCCGCCAGCGTCTTCGCCGAGGCCATCGCCGAGCATGGCCCGGACAGTGTTGCGTTCTACATCTCCGGGCAATTGCTGACCGAGGATTACTACGCCTTCAACAAACTGGCGCGAGCGCTGGTGGGCACCAACAACATCGACAGCAATTCGCGGCTGTGCATGTCTTCTGCTGTGGTCGGCTACAAGCGCAGCCTCGGCGCCGATGCTCCGCCTTGCAACTACGAAGACCTGGAGTTGAGCGACTGCGTGATGATCGTCGGCAGCAACATGGCCTACGCCCACCCGGTCCTCTTTCGTCGCCTGGAAGAAGCCAAATCCCGCCGTCCACAGATGAAAGTCATCGTCATTGATCCGCGGCGCACCGACACCTGCGATTTGGCCGACCTGCATTTGGCGATTCTGCCCGGTACCGATGTCGCCTTGTTTCATGGGATTTTGCACCTGTTGCTGTGGGAAGACTGGGTCGACCGCGACTTCATCAAGGCCCACACCGAAGGCCTCGCCGAGCTGAAAAACCTGGTCCGCGATTACACCCCGACAATGGTTTCGCAACTCTGTGGGATCAGCGTCGAGCAACTGCATCAATGCGCGGAATGGGTCGGCACTTCATCGAGCTTTCTGTCGCTGTGGTGCATGGGGCTGAATCAGTCCACCGCCGGCAGCGCGAAGAACAGCGCGCTGATCAACCTGCACCTGGCCACCGGGCAAATCGGCCGGCCTGGTGCAGGACCTTTCTCACTGACCGGTCAGCCGAATGCCATGGGTGGCCGGGAAACCGGCAGTTTGTCGAACCTGCTGCCAGGCCATCGCGAAGCGGCCAATGCCGACCACCGCGCACAAGTGGCCGACTACTGGGGCGTTGATCAACTGCCCGCGAACACCGGCCTAACGGCCATCGAGCTGTTCGAGCAGATGCGCAGCGGCAAGATCAAAGCCCTGTGGATCGCCTGCACCAACCCTGCACAGTCGCTGCCGGATCAGACCGCTGTACGCGCGGCACTGCAAGCTTGCCCGTTCGTGGTGTTGCAGGAAGCCTTTCACACCACCGAAACCGCCGCGTTCGCCGACCTGCTGCTGCCCGCCGCCAGTTGGGGTGAAAAAGACGGCACGGTCACCAACTCCGAACGACGCATTTCCCACGTCCGTCAGGCCATCGGCGCACCCGGTGAAGCACGGCCCGACTGGGCGATCACCGTGGATTTCGCACAGCGCCTGGAAAAACATCTGCGCCCTGGAGCAACCAGCCTGTTTGCCTTTGAAACCCCGGCGCAGGTCTTCGATGAATACAAACACCTGACTCGCGGCCGCGACCTCGACTTGTCCGGGATCAGTCATGAATTGATCGACCAGCTCGGTCCGCAGCAATGGCCCTTCCCCGTTGGTGCCCGCGAAGGCACGGCGCGGCTGTATCTCGACGGAGTTTTCCCGACCGCCAGCGGGCGTGCACAGTTCGTCACCGACCCGTATCGCGCCGCCAAGGAGCAACGCGATGCGCGCTTCCCGCTGACCCTGATCACCGGCCGTCTGCGCGATCAATGGCACGGCATGAGCCGCACCGGTACCGCCGCGCAGCTATTCGGCCATGTCAGCGAAGCCGTGTTGAGCCTGCACCCGGATGAACTGCGTCGGCATCGCCTGCAACCTGGCGATCTGATCAATCTGAAAAGTCGCCGAGGCTCGGTGATCGTGCCAGTCAGCAGCGACGACAGCGTACGTCCGGGCCAGGCCTTCCTGCCGATGCACTGGGGCGACCGCTTTCTCAAGGGCGGCGTGAACACCCTCACCCTTCCCGCCTTCGACCCATTGTCGAAACAACCGGAACTCAAACACAGCGGTGTGCGACTCGAGCCCGTGCAATTGCCTTGGCAGCTTTTCGCCCTGATAGAGGGTGATGTTCAACAGCACCTAGAGACGTTGCGACCGCTCTGCGAGGCGTTTTCCTACGCAAGCCTCAGCCTCACCGGCCGTGAACGCCCAGCGCTGCTGATACGCGCTGCCAGCGCCACCGCGCCAGAGCCGCAGCTGTTGCGTGATATCGATCAATGCCTGGGGCTCAACGACGGCCCGGTATTGGCCTACGACGATCCTCGGCGCTCGATCGGCAAGCGAGTACGGATCGAGAACGGTCGGATCACCGCGATTCGCCTGGCCGGTGAAACCCTCGCTCAGCACTGGCTGCAAAGCCTGTGGCTGGAAGGTCGCGCCGACGAACAGCTACGCCGTTGGCTGCTGGCGCCTTTGAGTGCGCCACCGGGCAGCGCTGGCGGTCCGGCATCGGGCACCAAAACCCTGTGCAACTGCATGAACGTCAGCCAGAACGCGGTGTGTGCCGGCATCAGCCGTGGTCTGGATTTGCAGGGTTTGAAACAAGAATTGGGCTGCGGCACGCAATGCGGCTCCTGCGTTCCGGAAATCAAGCGTTTGCTGGCCGCCACTGCGCAGCCAGTCGCCGTCATCTCGTGAGGAAAACACTATGAGCGCAAAAGTCTGGCTGGTGGGTGCGGGTCCTGGCGACCCTGAATTGCTGACCCTCAAGGCGGTTCGAGCGTTGCGCGAAGCGGACGTGGTGCTGATCGACGATCTGGTCAATGACGCGGTGCTGGAGCATTGCCCGAATGCGCGAATTATTCCTGTGGGCAAGCGCGGCGGCTGTCGCTCAACGCCTCAAGCCTTCATTCATCGCCTGATGTTGCGTTATACCCGCCACGGCAAATGCGTGGTGCGGCTCAAGGGCGGCGATCCGTGCATCTTCGGGCGCGGTGGTGAAGAAGCACAGTGGCTGCGTGAGCGTGGCGTCGAGGTTGAGCTGGTCAATGGCATCACCGCAGGTCTTGCCGGTGCGACCCAATGCGATATTCCGCTGACGCTAAGGGGCGTCGCGCGTGGCGTGACACTGGTCACGGCGCACACTCAGGATGACAGCAGCCTGAATTGGCAGGCCCTGGCTCAAGGAGGCACCACACTGGTGATCTACATGGGCGTGGCGAAGCTCAGTGAAATTCGCGAGCAACTGCTGGCCGGCGGAATGGCTGCCGATACGCCTGTGGCGATGATCGAAAATGCTTCCCTGCCGCACCAACGGGAATGTCGGAGCGACTTGGCAGCCATGGAAGACGATGCCTGCGACTTCCAGCTCAAAAGCCCGGCGATTCTGGTGATCGGTGCAGTGGCGGCCTGTGATGAGATCAAAAGATCGCAGCCTGCGGCAGCTCCTGCATTGGCTCGGTGTTTATCCTTGTAGGAATTAAAAGATCGCAGCCTTCGGCAGTTCCTACAGGGATAAATACCAAATCCATGTAGGAGCTTCCGCAGGCTGCGATCTCTTAGCAGCAGCGCACAGCCCTCGCTGAAACCCAAATCGCAGACAAAGAAAAGCCCGGCCTAAGCCGGGCTTTTCCAGAGCTGCGAGCTAATTACTTACCGCTAGCTTCAACCTGCGCTTCTACGCGACGGTTTACAGCGCGACCAGCTTCAGTTTTGTTGTCAGCAACTGGGCGGGATTCGCCGTAGCCAACAGACTGAACGCGGGAAGATTCAACACCGTACTGGTTGGTCAGAACTTGCTTAACGGCGTTTGCACGACGCTCGGACAGTTTCTGGTTGTAAGCGTCAGGACCGACGGAGTCAGTGTGACCTTCAACAGTAGTAGTGGTGGATGGGTACTGCTTCATGAAGTCAGCCAGGTTTTTGATGTCGCCGTAGCTGTTAGGCTTGACTACCGACTTGTCGAAGTCGAATTTCACGTCCAGCTCAACACGAACAACTTCAGCAACTGCTGGGCAGCCATCAGCGTCAACAGTTACGTTGGCGGCGGTGTCCGGGCACTTGTCAACGTTGTCGCAAACGCCATCGTTGTCGCTGTCGGCGCAGACTTCAGCTGGTGCTGGAACTGGAGCAGCAGCAGGCTTGGAGCCGCCACCGAAGTTCACACCGATACCAACGCTAGGAGCCCACTCGGTGTCGCCCTGGTCGATGTTGTACTGAGCTTCAACGCCGGCACGGGCGTAGAAGTTCTCGGTGAAGTACAGCTTGGCACCGCCGCCAACGTTGGCGAAGGTGGAACCGTTACGACCGCCTTTGCCATTCTGGCCGATGCTTTGATCGGAGAAGCCAGCCGATACGTATGGACGCAGCATGTCGCCCGGGTTGTTGAAGTGGTACAGAGCGTCCAGAGCGGTGTTAGCGCCCTTGATGTTACGACCGTCGTCGGAACGCACGTTGTGCACTTCGTCGTAGCCCAGACGCAGTTCAACGTCGTCGGTCAGGAAGTAACCAACAGAACCGCCGAACAGGTTGCCGTTGTTCTTGAAGTTACGAGCGCTGTCGAATTGTTCTTTCTTAGCGAAGCCTTCGATTTCAACTGCGCCTTGGCCTTGTGCCAGAGCGCCGAACGAAGTGGCGGCAATAAGAGAACCAATGGCCAAGCCCAAGGTGTTTTTCAGTTTCATCCGTTAAATCCCCATCTGGTGATTGTGAAGCAGTCCCGCAAACCGGGGGACAACTCGGCGGCAAGTCTATCAGAACTTGCCTACACGTAAGAGATATTTGCGCCGAACTAAGTTTCAGCAATGCCTGCAAATTTCTCACGCAATTTGTCTAGAGCGCGTTTGTAACGCATTTTTGTCGCACTCAAACCCATGTGCATTATGTCTGCGATCTCCTGAAATTCCAGCTCTGCGACAAATCGTAGCACCAGAATTTCACGGTCGATCGGGTTCACATACACCAGCCAGCGATCAAGTCCACCCTTCTCCTCGGGTTTCGGCGTCTTTTCTTCAGACGCTTCCTCGAGGGGGTCCAGACTCAAAGCGTCCATCAAGCGACGCTTTCGCCGTTCTTTCCGATACTGCGTGATGCACTCGTTGTACGTGATGCTATACAGCCACGTCTTGAACTTCGATTTGCCCTCGAAGTTCTTCAGGCCGTACAGCACCTTCAACATCACTTCCTGACAGACATCATCTGCGTCACGATCGTTCCCGAGATACCGTGCACAAACGTTAAATAATGTTCGCTGGTAACGCCGCATCAGTTCTTCATAAGCGCGCGTTACGTGAAACAGCTCGGTATGCGAGCGCGCGACCAACTCCTCATCAGAGAGCTCGCGGGGGTCGTAGCGCGTGGAGAGCGATTGAGCTTTATTCAAAACAAGTCTGGCCGACAGTCAGGTCAATGTCCGCCGCAGCCCTTCAGGGCATTTTGCGGCGGCATACATTAGCAGGATTTGCCGGGTTAGCGGCTACTCACATGCTGCTCCAAGAGAATCCGATTCGAGAGAGATACTAGCTCACCCTCATCGGTCAGCACGGTGGTTTTAACCGTGCCGATCTCTTCGATCTGACCTTCGACCTCGCCAACACGCACTTGTTGCCCAACCTGATACAACTCACGCACATAGATTCCCGCAAGAATCTGACCGGCAATTT
Organism: Pseudomonas sp. PME37.24/025; assembly: GCF_055556615.1. Classification (NCBI taxonomy): domain Bacteria; kingdom Pseudomonadati; phylum Pseudomonadota; class Gammaproteobacteria; order Pseudomonadales; family Pseudomonadaceae; genus Pseudomonas; species Pseudomonas sp. PME37.24/025. Next base: position 215,440 of record NZ_JBVHNK010000007.1, read on the forward strand.
CCCGGCTTCCCAAACCCATGGCCAGCGCAACCGCCAGACCAACGGTAATCAAGACGATCACGATCACATGGTTGAGCAGGTCTGTCTTGACCTCCAACTGGCTGATCGCAACCGAAATACTGATGATGATCACCAGGCCCTGGGCAATCCGCCCCAGGCCCGCGGCGTAATCAAGCCCTACGCCTTCTGCCGCGCCACGCACCAGCCCATTGGCCAGTTGCGCGAGCAAGACACCCACCAGCAGCACCAGCGCAGCGCCGAATACTTTCGGCAAATACAGCGCCAACATGTCCAGCGTAGCCGAAACTCGCTCAAGTCCAAGTGATTCTGCGGCTGAAACCAGAAAAATCAGCAGAACGAACCAATAGACGATCTTGCCGATCAACGTCGAGATCGGCACCTGAAGGCCGGCGCGGGACAGCAATTTGGTCAGCCCGGTACCACCCATCAGGCGATCGAGGCCCAGTTTGGCAAGCAATTTGGAAAGCAGCGTGTCCAGCAGTTTGGCCACGACAAAACCCAGCAGCAGCACAACCAGTGCGCCGAACAGGTTCGGAATGAAGTTCGCAACTTTGGTCCATAACGCAGTCATTGCAGTGACGAGGCTCTGAGTCCAGAGATCAAGTTCCATATTCAATCAGCCTTATCAGCAGTGCGAGCGGTAGGTTTACGAAGGCGGGAAACCGGCGAGACATGGGCCGATCCGTTATTCAGGGCGATCATCAGCGCGGGCAGCCAACGGCCCAGCAGGCTGAACAGATCGCCGGCACCGACCTGGCGGTTGGCGGTTTTCAGCACGCGACCCAGGCAGGCATCGTCGTCACGGGTGGACGGCGAAGCTTTGAGCATGTCACGCAAAGATTGTTCAAACGGATCGTGCATACGCACCTCTCGTGATATCTGTGAAAGACGCGGTCAAATTTGGTCGGGTCACATGACTCATCATCAGAACCAGCGCAAACGTCGGAATAGCCACCACTGCGCCAGCGCTACCGAACCTGCCAGCAAGCAGGCGATCAGGAAGCCATAAGGGCTGCTGGAGAACGGAATGCCGCCGACGTTGATACCCAAAAGACCGGTCAGAAAACTCATCGGCAAAAAGATCCCGGTGATGATCCCGAAGCGGTACATCGTGCGGTTCATGCGCACGGTCAGACGCCGGTCTTCGGCCTCAAGGACCAGCCCCACGCGCTCCCGGGTCAATTCCAGCTCCTCGAGATAACGGGTCAGGCTGTTGTTCAATTCGTTCCAGTAATCGCCATCGTCTTCGACGAACCACGGCAGCTTTATCCGCGTTAGCTGACCGAAAATATCCCGTTGCGGTGCCAGAAAACGTTTCAGCGCAGCCGCTCTGCGACGGATCTGCAAAACGGCCCCATGCTCCGGTGTATACCGTTCGTCGGTATCCAGCTTTTCTTCTTCCTCATCGACGATTTCCGAGAGGCAGCTGACCAGATCCTGCACTTTATTGGTGAGGTATTGCGCCATATAAAGAATGAGTTCGGAGGCGGTTTTCGGCCCTTTGCCTTCGGCCAGTTGCACCAGCAACTCATCAGTGGCGCGCAACGGCCGCAAACGCAGGGAGATCACCCGCTGGGCCGAACCGAAGATCCGCACCGAGACCATGTCTTCCGGCTCGGCACCAGGATTGAGGTTAATCCCGCGCAGAAACAGCAAAAGCTCGGAGTCCGGCAGCGGCAAAAGACGCGGCCGGGTGTTCTCTTCCAGCAACAAGTCGCAACTAAATTCACTCAGACCGCTGTATTTACGCAGCCAGGTCTGGGTTTGCGGATGACTACGATCCCAGTGCAACCACAGGCTTTCATGGGCCTGCAACTGCAAGTCATCGAGTTCAGTCCGGGCTATCGAACGCGCACCGCCCTTACCGTCCAGCACGAGGGCATGCACCAGCCCCCACTGCGCGTTTTCTTCCTCGAACATCCTCACCCCTTTAATGAAACGCGCTTTATTCAGGCATCTGCAGCGGGCTTGGCGAAATGATCACGCCGTTGTTGTCCGCGTAAACATAGTGACCCGGGTGGAAGGTCACACCCGCGAAGGTCACGGCAATATTGAGTTCACCAACACCGCGCCGGTCGGTTTTCATCGGGTGACTGGCCAGGGCCTGAACCCCCAGATCGGTTTGCGCGATGACGTCGACGTCGCGGATGCAACCGTAGACCACCAGCCCTTCCCAACCGTTACTGGCGGCTTTCTCGGCCAGCAGGTCGCCCAACAGCGCGCGGCGCAGGGAACCGCCACCGTCTACCACCAGTACTTTACCGTTACCCTTGAGCGCGACTTGCTCCTTGACCAGCGAATTATCTTCGAAACATTTGATGGTCACAATTTCGCCACCGAAAGAATCACGGCCACCGAAATTGCTGAACATCGGCTCCAGCACCTGCACCAGCTCCGGGTAGGCGTCGCACAGGTCAGGCGTGATGTAATGGTTCATCGAGAAACTCCTGTGAAGAGGAAGACAATCGAGTAGGCAGCATACGCGGGCCAGGGCTGAACGGCTGCAAACGCGCCGATCGAAACAGTCACCAAAAGTGACCAGAACCGCTTAATGCGTCATATCTTAGCCGCAAGCCGTTTCGAGCGAAATGCCCTTCTTGGAGCATCAGGCTCAAACTGCCGCAGCCAAATCCGGCTTTCCACCCAACAACGGCGTCTGTTGATCCGCCAGCCAACGCGCCACCAATGGCCAGACTTCAGTCTGCGCAGCTTTGCTGACAAGCATTTCCACATGACCGAAATTATCGCCAAAGCCTTGTTCGCGGCCAAGGGTGATGAATTGCTTGTGCTCGGAGCCGACCTGATCGAACAGCTTGCGGCAGGCCCAGGTCGGGTCCTGATGATCGCCCGCGGCACTCACGGCCAACATCGGTAACCGAACCTCGGCCAAACCCGCCCACCAGTCTTTGTCGGCATCGCCAAAACGCCCGAACAGCCCGTACCAGCGCATGCTTTCCAGGGCCAGGCCAATCGGCTCGTCCTCCGGGCCGCGCTTGAGCCGTGAACCTGACAGTTGGGCAAATCGCTTGAGAATGAAGCGCCCGCTCCACTCCACCGGCGGAAACTTCAACGGCCAGTAGGTGCGGCTGACCTGTGTGCCAAAAAACGCCGCAGACGCGACGACAGGCTCGCCGATGTATTCCCCACCCAGCGCCGCCGCCAGCGTAATGCCACCCAGCGAATGACCGATCCAGTGTGGGACCTGGCCGCTTTGTTCGCGCACGAACGCGCCAATGGCCGGCAGATCGTAACGTGCGTAGTCGGCGACGCGGTTCTTGCGATAGTCCTGGTTGCGCTGAGACAGGCCATGACCGCGCATTTCCGGGATCCACACATCGAACCCCAGACGCGTCAGATAAGCCCCCAACCCCAGACCTTTGGGAGAGAACCAGAATCGTCGATTGGAAAAGCTGCCGTGCAACAGAATCACCGGCACACCACGCACCGCCGGCTCATCGGCCAGACCCAGGCGCGTCACAGCCAGTTCGACGGTGCCGTCGGGGCTGTTACCGGGTTTCAAACGATAGACGTCTTCGCTCAGATCACCGCGCCGCTCGGCGCTGATCAGGGCGACAGGAAATAGGTTGCTGCTGCTTTGCATAATGCTCTTGCACAAAAAAGGGCGGCTTCCAGAGGAGCCCGCCCACGAGTCCTATCTCGGCAATGACTGTTCAATTTTGACGGCGTCTTTTGCTGGCATGCTGCGTTGCCGTTCCTCCCCATAGCAAGCTATGACTCGCACGGCGCCTTGCCTGCCAGCAAAATCCACACGTCAAAATTGAACGCATTGCCGAGATAGGACACAGAATCTCTAAAAGGGCCGATCACTGATCGGCCCTTTCACTCACACCATCAAGCCGAAGCTTGACCTTCAGCCAGGAAGAACCAGGTTTCCAGTACGGAATCGGGGTTCAACGAAACGCTTTCGATGCCCTGCTCCATCAGCCATTTGGCCAGATCAGGGTGGTCCGAAGGGCCCTGACCGCAAATGCCGATGTACTTGCCAGCCTTGTTGCAGGCCTGAATCGCATTGGCCAGCAGCTTCTTGACCGCCGGATTACGCTCGTCAAACAGGTGCGCGATGATCCCGGAGTCACGATCCAGGCCCAGCGTCAGCTGAGTCAGGTCGTTGGAGCCAATGGAGAAGCCGTCAAAGAACTCGAGGAATTCTTCAGCGAGGATCGCGTTGGACGGCAGCTCGCACATCATGATGATGCGCAGACCATTCTCGCCACGGGCCAGGCCATTTTCGGCCAACAGATCGATCACTTGGCTAGCTTCGCCCAGTGTACGGACGAACGGCACCATGATTTCAACGTTGGTCAGGCCCATCTCGTTGCGCACGCGCTTGAGGGCGCGGCACTCGAGCTCGAAGCAGTCACGGAACGCTTCGCTGATGTAACGCGAAGCACCGCGGAAGCCCAGCATCGGGTTTTCTTCTTCCGGCTCGTAGAGCTTGCCGCCAATCAGGTTCGCGTATTCGTTGGACTTGAAGTCCGACAGACGCACGATGACCTTTTTCGGGGTGAACGCAGCGGCCAGGGTGCTGATGCCTTCAACCAGTTTGTCGACATAGAAGCCAACCGGATCGTCGTAACCGGCGATGCGCTTGTCGACGCTGTCCTTGATGTCCTGCGGCAGACCGTCGTAGTTCAACAGCGCTTTCGGGTGAACACCGATCATGCGGTTGATGATGAACTCCAGACGGGCCAGGCCCACACCGGCGTTCGGCAGTTGCGCGAAATCGAAGGCGCGGTCCGGGTTGCCGACGTTCATCATGATCTTGAACGGCAGATCCGGCATGGCATCCACGGAGTTTTTCTTGATGTCGAAGCCCAGTTCGCCTTCGAAGATGTAACCGGTGTCGCCTTCAGCGCAGGAAACGGTCACACCCTGGCCGTCTTTCAACAGCTGAGTGGCGTTGCCGCAGCCGACCACGGCCGGGATACCCAGCTCGCGAGCGATGATCGCCGCGTGGCAGGTACGGCCGCCACGGTTGGTGACGATGGCACTGGCGCGCTTCATGACCGGTTCCCAGTCCGGGTCGGTCATGTCGGAAACCAGAACGTCGCCCGGCTGGACTTTGTCCATCTCGGACACGTCCTTGATGATCCGCACCTTGCCGGCGCCGATGCGCTGGCCGATGGCGCGACCTTCCACCAGCACGGTGCCGGTTTCTTTCAACAGGTAACGTTCCATGACATTGGCCGAAGTGCGGCTCTTCACGGTTTCAGGACGGGCCTGAACGATGTAGAGCTTGCCGTCGTCGCCGTCTTTGGCCCATTCGATGTCCATCGGGCACTTGTAGTGCTTTTCGATGATCATCGCTTGCTTGGCCAGCTCGCTGACTTCGGCGTCGCTCAGGCAGAAACGTGCGCGATCAGCCTTGTCCACATCGATGGTCTTGACCGATTTACCGGCCGTGGCCACTTCGCCGTAGATCATCTTGATGGCTTTGCTGCCCAGGTTGCGACGCAGGATGGCCGGACGACCGGCTTCCAGCGTGCCTTTGTGGACATAGAATTCATCCGGGTTCACCGCGCCTTGTACGACGGTTTCACCCAGGCCGTAAGCGCCGGTGATGAACACCACGTCACGGAAGCCCGATTCGGTATCGAGGGTGAACATCACGCCGGCGGTGCCGGTTTCGGAGCGGACCATGCGCTGCACGCCGGCCGACAGGGCAACCAGCTTGTGGTCGAAGCCCTGGTGGACGCGGTAGGAAATCGCACGGTCGTTGAACAGGGAAGCGAACACCTCTTTGGCGGCGCGAATAACGTTTTCGACACCACGGATGTTCAGGAAGGTTTCCTGCTGGCCAGCAAAGGAAGCGTCCGGCAAGTCTTCGGCGGTAGCGGAAGAGCGCACGGCAACGGCCATGTCAGGGTTGCCGGCCGACAGCGTGGCGAACGCGGTGCGGATCTCGGCGTTGAGCTTCTCGGGGAATTCGGCCTCCATGATCCATTGACGGATCTGGGCGCCGGTTTTGGCCAGGGCGTTGACATCGTCGACATCCAGCGCGTCGAGGGCGGCATGGATCTGATCGTTCAGACCGCTCAGCTCCAGGAAATCACGATATGCCTGAGCTGTCGTGGCGAAGCCACCGGGCACCGATACACCGGCACCTGCAAGGTTACTGATCATCTCGCCCAGGGATGCGTTCTTGCCCCCCACATGCTCTACATCATGGACGCCGAGCTTATCGAGGGAAACTACGTACTCTACCAAGGTGATCTCTCCACTAACTGTGTTGGAAAAGCTCAGAAGCCGGCGACTCGGGGGAGCATTTGCCGGCTGTATGGCCTGGACCTGGAAAATAAGTGAGAATGCTGGCCACTGGCGGCCGACAAATCGCGCCTACTATATCCAAGAATCGTCACTAGCTTAAGGCCCAAGGTGCAAATGAAACGATCTGCTTTCTTTATCTCCGATGGCACGGGCATTACGGCCGAAACCCTCGGTCAAAGCCTGTTGGCGCAGTTCGAAAACATTACCTTCAGCAAAATCACGCGGCCCTACATCGACAACGCGGATAAAGCGCGGGCCATGGTACAACAAATCAACAAAGCCGCCGAAAACGATGGTTTTCGTCCGATTATTTTCGACACCATTGTCAATCAGGACATTCGTGAGATCCTCGCAACGTCCAATGGTTTCATGATTGACATTTTCTCGACCTTCCTGGCCCCGCTGGAACAGGAACTGACCGAGCATTCTTCCTACACCGTCGGCAAATCCCACTCCATCGGTGGCAACTCCAATTACATGGAGCGCATCGAGGCGGTGAACTTCGCCCTCGACAACGACGACGGCGCCCGCACGCACTATTACGACAAGGCCGACCTGATACTAGTGGGTGTGTCGCGATGTGGTAAGACGCCGACGTGTCTGTATATGGCGATGCAATTCGGCATCCGCGCCGCCAATTATCCGCTGACCGAAGATGACATGGAGCGCCTGCAACTGCCAACCGCGCTGCGCGCCCATCATCACAAGCTGTTCGGCCTGACCATCGACCCGGACCGCCTCACGGCGATTCGCAACGAACGCAAGCCCAACAGCCGTTATTCGAGTTACGCGCAATGTGAATTCGAAGTGCGCGAGGTGGAGAATCTGTTTCGTCGCGAGAACATTGCCCACATCAATTCCACGCATTTCTCCGTAGAAGAGATCTCAGCGAAAATTCTCGTGGAGAAAGGGGTGGAGCGACGTTTCAAGTAGTTCTCTATTGCCTGCTCTGGCCTCATCGCGAGCAAGCTCGCTCCCACAGCTTTTTCTGGCGTTTGCAAATCTTGCACTCAACCCAAAAATCTGTGGGAGCGGGCTTGCCCGCGATTGAACGATGACGCGGTGTAACTAGATCACAAACAAATCCACAAACCGGTTCACCGGCGTCTCCTCAAGCCGCGCCTGGTCCTTGCACAACGCAAAGATTTCGGCACTGCGCTGCACCGTAAATCGCGTAGCCAGATTGGCCTTGAACTTGTCTTCCAGCAGCGCAATACCATCGGTTCGGCGACGGCGATGGCCGATCGGGTACTCCACCACTACGTTCTCTGTGCTGGAGCCGTCCTTGAAAAACACCTGCACCGCATTGGCGATGGAACGTTTGTCCGGCTCCAGGTATTCGCGGGTGAAACGCGGGTCTTCGACGATGACCATTTTGTCGCGCAGCACGTCGATAATCGGATGCACGGCGTGAAAGTTGTCTTCGTATTGTTCGGCCACCAGATTACCGAATACCAGGGGTACGGCGGTCATGTACTGGATGCAGTGGTCACGGTCCGCAGCGTTGGCCAGCGGGCCGACCTTGGAGATGATGCGGATCGCCGATTCGTGGGTGGTGATGACGATCCGGTCGATTTCATGCAGGCGATTCCTGACCAAGGGGTGGAGGGTAACGGCGGCCTCGCAGGCGGTTTGCGCGTGAAACTCGGCTGGAAAGCTGATCTTGAACAGCACGTTTTCCATCACGTAGCTGCCGAACGGCCGAGAGAATCTGAAGGCTCGCTTGTCTTCAGGCTTGAGCGCCAGATCGCTGTTGGTGTGGCTGAACAGTACGTCGTAGAAACCCCATTGTTTGGCGGTCAGTACACCGGGAATGCCCATCTCCCCGCGCATCGCAATGTCCGCCAGACGCACGCCACGGCTGGACGCATCCCCTGCCGCCCAGGATTTACGCGACCCGGCATTCGGCGCATGCCGATAAGCGCGCAGCGCCTGGCCGTCAGCAAAGGCATGGGACAACGCCGACAGCAGTTGCTCGCGATTGGCGCCCATGAGCTTGGCGGTAACGGCGGTCGAGGCGACTTTCACCAGGATGACGTGGTCGATGCCGACGCGGTTGAAGGAGTTTTCCAGTGCGATCACGCCCTGAATTTCGTGAGCCATGATCATGGCGTCCAGCACCACGCGAATGGTCAGCGGGGTATCGCCATTGGCCAGGCGTTTTTGCGACAGGTGGTCGGCCACCGCGAGAATGGCGCCGAGGTTATCGGACGGATGACCCCATTCGGCGGCGAGCCAGGTGTCGTTGTAATCGAGCCAGCGGACGATGCAACCAATATCCCAGGCGGCTTTGACCGGATCGAGACGGTAACTGGTGCCCGGCACGCGAGCGCCAAAAGGGACGACAGTGCCTTCGACGATAGGTCCCAGGTGTTTGGTGCATTCGGGAAAACGCAGGGCCAGCAGACCGCAGCCGAGGGTGTCCATCAGGCAATTGCGGGCGGTATCCAGCGCCTCGGTAGATTCGATTTTGAAGCTGAGGACGTAGTCGGCGATGTCCTGCAGGACCGTGTCGTAGTCGGGGCGGTTGTTCAGGTCGACGTTGGCGCTCATGTTCGATTCACTCGGTCAGTGGTTCGCTGATGGGACCTCGGTTCAGGATCAATCTTAGTGGGTGATGCCATTCTTGTTATTGAAATGCAGTCCACTGTGGGAGCGGGCTTGCCCGCGATAGCGGTGTATCAGCCAACATAGATATTGAATGTGAAGGCCTCATCGCGGGCAAGCCCGCTCCCACAGGGTTTTGTGTGTATGTCTGGATTGGGGTTAGAAACAATCCCCCGGCACGCGGATGTAACCTTCCATCAACACCCGCGCACTGCGGCTCATGATGGCTTTGTTCACGGTCCATTCACCGTTGACCTGAGTGGCCTCGGCGCCCACGCGCAAGGTGCCGGAGGGATGACCGAAGCGCACGGCGTTGCGTTCGATGCCGCCCGCCGCCAGGTTGACCAGCGTGCCGGAAATCGCCGCCGCCGTGCCGATGGCCACCGCTGCCGTGCCCATCATCGCGTGGTGCAGTTTGCCCATGGACAGCGCACGCACCAGCAAGTCAATGTCGGTGGCCGCAATCGCCTTGCCGCTGGACGCAATGTAATCCGCCGGTTTGGCGACGAACGCCACCTTCGGTGTGTGCTGACGCTTGGCCGCTTCGTCCAGGTGCTGAATCAGCCCCATGCGCAGCGCGCCGTAAGCGCGGATGGTTTCAAACATTGCCAGGGCCTTCAGGTCGCCATTGATGGCGCCCTGCAATTCGGTGCCGGTGTAGCCGATGTCTTCGGCATTGATGAAAATGGTCGGGATGCCGGCGTTGATCAGCGTCGCCTTGAGCGTACCGACGCCGGGTACTTCGAGGTCATCCACGAGGTTGCCGGTGGGGAACATCGAGCCACCGCCCCCCTCCTCTTCCGCCGCCGGGTCCATGAATTCGAGCTGCACTTCGGCTGCCGGAAAGGTCACGCCGTCGAGTTCGAAATCGCCGGTTTCCTGGACCTCACCGTTGGTGATCGGAACATGGGCGATGATGGTCTTGCCGATGTTGGCCTGCCACACGCGCACCACCGCCACACCGTTGTGTGGAATGCGGCTGGCGTCCATCAGGCCATTGCTGATGGCGAATGAACCGACCGCCGCCGACAGGTTGCCGCAGTTGCCACTCCAGTCGACGAAAGGCTTGTCGATGGAGACCTGACCGAACAGGTAATCGACGTCATGATCGGCCTTGATGCTTTTCGACAGGATCACGGTTTTGCTGGTGCTCGAAGTGGCGCCGCCCATGCCGTCGATTTGCTTGTCATAAGGGTCGGGGCTGCCGATCACGCGAAGCAACAAAGCGTCGCGAGCCGGGCCGGGAATCTGTGCCGCTTCGGGCAGGTCTTTCAGGCTGAAGAACACGCCTTTGCTGGTGCCGCCGCGCATGTAGGTGGCGGGAATTTTGATTTGAGGTGCGTGAGCCATATTGATCCTTGTCGGCCAGCGCGGGAGTTCAGATCCCGCGCGGCTCGTCGTGTTAAACGGCAACCGCCGATTCTTCGAGGAAGTCCTGAGCGAAACGCTGCAACACGCCGCCGGCCTCGTAGATCGACACTTCTTCAGCGGTATCGAGGCGGCAGGTCACCGGCACTTCGACGCGTTCGCCATTCTTGCGATTGATCACCAGCGTCAGCGTCGCACGCGGGGTGCGGTCGCCGATCACGTCGTAGGTTTCGCTGCCGTCGATGGCCAGGGTGTGACGGTCGGTGCCCGGTTTGAACTCCAGCGGCAGCACGCCCATGCCCACCAGGTTGGTGCGGTGAATGCGCTCGAAACCTTCAGCGGCGATCGCTTCCACACCCGCCAGACGCACACCTTTGGCCGCCCAGTCGCGGGACGAACCCTGACCATAGTCGGCGCCGGCGATGATGATCAGCGGCTGCTTGCGTTCCATGTAGGTTTCGATGGCCTCCCACATGCGCATGACCTGGCCTTCCGGCTCGACTCGCGCCAGGGAACCCTGCTTGACCTTGCCGTTTTCCTGAACCATTTCGTTGAACAGTTTCGGGTTGGCGAACGTCGCGCGCTGCGCGGTCAAGTGGTCACCGCGGTGCGTGGCGTAGGAGTTGAAGTCTTCTTCCGGCAGGCCCATTTTTGCCAGGTATTCACCGGCGGCGCTGTCGAGCATGATCGCGTTGGAAGGCGACAGGTGATCGGTGGTGATGTTGTCCGGCAGCACCGCCAGCGGGCGCATGCCCTTGAGCGGACGAGCGCCGGCCAGCGCGCCTTCCCAATACGGCGGACGGCGGATGTAGGTGCTCATTTCGCGCCAGTCATACAGCGGCGTGACCTTTGGACCGGTGTCTTCGTGGATGGCGAACATCGGAATGTACACCTGGCGGAACTGCTCCGGTTTCACCGAAGCCTTGACCACTGCGTCGATTTCTTCGTCGCTCGGCCAGATGTCTTTCAGGCGGATTTCCTTGCCGTTCGCGTCCAGCCCCAGCACATCTTTTTCGATGTCGAAACGAATGGTCCCGGCGATGGCGTAAGCCACCACCAAGGGCGGCGAAGCCAGGAACGCGTTTTTGGCGTACGGGTGAATCCGCCCGTCGAAGTTACGGTTACCGGAGAGCACGGCGGTGGCGTACAGATCGCGGTCGATGATTTCCTGTTGGATCAGCGGGTCCAGCGCGCCGGACATGCCGTTGCATGTGGTGCAGGCGAAGGCCACGACGCCGAACCCGAGTTGCTCCAGCTCTTTAGTCAGCCCGGCTTCATCCAGATACAGCGCCACGGTTTTCGAGCCCGGCGCCAGCGAGGATTTGACCCACGGCTTGCGGCTCAGCCCGAGCTTGTTGGCGTTGCGCGCCAGCAGGCCCGCGGCAATCACGTTGCGTGGGTTGCTGGTGTTGGTGCAACTGGTGATGGCGGCGATGATCACTGCGCCGTCCGGCATCTGGCCGGGTACATCGTCCCACTGGCCGGAGATGCCTTGCGCCGCGAGATCGGACGTAGCGACACGGGCGTGCGGGTTGCTCGGGCCGGCCATGTTGCGCACCACCGAGGACAGGTCAAAGCTCAACCCGCGCTCGTATTGCGCGCCTTTCAAGCTATCGGCCCAGAGGCCAGTCTGCTTGGCGTAGTTCTCCACAAGCTGCACTTGCTCGTCTTCACGGCCGGTGAGTTTCAGGTAGTCGATAGTCTGCTGGTCGATGTAGAACATCGCCGCCGTGGCGCCGTATTCCGGGGCCATGTTGGAAATGGTCGCGCGGTCGCCCAAGGTCAGAGCCGAAGCCCCTTCACCGAAAAACTCCAGCCACGCGCCGACGACTTTTTGTTTGCGCAGGTACTCGGTCAGCGCCAGCACCATGTCGGTGGCGGTGATGCCCGGTTGCAGCTTGCCAGTGAGTTCGACACCGACGCTTTCCGGCAGACGCATCCACGATGCACGACCAAGCATGACGCTTTCCGCTTCCAGACCGCCGACGCCAATGGCGATCACGCCCAGCGCATCGACGTGCGGGGTGTGACTGTCGGTGCCAACGCAGGTATCCGGGAAGGCCACGCCGTCACGCACCTGAATCACCGGCGACATTTTCTCCAGGTTGATCTGGTGCATGATCCCGTTGCCCGGCGGGATCACGTCGACGTTCTTGAAGGCTTTTTTGGTCCAGTTGATAAAGTGGAAACGGTCTTCGTTGCGACGGTCTTCGATGGCGCGGTTCTTCTCGAACGCCTCGGGATCGAAGCCACCGCGTTCAACGGCCAGGGAGTGGTCAACGATCAACTGCGTCGGCACCACCGGGTTCACTTGCGCCGGATCGCCACCTTGCAGGGCGATGGCATCGCGCAGGCCGGCGAGATCCACCAGGGCGGTCTGGCCAAGAATGTCGTGGCACACCACGCGGGCCGGGAACCATGGGAAATCGAGGTCGCGTTTGCGCTCGATGAATTGCTTCAGGGATTCAGTGAGCGTGGCCGGGTCGCAGCGACGCACGAGGTTTTCCGCCAGCACGCGGGAGGTGTACGGCAGGGTGTCGTAGGCGCCGGGCGCAATGGCATCGACCGCCGCGCGGACGTCGAAATAATCCAGATGGCTGCCGGGCAGCGGTTTGCGGAATTCAGTGTTCATCGTCAGGACTCGGTCACGGTGGTTTCAAAGGGTGGACGCCTGGCGCAGCTATTGAAGCAAACACAATCCACTGTGGGAGCGGCGGTGCGACGATTCGACTTGCCCGCGATGACTGAGTCACATCCGACAAAGATGTCGACGGACCCACCGCTATCGCGGGCAAGCCCGCTCCCACAGGGTTACTCGTTTTGCCCAATAACCATTACCGGCGCCCTCCCCCGGTCAGCGTTGTTCGATTGGCACGAACTTGCGCTGTTCGACGCCGACGTACTCGGCGCTCGGGCGGATGATGCGGTTGTTGGCACGTTGTTCGAACACGTGGGCCGCCCAGCCGGTCAGGCGCGAGCAGACGAAAATCGGTGTGAACAACTTGGTCGGAATGCCCATGAAGTGGTACGTCGACGCATGGTAGAAGTCGGCGTTCGGGAACAGTTTTTTCTGTTCCCACATGGTCTTGTCGATGGCTTCGGAAACCGGGAACAGCACCGTGTCGCCCACTTCGTCAGCGAGTTTTTTCGACCAGGCCTTGATCACCTCGTTGCGCGGATCGTTGTCCTTATAGATCGCGTGGCCGAAGCCCATGATCTTGTCCTTGCGCGCCAGCATGCCGAGGGTGCCCTCGACCGCCTCTTCAGGCGACGAGAAGCGCTCGATCATTTCCATCGCCGCTTCGTTGGCGCCACCGTGCAGCGGACCGCGCAGCGAACCGATGGCTGCGGTGACGCAGGAATACATGTCCGACAACGTCGAGGCGCACACCCGGGCGGTGAAGGTCGAGGCGTTGAACTCGTGTTCCGCGTAGAGGATCAGCGAAACGTTCATCACCTTGACGTGCAACTCGCTCGGTTTCTTGTCGTGCAACAAGTGCAGGAAATGGCCGCCGATGCAGGCTTCGTCGGTCACGCAATTGATGCGTTTGCCGTCGTGGCTGAAACGATACCAGTAGCACATGATCGCCGGGAACGCGGCCAGCAGGCGGTCGGTTTTGTCGTGTTGCTCGGAGAAGTCTTTCTCCGGTTCGATGTTGCCCAGGAACGAGCAACCGGTGCGCATCACGTCCATCGGATGGGCGTCGGCGGGGATGCGTTCCAGCACTTCTTTCAGCGCTTGCGGCAGGTCACGCAGCTCGCTCAGTTTCTGGGTGTAGGCAGCCAGTTGCGCTTTGGTCGGCAGCTCGCCGTACAGCAGCAGGTAAGCCACTTCTTCAAATTGTGCGTCAGCCGCCAGTTCGCGAACGTCGTAGCCGCGATAGGTCAGGCCTGCGCCCGACTGGCCCACGGTGGACAGTGCGGTTTGCCCGGCAACCTGGCCACGGAGCCCGGCGCCACTGAGTACTTTTGCTTCGGCCATTGCTGTCTCCAGTTTTCTTGAATTTGTTAGGGAATCGGCAAATTGTGTTTCATCAGGTTCTTTGTGATGCCGAAAGATCGCAGCCTCGCTTTGCTCGACAGCTCCTACATTGACCGCGTTCGACAACAGCCCTGTAGGAGCTGTCGAGTGAAACGAGGCTGCGATCTTTTGATCTTTTGTTCTTTATTTCTTCGCAGCAAACAACGCATCGAGCTTCTGCTCGAAGGTGTGGTAATCGATGCGATCGTAAAGCTCCATGCGCGTCTGCATGGTGTCGATGACGTTCTGTTGCGTGCCGTCGCGGCGGATCGCGGTGTAGACGTTTTCCGCGGCTTTGTTCATCGCACGGAACGCCGACAGCGGGTACAGCACCAGCGACACATCGACGGCGGCGAGCTGCTCGGTGGTGTACAGCGGCGTCGCACCAAATTCAGTGATGTTGGCCAGGATCGGCGCTTTCACGCGACTGGCGAACAGCTTGTACATCTCAAGCTCGGTGATCGCTTCCGGGAACACCATGTCGGCACCGGCTTCGATGCACGCGGCGGCGCGATCCAGCGCAGACTCCAGACCTTCCACCGCCAAGGCGTCGGTGCGGGCCATGATCACGAAGCTGTCATCGGTGCGGGCATCGACAGCCGCTTTGATGCGGTCGACCATTTCCTGCTGCGTGACGATCTCCTTATTAGGACGATGACCGCAGCGCTTGGCGCCGACCTGGTCTTCGATGTGAATCGCCGCCGCGCCGAACTTGATCATCGACTTCACGGTACGGGCGACGTTGAACGCCGAAGAACCGAAACCGGTGTCCACGTCCACCAACAGCGGCAAGTCGCAGACGTCAGTGATGCGACGCACGTCGGTCAGCACGTCATCCAGACCGGTAATCCCCAGGTCAGGCACGCCCAGAGAGCCGGCAGCCACCCCGCCACCCGACAGGTAAATCGCCTTGAAACCGGCGCGCTTGGCCAGCAGTGCGTGGTTGGCGTTGATCGTGCCGACCACTTGCAGCGGATGTTCGCTGGCGACCGCATCGCGGAAACGCTGGCCTGGAGTGCTCTTGTTGGAACTCATGACTCACCTCGTTCAGTGGCTGTCGGGTTAGCGCCGTCCTGGTAGTGACGGGCGATATTGCGTTTGGAGGCGCCGATGTGACGGCGCATCAACAACTCGGCCAATTCACCGTCACGGTCGGCGATGGCATCGAGAATTCGGTGGTGTTCGGCAAACGCCTGGCGCGGCCGATTGGGCGTGGTGGAAAACTGGATCCGGTACATGCGCACCAGTTGATAGAGCTCACCGCACAGCATCTGGGTCAGGGTGCGGTTGCCGCTGCCCTGGATGATCCGGTAATGAAAGTCGAAATCGCCTTCCTGCTGGTAGTAACCGACACCGGCCTGAAACGCCGCATCGCGCTCATGGGTTTCCAGCACCCGACGCAGTTCGTCGATTTCTTCGACCGTCATGCGTTCAGCCGCCAGACGGCACGCCATGCCTTCCAGGGATTCGCGAATTTCGTAGAGTTCCAGCAACTCAGCGTGGCTCAGCGACACCACCCGCGCCCCGACGTGCGGCACGCGAACCAGCAGGCGCTGGCCTTCCAGGCGGTGAATGGCCTCACGTAGCGGCCCGCGGCTAATGCCGTAGGTGCGCGCCAGCTCCGGCTCGGAGATCTTGCTGCCAGGGGCGATTTCGCCCTTGACGATGGCCGCCTGAATGCGTCGGAAGACGTTTTCGGAAAGTGTTTCCGAGTCGTCCTGAACTGTGACCGGGGGATCGAGTTGATCCAGCATATTGTCGACACCTTTAAAACCAATGCCGCAAAAACTAGCGAATACGACCGGTTACGTCAAAGGATAATTCGATATTGTCGACAATCGTCTAATAACCCGCTGCACCATAAGGAAGCAACACCTCAAGTTATAGCCGTCGGCCAACGCTGGCGCCATAAACCCACCGTGCTAGAATGCCGCCCGCATTTGCTTGTCATCTGCATTGCCTGTCATAAAAAACGGATAGGCATACGAGGGAGCTTGTGCAGCAATGCCAGGGCCTTGAATTGAAGAACGGACCGCTGCGCACCAGGATTTATGAGACTCAAGCCCTTCACCACATTCCTTTGTCTTTTTGGCCTGCCAGGTTTTGCCGCAGCAGGGGAAAAGACTGTGTACGGCCTCAATGAGTACGCTTCGCTGGACGGCATCAATCTGCAAGTCGCCGCCAAACTCGACACCGGGGCGAAAACCGCTTCTCTGAGTGCCCGCGACATCAAACGCTTCAAACGCAATGGCGAATCCTGGGTGCGCTTCTATCTGGCTATCGACGCCGCGCATTCGCACCCGATCGAACGACCGCTGGCCCGTGTCAGCAAGATCAAGCGCCGGGCCGGTGACTACGACCCTGAAGAAGGCAAGAAGTACACCGCCCGTCCGGTCATCGAGCTGGATATCTGCATGGGTTCGGCGTTACGCAGCATCGAAGTGAACTTGACCGACCGCAGCGCCTTCCAATACCCGCTCTTGATCGGCTCCGAGGCACTCAAGCGTTTCGATGCGCTGGTCGACCCCAGTCTTAAATACGCTGCTGGCAAACCCGCCTGCGCCACCGACGCACATACCGCAGAGTAATTCCAATGCGCTCTCTTACCCTCCATCTGAAATTGCTGATCGCCATCCTGGTGGTGCTGGGCATTTCAGTTACGGCCTATCAGATTTTCGTGCTCGGAATTCCGGTGACCGAAGACGCTACCGACGACTTGTGGAACATCGACGCCAAGGTCGAGTTCGTCGCCAACGCCAAGGATCCGATCAAGATCCAGATGTTCGTGCCACCGCTGAGTCGCGACTACGTGAGCCTCAACGAGAGTTTCATTTCCAATAATTACGGCGTGGCGGTGAACCGTGTCGACGGCAACCGCAAGGTCACCTGGTCGGCGCGTCGGGCCAAGGGCAACCAGACCCTTTATTACCGTCTGGTGTTGACCAAGCGCTACAGCGGCGAAAAATCCAAGGTCAAAGGCCCGACCTTCCGCGACAGCATCACCGTCGAAGGCCCGGAAAAAATTGCCGCCGAAGGCCTGCTCGCGCCGATCCGCCAGCATTCGGCCGACGTCGAAACGTTCATTGGCGAAGCCATCAAGCGTGTCAACAACCTCAATGACGACAACGTAAAACTGCTGCTGGCCGGCGATCCGTCCACCGCGAACAAAGCCAAAATCGTCGAGCTGGTGTTGTCCATCGCCCACGTGCCGGTGGAAAAGGTTCACACCGTTCGCCTGGTGGCCGATCAGCCGCAAATCCCTGAACTCTGGTTGCGCAGCTTCAACGGCACCGACTGGCTGTACTTCAACCCGGAAACCGGCGAACAGGGCCTGCCCACCGACCGCTTGCTGTGGTGGACGGGCGATGAAAACCTGATCACCGTCGATGGCGGCAAAAAAGCCAATGTCACCTTCAGCCTGAACAACAGCGAAATGAACGCCATTCGCCTGGCCAAGCTGACCGACGAAAACTCCGACGCCAACTTCCTCGACTACTCGCTGTACGGCCTGCCGCTGCAAACCCAGCAGACCTTCATGATCATGGTGATGATCCCGATCGGCGTGCTGGTGATCCTGATCCTGCGCAACCTGATCGGCATTCAGACCCTCGGCACCTTTACCCCGGTGCTGATCGCCCTCGCCTTCCGGGAAACTCAGCTCGGTTTCGGTATTGTGCTGTTTACAATCATTACGGCGCTGGGGCTGTCGCTACGCTCCTACCTTGAACACTTGAAGCTGCAAATGTTGCCGAGGCTGTCGGTGGTACTGACCTTCGTGGTGGTGCTGATCGCGGCGATCAGCCTGTTCAGCCATAAACTCGGCCTGGAGCGCGGCTTGTCGGTGGCGCTGTTCCCAATGGTGATTCTGACCATGACCATCGAACGCCTGTCGATCACCTGGGAAGAGCGCGGTGGCGGCCATGCCATGAAAGTGGCGATCGGCACGTTGTTCGCCGCCTCCCTGGCGCACTTGATCATGAGCGTGCCTGAGCTGGTGTACTTCGTGTTCACCTTCCCGGCGATCCTGCTGATCCTGGTGGGTTTCATGCTGGCCATGGGTCGCTATCGCGGTTATCGCCTGACCGAACTGGTGCGTTTCAAGGCTTTCCTGAAGAAGGCTGAAGCCTGATGTTCGGTCTCTGGAAGACCTGGAAAGCCCTGGAGGCCCGGGGCATCATGGGGATCAATCGGCGCAACGCAGACTACGTGCTCAAGTACAACAAGCGCAGCCTGTACCCGATCGTCGATGACAAGATCATCACCAAGGAGCGCGCCATCGCCGCCGGCATCCACGTGCCGGAACTCTACGGCGTGATCTCCACCGAGAAGGAAATCGACAACCTCGGCGAGATCATCGGCGGGCGTACCGACTTCGTGGTCAAACCGGCCCAGGGCGCCGGCGGTGACGGCATTATTGTAATTGCCGACCGCTTCGAGGGCCGCTATCGCACGGTGTCGGGCAAGATCATCAGCCATGAGGAAATCGAGCACCATATTTCCAGCATCCTGACCGGCCTGTACTCGCTCGGCGGTCACCGTGACCGCGCGCTGATCGAATACCGCGTGACCCCGGACCAGATCTTCAAAAGCATCAGCTATGAAGGTGTGCCAGACATTCGCATCATCGTGCTGATGGGCTATCCGGTGATGGCCATGTTGCGCTTGCCGACCCGCCAGTCTGGTGGCAAGGCCAACCTGCACCAAGGCGCCATCGGCGTCGGTGTCGATCTGGCTACAGGCCTGACATTGCGCGGCACCTGGCTGAACAACATCATCAATAAACACCCGGACACCACCAACGCAGTGGACGGTGTGCAACTGCCCTACTGGGACGGTTTCATGAAGCTCGCGGCCGGCTGCTATGAGCTGTGCGGGCTGGGTTACATCGGTGTCGATATGGTGCTCGACCAGGAAAAAGGCCCGCTGATTCTTGAGCTTAACGCCCGGCCCGGGTTGAACATTCAAATCGCCAACGATTGCGGGTTGACGTTGCGTACCCATGCGGTCGAAGCGCGACTGGAAGAATTACAGGCCCGCGGGATAATCGAAACAGCGCAGGAACGCGTGGAGTTCGTTCAGGAAATGTTTGGGCATATTCCTGCGGTTGAGGGCTGACCCTTTGTGGCGAGGGAGCTTGCTCCCGTTGGGTTGCGAAGCAGCCCCAATCCATTCACCCCCAGAGTGTCAGGCAGACCGCATCAGCCGGCTTTACGACTGCTACGCAGCCGAGCGGGAGCAAGCTCCCTCGCCACAAAATGCAATCACCCGCCACAGATATATCTCTTGCCGACATCCCCTCTAGGAGCAAATCCTGCAGAGGACTACAATCGCTCCCCCGCCTCGATGGCTGATCTGCCCCGCCCATGTTGACCTGTTCCGTACACCCGCTGCCCTATCGCGCCAACCCCGCCGAGTACTTCGCGGCGATTCGTCATGCCCCCGGCGCCATGCTGCTCGACAGCGGCCGGCCGAGCGCCGAGCGTGGGCGTTATGACCTGCTCAGCGCCTGGCCGCTGGAGCAATTGGCCGTGTTACCGGATGAAAGCGGCAGCCATTTCCTGCAACGCCTTCGCGACACTCTGACGCGACTCGGCGAAGCCACTGTTCCTTTCGACCTGCCTTTCGCCGGTGGCCTGATCGGTTATCTGAGCTATGACTTCGGCCGGCATCTGGAAAACCTGCCGAGTCAGGCGCGGGACGACCTGCAATTGCCCGACGCACGTTTCGGGCTGTACGACTGGGCCCTGATCAGCGATCACCACCTCGCCACCAGCCAACTGGTGTTCCACCCGGCGTTGATCGACAGCGAACGACAGCGGCTGATCGAATTGTTTGCACAAACTGCACCTCAGAAAATCGAGCCTTTCAAACTGGACGGCCCGATGAGTGCCGACCTGAGCGCCGATGACTATCGACAAGCCTTCGAACGCATTCAGCAGTACATCCAGGCCGGCGACTGCTATCAGGTCAACTTCGCCCAGCGCTTTCGCACGCAATGCCAGGGCGATCCATGGGCCGCGTACTGCGCGCTGCGGGCGGCGTGCCCGACACCGTTTTCCGGCTTCCAGAGCCTGCCCGACGGCGACGCCGTGCTAAGCCTGTCGCCGGAGCGCTTCGTCAAAGTCAGCGAGCGCCACGTCGAAACCCGCCCAATCAAAGGCACCCGCCCCCGCGGCCTGACTGCTGCTGAAGATGCGGCGAACGCCGCCGAACTCCTGGCCAGCCCCAAGGATCGTGCGGAAAACCTGATGATCGTCGATCTGCTGCGCAACGACCTCGGCCGCACCTGCCGCATCGGCTCGGTGCGGGTGCCGGAGTTGTTCAGCCTGGAAAGCTATCCGAACGTGCATCACTTGGTGAGCAGCGTTACCGGTGAGCTGGCGGATGACAAGGATGCGCTGGATTTGATCGCCGGCAGCTTCCCCGGCGGCTCGATTACCGGCGCACCAAAGATTCGCGCGATGCAGATCATCGACGAACTGGAACCGACCCGTCGTGGGTTGTATTGCGGTTCGTTGCTGTACCTGGACGTGCGCGGCGAGATGGACAGCTCCATCGCCATCCGCAGTTTGCTGGTCAAGGATGGGCAGGTGTGTTGCTGGGGTGGCGGCGGGATCGTCGCGGATTCGGACTGGCAGGCGGAATATCAGGAATCGATAACCAAGGTGAAGGTGTTGCTCGATACCTTGCAAAATCTTTAAAAGCATCGCGGTCAAGCCCGCTCCCACAGGTTATGTGTCGAACCATAACTATGCGATCAACACAAATCCTGTGGGAGCGGGCTTGCCCGCGATGGGGCCCTCGCAGACGACTACAAATTCAACGCCCGATTCGAAGCCTTGATGAACTCTTGCTTCAACTCCGCAAAGCTGTGCACCGCCGGGAACTGTGGAAATTCGCGAATCACATTGTCCGGCGCATGGAACAGAATCCCGGCATCGGCCTCGCCCAGCATCGTCGTGTCGTTGTAGGAGTCCCCCGCCGCGATCACCCGATAGTAGAGGCTCTTGAACGCCAACACCGACTGACGCTTGGGATCTTTCTGACGCAACTGATAGCCCGTGACCCGGCCGGCATCGTCGGTAATCAGACGATGGCAAAGCAAGGTCGGAAAGCCCAGTTGACGCATCAATGGCTGGGAAAACTCGTAAAAGGTGTCCGACAGAATCACCACCTGAAAGCGCTCACGCAGCCAGTCGACGAATTCGCTGGCGCCTTCCAGAGGCTTGAGCGTGGCGATCACTTCCTGGATGTCGGACAGCTTCAGGCCGTGCTCGTCGAGAATCCGCAACCGCTGCTTCATCAACACGTCGTAGTCGGGAATGTCCCGCGTGGTGGCCCTGAGGGACTCAATCCCGGTTTTTTCGGCAAAGGCGATCCAGATTTCCGGGACCAGCACACCTTCAAGATCCAGACAGGCAATTTCCACAAGACACTCCCATTTTGTACTGTTTATTGAGTCGAGCGAGCAAAAGGACTGCCGAACTCTAGCGACTCGTCCTTCTCTGTGCAACGCAGAGGGCGCACCAGCCGCCGCAGGATTTTGTTACCATCAGGCACATATAGAGCGCCCAGCGCCACCGACCTGTAGGAAGCCGCCCTGATGAGCCCATCGTTCGATGTCGTGGAACTCGCCACGACCTATGCCAACAAATCCGCCCAGGACATCCTGAAACTCGCGTTCGCCGAATTCGGCGATGACTTGTGGATCTCTTTCAGCGGCGCCGAGGATGTGGTGCTGGTGGACATGGCCTGGAAGCTGAACAAGAACGTCAAAGTGTTCAGCCTCGACACCGGCCGCTTGCACCCCGAGACCTACCGCTTCATCGAGCAGGTGCGCGAGCACTACAAGATCGATATCGAAGTGGTGTCGCCGGACTACACCAAGCTCGAACCTTTCGTGAAGGAAAAGGGCCTGTTCAGTTTCTACAAGGACGGTCATGGCGAGTGCTGCGGCATCCGCAAGATCGAGCCGTTGCGTCGCAAGCTCTCGGGCGTGACCGCCTGGGCCACCGGCCAGCGTCGGGACCAGAGCCCGGGCACCCGTAGCGCCGTCGCGGTGCTGGAAATCGATACTGCATTTTCCACACCGGAACGCACCCTGTACAAATTCAATCCGCTGGCGCAAATGACCAGCGAAGAGATCTGGGGTTACATCCGCATGCTGGAGCTGCCGTACAACAGCCTGCATGAGCGCGGCTTCATCAGCATCGGCTGCGAGCCTTGCACTCGCCCGGTATTGCCGAACCAGCATGAGCGCGAAGGTCGTTGGTGGTGGGAAGAAGCCACGCAGAAAGAATGCGGGCTGCATGCCGGAAACATCATCAGCAAATCCAAAGCTTAATCCCCGCCTTATGCAATCCCTGTGGGAGCGGGTTTGCTCGCGAAGGCGGACTGTCAGTCAACATCAGTGTTGAATGTGACTGCCTCTTCGCGAGCAAGCCCGCTCCCACACGGGCCCTGGGTCAATCCGAACAATTGTGTACACAGAAATGTCACCGTAAGTGCCATATCTGTGTGCACTTTTAGTTTAAGCGCCCCAAAAAGTTACATCTCCCCGTCCTGACTTCCTCAATCGAACACTTCCACAAAATCCCGGAAAAAAATAATTACCTGTTCAATTGGTCAACTTATATCGCCGTTTTTTCAGCTACTTAGCTTCAATCAATAACAAAGCGAAATAAGCGTTAAGTTTTATAGATCACTGGATGGCATAGATTTGGCTTAAGTGAACATATGTTTTGTATACAATTAAATTCAAAACATACACACACTTTATATCCGCAGCCTGAAGCGCCCTATCCCGTACAGGCTGCAGATGCCCCGTAACCAATGATGCTCTCCCGGCCGCGACGAAGATTTGTCGAGCTCATGCTCATGCACAGTCATCGCGGCAACGAGCTTCAGGAGCCTGCCGGAATGCGTACTAGCCTCCCCAATAACAACATCGCGCTGGATCTGCCCTTCCCACCTTCCACCTCCGCCATTCATGATCAAACGTTTCAACCACCCGTAGTACTCAGCCCCCGCCTGCACAACAAGGACCTGGCGCCGACCAAGGCTGAAGGCCGGCGCTGGGGTCGTTACAGTATCTTCGCGTTGTGGACGAATGACGTGCACAACATTGCCAACTACTCCTTCGCCATTGGTCTGTATGCACTGGGCCTGGGCGGCTGGCAGATTCTGCTATCCCTGGGAATCGGCGCGGCGCTGGTGTATTGCTTCATGAACCTTTCCGGTTACATGGGCCAAAAAACCGGTGTGCCGTTTCCGGTGATCAGCCGGATCAGTTTCGGTATCCATGGGGCGCAGATTCCGGCATTGATTCGCGCCGTTATCGCCATTGCCTGGTTCGGGATTCAGACGTACCTGGCGTCAGTGGTCTTTCGCGTATTGTTGACGGCGGTGCATCCCGGCTTCGCCGATTACGACCATAACTCGATCCTCGGGCTGTCGAGCCTGGGTTGGGTATGTTTCGTGGCGATCTGGTTCGTGCAGTTGGCGATCCTGGCCTATGGCATGGAAATGGTTCGACGCTACGAGGCGTTTGCCGGCCCGGTGATTTTGTTGACCGTCGCCGCCCTCGCCGGGTGGATGTACTTCCAGGCCAACGCAACCATCGCCTGGTCGATTCGCGAGCCGCTGAGCGGCGGCGAGATGTGGCGCAACATCTTTGCGGGCGGCGCATTGTGGCTGTCGATCTACGGCACGCTGATCCTGAATTTCTGCGACTTCGCCCGTTCTTCACCGTGCCGCAAGACCATCCGGGTGGGTAACTTCTGGGGCCTGCCCGTCAACATTCTGGTATTCGCCGGGATCACGGTCCTGCTGTGCGGTGCGCAATTTCAGATCAATGGCCGGATCATCGAAAGCCCGACGGAGATCATCGCATCGATTCCCAATACCTTCTTTCTGGTACTCGGTTGCCTGGCGTTCCTGATTGTCACCGTGGCGGTGAACATCATGGCCAACTTCGTGGCCCCGGCCTTCGTACTGAGTAACCTGGCGCCCAAGTACCTGACCTTCCGCCGCGCCGGGCTGATCAGTGCGACCATCGCAGTGCTGATCCTGCCGTGGAACCTCTATAACAGTCCGCTGGTGATCGTCTACTTCCTGTCCGGCCTCGGTGCCCTGCTCGGCCCGTTGTACGGGGTGATCATGGTCGACTACTGGCAGGTACGAAAAGGCCGGATCAACGTGCCGCAGTTGTACAGCGAAGATCCCAATGGCGATTATTACTACAGCCATGGGGTTAACTTGCGTGCCGTGGCGGCGTTCATTCCGGCAGCTTTGATCGCCATTGTCCTGGCCCTGGTGCCAGGTTTCGACAGCGTCTCGCCGTTCTCCTGGCTGATTGGTGCCGGGATTGCCGGGATGCTCTACCTGATCATCGCCAAACGACAGCCTTACTACGCCGATGTCAGCGGTGAAGCCATCGCGGTCGATAACGTCAGCCATTGATCTCCGGGCGGCCCGATAGCGTCGGGCCGTAGAACCACCTCGCTATAAAAGGACCTCCCATGCGAATTCTCGTGGTCAACGTCAACACCACCGAATCCATTACCCAGGCCATCGCCCGCCAGGCCCAAGCCGTGGCCTCGCCCGGCACGGAAATCATCGGCCTGACCCCGCATTTTGGTGCCGACTCCATCGAAGGCAATTTCGAAAGTTATCTGGCTGCTATTGCGGTGATGGATCGGGTCATGTCCTACGATCAGCCCTTCGATGCGGTCATCCAGGCCGGTTATGGCGAGCACGGCCGCGAAGGTTTGCAGGAGTTGCTCAACGTGCCGGTGGTGGACATCACCGATGCCGGCGCCAGTACTGCGATGTTCCTCGGGCATGCCTATTCGGTGGTCACTACACTGGACCGCACCGTGCCGCTGATCGAGGATCGCCTCAAACTGTCCGGTCTCTGGGACCGCTGCGCGTCGGTACGGGCCAGCGGGTTGGCAGTGCTGGAGCTGGAGTCCGATCCAGAGCGTGCGCTGGAGGCGATTGTTCGGCAAGCGGAACTGGCGGTGAGTGAAGACAGGGCCGAGGTGATCTGCCTGGGCTGCGGCGGCATGGCCGGGCTGGATGAGCAGATTCGTCAGCGCACCGGCGTGCCGGTGGTGGATGGCGTGACCGCGGCGGTAACCATTGCCGAATCGCTGGTGCGGCTGGGGTTGTCGACGTCGAAAGTGCGGACGTATGCGACGCCTCGGCCGAAGACCATCATTGGTTGGCCGGGACGGTTTGGCAGGTAGACCGCGTTATCGTTCATCGCGGGCAAGCCACGCTCCCACAGGTTTTTGAGTCGTATCGTAATGATGTAAACGACACAAACCCTGTGGGAGCGCGGCTTGCCCGCGATGGCCACACCTCGGTCTCAAGCCAGGTTCAAAGCGCACTGAACCGCTGCCCCAACCCCTGCTCCGCAAACTGCTCAATGATAAAATCGACAAACGCCCGGGTCTTGCCCGGAAGCAGTTTATGTTCGGCGTAATAGATGGAGATGTTGCCGTCATCGACGTACCAGTCAGGCAACACCCGCTGCAACATCCCCGCATCCAGATAACCCACGGCAAACGGCATGCTCACCAACGCAATGCCCAACCCCTGAGCCGCCGTGGCGCAGGCGGCTTCCGAATCGCTCATGGTCATCCGCGCCTTGAGCGTCAGCGGGCTGTGTTGCCGAGTGCGACTGGTCAACTGCCAGGAACGCACGCGCCCCGTCTGCGGCGACCGTATCAAGATGCCATCATGGTGTTTGAGGTCGTCGGGCTCGACGATCGCCTCGCACCTCGCCAGATACCCGGCTGAAGCCACCAATACCCGATGGGCGGGCGTCAGCTTGCGCGCCACCACGCCCTGGGGCAGCTCGAATCCACCACCAATCGCCGCATCGAAACCCTGGCCGATCAGATCAACCTGGCGGTTATCGAAATGCCAGTCCGGGTTGATCACCGGAAAGCGCCGTAGAAACTCTCCCAGCAACGGCACGATGTACAAGCGCCCGAACACTGTGCCCATGCTGACTTTCAATGTGCCAGCGGGACGTCCTTCGGCGCTGGCCAGGTTGGCCACGGCATTCTGGATCGTGTGCAGGCTGGCGCTGACCTCACCGAGAAACAACTGGCCGGCCTCAGTCAGCGTCAAGCTACGCGTGCTGCGCTGAAACAGCCGCACACCCAGTCGCGCCTCCAGCTTGGCGACGCTCTTGCCCACCGCCGCTGGCGTCAGACTCAAGCGCCGCGCAGCTTCGGCGAAGCTGCCAACCTCGGCGCTGCGCACGAAGCATTCGATACTGCTGAAGGTTTCCATAAGCGCCACTATAAACTTTTGGTTTACACAGACTATAGCAATGACGGTCTACCCGGAGCGTATTGCGAAGCCGATACTCGACTCCGACAACAAGGCCGTCCGCCTTGAATTTCTGGAGATCGACATGACCACTCAACACCTCAGCGGTAAAGTAGCTCTGATTCAAGGCGGTTCACGCGGCATCGGTGCTGCCATCGTCAAACGCCTGGCCGCCGAAGGCGCGACCGTCGCCTTCACTTACGTCAGCTCCACAGCCAAAGCCGAAGAGCTGCAAAACAGCATCACCAGCGCAGGCGGCAAAGCCTTGGCCATCAAGGCCGACAGCGCCGATGCCGTCGCGATTCGCAATGCCGTTAATGCCACCGTCGAAGCCTTTGGGCGCCTGGACATCCTGGTCAACAACGCAGGCGTTTTGGCCGTCGCACCGCTGGAAGACTTCAAACTCGAAGACTTCGACCAGACCTTGGCCATCAACGTACGCAGTGTGTTCATCGCCACTCAGGAAGCAGCCAAACATATGACCGAAGGCGGTCGCATCATCAACATCGGCAGCACCAACGCCGAGCGCATGCCCTTCGCCGGTGGTGGCCCGTACGCCATGAGCAAATCGGCGCTGGTAGGCCTGACCAAAGGCCTGGCCCGCGACCTCGGCCCCCGGGGCATCACCGTCAACAACGTGCAACCGGGCCCGGTCGACACTGACATGAACCCCGCCAGCGGAGACTTCGCTGAAAGCCTGATCCCGCTGATGGCCGTGGGTCGTTACGGCAAAGTGGAAGAAATCGCCAGCTTCGTCGCTTATCTTGTCGGTCCCGAAGCCGGTTACATCACCGGTGCGAGCCTGACCATCGACGGCGGTTTCGGCGCCTGATACAGGTCACTTGTGGGAGCGGGCTTATGTGGTGAGGGGCTTGCCCCCGTTGGGGCGCGAAGCCCCCCCCCCCCTGAAACCAGTCACCGCGATCTTGAGTTAGACAGCGGTGACTGGTTTTACGACTGCTTCGCAGTCGAGCGGGGGCAAGCCCCCTCGCCACATAAGCCCGCTCCCACACTTACCGGCATTAAGCCCACTCGAGTGCCGGCAGGCCACATGCACTGGGCTTGAACGCCTTCAACGTACGAAGAATGCCATCGGCGTGTGCGTACTTTTCATCCGCCATCGCCGCATCCGGGATCGCAATCGCCGTCATCCCCGCCGCTTTCGCTGCGGTGACGCCGAACGGTGAATCCTCGAACACCAGGCAATCCTCAGGCGCGACACCCAGGCGCCGCGCCGCCGTCAGGAAGATATCCGGCGCTGGTTTGGCCGCGCCCACTTCCGGGTCATCAGCGGTAACGATGAAGTCGAACAGCGCAAACCAGTCGCGGTGCAAGGTGGTTTTCTGCCCGAACGACTGACGTGAAGAACTGGTGCCCACTGCAATAGGAATGTTATTGGCCTTCAAGTGCCGAACCAGCTCCTCCGCGCCAGGCATCGCCAGCGCCGTCGGAAAACGTTCGCGCATCAAGGGTTCGCGGATCACCAGGAACTCTTCGGCTGTAATCGGCAGGTCCAGCGCCTCGACTACATAGCGCGCCAGATCACCCGCGCCACGACCAATGATGTTCTGTTTGACGCTCCAGTCGAAGGTCCGGCCATAACGCCCGGCAATGATGGACGTGACCTCGGTGTAAATGCCCTCGGTATCCAGCAACAAGCCATCCATGTCGAAAATAACGGCCTTGATCGGGCCGAACTCATGCAAGGGTGCATTCATCGCATCTGATCCGTTTTCTCATGACATCCCAGGAGCGGCTAAGGCACGACCGGGTCCGTGATGGATTAAAGGGTTCAGCAGCATAGCGAGCGCGATTGGCAGAGAGCAACGGGCAATGCCTGGCGGATACAAAAAACTGTGTCGAGACGCCCGCGATGATTTAGCGATTTCCCCTACACCAAACACCTCCTTTCCCGACTTCTTTCCTCGTTGATCCCCCGCAAAGTCTCGCATTCCAAATTGATCAGCGCGAGGGACTGCGAATGTTCGAACCTGACAAGGTCCTGGCCTTGAACAATGCCATCGGCTTGCTGGTGATCGCCGCCATGAACCCCGAGCAGCCGGACGTCGAAGCGCTACTCGATGATTTTCGACTCTGCCTCAACGACTACGAGGCCTGGGCGGAAAAGTTCTGGACCGGAGGGGCGCTGAGTGTCGAACAAGTGTTCAAGGTCGGCAACGAAGTCCGGCTCAGCGCACCGAAGGACTCCACCACCCCTGTCAGTTCGACGCTCGCCATGTGCCCCGCCAGCGGTCCGTTGACCCTGGTGCACCTGTTTGAGGCCGCGCGTTTCGTGCCGATCGGCAATACGCCGGTGATGCTCGAACCGGTGATCTCGCAGCGCAATGGTGAACTGACATTCGGTGAGCCCGTCCACGAAACCATTGGCCCCAGCGGCATCCTCGAAATCCCCGAATGCTGGCGCGGCCAGCGTTATCGCATCACCTTCTTTCCCAATGTTTCGGCTGAGCACGTCAAAGCGCTCTATGCCTCCTATCAGGACGTGATCGGCGACCTGGAAGGCTGGTTGCGCAATGAGTGGTCGAGCGAATTCGAGCCTTTATGGGCAGGTTTTTCCGACGCAGGTTTCACCCAACGCTACGGCATGCTGCAACAGGCTGACTGGCGCGGTTTCGAGCGTTCGCTGCACGGTTTGTGGGATGACGTGAAGCAGGTCTACGCCCTGCTGGCAGACCTGCAAACCAACAGCGAAAAACTCCTTGAGTACCTGACCCAAGGCGAGCTTGAGACGTTACTGAACGCCTCGGCTGAAGCCATCGCCAATGTGTTGCTGATGTTGAGCGATGAGCCGTTGATGTTCATCCATCTCGCGGCTTTTACGAGTTGGCTGAGGATGCTGCCGCCGCAGTACATCGCCGAAGTCGTGGCGCAAATTCGTACAGAACTATTGATCAGTTTCCTTCTGGTACGACTTACTGGGCCTATTGGCCTGAAGCTCGGCATGAGCGCCAAAGTACTGGACAAGATCAAGTCCCAGCGAGCTAGGCAGTGGTTGGCTGCAGCCAGCTTGCGCTTGGCCGAACTGACGGCCAGATCCGACCTCACAGCCCACGCTGGCGCGCTCAAACCGCTCGTGGTCAACGCGCGAAATGCACCCTTGAAACCTGCACCGACGGCTCCTCTGCAGATCAGCGCTGGCGATTCGCCGGTTGTACAGGTGAACAATCCGGTCGCCATTGCTCGTGACAAGTCCGAAGCCATGACCCGACTGGGCCGTCACGAACCTCACGACGATGCATCGAGCCAGGCGAAAAATCCCAACGGCGACAGTGCCGATTGCGCGGCGCTGACCTGCACCAACGGCTGCCCGGTGTCGATGGTCACCGGCGAAGAACTGCTGACCCTGACCGACGGTGCGCTGGACGGGCTACTGCCGCTTGCCTTCACCCGGTTGTACCGCACCAGCGCGGTGGAGATCGATTGCGGGCTGGGCTGGGGCTGGAGCCATTCGCTGGCGCAGCGGTTGGAGCTGGATGATGAACAGGTCGTCTGGGTCGACCATGAAAACCGCCGCACCACGTTTCCGCTGCCAAGCGTCGAGCGCCCTGTGATCCACAACAGCCTTTCGAGGGCCGCGATTTACCTCGGAAGCGAACCGGAGGAGTTGATTCTCGCGCTAGCGGGCGAGACGAGCCGGTTCTACCACTTTCGAGGGGGCCGCTTAACGGCGATCAGCGACGCCTACAACAACCGCCTCCACATCACCCGCGACCGTCAGGATCGCATTCAACGTCTCGACAACGGCGCGGGTCGTTCGCTGCTGTTGTGCTACGAGCGCAGGCACCTCGTCGCCGTCGAGCACCAGTCGTTTCAACGCACCGATGACATGAATGAAGCCTGGCGTACAGAGCAGACGCTGGTTTTCTATCGCTACGACGCCCGCCAACGCTTGATCGAAGCGACCAACGCCGCAGGGGAAAGCGAGCGTTACGACTACGACGACCGGCACGTGATTCTGCAGCGGCAACTGGCCGGTGGCGCGAGCTTCTTCTGGGAGTGGGAACGCTCCGGCAAGGCGGCGCGCTGCGTCCGGCATTGGGCGTCGTTTGCGCAGATGGAGGCGCGCTATGCCTGGGATGAACAAGGCAGTGTCACCGTCCTGAACATCGATGGCAGCCAAGAGGTTTACATCCACGACGACCGGGCGCGTCTGGTGCGCAAGGTTGAGCTGAACGGTGGCGAACACCTCAAGGCCTATGACGATCAGGGTCGGCTGATTGCAGAGCAGGATCCGCTCGGGGCCGTCACCGAATACCGCTACGACGAAGTCGGGCGGTTGGTGGCGCTGATTCCGCCGGAAGACGAGCCAACATCCTACGAATATCGCAATGGTTTCCTGCATGCGCGCTATCGCGGCAAAGCGGTGTGGAAATATCAGCGCAATGCTCAGGGGGATGTCACCGAAGCCATCGATCCGGATGGCCAAGTCACTCACTATCACTACGACGCTCAGGGGCGTTTGCTGTCGATCCGCGCCCCGGACAACAGTCGACATGTCTTCATCCGGAACGGGCAGGGACAACTACTCGAAGAGACCTTGCCGGACGGTAGTCAGAGGCACTTTTCCTACGACGTATTGGGGCGGCAGATTACCCGTCAGGACGAATACGGTGCGCTCACCCAGTACCAATGGGATGCCGTCGGCCGACTGGTTCAGACGACGCTGCCTACCGGGGCCAGCCGCGGGTTCAGCTACAACGCCTACGGCAAGATCACCGCCGAACGCGATGAGCTGGGCCGCGTCACTCGCTATGAATACGCCGACGATTTGCACCTGGTCAGCCGCCGGATCAATCCCGATGGCACGCTACTGCGTTATCGCTACGACAACGCGCAGTTACGACTCACGGAAATCGAAAACGAATCCGGTGAACAGTATCGCCTGGACTACACGCCCAACGGCCTGATCCGACAGGAAACCGGCTTCGACGGCCGCCGCACCGCTTATAGCTACGACCTCAACGGCCACCTGCTGGAGAAAACCGAGTTCGGCGATGACGACTCGCAGCTGGTTACAGGGTATCAACGAGATTCGGCCGGACGCCTGTTGGTCAAGACCCTGCCCGATGGCGTCCAGGTCAAGTACCGCTACGATCGCCTCGGCCGACTGGTCAGTGTCGACGACAGCCACGACCATCCGCTGGAATTCGAATACGACGCCCAGGACAGGCTGATCACCGAGCACCAAAGTTGGGGCACCTTGCGTTACCGCTACGACGCGTGCGGCCGACTCAACCACCTGCGCCTGCCGGACAACAGCAAACTCGATTATCACCACGCCAAGGGCGGCGCGCTGACGGCCATTGACCTCAACGGCACACGCCTCACCACCCACCAGCGTGCCTTCGGTCGCGAACAAAACCGCCAACAGGGTCTGCTGCTCAGCGAATATGCCTACGACGACCAGGGCCGTTTGAAGGCCCACGCTGTCAGCCAACAGCAAAAAAACCTGTACCGCCGCGACTATGCCTACAGCCTCAACGGCAATCTCGACCACATCGCCGATACCCGCCACGGCCAGCGCAGCTACCAGTACGACTCGCTCGACCGCCTGACCCGCGTCCGCCATTCCCGTGACCAATCGCCGGAAAGCTTCGCCCACGACCCGGCGGGCAACCTGTTGATGCAGGATCGCCCCGGCGTTGCGAAGGTGCTGGGTAATCGCCTGCTGATGCAAGGCGACCGCCACTACGACTACGACGCCTTCGGCAACCTGATTCGCGAACGCCGCGGCACTGGGCAAAAACTCGTCACCGAATACCGTTACGACTGCCAACACCGATTGATCGGCGTCACCACTCCGGACGGTCGTTGCTCGAGTTACCGCTACGACGCCTTCGGCCGCCGCATCAGCAAATCCGTCGATGGCAAAACCACCGAGTTCTTCTGGCAAGGCGACCACCTCGTCACTGAACACAGCCAGGATCACCATCGAAGCTACATCTACGAACCCGGCACCTTCCGTCCACTGGCGATGCTCGACGGCAAAGGCCCACGCCAAGCCTGCCCGTTCTACTACCAACTCGACCACCTCGGCACACCGCAAGAACTCACCGACTACAGCGGTGACATCATCTGGGCCGCCCGATACACCGCCTATGGCCGCCTCACCCGCCTCAACCGCGACACCCACCAGGTCCTCGATCAGCCGTTGCGCTTTCAGGGGCAGTATTTCGACGCGGAAACCGGCCTGCACTACAACCGGCATCGCTACTACAATCCGGATGTCGGGCGGTACCTGACGCCGGATCCGAGCAAGTTGGCGGGCGGGTTAAACGGCTATCAGTACACACGCAATCCGGTGGGTTGGGTTGATCCGTTGGGGTTGAGTGAGTGCCCTGGAGGGGATGGGTGTAAGAAGCCGTCGTTTGGAGATGAGGATCCGGCGGGTAAGGTGGGGGTTGATGAGGGGGAGCCCGGCCCCCCAAATCCAAAACAAGAGAACTATTATTTATACCGTGGTGACGACCGAGAACCATGGGAAATTTTTGAGGCAGGATTTGAACCCTTGGGAGACAGTACAGATCTGTTTTTGCATGCATCAGATAACAGAAGCCCTCCCAGTTACTTTGTCAGCACTACGACAAACGAAAAAGAGGCAAAAAAGTTTGCCACAGGGTACGGTCTTGCTGACGGCTATATATATGTGCTGAAAAACATTCGCGGCATCGATGTAAATAAAGAATTGGGCATGATGTCACCACATCGGCGTGAGGCTGAGATAGCATTCCCAGGAGGAATAAAAAATCACAACATCGTGGGCGTCACCCCCGTCTACGATGATGGTAGCTATAAGGGCTACTCAATACCCAACCCTTTCAGGAAGTAACCATGAAAACAATAGACATTTTAATAAACAATCATGGGGTCATAGAAAGGGCCACAATCGAATGCGACAGAAAAAAACCGACACTCACATTCACGATGCAAAGTGGTTTAAAAAAAGTTTACACAGCCTATGACCTTTACGTGTGCTTTGGCATGTTAAGAGCCGACTATCCTGAGATAAAATTTCTGTGCAAAGGAGCCAAATTAAATGTTCATCCTTCACGAATGTCGTCCCAAATGTCTAGCGGCTTAGTCGCATACGAACTTAAACTTGGAAAACCTAGCGAAGAAGAGGACATAGTACGAATTTTCGACTACGAAGACGAAAATATTACTAGCAATATTGAAGAGCAAAAAACCTTCTATAAAAACTGGATCGGGTCATTAATTATTACAACGCAAAAAAAACCTGAAGATGATACTCAATAAAACAACCAACAACATAGAATCATGAATTCACGCAACACGCTCATCGAGCAAATGTGTCAAGCATCAGTGACGCCGGTGAAAAACATCCAGAGCCCAGCTCGACGCTGGGCTCAGTTGTACAGTAAAAAAACTCTGACTTAACCGCCAGAACCACCGGTTTTACCTCCACTTTCCGCTCCACCACCACTCTCATCAATTTCAAAATCACCTGACTCTCCAGACCCACTTCCAGAACCACTCCCCATCGAACTTCCATCGCTCATCGACCCACTTCCCTTCCCCGGGCTGGTGCTACTTCCATTGGCATCGCCGCCATTCCCGCCACCAATGGTATCCGGTGGCGGCGTCTTCCCATCCGAGGTACCCGCATTCATTTCCGAGTAAGGTGGCATCCCGCCCTTGTCGACCGGCGCATCGCGGCCAGAAGATTGAGCCAACGCCGCCAATGAACTGATCGACAATAAGCCGACCACTGTCAGGGTCGTCAGTTTTGACCTGATCATGGCGCACCTCCTTTAAAGAGTGCTTTACCTGACGTCTGGCAGCGTTCGCTTTTTAAAGTTGCCGCACAATCGACGAGCGGCGATGGATCGCTGCACAGGTTTCAGCTCGGTTCTCCCGATAGATCGTCACCGGCAATGTCCGGGTCATCGGGATTGGCTTCCACATCACCGCGCTTCACATCATCGGTGGGCACCTGCTCCACGCCAGTGTCGTCATCGTCGGGCGGGCGCTGATCGCGACTCAGTGAGTCGGTGGGTGAAGGCAGTGGATATTCGGGGGTATCGTCGTCGATATCGGAGTCTTTTGGATCAGCGTTCATAACGCACCTCTCAATGGATCTGAAAAGCAGATCCTGACATTTCGAGGACAACACGATAGGCACGGTTCGATCAGAGGGACGATCGGTCGGCCCGACCGCAAAGTACGATCACTCGTCGTCTTCCTCGTCGTACTCATCATTTTCGTAATTGCCCACATCGCCTGCGTCATCGGCGTCGTTGAGCGGCACCGTGGCGTCGTCCATCAGAGACCCCGGATCTTCGTTGCCAGGATCGTTGATCGGACCTTCATCTTCCATGCCTTCGGTTTCCGGAGTCATGACATGCCTCGCGACGTTCAGGGGTGTATGACGTTCGAGGCGTCCTACGGGCAAACGTTCCTGAGTCCTACTGACAGAAACGAAAAACCCGGCGCGGGGCCGGGTTTCTACTGTCACTCGATATCGAGTTAGCGATGCTTGTACTTATTTTTATGCTTGTGTTTGTAGTTGCCACCACCGGAATGCGAGCTGCCGCTGTCATTACCCAGGTTGCTGCCCACCGCGCCACCGGCTGCGCCGCCCACGCCTGCGCCAATGGTCGAACCAGTGGAGCCGCCCAGGCTATTGCCAATCACTGAGCCGCCCGCCGCGCCGAGACCACCGCCAACGGCCGCTTCTGTGCGGCTGCCCTTGCGCGCACCGACCGCGCTGCCTGCCGCACCGCCGACGCCAGCACCCACCGCGGCTCCTGTGCTGCCGCCTAATTGACCGCCGACCACGTTACCCAACGCGCCGCCAAGACCACCGCCCACTGCAGCGGTGCCGTCGCCGGCAGCCATCGCACCCTGAGCAACCAAAAGCCCCAAAACCACCGTGGACAATGTCAAACGCATGATATGAACCTCTAATTTCCGCATCGGGGGAAGAACGTGCCGCGGATAGGCCTCAGCCTGGTATCTGCGTCTATTGGACCTGGCCAATCATGACCATGGAACAGCAAACAAGATACCGACTGTACGAGATTTGAGCCATATACAGGAGAAACGTTCCAAAACGAAAAAGCCCAGCATCGAGCCGGGCTTTTTCAGCGGATCTGTCTCGTCCTGAACAAGGTTTGCACCCTGTTTCAGGACGAGACAATCATTACGATCAGTGGCGCTTTTTGGACAGATTGCTGCCCACGCCGCCGCCCAATGCACCACCCAGGCCGGCGCCGATGGTGGAACCTGTCTTGCCGCCCAGGCTGTTGCCAATCACCGAGCCGCCCGCCGCGCCCACACCGCCGCCAATGGCCGCTTTGGTGCGGCTGCCTTTGCGTGCTGCGACAGCACTGCCGGCTGCGCCCGCTACGCCAGCACCAATCGCTGCGCCTGTGCTGCCGCCCATTTTCTGACCGACCACATTACCCAGCGCACCACCCAGACCACCACCAAGCGCGGCAGTGCCGTCACCGGCAGCCATTGCACCTTGTGCAACCAAAAGGCCCAGAACCAGAGCAGGCAGTGTCAAACGCATAACGAGAACCTCAAAAAAAAGGGGGGAAACCGAAAGGCCGGAGATTGAATGCTTTAGAGGAGGCAAAGTCCAGACACAAACACGGGACAACCTCGTCATTGGCGACGGTTGGACAGCATTCATGGAAAAGGTTTTATGGCAGGCAAAAAAAAGCCCGCTGGGGAGACGGGCCAGGGTACTGCTTTCTAACGGATGAGCTGAGATTACGTAGGCACGTGTGAAAAGTTTGTGAAAAAGCCTACACGACTGTAGGACATTTCTCTGCATTGCCATCAAGCCATGCTTTTACCCTTCAAAAACAAGAAACCCCGCTCAATGGCGGGGCTCGTACGAGTCACTGTTTACTTCCTGGAAGGCGCACCCAGCTTGGGCATGAATTTCGACTTCGGCCCTCGAGTTCGAGGCACTGTAGATTTGATTTTGTTGATTTTGATACGGTCTTCACCGAAGCTCGGTACATAGTCCGTCTGACCACACTGCACGCAATTATTGATTGGAAACTCCGCCCCGTCGTCTTCGATATACGGCTCAGTCATATCTTCGCTCCTCTCAACGGGTCGATACCGGCAAGCCCTATTTGCCTGAAAAATATCGACCACCCAGGATTTTGAGACTAGCCGGTCATTCCCGGACTTGTGATTCAGATTGTTACGTGCCGACGAATGGCCGCGCTTGCTTCCTACAAAACCAGATGGCGAATAGATAGAGCGCACACGCTTTTGGCACGGTGCCCTCAAGATTTTTGACGCCAACTTACCTCAGTTTGACCGCCGTCCCGGTCACAAACACCACCACCATTCCCCCCTTGCCGGCCGGCATGCTGATCTCATAATCGAGCCCTACCACTGCATCCGCCTGAAGCGCCCGCGCCCGCTCCTTGATCTCGTCGGTCGCCTGAATCCGCGCATCCTTCAATGCCCGTTCCAACGTTTGAGAGCGCCCACCGAAAAAATCCCGCATGCCAGCGAACAGATCGCGGATCACGTTAACGCCCTGCACCGACTCGGCGCTTACGATGTCCAGGTAAGCAGCGATTTGCCGACCTTCGATGGTGTGGGTTGTGGTGGTGATCATGAAATGTCCTTGTTCAAGCTGTCGTCGACAGGGTTAAACGACGGGAAAAACGGCGCGAGAATTGAGTATAGAGATCGATTACCGTCGAGGGGTTTGGCAGTCTAACAGGGGGGGGAACGCGCCTGAACGCGGCTTTGGGGGCAGCTTGAAAAGGTCGTACCCGAACTTACGTATCGTTCGGAAGCCACGCCCCGTTCGCGCATTGCTCTGGTTTGGAGCGGGAGCGTATTGTCTGGATGTCGCCTAAATAGCGGTTCGGATTTGGCGACTCGACGACAAATATGCAGAAGCCTCCAGGTTGGGACTGGTGCCTGAAGTATTAGAGCAGCTTGATCAACACCGCAGTAACGGTAGCTACCGTACCAATCAACCCAATAGCAACGGCCACTGGATACCAAAAGGTCTCACGGGTCATCTTGCCGGCCTCGGCGTTCAGCTTGCGCTGTTCAGCGATCAGTTTGACGATCTCCACATGAACCTTTTCCAGCTCTGCCTGTTTCATGTTCATTTCCTGCATAACTTGCGTACGTCCGTTCCGGATAATGGGGGCGTCATTTGCGCTGCCCTTTGATTCATTTTGCACCTTGGATGCGCAAAACAGATACCCCTTCCCGAGATGGCTCATGTGAGGTGCTGAAACCTATGGAAGCACCCAACTGCCTAGCTTTCCAGCATTACTTCCCACATGCCAAGCACTTGTCCTACATCATTTTCGGACGCGTCTTTACTGATGCGCCTGAGCCAGCGGCGGCCATGATTGAAAAATCCAGACACCAGAAACCACAAAACCCCTGACTTCTCTCGAAATCAGGGGTTTTGGTTACATCGAATTTGGCGGTGAAGGAGAGATTCGAAAGCACCCGATCGCGGTTTTCGACAAATCAGGCCCCGGTTTATAAGGGTTTCGCGGCGATAGTTAGCGCGCAAGCATTCCCATGGCGTTCCCATGGATCTGTGTGTGCGACTGAAGACGAGCCGGCATGTAAGGCTTGATGTGTTTTTTGGGTGAACCATCGGAAAGGAGTAATTTTGGTAAGGCAAGCTTGATGATTGGCTACAAGCCTTGGTTTTAAAGGCTTTAAGAGGAAAGCGGAAAGGTAATATCCAAGTAATTTTAAGGTTATGTAATTACTCTTCTCAAAGGTAATCTTTCATCACAACAACACCCTTATAAATCAATGACTTATGAATAAATTACTTGATGCATTACTAAAAATAACCTTTTCGAGTAATCCGTCAAAACCAGTGAATCCGTGGCGTTCAGCTGTGCCACCAGCCCCACATTACAAAATTACCTTTTTCCGACGCCCTTCCTGAAAAAGCCCATAGTCCGCTCCCAGACCATTCGGCCACCGCCCCTACCCTCGCAGGGATCCGCAGGATTCCAACGCCCCCAAATTGCGAACCAGGCCCCCAGCCTTAGCGGCGTCCAGTGGACCGCAGTAGTGCAGAAAAAAAGACCCATTTAGCCCGCAGGCGAGGTGGGGGGACGACGGCGCGCGCCAGGTGCAAAGCAGTCCTCCTCCCCCCTTGTAGCACGTCACAACCCCGAAACCCCACCAAACATTTCTCGACAGCTCGACAGCTCGTCGACTCGTGTCGCGTGCCGCTTGAACATGGATTACTGTACATTTATCCAGCATCAACAATAGCGAATCCATCCTTCTATGAATTTCGACCAGGCTAAGGCGCTGAGACTTCAGCAGTGGCGCTCGACCCTCGACGACCACGACTTTCGAATGCAGAACCCCGAGGCACATCGACATACCCTTCACACAATGAGCGCGACTCTTTTCAAAGAGGGTTTAATTGACGAACTGCAACAGTTCGACATGAACGAGATAGCGAACGCCGCCTACTGGCATGTGGTGGAAGAGTCGCAAACCACGCCGGCGCACTACTGTGGCGCTTCCTCCTACGACGTTTTGTGCTGCAAAAGCACGGAGCTATTCGGCCGAGTTTCGCGATCTATTTTCTATGCCGCGAACACACTTGCCGAAGGCAAACGATCCTCATACGACGGGAAGATCTACCGCGACGCCGCCGGGGCGAACCTTGTTTTTAACCCGTCCGGGGTTGTCGCGAGAATCATCGGGCTCACATTGACTCTGCCCAATGGGCAGCAATTTGACCTTGTGGAAACCGGGCGAACGGTCGAAGGAATCACCTACAACCCGATAGAAGATCCAGACATTTACCGCGCATTAGTGGATGCAGCACAAGTTGCCCGAGAGTGCCGCGATCTGCGTGCATTCGAAAGAGTCAGGCCGCTTATCGACCTAGCCAGGTTCTGCATTTGTCCGGCCTGCCTAGATCGTTTTGATCGGTGCGAAGAGTGCCCGACGTGCTCAGGCCAAGGATTTGTAATGAAGTCGACTGCCACTGGTCTACGCTGACTCAATCCAAGTATCAAATATCAGGCATGACATCAGGGTTGTGACTTAGGCATCTTGCCACCACTAGACGAATACCAACGCTACGGAGAGCCACGAATGACAGCTGAAATCGCCATCATGAGCCGCACCGCTGTTGTGCTTGCGGCAGACAGTGCAACCACTGTCACCTCGTGGAAGGAAGGCGTACAAGAACGGCGATACTTTAAAGGGGCTAACAAGCTCTTCGAACTATCCCGCGCTGCACCGGTCGGGCTCATGATCTACGGCTCTGCAGGTTTGCAGGGAGTTCCTTGGGAGCTCCCAATCAAAGCTTTTCGTGAGGCCCTCGGAAATCAGCAACACGACCACCTTGAAACCTACCCAGAACGCTTTTTTGAGTTTGTTCAGCACCATGACAAGCTTTTTTCTGAGGAAACGAAACGAGCAGCACTATTCAGCCTTGTGGGTTCTGCAGCTTTC
Organism: Pseudomonas sp. PME37.24/025; assembly: GCF_055556615.1. Taxonomy (NCBI): domain Bacteria; kingdom Pseudomonadati; phylum Pseudomonadota; class Gammaproteobacteria; order Pseudomonadales; family Pseudomonadaceae; genus Pseudomonas; species Pseudomonas sp. PME37.24/025. The sequence goes on from NZ_JBVHNK010000007.1 coordinate 255,575, forward strand.
CGCTTGCAAATACTGATAGCTGAAAAAGCAGGCTATGAAAAAATCGACGATTTGGCAGACTTACCCTTAGCTGAAGTTGATGCAGCATTAGCAACCGTGGAGGCCGACGTAGATGCGATGCCTCTTCACGCGTTGCTTATCGAAGCTGATATTGCGAACGCAACAGCAAAAATCACTGACGAGTTCGTTGCTGTAGCCCCGACATCTATCTTCCTATTCACTCAAGATCCAGCTCGGGAGCCATTGGTAGCGAGGTTTGTAGCTACCTTGGTGAAATATGCGGTTAAAGATTTCTGCACATTTGCCGACAGAACCGGTGTGGTGATTGCCGGTTACGGAAAAGAGGATTTTTTCCCCAAGCTTGAAGTTTTCGATTGTTACGGCTTTTTGGGTGATCGGCTCATTTGTGACCGGAAGCCCCCCCGTGTGATGGACGCAAGCGCACCAGCGGTGATCCAACCTTTCGCCACGACAAATATGATTAATACATTCCGAATGGGAGTGGCTCCGGATGTTTTCGATGCCGTTTACGCTTCGACAACCAACTCGCTTGCCGGTTTCGGCCGCCTTGTGATGGAGGAATGTGAAGCGTCCACGCCACTCTCGGATGAACGCCTGCAGGAAATGGTTGCAGCGGCTCACCAAGACCATACCGACAAATGGGTACAGGAAATGAGGAATCAGCATGTCATTCCCCTGTCCAATATTATACATTCGCTGCCGTTGCCAGACATGGCAGGCTTGGCAAAGAGCTTGATTGAGCTAGAATCCCTGAAGGAAAGGGTCACAAAACCGAGCGAGTCGGTATCTGGGCCAATCGACGTAGCGGTTATAAGTAAACATGATGGATTCGTTTGGATCGATAGAAAACATTACTTCAAACCTGAACTAAACCCCCGTTTCTTCAAACGATCAGAGTGATGGAGATAGATATGAACTTCTTAGCCCCTCAGCCTACACAGACGGAATTGCTGTCGGCTGCGAAAGACGCGTTGAGCTCAGAAAATCAGCAAATACGCCCTGTTCGGCAAGAAAAACATACCGACGATTACTCTCTCATGCTCCAAAAAGTGGACAGCAAGCCGAGCGCTCAGGAAATCCTGCAGGCGTTTTCGCACCACTGATCGTCATGACCTGGTAAAAAAACCCGCAAATATGCGGGTTTTTTTCGGGCTCAGAAACTCGTGCAAAAATGAGATTCGTTGCCAGTGAACTGACTCCAGTCTTCTAAAATAGCCCTCCCAATGAAGCTGGTTCCCAGTTCATGATCACCAGCTCCCCACTGACATCAGCCTTTCCTTGTCGCTGATTCGTGGAGCTGTAACGGATGTCTACCGTCTCAAAGTGAAAGCCCTCAAAAACCCGTCTTATGTCCGGATGATCGTTGATGCTGACCATCACCTTGCCCTTGCACCGCCTCATGAAGTCAGCCATCCGCTCATAGTTCTCAAATGGAAAATCCACACCGTAGCCAGCGGTCTGCCAGTAAGGCGGGTCCATATAATGGAAGGTGTGCGGCCGGTCGTAGCGCTCAGCGCATTCAAGCCATGACAGGTTTTCCACATAGGTACCAGACAGACGTTGCCAGGCGGCTGACAGGTTTTCCTCAATCCGCAGCAGGTTGATTGCTGGACCAGTGGTCGCGGTACCGAATGTTTGCCCACTGACCTTGCCAGCAAAGGCATGGTGCTGCAGATAGAAGAAACGAGCTGCACGCTGAATATCCGTGAGTGTTTCCGGCCGGGTCATCTTCTGCCACTCAAACACCTGCCGGGAACTGAGCGCCCATTTGAACTGACGCACAAACTCTTCCAGGTGGTTCTGGACCACGCGGTACAATGTCACCAGGTCGCCGTTGATGTCATTGAGTACTTCAACCGGTGCAGCCTGCGGACGCATGAAGTACAACGCGGCACCGCCGGCAAACACTTCGACGTAGCATTCATGAGGTGGGAACAGCGGGATAAGACGATCTGCCAGGCGACGCTTGCCGCCCATCCATGGAATTATTGGTGTGCTCATTAAGTGATCCTTGTTTCAAAAATTGGATTCGCTTAGGCTTCGCCCCCCCTGCGCAGTGGGGCGAGGCCTTGGTTGGAGCACTCGGGTTGTTCGAGTGATTCAGCGTCGGACTGGTGTTGACGCACCGGTTCGTCGCCTCGTTTACTGCGCGGGGGGCTTTACGCCTCTCCGCGGATTTCGTAGGGTCTAAACCGGATAACCTCCTCCCCTGCCCAATCGTTCAGTTGCAGCATCCGCGTCTGAATGGGCTCCAGCTCGTTGGCCGCATAGATCTGTGCTGCTTCCCGGATCGACCCAAACCCGCCAGCGTTCTGTGGAACAATCCCCATTAGCTGCGGCGGTATACGCAGGCTGGCCAGTACGTCGTCACGGGTCTGATTCTTGATCGAGTTGAATTCGTCCTTTGCCGCGACCTCGCTGACGGGGATCAACTGAATCCCGTCTTTCTTACCGGTCGGTGAGTACACAAAAAGATTGCGAAAATTTCCTGGTCCCTTCGACTCCTTGAGCGCCTTGCGCAGTGCGTCGATATCGGCCTCCGTCTGCGCAGCGTCGGTCATGTACAAAATGAAACCGGCATGGCTGCCGTTCTCGTAGTACTTGCGACGAAACAAGGTGGCTGACTCATTGAGCAAGGCTGACTGCAAAGCACTGATCCATTCCGGCAACCCATAAATCTCCTGGTGCAAATCCGCTTCGCGCAGATGAAAGATGCTGCCCGGTTCAAATGCATGCTCATTTTTCCAACCCTGCACCTGATAGAACCGATCCTCCGGCCCCGTCCGCATGTACTTCGCCAGCGGTGGAACCAATTGCCGAGTCCCCCCCAACACCGAGCGTCGCCGTTCCAGATAGGCGTTGCCCAAGCACAGTGAATCCAATGCGAACTGCTCAAACGCAGCTCGGGACAACATCGGATGCGGTATGAAGGTTTTGCTCAGCAAATTGCGCTTAAACATCAGTCCCGAGTGCAAATGCACGCTCGCTCCCACAGACCGGGCTAGGCCGTCGAGCGAAAGCGGTGGTTCGTACCAGCGTCCGTTGAACCAGCACTCCAAGTAATCGAAAACCTCTCTGCCGCCCAGTACCGGCGACGGCTCGCCAAAACTGAACACCTGCGTGCCCTGGCTGGCGGGTGATGCGGGAGTGTTCACGGATAGCAGCGTCTGGTTGGCGAGTTGTTCGGTCATCAATAAATCTCCATCCGCCCGGTATTGGCAGCGGTCTGCCCCTCGAGTGGTTCGTTGTGCAATGCGTGAAAGAGCGCCCAGGCCAGATCAGCATGGCCGGTGTTGTCGTTGCGGCCGGCGGTGTAGGTGAACTGGCGGCCGCCGGCGGTGATGGTTTTGCGGATGGCCATCAGCGACTGGGCCATGTCCGTCCAGCCAGCGTCGAACTCCAGCCGCCCCTTGTGGATAACGTCATATGCTTTGAGCACCAGGCGCGTTTTGACTTCGGGCGAATAGCTGAAGGTGGTGACAGCAGGGAAGAATTGGCGCACCAGCTGGGCCACGCCACTACCCAGACCGGTGACGTCGATGCCGATGTAAGTCACCCAGTAGCGATCGCAGACGCCTTTGATCGCGGCGGCCTGGGCGGCGAAGTCCATACCACGGAATTGGTGGCGCTCGAGCACACGGAATTTGCCGCCGGGTACCAACGGCGGCGCGCACACCACCAAGCCGGAACAGTCCCCCGTTTCTGCCGGGTCATAGCCGACCCACACCTGACGGTCGCCAAACGGGCGCATAGCGAATGGCTTGTAGTCCTCAGCCCATTCGACCCAGCTGTCCACCATGCACGGCTGCAATACGGTCAGTGGGAAGATGCTTGCACCGTCGTCCACGAATTCGCACATCAGCAAGTTGGCGAACGCCTCGGGGCTGTACTCGCGGCGCAGCTCTTCGATGTCGAACAGATCACAACCGCCCTGCTCCGCGTCGAGGATTGTGACGATCTGCCGCCACAACCGGTCCTCGCAGAACCGCCCTTGTTGGAGTGCGCCGTGGGACACGTCTACCTTCGTGTGCTGCGCGGCGGGCTTGCCCTTGTTGAAGCGCTCGCCCGTCCAGAAGGTGTAGGCCTCGTGTGCCATGCTCGATGGAGTCGAGAAGTAGGTTTTGCGCCACTTCTTGTGCATCGCCATGCCCGAGGCGACCTTGTTCAGCTCTTCAAACTTGAACGTCCAGAAGAATTCGTCGAAGTAGAAATTGCCGTGGTAGCCCTGGGCAGTACGGGCGTTGGTGCCGAGGAAAAACAGCTCTGCGCCGTTGGGCAACACAATGGGATCGCCGGTCAGCTCGACGCCGATAACCTCGCGGGCGAAGGCCTGAATGTATCCGCGAAACAGGTACGCCTGGTTCTTCGATGCCGACAGAAAAATCTGATTGCGCCCGGTGTCCAGGGCATCAATAAACGCCTCGCGGGCAAAGTAGTAAGTCGCGCCGATCTGCCGGCTCTTGAGGATGACACGAGTCCGCTGATTGCCGGCCCGGTACCAGTCCTTCTGGTAGTCGAAGCAGCCATCGATAAACGCCTCGCGCAACAGCTCGACCTGTTCTTCGCTGATATCATTTTTCGGGGTCTTCTTCTTCGGCCCTTCGTTGCGCTTGGCGAGATTCGGGTTGAGTTCGGTTTCGGTACCGCCGCCCTGGAAGCGCTGAATTCGTGCCTGCCGCTCCAGCTGGCGGTGCAGCAGGTCAATCTCCTTGAAGTCGCCGCCGCTCTTGTTTTCCTTGAGGATCAGCTGCACCAAGCGCGCTTCCAGCGCCCCGCCGATGCGCTCGACATTGTCGGCCCGATCCCACTCGTCGCGGGCCTTCCAGCTGTGTAGCGTTTTTTCCTTTTCGCCCGTAGCCTCGGCAATCTCGCAGATACGCCAACCCATCCAGTAGAGAAACTTGGATTGGCGTCGGGGATCGATGGGCAGCAGTTCGGTCGTAGTCATGGCCGCGATGCTGCCGCCCATGCCTGCGGCTCAATAGCACCGCCCCTTGTACCCTCCTCCTCTACAGTCCCGCCTCGTTGCCGCAACTCGCGCGCGTCACGACCATGCCCCTCATTGCAACGCACTTAGCGCCCAACGCATTGAGGATTCCCGGCATGAAGAAATTCCGCAGTAACTGGTTCCGCGTCGCCGTCGAGGGCGCTACCTCGGATAAGCGAACCATCAAACGTGCCTGGCTGGAACAGGCTGCCAAAAACTTCAATCCGTCCACCTACGGCGCCCGCATCTGGCTGGAGCACTTCCGCAGTCTGCTGCCGGACAGTCCGTTCAAGGCCTACGGCGACGTGCTGGCGGTGAAAACCGAAGAGATCGATATCAACGGTATGAAGAAGCTCGCGCTATTCGCCCAGGTCGAGCCCACCGCTGAACTTATCGCCATGAACAAGGCGAAACAGAAGATCTACACCTCGATCGAAATCGACGACAGTTTCGCGGATACCGGAGAGGCCTACATCGTCGGCCTGGCCGTGACCGACTCGCCGGCCAGCCTAGGCACCGACGTACTGGCGTTCTCGGCGCAGAAGCCGGACGTCAGCCCGTTCAAGGATCGCCACTACTCCGCAACCTCGATGTTCACCGAGGCAGTCGAGACCGAACTGAAGTTCGAAGAGTTCGAAGAAAAGCCTGGCATCGGCGCCCAATTGCTCAGCACCGTGAAAAGCCTGTTGACCGGCAAGCAGACCAAGGATGACGCCGAGTTCTCCCAGATCGGCGAAGCGGTCCAGACCATTGCCGAACACGTCAAAGATCTGCCCGACCAGCTGGCCGCCGAGAAGCAATTTTCAGCGGGACTGAAGACTCAGCTCGACCAGGTCTGCACTGAACTGAAAGAGCTGAAAACCAACCTCTCAAACACCCAGGACCATAACCAGAAGACGCGCCCTCCGGTATCCGGCGGCGATAACCAGGTCGTGACCGACTGCTGACAGTCAGCCCTACCACAGCCCCCGAATAACGAAGGACAATGACCATGCGTAACGATACCCGTAGCCTCTTCAACGCTTACCTGGGCCAGTTGGCCAAGCTGCACGGCGTGCCCGACGTCACCACCAAATTTGCCACCGCGCCGAGCGTCACCCAGACGCTGGAAACCCGCATGCAGGAATCCAGTCAGTTCCTCAGCGCGATCAACATCTACGGTGTCACCGAGCAGATGGGCGAAAAAATTGGCATGGGCATCGGCGGACCGAATGCCGGGACTACCGATACCACCCAGAAAGACCGCGAAACGACCGACATCACCACTCTGGATGATCGCGGCTACTTCTGCTCGCAGACCAACTTTGACACCCACCTGCGCTACAGCAAGCTGGATGCCTGGGCCAAGTTCCCCGACTTCCAGGCACGTATTCGTGACGCAATCCTGAAACGTCAGGCGTTGGACCGCATCCTGATCGGCTGGAACGGTACCAGTCGCGCTGCCACCTCCAACCCGGCAACCAATCCACTGCGCCAGGACGTCAACGTCGGCTGGCTGCAAAAAATGCGAACCGAAAACGCCGCACGGGTCATGGATGAAGTGATCGAAGGTTCCGGCAAGATCACCATTGGCGCCGGCAAGAACTTCGCCAACCTCGACGCCCTGGTCTTCAGCATGGTCGAGGAATTCATCGCGCCGTGGTACCAGGAAGACCCCGATCTGGTGGTGATCTGCGGTCGCCAGCTGCTGGCCGACAAGTACTTCCCAATCATCAACAAGGACAACGCGCCGACGGAAATGCTGGCCGCCGATATCGTCACCAGCCAAAAGCGCCTGGGCAACCTGCCGGCGGTGCGTGTGCCGTACTTCCCGGCCCGCGGCTTACTGGTCACCAAGCTCGAAAACCTGTCGATTTATTGGCAGGAAGGCAGCCGTCGCCGCACCGTCCTCGACAACGCCAAACGCGACCGCGTCGAGAACTACGAATCGGTCAACGACGCTTACGTCATCGAGGACCTGGAATGTGCGTCCCTCGCTGAAAACATCGAAATCGCATCGTAAGGCAGACGACCATGACCAACCCATGCCGTCGTCACTTCCAGCGCGTCACCGCCGCCATTGAGGCGGCAGCGACCGAGCCGACCCAAACCATGGCCGGTGCTACCGCGTATGAGCATCAACTGAACCAGTTGCTGCAAGATCGCCTGCGCCTGAAACAGGTCCAGTCGAACCAGGGCAAGGCCGAACTCAAACGTCAGTTGCTGCCCGACTACGTGCCCTATGTACAGGGCGTGTTGGAGGCCGGCCAAGGTGCGCAGGATGAAGTGCTGACCACCGTGATGGTGTGGCGCATCGATGCCGGCGACTTCTCCGGGGGTCTGGACATCGCTGAGTACGTGCTGAAACACAAGATGGTCATGCCCGACCGTTTCGCCCGCACTTTGGGTTGCCTGGTCGCGGAAGAAGTCGCGACAGCAGCGTTCAAGGCCCAAAAGATCAACGAGCCGTTCGATCTGGCCATCCTGCACCGCACCGCAGAACTGACCGAAGCTGAAGACATGCCCGATCAGGCCCGCGCCAAGCTGTTCCTCGCCACTGGCCGCGCCACCCTGGAAGGCATTACCGAAGAGCTGCCTGGGCAACCCGGACAGGTACAGGCTGGCATCGATTTGCTGAAGAAAGCCATCGATCTGCACGACGCCTGCGGTGGCAAAAAGGATCTGGAGCGCGCCGAGCGCCTCTTCAACAAACTCGCTGCCCCCGGCAGCTAACCGAGCGTCCCCACGCACCCCGCCGGCTCGGGGCGGATCGGCCAGGCCGCTCCTCCTGAACGTGAAGCCCCGACCACCGGCGACCTATTGCAGAGCGCAGTTCCATGAGCGGATTCGTAGCGGGCGGCACTGCGCCGACCGAACACATCAACACCGATCCATTCTGGCCATCAATCGATCTGGACAGTGTGCGCGGCACCCTGCGTCTCGATGCCAGCGTCACCCCGATCAGACTGGAAACCGCGACCATCGCCGCAGCCATCAGCATCAACCGGGAGCTCACCAACTGGCGCCTGGCCAAGCAGGCCGACGGATACACCACCCTCACCGATGTCCCGGCCGACAAAGTCAAAGACGTGTCGCAATACATTCACCTGTACCAGCGAGCCATTTACGCCGCGACCGGCGCAGAAATTTGCGAGCGCTACCGCTCCTACGACAGTACCAACAGCGGTAACCAGAACGCCGATGAACTCACACCGAGCATCGACGAGTTGCGCCGCGACCAGCGCTGGGCGGTGCGTGACTTCCTCGGCCTCGGTCGCACTACCGTGGAGTTGATCTGATGGCCGTCATTGTCCGCGCCCATCAAAACGATACCGTCGATGCGCTGTGCTGGCGTCACTACGGTCGCACGGCGGGGGTGACCGAGGCGGTGTTTGAGGCCAATCCTGGTCTGGCGGATCACGGCCCGATATTGCCCCAAGGCCTGGCCGTGCAAATGCCCGAAGCCCAAACGGCCGCCCCTCAACGGCAAATGGTGAACCTATGGGACTGACCCACCCACCCCGCGTCCTTGAAACCACTCACTCTGGACCATGGAATGAAACGCATGCCTGACCGTCCCGATACCTGGGCCTGGCTCGCCGCCTGGCTCGAACAGAACTGGCCAACGCTGTACGCCGGCATCCTGGCCTTGATCATTGCCGCCCTTCGGATCATGTACGGCGGTGGCACGTTACGGCGTATGGCGATCGAGGCACCGCTGTGCGGTGCCTTGGCACTCGCCGCCAGTCACGGCTTGTCGTTGCTGGGTATTCCTGCATCGACCGCGCCCTTTTTTGGCGGTGTCATCGGCTTGCTGGGCGTCGAAGGTACCCGCGCCGCTGCAAGGAAGTTTTTCACCCGCAAGGTAGAGCAACTATGAGCACACTTCGCCACGGCGACCGTTCCCAAGCGGTGCGCGTCCTGCAAAAGAATCTGAACAATCATGGCGCCAAGCTGATCATCGATGGTGATTATGGTGACATCACCGAGGCGGCCGTACGCACTTATCAGTTGAAAGTCGGCTTGGTCGTCGATGGTATCGCCGGCAGCAAAACCCAGGCGATGCTAGCCGGTAATGATTGCCAGCAGTTGCTAAAGAATGTCGACCTGGTCAATGCCGCGCAGCGTCTCGATGTGCCGTTGGCCAGCGTCTACGCGGTCAACGAGATCGAATCGAAAGGCAAAGGCTTCCTCGACAATGGCAAGCCGGTGATTCTGTTCGAACGCCACGTCATGTACCGCCAGCTGTCGACGGTTCAACACGAAGGCGATAACGCCGCCGAACTCAAGCGCCACGCTGATCAACTCGCCGCTGCCAACCCGGCCATCGTTAACCCGAAAGCCGGTGGTTATGCCGGCGGCACCGCCGAACATCAACGCCTGGCCACCGCTCGCCTGATCGATGACACCGCCGCGCTGGAGTCCGCTTCCTGGGGTGCTTTCCAGATCATGGGCTTTCACTGGCAGCGTCTGGGATACAGCAGCGTGCAGGACTTTGTCACGGCCATGAGTGCGAGTGAATCACAACAGTTTGATGCCTTCGTGCGCTTCATCGAAACCGACCCAACTTTGTACAAGGCCCTGAAGGCTCGCAAATGGGCTGAATTCGCCAAGCTCTACAACGGCCCCGACTACCAACGAAATCTGTATGACATCAAACTTCAGCGCGCCTACGAACGGCACGCCAGCTGCGACTGTGGCCAGGCGGTGGCGGCATGATTGATCTCAACGCAGTTCAACGGTTGAAGGTGCAGGACGGCGAACTATTGGTGGTGCCGGAGAACACCGAACAGGAAGGTATGGAGCAACTGGCCGAGGCTCTGCACTTTCTGACGCCAGGCTGCAAAGTCATCATCGTTCGCGGTCCACTGGAAAAAATGGACGTCGGTGACATGAATAAGCTGGGCTGGTACCGCGCATGAGCACCCTTCGCCAGGTTCTGTACGGCATCGCCCTGCTCGGTGCCCTGGCGTTGCTGATCTGGGGCCAAGAGCAGCGCATCACCGTCGCCGACAAGAACACAGAGCTGGCAACCAAGGATGCGGACGCCGCCCGTGAAGAGTCCGGCCGCAACCTGTCCACTGCCAATACCCTCCGCACCACCCTGCAACAGGAACGCGAGGCACAGGCCCGCCTGCGCACGCAGCAGGATCAGCTGCGCCAGGGCCTGGCAAAACGCGAACTCACCATTGAGGCACTGAAACGTGAAAATTCCGAACTACGCGATTGGGCTGATCAGCCCTTGCCTGATGCTGCTCGCCGGTTGCGCGAGCGCCCCACCCTCACCGGCGCCGACGCTTATCGTCAGTGGTTGTCCGGCCGTGGTGCCCTGCACGCTGCCAGCGACCAGCCCACGCAGTAACGGCGATCAACTTACCGATCAGGATCGCGTCGAGGTTGCCTGGGCGGAATGCGCGGGTCAGGTCGACATGGTTTACCAGCATCAACAGGCCAACCCATGAACAAACCCGAAAGCCTGCGCGCTCATCTGTTGGCCACCGTTGCCGAACTCAAACACAACCCCGAGCGGCTGCTGATCTTTATCGATAACGGCAAAGTCCGTTGTACTGCTGCGGCCAGCCTCTCGTTTGAATACAGCTTCGACCTGCAAGTCATCCTCACTGACTTCGCCGGCCACCCCGACAGTGTCATGTTGCCCCTACTCGGCTGGCTGAGCGTCCATCAATCCGAGCTGCTGGAAAACCTGAACAAGTCCGCGGCCGGAATCCAGTTCGAAGCCGACATTCTCGACAACAGTAAAGTGGACCTCAGCCTGACCTTGCCGCTAACTGAACGCGTGGTCGTAGGCAAAGACGCCGAAGGCAAAACCACCATCAGACACCCTGATGAACCTCAGCGAGTCGCGGCGTTTCTCGATCCGGGTTGGATTCCCGGCGACCAGGGCACAGGTAGTGAATGGGTAGTCCTGAATGACTAACAGACTGGAAGCGCTAGAGGACTGGGCGGCCGGTCTGCTCGGGCAGCTGGAACCCACATCCCGCAACAAGCTGGCTCGCAACCTCGGCCAGGCGTTGCGCCGCAGCCAACAGCAACGAGTCATTGCCCAGCGCAACCCGGATGGCAGCAAGTACGCAACGCGTAAACAGCGCAATCTACGTGGCAAACAGGGGAGAGTGAAACGGAAGGTTCAGATGTTCCAGAAGCTACGCACCGCGAACTTTTTGAAGGTACAAGGCGACGGTAATGCCATCAGCGTTGGGTTTACAGGTCGGATTGCGCGAATTGCCAAGGTTCACCAATACGGATTAAAGGATCGTGCCGAACAGGGCGCACCGGATGTGAAGTATGAGCAGCGGGAGGTATTAGGGTTTACAAAGGAAGATCTTGATCTGATCCGCAACGGACTACTGGAGCACCTGTCCAACCCCTAGCACAGATACAAAAACTACCGTGAGACCCAAAAAATCTCGTCCTGGATGGCGCCTCCTTCTTCACGCCAACTTACTTTCGCTTGATACTTCATGTCGCTACCCATATGAAACGCGGCTTTCAACTTAATTACAGATCGAGGTTTCAACACTGGATGCGGGAGCTTATGTTGCGCGTCATATAACGGGCTATCATCACAATTAACTAGTTCAAAATCAACATCATACGCACTACCTTGACCATTATTTGCTATAACAAATTCAGAGCTATTACCGAGCTTATTGATTCTCACATGCATACCGGCCTTATTCTTGAGACTTTTTTGCTCCTCAATTTCTTGAATTTGATGAGCCGAAAGCTCAGCTGTAATTCTTTCCAGCTTAAGCTGCTCCTCACTAATTTTACGTGTTCGCACCAGAGACACTGTTGAAACCACGATAGCCAAAACTGAAATCAGCAATGTTAACGTCTCGAACAAACTCATTTGAATTTCCCCTTAAATGTCTTCTTTAACATATCCTCGATGATTTTCTTCGCTTCTGGTATTGCAACTTTTTTAGCCTGTTCGAGCCCAACCTCCTTTAGTTCGGAGAGCTGAATTTGAAGACCACAAAAATCACAGGTTACGAGATCATCGTCCTGAACATCATCGGGCTGCTGAAAGTCCACAGCCCCACACTGGGGACACTGTATTGAGAAATGAGTCGTCTTTAGCATCTTAAACCACCCCAATTAGATTCAAATTCACAGTAGCGATGCAAACCTAACAATTCATCACCCCTTCTTAACCAATCAGGCTAAATCCACGTGAGGAGTAAGCAATCTGAATTATAGTTCGTAATGGAATAACACAAGGAGAAAAAACCTAGTTTGTATTCATCAACGCCACAAACACGTATAGCTGCACTCACGCACGCATGGCTCCACCATCGGCGCCATGAACGACTTACCCACCCTCGCCCGCCTGATCGAAAACCTAATCCGCTTCGGCACCATCGCCGAAGTCCAGATGAAGCCCCCGCGTGTGCGTGTAAATACCGGAACGCTGACCACTGCCTGGCTACCGTGGATCACTTTGCGCGCCGGTGCCGACAAAGAATGGGACCCACCTACGGTCGACGAGCAAGTCATTCTGGTCAGCCCATCGGGACAACTGGGTAACGGCATTGCCCTGGCCGGCATCTTCAGCGACCTCAATCCGGCCAATGGCGATCGCCCTGGTCTGCATCGGCGCACCTATCACGACGGCACCGTCATCGAGTACGACAGCGTTACTCACCATCTCAGCGCAGTTCTGGTGGACGGCGGTACAACGGACTTGATTAGCACCGGCGGTATTCACATCGTCGGGCCAATCACCCACGAAGGCGACTACACGCAGACCGGTAATTACACCCAGGAAGGCAATCAAGCCATCTCTGGAAAAGTCACCGTGACGGATGACGTTGTGGCAGCCGACATCAGCCTGGTCAACCACCCGCATGGCGGCGTGATGACAGGCAGCGGCAAGACGGGGAAACCGGAATGAATCGAGAAACCGGCGCCGCGATCAACACCGTCGAGCATATCGCCCAGTCGACCACCGACATCCTGACCACTCGCATCGGCACCCGCGTGATGCGCCGGGAGTACGGCAGCTTTCTGCCGGAGCTGGTCGACCATCCGTTCAATGACGTCACCCGACTGCGCGTCTATGCCGCCACCGTCATGGCCCTGATGCGCTGGGAACCCCGGATTACCCTCAGCCGCGTGCAGTTCCTAGGGGGCACTTTGCAAGGCCAAACGGTAATGGACATCGAATGCAGCCGTGTCGACACCAACGAGCCGTTGAGTCTTAGCGTTCCGTTGCAGCTGGGGGCCAGCGTATGAGTACCTTTGCCGCCATCGACCTGGCTCAGCTGCCGGCCCCGCAGATCGTCGAACAGATCGATTTCGAACAGATCCTCGCCGAGCGAAAGGCATACGCCATCAGCCTCTGGCCCGTCGAAGAACAGGCCGAGATCGCGGCACGCCTTGCGCTGGAGTCGGAGCCGCTGACCAAGCTGCTCGAGGAGAACGCTTACCGTGAGACTGTCTGGCGTCAGCGTGTCAATGAAGCGTCCGTTGCCAACATGCTGGCCTTAGCGAAAGGCACCGATCTCGAAAACATCGCCGCGAATTACAACGTCGCACGCCTGGTCGTTCAGGAAGCCAAGCCCTCCGCGATACCGCCAATCCCTCGGGTGATGGAGAGTGACGACAGCCTGCGCGAGCGTGCACAGATGGCCTGGGAAGGTCTGAGCACCGCAGGTTCTCGTAACAGCTACATCTTTCATGCTCGCTCGGCAGATGGCCAAGTGGCTGATGCAACCGCTGAAAGCCCTTCACCCGCCGCAGTGGTGGTAATCGTTCAATCGCTGCTCGGCGACGGTACTGCCTCGCCTGCACTGCTTGCCTCGGTCAAAACGTACCTGAGTGACGATGATCGCCGACCGGTCGCTGATCGACTTACCGTTCAGGGCGCCGATATCATCAACTACCAGGTGAAAGCGAAGCTCTACATGCTGAGCAACGGACCCGAGAACGAGCTCGCTCTTGCAGCGGCGAGGACCAGCCTACTCAAGTTTGTGAACCAGCGTCGTCGCCTCGGGCTTGAAGTGTCCGAATCCATCGTGCATGCCTCGCTTCACGTTGAAGGCGTGCGCAAAGTCGTGTTGCAGAATTGGCAGGATATCGTTGCCACCCCTTACCAGGCGCCCTTCTGCACGGACATCGATTTATCCCTGGGGGCTGAGTGATGACCGCCCAAGCCCTGCTCCCGCGCAACGTCACCCCGCTTGAACGCCAGGCCGCCATAGCGTTGGCTGACATTCAGCGTGTGCCGATTCCTTTGCGACAATTGTACAACCCGGATCTATGCCCGCAGCACCTATTGCCCTACCTGGCATGGGCCTTCTCGGTCGATCGCTGGGACCCTCGATGGTCCGAGGCCGCCAAGCGCACCGCCATCCGCGCGTCGTTCTACATCCATGCACGCAAAGGCACCCTCGGTGCGCTGCGCCGTGTGGTCGAGCCTCTGGGCTACCTGATCGAGGTGGAGGAATGGTGGCAGACCGTGCCCGAGCGCGAGCCGGGCACCTTCGCGCTGAAGGTCGAAGTTCTGGATACCGGCATCACCGAAGAAATGTACCAGGAGCTGACCCGGCTCATTGATGACGCAAAGCCGGTCAGCCGGCACATGACCCGCCTCGCCTTTGGCTTGGAAACCACCGCCGCCCTCTGGTTTGGTGCCTGCGTTGTCGAGGGCGAGGTCACCACGATCTACCCGTTGCACGTCACGTTGCTGGAACTCACCTGCACGGCGAGGGACGCGGCGAGCATCTCGGTAACCGCCGAAATGACCACGCTGTACCCGCTTCAACCCACGTTGCTGGAACAGCATGCCTATCCCGCACGGGAGGCGGTCGGCGGTGATTCTGGCGAACAAACAACTATCCACCCCCTACACGTCACAGCCCTGGAACAACTGGCCGAACCGGCCTATCAGTCCATCGCTGCGGACGCGGGTGAATTGACCACTATCTACCCGTTGGAGGCGTGATGGCAGCGCAAGAGTTCTATACGATTTTGACCAAGGCCGGCATTCAATATGAAGCCGAGTGCAAGGCCACCGGCAAGCCGATCAAGCTGGTCAAGATGAGCGTCGGTGACGGTAACGGCGCCACTTACAATCCAGTCGATACTCAAGTCGCTTTGAAGCGCAAAGTATGGGAAGGCAGCTTCAGCAACCTGTATCAAGACAAAACGAACACGGCCTGGCTGGTGGTCGAGGCGATCATTCCTCAGAACGTCGGTGGCTTCTGGATTCGTGAGGTTGCCGTCTGGACGGACACCGGCATTCTGTACGCCATCGGCAAATACCCTGAGTCGTTCAAGCCGCTCATTGCCACCGGTGCCGGTCGCGAAATCAACATTCGCACCATCTTCACCACCAGCAATGCCGACAATGTGACGTTGATGCTCGACGGTTCGGTCATTCAGGCGACCCGTGCCTGGGTGAAAGAGTTTGTCGAAGTCGAATTGGCTAGCATCAAAAAGGACCTGTCGGCCGAACATGCGGAAGGCAAAACCCATAACTACCCGCTGACCAATTTCATCGAAACAGACTGGGTCGCCGAGTCGAGCCAGTCGGAATACCTGGCGGAAATTTTCCGGACCTTTGGCCAGTCGGGGGTTTTGGGCAGTCGCCAATACGGCTCTGCCGGGACCGAGTCGTTCAACCGAACGTTCGACGGCGCCTATTCGGCCATCAACCTGCACAACCATCCCAACCTACTGGCTACTCCGGGACTGGGTGAAATCGCGGCCATGATCAACGGCCACATGGTCAGGACTCGACACAACGACTACCGCCTGCGCAGCGCTGCTCCGGGTAACTACCTGGCAATGGTGGACATTGCCCCACCAGCGGCCCCCGCGTCGGTGAATGCGGCGGTTGACGTTCCGGCGAAGGTCGCAGAAATGCGCGAATACTTCCGCGCTTTCGCTGCGCGGGATACCGGGATTCGCGACTACCGACCACATTTTCGCTGGAACCTTTCGGTGCTGGAAATCTGGCCGGAACTGTTGACCGACGAGGTGAACGACACCTTTGAAAGCTTCCGCCATCTGGAGGAAATCAACGGCTATCGCGACCTGTTGTCGCGCACCCTGTTGATGGGCGCCACCGGCTATAGCGGCCGAAATGAAAACGGATCGTTCATCCCCGGCTCGGTACGGCAAGTTTCCAAGACTGGGCGGCCGCAGTACGTGGCCTGGCGCTACCGTATATCGGTCGCAGACGTGGGCAGCGTGGGGGATTACCCCGTTGAAAAACTCGTCACCCCGCTCGATCTGCCGTTACAGCGTTGGCACGCAAACCTGACGGGGCCTCAGGTGGCGACAAGCCGCCGTCAGCGGTGGCGTATCAACCGTGAGCTGTCGGCCGATCCAACCTGGGGCGCGTACAACGAATCCCCAACCATCGACCTACTCGATGAACTGATGGCCAAGGTTCCAGGACTGAACGGCGCCGGGGCGAACTTGGTCGAGCAGTACACCGACAGCGGCGTGGTGACCAAGCTGACCAAGTGGGACAGCGCCGAGCTGCTGAACGCGGCTTACTACAACCGCCGGTATGGGCACGAGCGTAACGCCAGCGGCCGCACCAAGGGCCTGCGTAGTTACAACGACCCGACATTGTTCGTTGCGTCCAACACCCGCCCTGAGGTGGCGTCCTTTGTGGCCGATGGCCAAACCTACCGCAACAGCTACGCGATTCCGTTGGAGCTGATTTTGCGTACCCCGCTGGAGGGCTGGAACCCTTACGGCATCGCCACAGTAAATGCCGCGGTCGGCGATGGCGCCACTGCGCAAACCGCCTGGACTGGACGCAGCGATAGCTCTCGGCACTACCTCACGCCGGCCGAGATGTTCTCTGACACGGTGCTAGATCCCGATCCGGCGGATACAGGGGCGAGCCCACGCTGGGTATTGGATAGCGCCGGAACACCTCGGCTTGTACGTGCCTCGGGCATCTACGCGGTGCTGCCGAAAATCGAGGGTGCCGGCGGGTTGTACCTGCGCTACCCCGTTTATCCGATGTACCACGAAGGGGGCTGGGCGGCAGCAGCGGTCGATGCCCTGGCGGGCGACTGTACCACCAGCTTGGTGAATTTGATGCGCGGCTACATGACGCAAAAAGACTCGATCGCGGAAATGGGTGAGTCGATCCAGGTGCTTAAAAACGAAGTTTCGCAACTTAAACAGAAATAAAGCAGGGGAATCATTATGGGCATGTCGGCACTGCTGGCTGAGGCTACTCGCCTTGTTGCAATGTTTCAGGACAAAGAGAAGAGCATTAAAGACGCCTTGGCCGCTGCGATAAGTGCGGTCCCGGCGATGAACAAGACTTACTACGTGAACGCTATTACTGGCGATGATGCCGCCGGCACGGGCGACAAACTCAAACCTTTTAAAACGGTGGCGAAGGCCGTGAACACCATTCCTTACGGCGGTGGTGGTTACGTCCGGTTGTCTGGTCATGAACATGTGATCGAGAGTTTGATTTTCGTCGCATCCAAGAACCTGACAATTACTGTCGCCGAGGGTGAGACGGTGATGCCCACCCTCCGCAACATTTGCGTGCAGGCAAACGGGGCTGACGGCGCGGGGAATCAGGACAACTCGACCACCGGTTTTATGCTGGACAGTTCCACCGTTGTTTTGGGGAGCATCCGCATTCGCACGGCCAATTATTCGAAGCCCGAGTCAACGACAAACAACGTCTACACGGGTTTTTTCCGTCGCTATGACCGCCCGATGGGCATGGTTCATGTGACCGGGTGTGAGATCGAGCTGGGCGATACCGCGCTGACTCGTCACACGATCAACGGGCAAACCGGCATTGTCTCGCTGTACTTGAACAAGATCAGCCGCGTGGGTCCGGTGGTTAAGAACACGCCATTAATCGAAACGGCCGGTAGTCCGATTATTTTTGCGGCGCAATCCAATACCTTGCCGGCTGGCGCGAAATGGTCGGGTGACTATTTGACTGGCGTTGTTTTTGACTCCAATGGCGCGACCAGAAGTGTCGTTACTAACGTAAACCTTGTTTAAATCGGTGACTAAAAATGCGGCTTAATTTCACATATGAAGGGCAGTTTTATTCGGCGTTTACCGTCGAGGATGCGTTGATGGTAGGCGTCCCGGTGTTGGTGCTGGCGGGGGCTGCGGCTGAGCAGGTCCAGAAAGGGATTGATGCGGCTGTGGCACAGGCTCGCGCACGCAATGCCACGCGTATCGATGGCCAGGATGCAATGTATTTGCTCAAGGCGAACGAAGCCGAGCGCTACATCGCGGCCGGCTCGCCAGCGGATGCCAGCGACTACGTGTTGCTCAAGGCAGAAGCCGAGGCATTGCAGATCACCCCACAAGCGCAGGCAAATCGGGTGATTGAAGCCCGTGATGCCTGGCTGGCGGTGGCGGCTCGCATCGAGGCAGCCCGCATCGGCGGCAAGGCGTCTTTGGCAGAGCTGACCACCGTCGAAGCGGTGGTCGCCGCTGGCGAATTGGTTACCGCCGAGCTGGACGCGATTTAACCCCTGCCCTTGCTCCAAACCCTGGGCCGTAAAAGCGGTCCAGGAGACAATATCAGCACTTCTCCCTGTAATCCCCGCTCTCACAATCTCCAGTGCTCGCCGATCAGGCGCGCACGCGGCAGCCTGCGCACTGTCATCCCATTCACTGCGCAGGCAAACCCATGGCCGATTATCTCCACGGCGTGCGGGTCATCGAACTCAACGACGGCACCCGCCCCATTCGCACCATCCCCACCGCTGTTATCGGCATGGTTTGCACGGCCGAAGACGCTGATGCCACCGCCTTCCCACTGGACACACCGGTTCTGCTGACCAATGTGCAATCCGCTATTGCCAAGGCCGGTACCAAGGGCACCCTGGCAGCCTCTCTCCAAGCCATCGCCGACCAGACCAAACCCTACGTGATCGTAGTGCGTGTCAAGGAAGGGGCAACCGAAGCAGCAACCACCAGCGCCCTGATCGGTACCACCACCGCAGACGGCAAATACACCGGCATGAAAGCTCTGCTTGCCGCCAAGGCCAAGGTCGGCCTGGTGCCACGCATTCTCGGGGTGCCTGGTTTGGACAGCCAACCGGTGGCCAGCGCCCTAGTCGCTATCGGGCAGCAGTTGCGCGCCTTCAACTATGTCAGCGCCTGGAACTGCAAGACCAAAGAAGAAGCCGTCACCTACCGCGAGAACTTCGGAGCCCGAGAAGTCATGGTCATCTGGCCGGATTTCCAGAACTGGAACACCATCGCCAATGCAACCGCGAAGGCTTCCTCTGTGGCTCGCGCCTTGGGCCTGCGCGCCAAGATTGACCAGGAAGTGGGCTGGCACAAAACGTTGTCCAACGTTGCGGTCAACGGCGTGACCGGCATCAGCGCCGACGTGTTCTGGGACCTGCAAAACCCCGCCACCGATGCCAACTACCTCAACGGTAACGAAGTCACCACCCTGATCAACGAGGGCGGCTTTCGCTTCTGGGGCAGTCGGACGTGCAGCGACGATCCATTGTTCGCTTTCGAGAACTACACCCGTACCGCGCAGATCCTCGCCGACACCATGGCCGAGGCGCAGATGTGGGCTGTGGACAGACCCATGCATGCCTCCCTGGTGCGCGACATGATCGAGAGCATCAACGCCAAGTTCCGCGAACTGGTCACTGCCGGCTACCTGATTGGCGGCAGCTGCTGGTACCCGGATGACATCAACGACAAAGACACCCTGAAGGCTGGCCAGCTCGTACTCGATTACGACTACACGCCGGTGCCGCCACTGGAAGATCTGACCCTTCGGCAGCGTATTACCGACCGCTACCTGATCCAGTTCGCCAACAAAGTTAACAGCTAAATCGGGACTCCCTGTGAGGGGAGTCAACCCGAGTCAGTACACCGGAGAACACCGCCATGGCCATGCCTCGCAAACTCAAAAACATGAATCTGTTCAACGACGGCAACAGCTACCAGGGCGTTGCCAAAAGTGTTACCCCGCCACCGCTCGGTCGCAAGATGGAAGCCTATCGCGGCGGTGGCATGAACGGCCCGGTCAAGGCTGACCTGGGCTTCTCCGATGACGGCATTCAGTTCGAATGGAAGACCGGCGGCCTGGACCTGATCGCACTCCGTCAGTTCGGCACCGTGAACGCTTCGGGTGTGCAACTTCGATTCGCCGGTTCGTTTCAGCAGGACGACACCGGTGAAGTCAGCGCCGTGGAGATTGTCGTACGCGGCCGCCACGAAACCATCGAAATGGGCGATGCCCAGCCCGGTGAAGACACCGAACACAGCATCACTACCACCTGCACCTATTACAAGCTGATCGTCGATAACGAAGAAATCATCGAGATCGATCTGCTCAATTTCATCGAGAAGGTCAACGGCGTCGACATGCTGGAAAAACAGCGCGCAGCCATTGGTCTTTGATCCATCCCGCCGTGCTCGATCGAGGACGGCCAACCTTGAAATCTGGAGCCTCCCATGAATTCTGAAGACACCGTCGAAGCATTGCCACATGTCGACGACAACACCGTCACCCTCGATACGCCGATCAAACGCGGCAAGACCACCATCGACACCCTCACTCTACGCAAACCAGCGTCAGGCGAGCTGCGCGGCGTCCAGCTGGTTGAACTGTTGAACATGGACGTGGCCACCCTGATCAAGATCCTACCGCGCATCACCAGCCCTGGGATTACCGCCCCGGAAGCCGCCAGCATGGACCCGGCTGATCTGCTCGCCTGTGGCAGCAAGATTTCCGGTTTTTTGTTGCAGAGGTCGGTGAAAACGGACGCATCCCTCGTTGCGTAGAGGACGCCATGGCCGACCTGGCCGTGGTTTTTCACTGGGCACCGGCGGACATGGATCAGCTGGGCCTGCAAGAACTGATGGACTGGCGCGAGCGCGCCAGGGTGCGGAGCTCCACCGATGGCGAATGATCTAAAACTTCAGGTATTGCTCAACGCCATCGACCGGGCGAGCGGTCCACTGAAGGCCATCAACAACGGCAGCATCGGCGCCGCACGCGCCCTCAAGGATGCTCGTGACCGCCTCAAGGAGCTCAACGCACAGCAGAAGGATGTCAGCGCCTGGCGTACCCAGCGCGCTGCGGCCGAACAAACCGAGCAAGCTCTCGGCGCCGCCCGAGACAAGGTTCGGGCACTCAGCCAGCAATTTGCTGCCACCGGCGTGCCGACCAAGGCCATGGCCAAGGACTTCCGCACCGCCGTGCGTGAAGCACAGAAACTCAAAGAACAGCACCAGCAGCAGAGTGAACAGCTCCAAGCGCTGCGCACTAAGCTGTACGGCGCCGGCATCAGCACCAAGGACCTCAGCAGCCACGAGCGCCAGCTGCGCGAACAGATCGGCGCCACCAACGCCAGCATCAGCGAACAGGGCAAGCGCCTGGTCGCCTTGAACACGCAACAAAAACGCCTGGCGATCGAACGCAGCAAGATGGAGAAGACCCAGAACTTTGCGGGCAATATGGCCATGAACGGCGCCGCAGGGCTGGGTTCGGGTTATGCGGCAAGCCGGCCGATTGCCAAAGCCATTGGTGCATTTGCGCCGAACGAAGACTCAGCCACACAACTGAAAGTGTCGATGATGGACGGCACGGGAAAGGTCGCTGAAGACTTCCAGAAAATCACTGACCTCGCCACCAAGCTGGGCGACCGATTGCCCGGTACCACGGCCGACTTTCAGGAAATGATGACGATGCTCCGGCGCCAAGGTCTCAGCGCGCAGAGCATTCTCGGCGGTACCGGTGAAGCAGCGGCGTACCTGGGCGTTCAATTGCAAATGCCAGTGGCCGAAGCCGCCGAATTCGCAGCCAAGATGCAAGATGCCACCCGCACTTCCGAGAAGGACATGATGGCGTTGATGGATACCATCCAGCGCGGTTTTTACTCGGGCGTTGACCCGACCAACATGCTCCAGGGCTTCAGCAAAATTTCGCCGGTATTGGACACCATCAAAAAGTCAGGCATCGATGCGGCCAACGAGCTGGCACCGCTGCTGGTCATGATGGATCAAACAAGTATGGAAGGCGGCGCCGCCGGCAACGCCTTCCGGAAAATCTTCCAGGCTGGGTTGGATAAGGATGGTGTAAAGGACGTCAACAAAATCCTGGAGATCGAAGGCAAAAAAATCCGCTTCAAGTTCACCGACGACAAGGGCAACTTCGCCGGCCTGGAAAACCTGTTTGCCCAGGTCGAAAAGCTTAAAACGCTGAACGATGAAGACCGGACCGCGACCATGAAATCGCTGTTCGGCGATGACTCTGAAACGATTACCACCCTGAACACCATGATGAACAAGGGGCTGGCAGGATACAGGGAGATTCAGCAGAAGCTTCAGAACCAGGCCGACCTGCGCAAGCGCGTCAACGAACAGCTCGGCACCCTCACCAATGTCATGGAAGCCGCCGAAGGTAGCTTCACCAATGCCATGGCCGAATTCGGCGCCGCCGTTGCGCCCGATCTGAAAGCGCTGATCAACACCTTGGGCCAAATCGCCAACAAGGTCGGCGCCTGGGCACGGGAGAATCCGCAATTGGCCGGCGGCTTGGTCAAAGTCGTGGCGTTGGTGGCCGGTCTGTCGATTGTGTTCGGTGGTCTGGCACTGACCTTGGCGAGCCTGCTCGGTCCCTTCGCCGTGGTTCGCTACGGCATGGCCATGTTCGGAGTACAGGGTGGCGGCACGCTGAGGATCATGCAGAAGCTGGCCCCCACCCTGACCGGCCTGGCGCGCAACGCTTTCCCCATGCTTGCGCAGGGGATTCGGACGGTGGCCAGTACCCTGGGCGGCGTTCTGCTGACCGCTTTGCGCACTGTGAGCATCGCGCTTTGGGGACTCGCCGCGAACCCGATAGTACTCGCCATCGCTGCGGTTGTCGCAACGCTCGCTGGTGCGGCGTACCTGGTCTACAAGAACTGGGACGCGGTGAAGCTCTACTTCACCAATACCTGGACCGAAATCAAAGCCGGCTTCAGCGGTGGCATCGGCACCATCCTCAACACCCTGGCCAACTTCAGCCCGGTCGGTCTGATCTACCAGGCGTTTGCCGGTGTGCTGAGTTATCTAGGTGTGGATTTGCCAAGCCGCTTCACCGAGTTCGGCAACATGATCGTCAATGGCCTGGTCAACGGTCTGTTTGCCGGCATGGGTCAAATCAAAGGTGCCATTACCTCGATCGGTGATTCCACCATTGGCTGGTTCAAGGAAAAGCTCGGCATCCACAGCCCGTCGCGCGTGTTTGCGGAATTGGGCGGTTTCACCATGGCCGGCCTCACCCAAGGCCTGGAAGGCGGTCAGAACGGCCCGTTGGGGGCAATGGCCGACATGAGCAAGCAACTCACCACTGCCGGCGCCATGGCGTTGGGCACAGCCTCAATGCCTGGGTTAACGGTCGATACTCGTGCCCCCATCAGCAACGCGGGCAGCTCTGTTTACGACAGCCACGACACTTACGAAATCCACATCCCGGCAATGCCTGGGATGGACCCGCAAGCAATCGCCCGTGCCGTGCGCGCAGAGCTGGCCCGTATCGAAAGCGAAAAAGGCGCTCGCAAGCGCAGCAAACTCTCTGACCTGGAGTAAATACCATGATGCTTGCCTTGGGCATGTTCGTGTTCAGCCTCTCCACTGCCGCCTACCAGGAGCTGCAACGCCAAACCGAATGGCGCCACGCCAGCAACAACCGCTTCGGCGCAGCGCCAGCACGGCAGTTTGTCGGGCGCGGTGACGACTCGATCACCCTCCCCGGCGTCATCCTCCCCGAGTTGGCTGGTAGTGCTCTCAGCCTCGACGCCGTGCGCCTGATGGCCAATACCGGCAAGGCCTGGCCCGTGGTTGAAGGTAGCGGCCGAATCTATGGCTTGTGGGTCATTGAGAGCCTGAGCGAAACCAAAACCATCTTCTTCCGCGACGGCACACCACGCCGTATCGAATTTTCCATCAGCCTCAAACGCATCGACGATGATCGGATAGACCTGCTCGGTGCCGGTACCAACGTAGGTGTCAGTATCATGAGGTCGTTGCTGTGATCGATGCCGCCCTCTCCAATGTCACAGGCTTTCTGGATAACGTCATCGAACGCTACAGTCGTGAGGCCGCCTACTCGGTGCCAGCGTTCCGCATCACCGTTGACGGCAACGACATCGCCAAACTGATCAGTCCGCGGCTGATGAGCCTGGATCTAACCGACAACAGGGGGATCGAGGCGGACCAACTCAGCCTCACCCTCAGCGATCATGACGGACTGCTGGCCATCCCACCTAAGGGCGCGGTGATCCACCTTTGGCTTGGCTGGAGCGATACTGGTCTGATCGATAAGGGCACCTACACGGTCGACGAAACTGAACACAGCGGCGCACCGGATGTGCTGAGTATTCGCGCTCGGTCTGCAGATCTGCGCAAAGGCTTAAAAACCAAACGCGAGCGCAGCTGGAGCAACACCACGTTGGGAGATGTCCTGGGGGACATCTCCCAAGGCAACGGCCTGACCGCGACCATTGCCGGCGCCCTGGATGGGTTGCCCATCTTGCAACTCGACCAGGCCAACGAATCCGACGCCAATCTGATCAGTCGTGTGGGGGAAGAGTTCGACGCGGTGATCACCGTCAAGGCTGGCTGCCTGCTGTGTATCCCCGCCGGCGGCGGTAAAACCGCCAGCGGTATAGACCTGCCGCACATCACCCTCACCCGCGCTGACGGCGACCAGCACCGCTACTTGCAAGCCGACCGTGACAGCTACGATGGCGTGAGGGCCTATTTCTACGACGTGAACAGCGCCAAGAAACAGGAAGCCATTGCCGGTGGCGGGGAAAATCTAAAGGACTTGCGTCACACCTACAGCGACCGCCAGTCCGCCCTGCGCGCTGCCCGTGCCGAGTTCAATCGTCTGCAACGCGGCAGCGCGACCCTCAGCTATACCCTGGCCATGGGCCGGCCGGATCTGATCCCGGAATTGACCTACACGCTCCAGGGTGTGAAACAGGAAATCGACGAGATCATTTGGTACGGCGGCAATGTGCAGCACACCCTCAGCGCTGACAATGGCTACACCGTGAGCCTGGAGCTGGAGAGCAAACTACCCGAAGACACGGTCGAGGATCTGGCGGAAGAAAATACGGGGGATTACACCGGGATCATCGCTTACTACCGCGACAAGAAGACGGGGAAGGAAAAAACCATTACGGCGGGGGATCAGGGTAAACCGAGGCGGCTGCGGTGGTTGTATGCGAGTGAAAGGACAGCAAAGCGTGCGGTGGATCGAGAGTGGAAAAAAATGGGTGAGGCAGATCCAGCATAAAACCCCAGCACCTGGCCGGGGTCTGCTCCAACCTACTCAGGGAACTGAGTGAATACCTCCAAAAGTCGCAGAATGTCCTGCTGGCGCTGCTCACTTATCCGCCGGAACTTAGTCAGCAACGTTTGTTCCTGCTCGCTCAGAGAACCAGTATCAACTACTGAAACTTCGGTTTTCGACACACTGTTCTCCAACATGCGATTACTCCTTTCACACGCAACGGGCGCCCGGTGCCAACACAGCACCTCAAAAAGCTCACCCGGAGAACAGCCAATTTTGTGCACGTTGAGGCGTGCCACCAGCCCTGATCAATTACAAACTGGTACGACTACATTTCACAATGTGACTGTCATACGGTTTAACCCCGCTTGTGGGCATGTGCTATGCCAGACCTGCTGCCTTCGCAAGCGCAAAGGCCATCCGCACCAATGACTGACGATCGGATTCAGCCATCAGTCGGTAAAACTCCAGCAAGCTCGACTCGTCACTGGTAAGGCTGCCAGCTGCTGCCGGCTTTCGCTCTCCGGACACCACATAGAGAACATCAACTCCCTGCTCAGCCACTGCTGCCAAGTAACTGGCATCAGGGCTTCGCTCGCCTTTTTCATAGTTGTACTGACTGTTTTTAGAGGCACCGGCCTTCGCCGCAAATTCGGTCTGATTCAATCCCAACCGTTCGCGTTCTTCTTTTAGACGATCACCAATTCCCACAAACGTCTCCAAAGCGGTTTGACATTCCCACAATCATGGGAAATACTGCGCTTGTCATCACACGAAATCACACGAAACGAGACTATGCCGAACGCATACCCCACCGAGCAAGTATGCCAAGAAGCCCGAAGTCGCTTGGCGCACCAAGGACTCTCCGCGAAAGACTGGGCTGAACAGCACAAACTCAATCCGTCAACGGTGTACGCGGTTCTAAACGGACAGAAGAAATGTCTGCGGGGCGAAGCTCACCGCGCCGCGGTGCTTCTCGGCATAAAAGACGGCGTAGTCACAAACTAGGTCCGTTGGCTCAGGGAGGAAACCAGAAGATGAAACGTTCAGTTCTAGCCAACAGAAAGGATGTAGTCAGTGCAGTCATTTGCGCGTACCCCGGTGGGCGTCTATATGCCGCTGCCGAACTCGGCATGACCATCAAGAAGTTCGATAACCAGGCATACGAAAACGCCGGCAGCCGCCCGCTGACCGATGACCATATCCATCGTTTGGAACAAGTCGCGGGGACCACGTTCCTTCCTGACTACGTCAGCGGGCTGTATGGCGGAATGTTTGTGCCGCTGACCATGCCGGGAACCCTAGACAATATCGATTTATATAGCCGCTCAGTCAAAGCAGCAGCCAAGCGCGGTTTGGTCGACCAGATCATTTCCAAAGCGCTGGACGATGGAGTCATTGAAGCTGGGGAAGCTGAAGCAATTATCAAAGCCTTGATGCACTACATGTCTGCCCGCTATGCAGAGGTACTGGCGACCATCCAACTGCACAGTAAGACGACGGAAGGAAGGTGAGCATGCACAGCCGCACTCAGCCTTTACCGAGACGAGCCTTGATCTCTTTCAGCGCTGTTGCGACGTCATCGACAGCAAAACGAATGTCTTCGGCCCTCACGAATAGCGCTGGCACCTCCCCGGTAGCGGTCAGCTTCATGGATTCGCGACCACGCATGATTTCCACCAGCGCTTCATGCCGCTCCTGCAAGCGCTGCATCAAGCTTTCAACATCCTTTTTTGAGTGAGCCGCCATGACCTACATCTCCGATTTAGAAAGAAATCACTTACTGGATCTACTGGTCATCGCCCAGCAGCGACTGGACACATTAAAAGAAATTGCAGCAACCACCAACGATTCGCTCTCAGGCACTGACATCAGGATTGCCATCGGTGATGCAATCACTCCGCTGAACATCGCTCATGAAGCGGCAGAAACGTTCTAAAGGATCGGTCATGAGTACTTACAAACTGGTCTGCCCTCACTGCCAAGGCCGCATGCGCATACGCACCAGCGAAGGCACCCACATTTTCCTGCGCGTGGCCTACCTGCAATGCACCAACGAGGCTTGCGGTTGGTCAGTGCGTGCCCAATTCGAAATGACTCACGAGATGAGCCCAAGCGGCATGGCCAACCCATCCGTGAGGCTTCCGGTTGCTGACATCGCTCTGCGCCGAGCCGCGATGAAGACCGCCAACGATCAACCCGACCTGCTCGACCAAATGGAAATGGAGTGTGCGCAATGAACCATGAACAGTTGACCCACGACTACCGCAGCAGCATGCAACGGGCGGCGTTTGCCTACCTACAACGACACGAAGCTCAGTACCTGGTGGATTCCGATCTGCTGTACGACAACTGCGTTCGGCACCTGACCACATCGCTGGAGGTGCCGGTGTTCATGGCTCAGCAGCTGGTGCACAACGCTTGGACCGAGTTGCAGGTGATCAATCAGCGCAAGTGGATTGGTGTGGACTGGGGCTCCAGCCCGGATTGCACGGTCGTGCACTTGATCGATACACGGGCTGACCTACGTTATCCCGTCCCGGCGAGGCTGCTACCGCAGACATTACTCGCTCAGCGCGATTCCGCGCACAAGCACCACCCTCAGTAATCCTTTTTTAACTCCCTGCCCTGCCCCCGCCTCCCGTGGGTTTGGGTGAGCTTTGCCCGAAATCCGAGGTGGATCATGGAAATCGACGTTGCCATCACCGCAAAACTGAGTCGTTCGCAGGCCGAAGCATTGCTCGAAACGCTACGCAGCCAGTACGCGATGCAGTTCAACGAGCACTGGTACGACGATCGATTTCGCTTGATCCCCGAGGGTCTACGGCACGGCTCGCTGCTGACCGCCTTCCCCGTGATGGCCGCGCAAAAACGCCTGATTGGCGCCCTCAAACACAGTCTCGGCGAAGTGAAGTAAGCCCCGATGAACATGAAACACGATCTACGCGCCGACATCCTGCAACGCCTTCAGTCCGATTACGGCCTCAAGCATAAAGCGGGCAAATACATGCGCGAAGGCGAATGCCCAGCGTGCAAGAAAAAGGAGCTGTACGCCTTCCACGATGACCCGTGGATGATCCGTTGTGGCCGGGGCAAGTGCGGCCAGACCTGGCACGTGAAGGAGATCTACGAAGACCTGTTCGACGACTGGAGCAAACGTGCTCCGGCGACCGAGCAGCATCCCAACGCCACGGCGCGTGCCTACCTGGAGTTTGCTCGCGGCTTTCGTCTGGATCTGATTCAAGGCTGGTTCACCCAGGAAACGTATTTCTCTGGCGAGTTGAATGCCGGCAGCGCGACAGTGCGTTTCGCCCTAGACAAGGGCGGCTACTGGGAACGGCTGATCGACCGGCCGCACCGTTTCGGCAAGATGAAAGCCCGCTTCAAACCCGGCGATAGTCCCCGTGGTGTTTGGTGGTGCCCGCCCTGCGTCGAGTTGTTGGATGTCACCGAACTATGGATCGTAGAGGGCATTTTCGATGCCATTGCTCTGGTCCACAACGGCATCGCAGCAGTATCGGCGATGTCATCCGGCGCCTATCCCGAAGAGTCGTTGAAAGAGCTGGCACGGCAGCGAGGCGGCAAACTACCGAAGTTGGTGTGGGCACTGGACAACGAACCAGGCGCGCATAAATACACTAAGCGCTGGGTACGTCAGGCCCGCGCATTGGGCTACGAATGCGAAGCGGCGCAGATCCTCCAACCAGATAGCCGCAAGGTTGACTGGAATGACCTGCACCAGCGGTGGAACTTCATCGATGACGAAACCCAACGCACCGAGCAAGTCGAAAAAGACCTGGCCACGGCTCGCTACCATGGCTCCCTTCTGATCGCCGAAAGCGCGTCAGAGAAAGGCGTGCTGATGTACGACTGGCGCGAACGCCATGAATTTCACTTCGGCTTCGACAGTCGGTTGTACTGGTTCAAGATGGACCTGGAGAAGTTCAACAAGGCCATGCAAGCGCTGGAGTCTTCCGAGCGCCATGAAGACCAGTTGCTCAACGACAAGCAGCGCCGCGACAAAGCTCTACGTCAATGTGGCGGTGTGGTCGAGATCGCCAACTGCTACCCGCAGGCACTGTATTTCCAGCGCAACGAAGTGACCGACGAATCCTGGTACTACTTCCGCGTTGATTTCCCACACGACAGTGGCAGCGTCAAAAACACCTTCACCGGTGGCCAGGTTGCCGCCGCCAGCGAATTCAAAAAGCGACTGCTCAGCATGGCCGCCGGTGCCGTATTCACCGGCAGTGGTCAACAACTCGACAAGATCATGAAAGACCAGCTCTTCGGCCTGAAAACCGTGGAGACCATCGACTTCATTGGCTACAGCAAACAGCACAGCTGCTACGTGTTCGGCGACATCGCTGTGCGCAGCGGTATCGTCAGCGAAGTGAACAAGGAGGACTTTTTCGAGTTCGGCAAACTGCGGCTCAAGACGCTGCAGAAGTCGATTGCCATGCACATTCAGCGCGACAGCAAGGTGTATCGCAGCGATTGGCTGCCGATGTTGTGGCTGTGTTTTGGCGCCAAAGGCATTGTTGCCCTGGCGTTCTGGTTCGGCTCGCTGTTCGCCGAACAGATCCGCGCGCAGTACAAGTCGTTTCCGTTCCTTGAGGTCACGGGCGAAGCCGGCGCCGGCAAGACCACGCTTCTCACCTTCCTTTGGAAACTGCTGGGCCGCGAACATGAAGGTTTTGACCCGTCGAAATCTACACGCGCCGGCCGACAGCGGGCCATGGGTCAGGTTTCCAACATGCCGGTGGTGCTGATCGAGGGTGACCGCAATGAACCGGACAAGGCTCACGCGAAGGGCTTCGACTGGGACGAGCTGAAAGACTTCTACGGCGGTGGCACCCTCGGTACCAAGGGTATGAAAACCAGCGGTAACGAAACCTACGAGCCGCCGTTTCGTGGCGCCATTGCGATCAGCCAGAACGCCGATGTCAGCGCGTCCGAAGCAATCCTGACCCGGATTATCAAATCACATTTTGCGCGACCGGAAGTCACCACCGAGAGCCGCGCAGCGGCTGACAATCTGAACCTGATCCCGGTCGAGCACCTGAGCCACTTTCTGCTGCTGGCTGTGCGCGCAGAAACGCAGGTCATGGCGAAGTTCGCCGAGCGTGTACTTGTCCACGAACAACGTCTACGCAAGCTCAAGGACATCCGCGTCGAGCGAATCATTAAAAACCACAGCCAGTTGATGGCCCTGGTCGATTGCCTGTGCCTGGTCTGCCCGCTCAATGAAAACCAGGTGGTAACGACCCACCAGGCTCTGACAGCCATGGCCCTGGAACGCCAGGCCGCAATCAGCGCTGACCACCCGTTGGTGGCTGAATTCTGGGAGGTCTACGAGTACCTGGAAAGCTTGGGCGAAGGGCCGCAGGTCAATCACAGCACCGACCCCAGATTGATCGCCATCAACCTCAACGAGTTCGCCGAGCTGGCCAGCGTGCACCGCCAGAACCTGGCCGACCTGAAGACCTTGCGCACTCTGCTGACGGAGAGCCGCAGCCACAAATTGGTGGAAACCAACAAGCCCACGTACAGCGCGGTGCGCGCTTCGCAGAGCGCCGGCAACGCGATGTTCAGCAAACCCTTAACCGTGCGCTGCTGGGTGTTTCAGAGCGCATGAACCGCAGTAACCACAGGAGCAGCACCATGCAAATCCAAGTCATCACCGGCGAAATGGCCACCGGCAAAACCACCAAGTTGCGAACGATTGAGGCAGCGCTTTTAAGCGAAGGGAGAGATGCCAGCATCATCCATGCGGAATCTTACGCAGCATCCGGACTGCTTCGAATTATGGAAGTCCGGGTTCACAAAGGGCAGCGAACGCTATTGGTTGACGACTGCACGCGCCAACAGATCGATGCGGTTCTGGAATGGCAATCAACCGTCGAAGAGGACACGCAATACGACGACTTGATTGTTCACCTAGTGCGAAAAGCCAGTTGATGCCAGTCGCAGGAAATTGAAAGTGGTGTCGAGGAGTTGCACCTCCCCGACACCGACCACCACCAAGGAGCAGCACCATGCAAGCACAACACCCAAGCAGCAGCGGCACAAAGGCTACCACGAACGTCTTGAAAGTCGGGGATGACGTTACCTATGTCGTTGGTCGCAGTACCGGGCATAGCGTTAGCTTCAGCGTTCGCGAAGGAAAAATCGCCGTGATCAATAACCGTGTGGCCACCGTAAAATCCCGTAACGGCCACAGCAGTGTGCAACCGTTGCACAAGCTCACTCGCAAAGGCCAACGCAATGCCCTGACCCGTGCTCTGTTGGGGGATGCGGAATGAACAACGGGAAATCCTTCCCCTGGAACCTCGAGTTGACAGGCATCTGCGACCAATGCGGCAAATCCCGCGCCCATGGCAACCACAGGAAGTGCAGCAAAGCACGCCAGGCGATCAACGCACGACGTAGGGATGAAGAAGAACGCGCCGGGTTAGCTCAAAGACCTAGAAAAAGCGCCGGATTGTTCTGGTTACTTCGCCAGGAGTGATCGGCAACACTTGAACTCGAAAGGCCCGGTAACTGGCCTTTCCTCTTCTAGGAAGCTGGTCGGTTGTTCAATACATTGCGTGGGGACGCACATGGCAGATGGCGTAGAGGCCCGTGGCAATTCAGTACGGGTTTATTTTCGTTTCAATGGCGAGCTGTGCCGGGAGCTTGTACCCGGCGGCAACACAGCGGCCAACCGGGAGCATGCCGCGCGCCTGGTGAACATCATCGAATACGAGATACAGGCCGGCACCTTCGACTACAGTCGGCACTTTCCCAACTCGCCTAGGCTGGTCGAAAACACTTTTGGCCATTACTTGGATTTGTGGCTGAAGATCAAGCACAACAGCGTTGCCGCCACTTCCTATCGGGGTTATGCGAACAAGGCAGAGGTTCATGTGCGGCCGCGCTGGGGCAAGGTTCAGATCGACCAGATTGATCATTTGGATTTGCAGGAGTGGGTGCAGGACACACTATCGAAGAGGCTCAAGAACAAGACCATTCGCGACATCATCAGCAATGTGCGGCAGGTCTTCAGGCTGTACCGCACCCGGAAGAAGGTCGCTCATGACCCAACCGAAGGGCTGTTCGTTCGCCTGCCAGACCCGGAAGCCCCGGACCCGTTCACCAGGGCGGAAATCAAACAGATCCTCGAAACGCCAACCAGCCGCACACAGGAGTTGTTGATGGTGCAATTCATGATATGGGCCGGGCCACGGGTGTCAGAAACCATTGCCCTGGCTTGGGAGGATGTCGACCTGGAGCAAGGGACGGTGACGTTTCGCCGCTCGAAGGTGCGCGGGGCGTACCGAGTGACGAAAACCCGGCGCTCGACACGAAAGGTACGGCTGCTGGAGCCGGCATGGGATGCACTGAGAAAGCTCAACGCAATCAATCAGAAGAAGAAAGCGGAAATGGTCGACATCGTTGAACGGGACAACAAGACGGTGCGGCCGCACAAATTGCACTTTATTTTCCTGAACAGCAAAAGTGGCCTGCCGCATGTGAGCGACTTCGTTGTGCGGGATCGGTTCTTCAAGGCGCACTTACACAAAGCCGGCGTTCGCTATCGCGGGCCGGGGCAATGTCGTCACACTTATGCCAGCCAGTTACTGACCACAGGTGTGGCTTCAGTCGATTGGATCGCCGAGCAGATGGGACATACCAATGGGAACATGATCCGGCAGCACTATGGGACCTGGATCAACGAGGACGGTCCAGACGTTATTGGTTTGCTTCAGCACGCACTTGGTTTATAGGTATCGCGAGCATCCTTGAGGGGAACCCAATGCCCTTGCTGCATCGATATGAAGCACTTCTGCTAAAAAAAGACGTAACCCTAGCGCAAGCCTACTGGCCCCGCATGAGTGAGTACCTGACATTGCGGCTACACAACGGCTCATTGCTCAGGCGAATCAATAAATTTTCGGTGTTGGATGAGATCGCGCTCCTTGAAAAAACACCGACCAGTCGCCCTACGGGTACAAAAGCAGCTCAGAAATTCAGAGGACCCGTTCTGGGGCGTTTTTGGCACAAGCATTATTTTGACGCATGCCATTTGCCCCAAAACATACACAACAAATGGTTCGGAGATTACGCCCAAAAACAGGGATTATTGGGAGAGATGTTCCGAGAAATTCTCTTGGGGGAAGATGATGCAGACATTGAGAAGTACCGAGAGACTGTGTCCAATCGAATATCACACTCCTTTGTCTATGGAGGTATTGAAGCGAGAAAAAAGAGAGGGGCTCTGACGGGGGAATGGCTGATTTATTATGTACATAATGGGCTGAACTACTACTTGGACTTGGCCAACCATAAGGAGTTGAGTGATCAGCAGCGACTCTATAACCGCTTGAAGGACGATTGCGCATGGGAGTTTCCCTTCGCATTCGATTAGCTCCGGACAGCGCCGCCCCCTACCTTCGTCCCTTTGCATTCCACCTTCATCAGTATCTTGACAAGGACTCATGTCTCGCAACATTGCTTCAAGACTCACCTACGCATTCGCCGCTGCGCTGACAATATCCAGGACTTGCTGACTGTCGAGTTCGAGGGTGCTCCGGCCGTTGGTTTGCTCCTATAATCTCTGCCGATCGAATGGACAACCCCTGCTAGGGTCTCCAATCCTAAGTTCGTGGTGTACCAGGTGTGGCAGCGCCCGGTTTTTTCTTTGACAGGGAGTTGAACAATGGGCGCTAAGCCAAAGGTTGACCACGTCCGCGATGACTTCATTGCCGAGATCAACACCGCAAGAAACTTGGTGACGGCCATACAAGGGCTACCACGGTGGTCGCCAAAGTCGACCGGTGCAGCAATACACACCAAGCACGTGAACCAGGTAGTGGAGCTTGCCTTTATGGGGCTTGTGGCGTCATGGGAGGAATTTGTCGAACGCTCACTCGTTCGCTATCTCGCCGGGGCCGTTACTGATAGAAACTACTCCCCAACACCGAAATATGGTTCGGCCGACTCGATTTCCCACGCATATGAGCTGCTCTCGCAGGACTCAAAATACGACACACTGAAACATTATCTGAAGGTAAGTGATCCAAGATGGGTCTATCGTACGGCCGATTTTTTCTTCAAAACTCACCCGTATGGTTCTTTAAACCCCAAAACTGACCTAATAAGGCACGCGTCCGCGATACGTAATAGAGTCGCCCATAGCTCCGACAAGTGTCGTTCAGACTTCAAAACCACCGCATTAGATTTTCTTGGGCCTGCGAAAACTTCGCTAAGCAGTGGCTACTCACCTGGGATATTTCTTTTAGCCCCCGCACAAAGAATTTTTACAGGACCGCCCATCCAACAGAAACTCAACCACTTTCAGGCCTTCGCATCTATGTTTGAGGATTTGGCGCGCCATATTGTCCCGTAATCCACGCCTACAAAGTCAAGCTACCTGGCGCATAACTCAGACATACCGCTGCCTCTTGCGGGAATCGTATTGGCGCCAGTTCGGATATGCTCCCCATGCAATACCAGCACCCGAAGTGCCTGCATATCAAAATGAAACTACAGATCAAAAAGTCGGATCTACAATATGGGCATCAGGTGGAAACGCTTTAAAAATTTTGGAGTTTTAGTAGTTTGTCCACTGCGTAAACAGCTTTTTCGGCTGTGTCCCTGTTAACGTAATCCGCATCGTGAATGACCTCATTTCTGGGAACGATGACGTCGGCTTTGAAATCCCAGTCTTCGGCCGGGAGGTCAACATTTTTAATGATCGCAAATTTAAAAAGATTTCCCAGCATGCGGTTATTTTTCAATTCTTTTGGTATATCTAGGCAATCTTCTCCCTTTAGTTTTTCAATGATTTTTTTGGTCAAATACAGTTCTGCAGCGACAGCTGACTCTACAATTGCTTTTCGATAATCCCCTTGTCCTAGCGCTCTGTAAGCAGCGAGTTGAAACTCAAATTCCGCATCCGGCGGAATTCCTTCAGAGGCAAGGTTGGAAATGCGTGTTAGATGGCGGAGTGTCAATGCGCTAGATTCACGAGGGAGGTTAAAATAGAGCTGGCGTGGAGGTGCCGCATAGGGTCTTAGATTTTCAGATTTTTCGCCAAAATAAAAGAGATCAAGATGATCTTCTTTGGTTTTAGTATAGACCTCTTGATTCTTGAGTTGCTTAGTTTGCAAACATAAATGATCGAACCAATAACCGTACCAGCTTCCGAAACCGGAATAAATTTTCGAGCCTATGGAATGAAGCTCTGACGGGACAACTTCAAAACAAAGAAGCAACTTGTAAACATATGAAACGCCTTGCGGTTGCATCGCGATTTTTCCCCATATTTGATCATACTCTTGATACCATCGGACAGCATCACCAGGAGCCACTAGATATTTACTGTCTTCGATGCGTGGAAGTACGGGGAGACTCGGAAACATTAAGCTCCCTGACACTCCTCCAATGTAAATTTTTATTGAACAACCAAGCACATCAGCCGAACAAACAACTGGATCTGGAAGTTCAACTATGCCGTAAATGGTCTTAGTGTTTTCCATGTATCTCGTAATTCCGGGTAAAATATGGATAGGATATTCAACAATATAAATATAGAGAGAGTGTACGCAAAACACTAAGCCAGTGTTTTCGTTGATCTTGCAGGGACAGCAGCAGGTCTGAGTTTGGCCTCATGACTCCTGCGTAAAATGAGCAGCGTAGGCCAATTTTGATTGTGTGAGGGGTTGCGAAAAAAATCAGAAATGCTGGCCGTGTTCCCATACGGCCCTTTTTTACCCTCTGAAACGACAAAACCCCTGATTTCCTCTAGGAAAATCAGGGGTTTTGTCTGTATCGAATTTGGCGGTGAAGGAGAAACTCGAAATCTCTCGATTAAACGGCGCTAAGCCGATTGAACTGGCGGTGCAGCACGTCAACCACCACCATACGCTGCCGGATCAGCTCTGCGGCTTGCCCTTGCCAAGCAGCTTTATTTGCGGCCAATTCGGCTTGAAAATACTTAAGCCATTCGTCAGCTTTCTGCATGATGACTGAGTGACCGCTTTTTTTCCCTGCAAGCTTATCCTGGATCATATGACTCATTGTGAAGCGCTTGCCTTCAGGAGTTGTTAGAGTTTCTATGCAATCTTGAATGAAGGACTCAAGATTAATCTCCTTCTTCGATACAGTTTCCAAAATGCGCTCTACTGCATCAATAGTGATAAACAAGACATTGCCAAATGGAACAGGTATACACCCATACTTCGTTTCCACCCTGGCTTTCAAATCCGGATCAATGTAATTAACCACATCATCCGCCGATGCAAACCAGAAGTCTTCATGAGTGACCACAACACACGCAAAGTCAGCCTGTGCGTATTCCTTAGTCAGATGCAATCTATGAACACTCTCTTGACACTGCTCGATCCCTTTAATGAAGCTACTTTTTAAATGAGCACGAAGGATTTCAGGATCAAAAACAGATGAGACTATATCGCCAGGTTCAATCGCTTTAGATTCAAAAATAATATTAAGATCACCTGGAACCAAATAGTCAGCCATTTTGCCTCCTACCACACTACTTTTTCGACAACACTGATTAAGCTCATCTTCCGAAAAATACGCAACCGAAGAAGCAGCAAAAAGAGATCCAACATACTTCTCCATGGTTGGGCCAAAGTAATCTTTAAACCCCCAATTTGGAATTCTCTTCAACAGATCAGGGACCAACATACCAGCTGCATTGGAGAACAATTTGGCATTGTAAATAAATAGATTGTCGCCATCCAGCAACACTGGCTTTTTTCTAAGCGGAGTAGTTTGAAAGTACTCGCTCTGCTGATGCAGCTCACCTTTAACGCTGTGCGCCTTAAAGAAATCAGGTAGGTCCTGGCTCCGCACCGAAACCAATAAGAAATAACTAATAATTTTCTTCAATGAAATAGTTGGCGTGAGATTAAAAATAACCTCATACAAATTTATGCCAACGATTCCCTGCGCATTGTTCGCAACAATAATATCCAAGTACAAGCTAATCAGATAAAACTCTTTTAGCGACAGACCATAGAATTCTTCAAACTTCTCAGCATACGGAGTTCCCTCATCGGAATACCAGATCATTTGACGCGTCATAGCTCTAACATCTGAAACCACATCACCCTGATACCAAGCCTGCTGGAGAATCATTGGGCGCAACATCAAATGCACCTCGCCAAGTTCAATTGGACAGGCTAAATGCTGCATATGGAATAATTTATTGGCGAGGATGCTGAATTCAGCCTTAACCATATCACGTCCTCCTCCCTTGCTTTCTTGCATAGCAAGTTTGAGCAAGAAAAGGCAAATCCAGGGCATTCCGCTAGCAGGCCTTTCGAGTGTTTGTGACCAGTGAAGATGATCTAGAACATGTTGAAGAAATGAATCAGGTTGGTACACGCTCAACTCGCGCCTAATTTTTGTTATTTCTACATCATATTTTTCGGCCGTCATGTTCTTCATCCTTTAGAGCAGGGGCGATATCATCACGCAGGTGAGATGGCAGACCTGAAGTGATCCTACCTAATTGTGCCACTGCGGCGCTCGTCAGATCTGCCGCTTAGGCGACGTAGCTGTCCACCAAGCATCAGATACCGATTCCTGTAGAGATAGGTACAGGGTCAAAACCTATCCGTATTCCCAAATTGTTCCCATATCGCCCTTTTTCAGACGCCAGAAACCACAAACCCCCGACTTTCTCTAGGAAAATCAGGGGTTTGTGTTTGCAGAATGTGGCGGTGAAGGAGAGATTCGAACTCTCGATACAGTTTCCTGTATACACACTTTCCAGGCGTGCTCCTTAAGCCACTCGGACACTTCACCGTATCTCTTCAAACATGTTCTGTCTGTCGAGGCGCGCTAATGTAGTCGAAAGCTTTTCTGATGGCAAACATTTTTTTCAGAATTTTCATGCGGTTAACTCCGTTAACCCTTTCGTGCCGTTCAAGGGTATGGCAAACCTGCCAATCTCCGGCTTCGCCTCCCCTTCTATATAGAAGGGGAGGCGCGGCGGACGTGGCTGACTACGCCTGGCGGGCGGCGAAAGGGTGACTGGCGAGTCAGTCACGGCGCTTTACCTGGCCTACGGCGGTGGGTAACGTCTGCCCTACTTTATTAGAAGGATTGGCGTCATGAGTGAGTTGATTTCCTACCATCTCGAAGACGGTATCGCGACCCTGACCTTGAGCAATGGCAAGGTCAATGCCATCTCGCCGGATGTGATTGTTGCGTTTAACGCTGCGCTGGATCGGGCGGTGGCGGATCGGGCGGTGGTGATCATTACCAGTCAGCCGGGCATTTTTTCGGGTGGTTATGACTTGAAGGTGATGACGGCCGGCCCTAACGAAGCCAGAGCACTGGTTGCTGCCGGTTCGACGCTGGCTCGTCGTCTGCTGTCGCACCCGTTCCCGGTGGTCGTGGCGTGTCCTGGGCATGCGGTGGCCAAGGGTGCGTTTATTCTGTTGTCGGCTGACTACCGCATTGGTGTCGATGGCCCGTTCAGCATTGGCCTGAACGAAGTGCAGATCGGCATGACCATGCACCACGCCGGTATCGAGCTGGCGCGTGATCGTCTACGCAAGTCGGCGTTTCATCGTGCGGTGATCAATGCCGAGATGTTCAATCCGCAGAGTGCTGTGGATGCCGGTTTCCTTGATGTGGTGGTGTCGGCCGAAGAGCTGCAAGGCGCGGCGCTGGCGGCGGCTCGTCAGTTGAAGAAGCTCAACATGACCGCCCACAAGAACACCAAGCTGAAAGTGCGCAAAGCACTGCTGGAGACGCTGGACAACGCGATCATCCTGGATCAGGAGCATATGGGTTAAGCCCGAACGCGTTGCACTGAAAAGCCCGACCGTCGTGTCGGGCTTTTTCTTGCGTGTTTGGTTTAAAACCTTACAACCGCTCTAGACCGCATCTGACCCACAAGTCGGAAACATGCGCTCAAACATCGGCTATCTCCCACTTTTATAGCGGCAATTGCCGAAAACAGTGCACATCCGTACACTGCGCCACCTTTTGTCCCGGTGGGCCCTTTAAATGCTGTTTGTGTTTCGTATGTTATTGATAGGCTTGCACTTTATTCTGGCCGGCGTGCTTGGAGTGATCCTCGGTCTATGCCGGCCGTTTAATCCGGACAACAGCCGTTTATGCGCACGTCTGTATGCGTGGCCGGCGATGTGCATTTTGCGTTTGCGGGTGAAGGCTGACGTCGGGCCGTTGATGGCTAAGCCTGACAGCTGCGTGATCATCGCCAACCACCAGTCTAACTACGATCTGTTTGTGTTCGGAAACGTGGTGCCCCGCCGCACCGTGTGCATCGGTAAGAAGAGCCTGAAGTGGGTGCCGCTGTTCGGGCAGTTGTTCTGGCTGGCCGGCAATGTATTGATTGACCGTGGCAATGCGCACAAGGCACGCCAGTCGATGCTGACCACTACTCGCACCTTGCAACATGAAGACACCTCGATCTGGGTCTTCCCGGAAGGTACGCGCAACCTCGGCGAAGAGTTGCTGCCGTTCAAGAAAGGCGCGTTCCAGATGGCGATTGCCGCGGGCGTGCCAATCGTGCCGGTGTGTGTCAGCAGTTACGTCAAACACATGCGATTGAACCGCTGGCGCAGTGGGAAGATTCTGATCCGTTCGCTGCCGGCGATTCCTACGGCTGGATTGAGCCTGGATGACATGCCCATGCTAATTGCCCAGTGCCGCGAGCAGATGCGCGAGTGTATCGACTCGATGGATCGGCAACTGCAAGCCGCCTGAAAGAAACCCGCCCTGTGCGGGTTTTCTTTTACCTGCGAACTCTACAGATTTTGCTGACTCTCAAGCAGCAGACAAGGTTAAGCTGAATCCTGCCTGGCACCGCCAGTCTTTACAGAAAGCGGCTAATAAGAAGTGAATCACCATCATGGGTAGAGTCGTTGCTGCTGCGGTTTACAGCGCTGGTAAGAAAGTCACCAATATCACCCTCGACGAAGGCGCTGCTTGGGCTGCCAAGCCTGGCCACTTTGTGTGGATTGGCCTCGAAGAGCCGAACGCCCAGGAGCTGTTCAACCTGCAACGCCAGTTCAACCTGCACGAACTGGCCATCGAAGACGCCCTGGAAAAACACAGCCGACCGAAGCTGGAAACGTTCGGCGACGCACTGTTTATCGTCACGTATTCGCCAATCCGCAATGAAGGCAAACTGGAGTTCATCGAGACTCATATCTTCGCCGGCAAGGGTTACATCATTACCGCTCGGAATGGTCACTCGGCGTCCTACGCGTACGTCCGACAGCGTTGCGAGGCGCGGCCGCTGTTGTTGGAGCATGGGGAAGATTTCGTACTTTATGCCATCCTCGACTTCGTGATTGAAAACTACCAGCCGATGGGCGAAGCGATCCACGCCGAGATCGATGAGCTGGAACGCAACGTCATGTTCGGCTCTTTGAACGAGCGCGACATTCAGAAACTCCACAGTCTGCGCCGTGATGTTTTGCGCTTGCGCCGGTTTGCGGCGCCAATGGTGGAAATCGGTGAGGAACTGCAGAAACTGAGCTTTCCGTTCATCGACAAGAACATGCGCCCGTATTTCCGCGATGTGCAGATTCATGTCACGCGGCAGATGGAAGACCTGACGACTCTCGCGGACATTGCCAGCCAGACCATCGAAATCGGGGTGTTGCTGGAGGCGTCACGGCAGAGTGTGGTGCAGCGCAAGTTTGCGGCATGGGCGGCGATTCTGGCGTTTCCGACAGCGGTGGCGGGGATTTACGGGATGAACTTCGAGGACATGCCAGAGTTGACCTGGCATTACGGGTATTTCGGGGTGTTGGGGTTTATTGCGGTGGGGTGTGTGGGTTTGTGGACGAGTTTCAAGCGGTCGGGGTGGTTGTAGTCAGGACCGAGTCGTCTGCGAAAATCGCGAGCAGGCTCGCTCCCACAGGGTTTCGGCGTACCTGTAGGAGCGAGCGGTGCGGCGATACGACTTGCCCGCGAAGCTTTTAAGGCTTAACCGACTCACCCTCAGGCTTGTGCGCCACAAACCGCATCATCCACTCTGCGACGGTAGTGCCGTGATGCTCGTGTTCAAGACTCGCCATACCTTTCGAGTAAATCTGCTCGCCCAGTGCTTCCTGACGAATATCCAGCAACGCCCGTGAGTAATCGTGAATGAACTCCGGATGTCCCTGGAAGCACAGCACTTGATCGTTGATGTGGTACGCGGCGAACGGGCAGAAATCGCTCGAGGCGATGACCGTAGCGTTTTCCGGTAGCGCGGTGACCTGATCCTGGTGACTGATCAGCAGCGTCAGCTCCTCCCTCAGCGGGCTCATCCACGGCGCCTTGGCCGCGAGTTTGTACTTGTGGGTGCCGACGCCCCAACCCTGGGTCGCCCGCTCGCTCTTGCCGCCCAACAACAGCGCCAGCAATTGATGGCCGAAGCACACGCCCAGCAGTTTGTCGCCGCGTTCGTAGCGGCTCAGCAGGTACGTCTTGAGGGTTTGAATCCACGGGTCGGTGCCGAAGGAATCGGCCTTGCTGCCGGTGACCAGATACGCATCGAAGGTCAGGTCATCGCTGGGATAATCGCCCTGCATCACGTTGTACAAGGTGAACTCGGCCGCGATGGGTTGCTGCGAAAACAGGCGCTGGAACATCTGCCCGTAACCCTGATATTGATCGACCAGTTCCGGACGCAGGATGTCGGTTTCCAGAATGCAGATGCGTAACGACATAAAAAATACCTGACACATGAAGGGAATAATGCACACCCCAGAGCCTGCCTTGAAACACAGTGGCAAGGCAAGCCCCGGAGCGCGTCATCGGTCCCTTAGAACAGCGCGTTTTTGGCGGCTTTCTCCAGCAGCAGCGCAGGCGGTGTGAAGCGTTCGCCGTATTGCTCGGCCAGGTACTGGGCGCGAGCGACAAAGTCTTTCACGCCGTACTGATTGATGAATTGCAGCGCACCGCCGGTCCAGGCCGCGAAGCCAATGCCGAAGATCGAGCCAACATTGGCATCCGCCGTCGAGGTCAGCACGCCCTCTTCCATACAGCGCACGGTTTCGATGGTTTGTACGAACAGCAGTCGATCGCGTATGTCCTTCGGCGAAATCTGCCCATCAGCTTTCTCGAAACGGGTTTTCAGCTCAGGCCACAAATGCTTCTGCCCTGTGGCCGGGTAATCGTAGAAACCACCCCCAGCAGCCTTGCCCGGGCGCTTGTATTCCTTGAGCAGCAAGTCAATCACGGCGAACGCCGGGTGCTCAATCAGGGTTTTCCCTTCCGCTCGCAGGTCTTTGGCGGTTTGCTCGCGGATATGGTTCATGAGGCTGAGGGAAACTTCGTCGGAGATCGCCAGAGGCCCGACAGGCATGCCGGCCTTGCGCGCTTCGGTCTCGATCATTGGCGCGCTCACGCCTTCGCCGAGCATGGCGATGCCTTCATTGGTGAAGGTGCCGAACACCCGCGAGGTAAAGAAGCCGCGACTGTCGTTGACCACGATCGGAGTCTTCTTGATTTGCAGGACGAAATCGAACCCGCGCGCCAGGGTTTCGTCGCTGGTGTGGACACCTTTGATGATTTCCACCAGCGGCATTTTCTCCACGGGACTGAAAAAATGCAGACCGATGAATTTCGTCTGGTCCGGCACTGCCGTGGCCAGGCCGCTGATCGGCAAGGTCGAGGTGTTGGAGGCGATGACCGCGTCCGGGCCAACAACTGCTTGAGCAGCCGATGAAACCCTCCCTTTAAGCTCGCGATCTTCAAACACCGCTTCAATGATCAAATCGCAACCGGCCAGATCAGCATCGTTTTCGGTGGCATGGATTCGCGCCAGAATCTCCTCTCGCTGCTCCCGGGTTAATTGGCCCCGCGCAACCTTCTTGTCCAGCAACGCCGCCGAGTGAGCCTTGCCCTTCTCTGCCGCGGCGAGGTTGATGTCTTTGAGCACCACGTCGATGCCGGCCGATGCGCTGACAAACGCGATGCCCGCGCCCATCATCCCGGCGCCGAGCACGCCGACTTTCTTCGTCACATAAGGCGCTATGCCTTGGGGCCGCGAGCCGCCGGCATTGATCTCATTGAGCTGAAACCAGAACGTGCCAATGAGGTTTTTCGACACCTGGCCGGTGGTCAGTTCGGTGAAGTAGCGGGTTTCAATCAGGTGC
Source organism: Pseudomonas sp. PME37.24/025 (assembly GCF_055556615.1). Taxonomy (NCBI): domain Bacteria; kingdom Pseudomonadati; phylum Pseudomonadota; class Gammaproteobacteria; order Pseudomonadales; family Pseudomonadaceae; genus Pseudomonas; species Pseudomonas sp. PME37.24/025. Next base: position 299,001 of record NZ_JBVHNK010000007.1, read on the forward strand.
GCCGTGTCGAAATCCACTTGGGCGCCTTCTACCGCAGCGCAGAGGATTTTCTCCGGCGCGGGCAGGCAGCCCTGGGTTTTGCTGCGCAGAATCGATGGCGTGATGGCCAACATCGGCGCGAGTTTCGGATCCGACGGCGTGCCGCCAGGAATCTGATAACCCTTCACGTCCCAGCGCTGCACAGCGACCGGGTGAGCGACAATCCACGCCCGTGCCTTGGCCATCAACTCATCGCGATCGGCTGCCAACTCGTCGATCAACCGCGCCTGCAGCGCCTGTTGCGGACGGATTTTCTTGCCTTCAAGCAGATACGGCAGGGCTTTTTCGATGCCCAGCATGCGGACCATGCGCACCACCCCGCCGCCGCCCGGCAACAGGCCCAGAGTGACTTCCGGCAGACCCAACAGCACCGACGGGTTGTCCAGCGCGACGCGATGATGGCAGGCCAGGCAGATTTCCCAACCGCCACCGAGTGCCGCGCCGTTAATGGCGGCGACCACCGGTTTACCAAGGGTTTCCAGGGTGCGCAGTTGGCCCTTGAGTGTCAGCACCATGTTGTAAAAGGCTTTGGCTTCGGGTTTGCCGACCTTGATCAGTTCATTGAGGTCGCCGCCGGCGAAGAAGGTCTTCTTGGCCGAGGTGATGATCACGCCGGCAATGGCGTCCTTGTCGGCGATCAGTCGGGCGACGCAGGTGGCCATGGCGTCGCGGTAGACCGCGTTCATGGTGTTGGCACTCTGGCCCGGCATGTCGATGGTCAGGACGACGATCTGGTCCTGACCCTTTTCGTAACGGATGGCTTCGCTCATGGCAATTTTCCTTGAAGTCGGGGTTCAGAGGCGTTCGATGATGGTGGCAATGCCCATGCCGCCGCCGACACACAATGTCGCCAGGCCATAGCGCAGACGCCGGGTTTCCAGTTCATCGAGCAGCGTGCCGAGAATCGCGCAGCCGGTGGCGCCGAGCGGGTGGCCCATGGCGATGGAGCCGCCGTTGACGTTGACCTTGTCGGGGTCGATGGCCATGTCTTTGATGAACTTGAGCACGACCGAAGCGAACGCTTCGTTGACTTCGAACAGGTCGATGTCTTCAACTCGCAGCCCGGCCTTGGCCAGCGCCTTGCGAGTGGCCGGCGCCGGGCCGGTGAGCATGATCGTCGGGTCGGTGCTGGTAACCGCCGTGGCGACGATTCGCGCCCGTGGCTGCAAGCCCAGCGCCCGGCCCTTGGCCTCGGAGCCGATCAGCATCAGCGCCGCACCATCGACGATCCCGGAACTGTTGCCCGGCGTGTGAACGTGGTTTATCCGCTCGATCTGGCTGTAAACCCGCAATGCCGTGGCGTCGAAGCCCATTTGCCCGATCATTTCGAAACTCGGCTTGAGTTTGCCCAAACCTTCCATCGTCGATTCGGCACGAATGAACTCATCGTGATCGAGCAGGATGATGCCGTTCTGGTCTTGCACCGGCACCAGCGACTTGTTGAACGAACCGTCCGCCCGCGCCCGTGCGGCCTTCTGCTGGGAGAGCAACGCGAAGGCATCGACGTCCTGACGGCTGAAGCCTTCAATCGTGGCGATCAGGTCGGCACCCACACCCTGGGGCGTGAAGTGGTTGTGCAAATTGGTTTCCGGGTCCAGCGCCCAGGCCCCGCCGTCGCTGCCCATGGGCACGCGGGACATCGATTCGACGCCACCGACCACCACCAGGTCTTCGAAGCCGGAACGCACTTTCATCGCACCGAGGTTCACCGCTTCCAGCCCCGACGCGCAGAAGCGATTGAGCTGCATCCCGGCCACGCTGACGTCCCAATCGGCCACCTGCGTGGCGGTCTTGGCGATGTCGGAACCCTGATCGCCGATGGGCGTCACGCAGCCGAGCACCACATCATCGACCTGACTGGTGTCCAGGGACGTGCGCTGCTGCAGCGCCGTCAGCAGCCCGGCCACCAGATTCACTGGCTTGACGCTGTGCAAGGCGCCATTGGCCTTGCCTTTGCCACGGGGCGTGCGTAGCGCGTCGAATATCAAAGCTTGGGTCATGACGTCCTCGAACCTGACGGTGAATGAAGATCAAAAAATCAAAAAATCGCAGCCTTCGGCAGCTCCTACAGGAGACCGTGTGCCCCTGATCTTTATGCCCTCACCTTATGCCGAGCAGCCGTGGATTCAATGACCACAGTGCTCATTGGCGTTGACGGTCACGCTCAGACGAACGGTAGTCTGCTATCGGATAAACCGATTCAAGTCACCAAGCTGTCTAGCAAACGGGCGCCCAAGAAGCTGGCCATAAGCCTCATACCTTTTTAAAAGCAATGAGTGCTCAGCACATACGAAATGGATCTAAGCCAATCGTGACACGGGCCCTAAGGTAAACCTGTACGAAGTTGTCGTCGGGTTTTGCCGAGGCACTCGTCCTACAAGGAAGTGCAGCGCTCTGCCGTCATGGAGATAGGCAGGCAGGCATCAGGAAATAACAAAAAAGGCGGTCAAGCCATGTTCAAGCATTCGAAAGTTCGTCAAGCCGGGCTCATTCTATTCGCCACTACACTGTTGTTGATTTTGCCGAACCTGACCAAGGTGATTGGCTGATCGAGCATCAGGGTTTTCATTTCGCCTGATAAAAATATGATTGGCTCGCTACCCGGGTCAGCGTGGCTGTGCCAACCTTTGCGGCACTACCACGACATGGACGGCGATCATTTGAAAACGCTCATTCTGTTTGGGGCCTTGCTGCTCAGCACGCCTCTGTCTGCCGCACAGCTGAATCTGGAGCTGGGCGCGAGTTCCCGCACCAGGCAGACCGAGCAATTGCTCAAGCATCCTCAGGTTCAGACCATCACGATCACTAACGATGTTTCCTACAAACGGGACATGAGCTATCGCGCCGTGCCGTTGGCGGCGTTGTTGACGGGCATCAAGCCTGACGATCACCTGCAAGCCGTTGCCCTGGACGGTTTTGCCGCCGAACTGGCTGCCGCGCCATTGCTCAATACCCAAGGGGCGCAGGCTTGGCTAGCGATTGAAGACCCGGCCAAGCCGTGGCCGCCGCTGTCAGAGGGCAAGCCCAGTGCGGGGCCGTTTTATCTGGTCTGGACCGATCCGCAGGCAGGCAATATCAGCCCCGAGCAATGGCCGTTCGAAGTAGCGAGCATCAAGCGCATGGCCCCGGTGACCGAGCGCTTCCCTGCCCTGCTGCCCGATCCTGCGCTGAAGGCGGACGATCCGGTGAACAAGGGTTTTGCGCTGTTTCAGAAGAACTGCCTGGCCTGCCATCGATTGAATGGCGCGGGGGATGCGCAGTTCGGGCCGGACCTGAATATTCCGTTCAACCCGACCGAGTACTTCGGCGCGGATTTCCTCAAGCGCTACATTCGTGATCCCCAGAGCTTGCGCCAGTGGCCGCAGGCGAAGATGCCGGCGTTTGCCACGACGGTGTTGCCGGAGGAGGATCTGAAATTGTTGGTGGGGTATTTGAAGCATATGGCGGGACGGAAGGTGTCTTCGGCCAAGTAAATAACCCACCTGTGGCGAGGGAGCTTGCTCCCGCTGGGGCGCGAAGCGGCCCTCAAATCAGGCGACGCGATCCGTCAGGCAAATCGCATTCGCCGGGTTTGCGACTGCTGCGCAGCCGAGCGGGAGCGAGCTCCCTCGCCACAGGTAAGCCCTAACCACAGTGAATCGCTGCTACTGCTGCTGGACGGAGATCACCGGCGCAGGCGTCGGCGAAACAAACACCTTCGCATGCATCTGCTCGCACCCGCCGCCACGACGCATGCCGCGCACCGGGCAGGCGTCCAGGTAATCCAAACCCACGGCCAGTTTCAGGTGACGCTCCGGGCGGGCCAGTTCGTTGGTTACGTCGAAGCTGTACCAGGCGTCATCCAGCCAGGCTTCAGCCCAGGCGTGACTGGCCAAGTGTTCGCTGTTCTCGCTGTACAAATACCCCGACACATAACGCGAGGGAATGCCCAGACTGCGGGCGCAGGCGAGGAACGCATGGGTGTGGTCCTGGCAGACACCGGAACGCCCGGCGAAGGCCTGGGCGGCGCTGGTGTCCACTTCGGTGGAACCCGGCGTGTAGGTCATGTGCTGGTTCAGGCCATGCATCAAATCGATCAGCGCCGTACGATCCCGGCGTTGTTTGCAGGCCTTCTCGGCAAACGCGCGCAGCGCTTCGTCGGCCTCGGTCAGGCGCGTGAAGCGCAGGAACGGCAGCGCCGACTGACTTTCATGCTCGGCTTCGCGCAACTCATCAATGTCCACCTGCCCACGGGCGCCGATGATGATTGCCTCGTGGGGTTCGTCCAGGGTCAGCACATGCAGAATGTTGCCGAACGGATCGAGTTGCGCACGCACCGGGCGTGGCAGGTCGAGCTGCCAGCTGAGCACGTGCTGGCGCTCGCTGTCGTGAGGGGTCAGTCGCAGGTACTGGATGCTCGCCCGCACCTGATCTTCGTAGTGATAGGTGGTCTCGTGGCTAATGGAAAGTCTCATGCAGCCTCCAGGTAGGAACTGTGTATGGCGTTGCCCAACTGGCGCACCAGCGGGATGAACTCGGTCAGCCAGGCGTGCAGGCCTTCGTCGAGAATTTCGTTGATACCGGTGTAGCGCAGGCGTGCGTCCATTTCCGCGGCCAGGCGTTGCGCGGGACGGCCGTTGGCCCCCGGCAATTGGGCGAGGATCTGGTCGATTTCTTCGGTGCAGGCGCGCAGGGATCGCGGCACGTCGGCGCGCAGCAGCAACAACTCGGCCACATGCCGGGCGCCAGGGGCGTCGCGGTAAATCTCGGTGTAAGCCTCAAACGACGACAAGGCCCGCAGCAAGGCGCTCCATTGGTAATAGGCGTGAGCCGTGCCGTCGCTGACTGCTTCGGCCTGATCGCCGGCCATTTCGTAACGGGCGTCGAGCAGGCGCAAAGTGTTGTCAGCCCTTTCGATAAAGGTACCCAGACGAATGAAGCGGAACGCGTCGTTACGCATGATGGTGCCGTAGGACGCGCCGCGGAACAGGTGGGAACGTTCCTTGATCCACTCACAGAAACGGCTCATGCCGTAGCGACTCAAGCCTTGCTCGGCGATCCCGCGAATCTCAAGCCAGGTAGAGTTGATGTTTTCCCACATGTCCGCGGTGATTCGCCCACGCACCGCATGGGCGCTGGCTCGCGCGGCACCGAGGCAGCTGTAGATGCTCGCCGGGTTGGCCGCATCCAAAGCAAAAAAATGCAGCAGCCGTTCGGCATGCAGATCGCCGTGACGTTCCAGGTAATCGTCCAGAGTGCCGGTGATCAGCAACGGCATGGCGAGTTCGTGCAAGCCGTCGCCACGACCGTCCTGAGGCATCAATGACAGCGAATAACTGATGTCGAGCATCCGTGCGAGGTTTTCCGCCCGCTCCAGGTAACGCGACATCCAATACAGATCCGAGGCAGTTCTACTTAACATGGCAGGCTTCCTTCAATCCTCGACCACCCAGGTGTCCTTGGTTCCGCCGCCCTGGGAGGAATTCACCACCAGGGAGCCTTCGCGCAAGGCGACACGGGTCAAACCGCCGGGCACAACCCGGGTTTCGCGGCCAGACAATACAAACGGACGCAGGTCGATATGGCGTGGCGCGATGCCGTTTTCGACAAAGGTCGGACAGGTCGATAAAGACAACGTCGGTTGGGCGATGTACGCGTGGGGCTTGGCTTTGATCCGCTCACGGAAAGATTCGATTTCCGCCGCCGTCGCCGCCGGCCCCACCAGCATTCCGTAACCACCGGAGCCCTGGGTTTCCTTGACCACCAGCTCTGGAAGATTGGCCAGCACGTGGGACAGTTCAGAGGGATTACGACACTGCCACGTTGGCACGTTCTTCAGGATCGGCTCTTCATCCAGGTAGAAACGAATCATGTCCGTGACGAAGGGATACACCGACTTGTCGTCCGCGACCCCGGTGCCGATGGCATTCGCCAGCACCACATTGCCGGAACGGTAGGACGACAACAGTCCTGGAACGCCAAGCATCGAGTCCGGGTTGAACGCCAATGGATCGAGGAAGGCATCGTCGAGGCGACGGTAAATCACATCGACGGCTTTCGGCCCGTCGGTGGTGCGCATGAACACCTTGTCATCGCGCACGAACAGGTCCGCGCCTTCCACCAATTCAACGCCCATTTCCCGGGCCAGAAACGCATGCTCGAAAAACGCACTGTTGAAGCGCCCCGGCGTCAGCACCACCACGCTCGGGTTGTCGATCGGGCTGGAGCTTTTCAGGGTGTCGAGCAACAGGTTCGGATAGTGGTCGATCGGCGCGATGCGCTGGGCCGCGAACAACTCGGGGAACAATCGCATCATCATCTTGCGGTCTTCGAGCATGTAGCTCACGCCGCTAGGTGTACGAAGATTGTCTTCGAGCACGTAGTACGTGCCGTCGCCATCGCGCACCAGGTCGACGCCGGAAATGTGCGAATAGATATCGCGGTGCAGATCCAGCCCTTGCATCGCCAACTGATATTGCTCATTGGCCAGCACTTGCTCGGCCGGGATGATGCCGGCCTTGATGATGCGCTGCTCGTGATAGAGGTCGGCAAGGAACATGTTCAATGCCTTGACCCGCTGAATGCAGCCGCGCTCGACAATCCGCCATTCGCTGGCGGGGATACTGCGGGGAATGGTGTCGAAGGGAATCAGGCGCTCTGTCCCTTGCTCATCACCATAGAGCGTGAATGTAATCCCGGCACGATGAAATAACAGATCGGCCTCGCGTCGCCGTTGTGCCAAAAGCTCGTCAGGCGTTTCGGCCAGCCAACGGGCAAACTCCCGATAATGCGGGCGGACCTGGCCGCCGGCATCGTACATCTCATCAAAATAGGTGCGGATCATGCCGTACTCCTTGTCACTCCGGACATCCAGGCCTTCGCAAGGCCCGTGCCATCGGCATAAACGCTTTGATATCAATCAGTTGGAGAATGGCGCTGCACGCACCGCACCAATCCTGTGCGGTAAATGCCCCAACCTGATCGCCCCCGCTTCATGGCGAAGCAATGCTGTCGCCTATCAGCAGCATAGCCAGAGTTGATTTCACTGCCCGGGAGGCGATGTGGATAATCGGCGCATTCGCTGGAAAGATGACCGAACTTCCCTTTTAGCCGCCTGTTCAGGCGGCTTTTTTTTGTCCGTTTGAAATGTTGTGAAATAAAAGCAGGATAAAAGATCGCAGCCTTCGGCAGCTCCTTGGGGGTGCATGCCCTCCCAATTGAGAAACGCCATCCCAACGCAGGAGCTGCCGCAGGCTGCGATCTTTTGATCCTGCTTTCTAAAACCCACAAACGAAAACGGCCGACCCATAGGTCAGCCGTTGCTGAGTGTTGTCACTGTTCATAAAGTTATGCGAGTAACCCTCGTACCTCCTGCTTGACGCCCCATCCTTCGATGATACCGCCCAGAGGCTCGACCACCGCCTCGAAGTCCTGCTCAAAGTCGCCGATCCCGTCGTAGGTGGCGTACATCACTTTGCTCAGTTCCAGATGCCACGCGCCGTCGTCGCGCACGCTGATCTGGGCATTCAAGGATTCACCACTGAAATGACCTGCCGCCCTGCGTGCCCGCTCCTCGTCCGGAAAAATGGCGTAGAACTCGATGGGATGGAATCGTGAAAAGTCGAAACCGCCTTCTTTCATGCGGCGCAGCACGCTGCTGCTGATGTCTTCTTGATAGGCTGTGCTCATGAAACGTCCCCCTCAGACTGATGGATAGACTTTCCGTATTCCCTGCACGCGCAACCGAGTGGTGCGCGCGATGCGGCAACCTCGTTGCCGGTGGGAAGCAAGCATGTAGCTGACAAGACCAGACCTTAGCGATCCGTTCGCTGATCTCGCTTGCAGAGTAGCCTTAAGACAGAGGCGCTGCCAAGGTCTGGTTGTGAATGTGACAAGAGGTGTATCAGATCGGGGTAATACTGATGATTTCAATGCTGTTCTGGGATTTCAGGCTTTTGACGGTCGGATCATCGGTACGCCCCTCCAGATCATTGAGATCCAGTTCGGCAGCGACCGGCAGGCACCGGGCGCGAATGAGTTTGGCGGCCTGCTCGCTGTTCGGGCATTCCTCGCACTCGAAGAGTTCGTCCACTGTTTCACCGTGATCATCCACGAAAGTGATTTTCCACTTTTGCATCGGTGCCTCCTCGATAAGACCCATGGATGGGCTTACAAGTATCTGGACTTTTGCCCTGAGTGATCGTTCAAACGGATTACGGCGTAGAAGCATGAAAAACGCAGATCCTGTGGGAGCGAGCCTGCTCGCGAAAGCGGTGTATCAATCGACATATTTATCGACTGGTCGACCGCCTTCGCGAGCAGGCTCGCTCCCACGAGGGGTTATGCGTACATCTTGAGTTTAGTCGTTGCTTGGCTTGTTCACTGCTTGCAGCACGTATTGCGGCAAGGCGAAGGCACCGATGTGGATTTCCGGGTTGTAGTAGCGGGTGATGATGCCGCTGCCGGCGAACCGCTGTTGCAGGGTTTCGCGGGACAATTTGCGATAGGCGGTATTGGTTGCGCCCCAAGCGAAGGTCATCGCGCCACCGATGTAGGTCGGCACGGCCGCCTGATAGAAGTGCCAGTCCGGAAACAGGCTGCGCAGTCGACCGGCGGTGGTTTTGACTTCTTCGATTTGCATGAACGGGGTGCCGTTCTGGGTCACCAGAATACCGCCTTCATTCAGGCAGCGACGGCAAGCCTGGTAGAAGTTTTCGGAGAACAGCACTTCACCCGGGCCGATCGGGTCGGTGGAGTCGGAAATGATTACGTCGAACTTTTCGGTGGTGGTGGCGACGAAACGCATGCCGTCGTCGATCACCAGGTTCAGGCGTGGATCATCGAATGCCCCCTTGGAGTGGTTCGGCAGGAATTCCTTGCACATGTCGACCACGGTGCCGTCGATCTCGACCATGGTGATGTGCTCGATGCTGCGATGCTTGGCCACTTCACGCAGCATGCCGCCATCGCCGCCGCCAATGATCAGCACGCGTTTGGCGGTGCCATGGGCAAGGATCGGCACGTGGGTGAGCATTTCGTGGTAGATAAATTCGTCGGCTTCGGTGGTCTGGATCACGCCGTCCAGCGCCATTACCCGGCCCATGCGCGGGTTCTCGAAGATCACCAGATGCTGGTGTTCGGTGCGCACTTCGTGCAGCAGTTTTTCCATGCGAAAACGCTGGCCATAGCCTTCGTAGAGGGTTTCCAGGTACTCGCTGGTTGGGGTATTGCTCATGGGAAGTGCTCCGATGAATGCGGGTGGCAACGGACGGTTACCCGCCCATGATGGCCAATCGATCCGTTCGATTGACCGGGAAAGGCGCGCATTCTACGTTGCGGAACATGACAGGTCGAACCTCAGTTGACGACTCGACACAATCCTCTGTGGGAGCTGGCTTGCCTGCGATGGGATCGCTGCGATGTATCTGACTGACCGCAGCGCCTGCATCGCGGGCAAGCCACGCTCCCACAGGTTCGGTGTTGCTTGCGGGAAACCGGTCAGATCCGCACATCGCCCCTTGGCCCGGCGATGGCCCAGATGATCAGGCCCAGGACCGGCAGCAGGAGGATCAACAGCACCCAGATGATTTTCATCCCGGTCTCGGCGCCACTTTTAAGTACGTTGATGATGGCCCAGATATCCAGAGCAAGAATAATCAGGCCAACCAGGCTGTTGAACGTGGAACCCATGGTGACGCTCCCGAAGAGTGGTATGCACTCTTAGGATAGCCGGGTGTTGCGAGGGTTCCGTTTTATTACCGTCGTAGACGGTTTCAGACGTGGATCGCCACTTTCAGGGCTTCCAGGGAGGGCGCGGCGGCGATGCCGGTTTCGGCGCACAATTCGAGAACCCGTGGCACGTCGTTACCGTAGACCAGCACCACTTGCAGCTCGTCGTCGAGCAACTGGCTGAAGTTCATCAGCGTGTAACCGCCGTTTTCCTTATTCATGCTGCTCATCTGCACCTGAATACGATTGAGCGCCGTCAGGGCTTCGGTCTTGGCCAGTTGCTTGGGCTTGATGTTGAATTCAACGCCGGGGCCGAACGAAGCGACGATCTGCGCAAACAGGTCCATGTAGGTGTCGGCCTGGAACAGCACGGTTTCCGGCAGGCTGCCGACGACAATCCACTCGCCCAACGGGATCGGGAAGGTGTCGTCGTAGTTGATGTCCGGATTGGCCGTCAGAAAAGCCTCGGGATCGGCGTAGGCCTGAGCCGCTTCGTCTGCGATTTTCAGAATTTCGTCATCGCTCATGCACCCGGAGCTGATTTTGCTGATGAGTTCGACGAGTGCGGCTTTCATGAGGTGGATCCTGTAGCGAGGGAGATTTGAGGGCGCGAAGGATAGCGTATTTGCGGGACCTGGCATAAACCTGTGGCGAGGGAGCTTGCTCCCGCTGGGTTGCGAAGCAGCCCCAAAATCAGCCACCGCAGTCATTCAGACAGACCGCACTCGCCGGGTTTACGACTGCTTCGCAACCCAGCGGGAGCAAGCTCCCTCGCCACAAAAGCCCCGCGGCCACACAGGGAATCAGCCGAGAAGTTTTTCCAGCTGAGCGGTGGTATCCACCGCGCCCATGGTTTTGGCCGCATCCAGCGCGGACACACCGTTGGCATCCTTGGCTTTCGGATCGGCGCCTTTGTTGATCAGGTAGTCGACGATTTCGACGCGGTTGAACATCGCCGCCATCATCAGCGCAGTACGACCGTCGAAGGACGAACCTTCCACTTGCGCGCCACCTTCCACCAGCGCCTTGACCACCGCCAGATCACCTTTGAACGCCGCGCCGGCAATCGGGCTCTGGCCGTTGTCATTGCGGATTTCCGGGTCGGCCTTGTGCTCGAGCAGCACTTTTACCGTCTCGACATGGCCGTGGTACGCGGCGAGCATCAGCAAGGTGTCGCCCTTGTGGTTGCGCAGGTTCGGCGGCAAGCCCTTGGTCAGCAGCGCAGCCATCATGGCCGCATCGCCCTCGCGCGCTTTGTTGAACACCTGTTCGGCAAATTCAGCAGCCTCTTCGGGCGTCATCTGGCGGCTTTTGTCTGACATTGGGGACTCCACATTCGGTCAATCGGAAAGCCGATAGTTTCCCGAGCAGTCCGGAACCTGTCACTTCTTTTTTCTCATGGAAAGCCATAGCCACACTTAATAAGAGCCACATTCAATAGCGACACTTTCAATATCGGTGCTTGCCGCCGCGAATATCCGCCAGCACCTGTTCGGTGACTTGCACGTAAGTCTGGGTACCCGGCAACCAGGCGTAGATCGGGTCATCGCCGGTTTTATTCGGGTCGAAGGCTTCGTCCTTGAGCCGGGTCTTCTGGTATTTGAAGGTCCCGGTGGTCTCCATTTTCACTTTCACCCGCAGGAAAAGTGGCACCGCATAGGCAGGCATGTGCTGCCTGGAAAACGCCAGCAACTCGCTGAAGTCCAGGGTCGCCAGGGATTCAGCCGGGGTGATTGCCGCCATCCCGGCACGCCCATTAGTGTTGTGGATTTCTACGCCATAGGCCACGGCTTCGGCGATCTGCGGGTGTTGCAGCAGGATGTTTTCAACCTCGGTGGTCGAGACGTTTTCGCCTTTCCAGCGGTAGGTATCGCCCAAGCGATCGACAAACTGCGCGTGGCCAAAACCGATGTTACGCAGCAGGTCACCGGTATTGAAGTAACGGTCGCCCTTCTTGAACACATCGTGGAGCACGACTTTGGCAGTTTTCTGCGGATCGGTGTAGCCGTCCAGCGGCGCCTTGTCGTCGATTCTCGCCAGCAGCAGACCCTGCTCGCCCTTCGCCACTTTGCGCATGAAGCCGTTGGCATCACGGGTGGGCGCGCCGCTGTCGTGCTCGTATGCCACCAGTTCCCAGGCCATCAGGGAAAAACCGATGGTGTTGTCAAAATTGAGGATGTTGGTGAAGCCGATATTGCCGTCGCTGGCGGCGTACAGCTCGCAGATATGGTCAACGGCAAAGCGCGTTTTGAACTCGCTCCACGCACCGGGGCGCAGACCATTGCCGATCATCTTCGTCACGCCGTGCCGACTGTCGTCGATGCTGCGCGGTTGATCCACCAGGTATCGGCACAATTCGCCAACGTAACCGAGGGTAGTCGCCCGATATTTGCGCACGTCACTCCAGAACTGACTGGCGCTGAACTTGCGACGGATGGCAAACCCCGACGCCCCGCTGATTGCCGAGCCCCAGCACACGCAGAGCCCGGTGGCGTGGTACAGCGGCAAGGTGCAATAAACGACGTCCTGGGGCTGCATATCCAGGGCGATCAGGCCACAACTTGCAGAACTGCGCATCCAGCGCCCGTGCTTGAACACCCCGGCTTTGGGCAACCCGGTGGTACCCGAGGTGTAAATGTAGAAACAAGGATCGTCGAGAAAAACCTTTTGGCTGCTGGCGGGGTTATCGCTGCACGCTTCGGCGCTGGCCGTCATCAGGTTAATGAAACCATCGGGCGAATTGCCCGGATGGCGATAAGTGTCTTGATCGGCGACAAACCAGGTGCGCGCCGCGTCGATGGCCACCCGCTCACGGACCGCATTGAAGGCCGGTACCAGCTCTTCTCCGACCACGATCGCCACGGACGCCACCAGGTTAAGGCTATGGGCCAGGGTATCGCGGGTCTGGGAGGTATTGAGCAAAGCGCTGATCGCGCCGACCTTGGCCACCGCCAGTATCGTCACCAGCAGTTCCGGACGGTTCTCGATAAAGATCGCCACCACATCGCCCTTGCCGATGCCTTGGGCTATCAAATGATGGGCGATGCGATTGGCCCATTGATTGACCTGTGCATAAGTGAGCACCACCTCGCCCTGCAGCAAGGCCGGGCCATCGGGATTGCGCAACGTCGCCTGCTCGAAGCTCCAGCCGAGACCACACGGTTGGATCGGGTCCTTGACGTTGGCGGCTTTCATGCCCTTCACCACACGGGGAATGGCTTTGGCAATGGAAGGCAGCTTGCGGAGCATCATGCCCCAGGTAATCGTGTCGTTCAGCGTGCGGCTCATGGTGCTCCCGTTCGATCTTCTTATTGTCGGGTGGCGTTGATTGAGACCGAAAATACGTCAGCGGTTCTTGAGCTGTACACGCGGTTTTTGAAATGTTTTGTATCCGCGACTGAAGCGATCGGACCGGAGATCGAAAAGCGGAACCCTGGCGTCGGGATTGGTTCCATCGAATCGACGCCGACCACGCAAAATGCAGGATGCACGATGGCCATTCATGCAGATTGCACGAAAGCATAAAAACGCTTAAATGCTAACTTATTGATTTATAGGTATTTTTAAAAAATCAGGTGCTGGCACAATCACTGCAACTACCTCTCCATGTTGCCCTTCAAGCACAAACGGAGCTGATAGACATGAGCCTGATCCAGGAAAAATTTTCGTCGCTGTTCTCCAACTTCGAAGTGACCACCCAGCCCCGGCCGGACGGCGGCATTCTGCTGACCCTGCGTAGTACGGACGGCAAAGTCTTCAAACGTTCGATTTCCTACCAGCAATTGCATGCCGGCGATCAGCTGTCGTGGGTGATCAGCGCAATTCGCCGTGACATCGCCGAACAGGCCAGCGAACTGCCGCAGATCTCCATGCTGCAAAGCCAGCAACGGTTTGCCTTGCCGACCTATCACTCGGTTTAAACCGTTACAACGCTACAAAACAAACAGGCCGTGAGAGCTTTCGCTTCACGGCCTGAGTTGTTTCTGACGGTACGCCGATCCATGTGGGAGCGAGCCTGCTCGCGATAGCGGTGGATCAGTTAACAGAAATGTCGCCTGGCACACCGCTATCGCGAGCAGGCTCGCTCCCACAGGTTATGTGCATTGATCTTTAAAAAGTGGAAGGATCGATCCGGGCAAAGCTGTCGACAGTCACATGCCCCGCCAATTCCCCGCCCTCACGAGCCAGGCCACAGGTTGCCATCCCGGCCGTGCGCGCCGCGTCCAGCTCTTGAACGATGTCAGACAGAAATAGAATCTGCGACGCCTCGACACCAATCACCTGGGTGATGCGCTCGTAGGACTGCGCTTCCCGCTTTGGCCCTGAAGTGGTATCGAAATAGCCGCTGAACAGTGGCGACAAATCCCCCGCGTCCGAGCAACCGAAAATCAGTTTTTGTGCCTGAATCGAACCCGAGGAATAAACAAACAGTTGATAGCCTTCCTGATGCCAGCGCTTGAGCGCTTCAACGGCGTCCGGGTACACGTGGCCTTTCAACTGCCCGGCCTGATACCCCTGCTCCCAGACCATGCCTTGCAATGCCTTGAGCGGCGTGGCCTTGCGGTCTTCGGCGATCCAGCCCAGGAGGATTTCAATGACCCGTTCGACGTCGGCTTGCGGTTCATCGCTGTCACGCCGAACAGCGGCGAGCTGCTCGGCAACGTCGGCGCGTTCGGCGTTTTTTCGAACGAAATCCGGCAGGTGTTTGGCGGCGTAGGGAAACAGCACGTCGAACACAAAACTCACCGCGCTGGTGGTGCCTTCGATGTCGGTGAGTATCGCTTTGATCGGCATCGGCTCAGTCCTCGAGACGCGGGAAGCGGCTGGCGATGTTGTCGCCGGTGAAATTGGCCACCCAGCCTTCGGGGTTGTTGAACAGGCGGATCGCGACGAAATGCGGGTTTTCACCCATGTCGAACCAGTGCGGCGTACCGGCCGGTACGGAGATCAGATCGTTTTTCTCGCAGAGCACGGCGTAGACGTAATCGCCGATGTGCAGAGTGAACAAGCCACGGCCGGCGACGAAAAATCGCACTTCGTCTTCGCCATGGCGGTGCTCATCGAGGAACTTGGCGCGCAGTTCGGTTTTTTGCGGGTGGTCGCTATTCAGGCTGATCACGTCAACGGTGATGTAGCCGCGCTCGGTCATTAGTTGGTCGATTTGCGCCTGGTACGCGGCGATCACTTCTTCCTGGCTGGCGCCGGGCTGGATTTTCGCCGCAGCTTGCCAACGGTCGAAACGCACGCCCTGTTCGGCCAGGGTCGAGGCGATGTCTTCGAAGTGGGTCAACACCTTGTTCGGCAAGTCTGGGCTGCTGACGTGGTAAACGGACAGGCTGCTCATCGGGGCAACTCCTTAACGATTCATGCTTTGCGGTTCATGCTTGACGGTTCAGCTTTTTATGGTTCAAGAGTGAGCGCATCTTCAACTCGCACTCGAACAAAAATTCAAAGGCCTCGATCTGCCGCAGTGCGTCGTTCATGCGCGCGCCCCACGTGTAGAGGCCATGGCCGCGGATCAGATAGCCGACGCAATCAGGATGGGCGTCGAGCCAAGGCTGCACCTTGGCGGCCAGCCGTGCAATGTCCTGATCGTTGTCGAAAATCGGCACGCGCACCCGGGACTCGTGGGTCGAGACGCCGCTGAAGGCTTTTTGCAGTTCGTAGTCTTCGAACTCGATGAAGTCTTCCGGCGTCAGGCGCGACAGCACCGTGGCATTCACCGAATGGGTGTGCAGCACCGCGCCGATCTCCGGGCGCCAGCTATAGAGCTGAGTGTGCAGCAGGGTTTCGGCGGACGGTTTTTTGCCCGGTTCCAGGCTGTTGCCCGACAGGTCGGTGGCCAGCACATCGTCGATGCCCAACTGGCCTTTGTGCTTGCCAGAGACCGTCAGCAAGGCTTCGGTTGGCGACAGGCGGGTCGAGTAATTGCTGCTGGTGGCCGGCGACCAGCCGCGCCCATACAGAAAACGCCCGGCGTCGATAATTTCCTGGGCGAGGTGTTCACGGGTAAGGCTCATGGCCTGTCCTCTTGCATACATGTGGCAATGATAACGGCAGCAGCGAAGGCTGCGAGACTGGCAATACTAAAGGTCAATGTGGCGCCGAGGGCATTCCAGCTGTAGCCGGAATACAGCGCACCCAATGCGCCGCCGGTGCCGGCCAGCGCGGCATACAACGCCTGCCCCTGCCCTTGCTGACGCGCGCCGAAGCTACGTTGCACGAACTGGATGGCAGCCGCGTGAAAGCTGCCGAAGGTTGCGGCGTGCAGCACTTGGGCAAACAGCAGCACCCAGAGGAATTCAGCAAACGAACCGAGCAACAACCAACGCAACGCCGCCAATAGAAAACTCGTCAGCAGCACCCGGCGCACCGAGAAACGCGTAAGGATCTTGCTCATGGCCAGAAACATCAAGACTTCGGCAACCACGCCAACCGCCCAGAGTATGCCGATCAACCCGCGACTGTAACCGAGTCGCTCAAGGTGCAGGGTCAGAAAGGTGTAATACGGCCCGTGACTCATCTGCATCAGCGCCACGCAACCGTAGAACGCCAACACTCCGGGATTGCGCAATTGCTGGAGGAATCCCTCCCCCGCCAACCGTTCACTCTGAACAGGTTGCGCGTTGGGCACCCACAAGCTGCTGACGACGATACCGGCCATGATCAGCACCAGCGCCACCGGATAGATGTCCAGGCTGAGCCATTCGAACAATCTGCCGAGCGCGACCACGGTGATGATGAAACCGATTGAACCCCACAGGCGGATCTGACTGTAGCGAGACGTCTGGCCGTTCAAATGCGCCAGAGTGATGACTTCGAACTGCGGCAATACCGCGTGCCAGAAGAACGCGTGCAAGGCCATGACCATCGCCAGCCACGCATAGCTTTTGCTGACGAAAATCAGTGAGAAGGTCAACAGCGTACAAACCGCACCGAACCGTACGATGGCCAGCCGTCGCCCGGTGTAGTCACCGAGCCAGCCCCAGATGTTCGGCGCCACACAGCGCATCAGCATCGGGATCGCCACCAGTTCGCCAATGCGCGCACTGGAAAAGCCCAGATGATCGAAATACAGCGCCAGAAACGGCGCCGTCGAACCGAGCAAGGCGAAATAGAACAGATAGAAACTGGAGAGCCGCCAGTACGGGAGCGCCGCCACGGTCGTCAAACCAAAGCGGCTGTAAGGTTCTGCACAAAAACTGCCTGCGCGACGATCATGCTGCGTTAAAAACAGGCTCGCAATGCTCATGTAGGTCCCTACACTCCGCTTGCTCGCCTGTTTTTGCCTTGCCTGATCGCCGCTCGGCGAGTTTTCGTACAGCCCCTGCGTCAGCCATTAAAGCTGACCCAGCACCGGAGTGCTCACGCGTACATCGACGTTCTGCCCGCGGTGACGCAGCAGGTGATCCATCAGCACGATGGCCATCATCGCTTCGGCAATCGGCGTGGCGCGGATGCCGACGCACGGGTCGTGACGGCCTTTGGTGACAACTTCAACCGGGTTGCCGTGGATGTCGATGGAACGGCCAGGTGTGGTGATGCTCGAGGTTGGCTTGAGTGCCAGATGTGCAACGATCGGCTGACCGGACGAGATGCCACCGAGAATGCCACCTGAGTTGTTGCTGAGGAAACCTTCCGGGGTCATTTCATCACGGTGTTCGGT
This sequence comes from Pseudomonas sp. PME37.24/025, assembly GCF_055556615.1. Taxonomy (NCBI): domain Bacteria; kingdom Pseudomonadati; phylum Pseudomonadota; class Gammaproteobacteria; order Pseudomonadales; family Pseudomonadaceae; genus Pseudomonas; species Pseudomonas sp. PME37.24/025. The sequence continues at coordinate 316,414 of NZ_JBVHNK010000007.1, forward strand.
GCCGCGCTGGGCGATGCTGGCAAACCCGGCGCCGATTTCCACGCCTTTGACCGCGTTGATGCTCATCAGCGCGTGGGCCAGTTCGGCATCGAGGCGGTCGAAAATCGGCTCGCCCAAGCCAGGCATAACGCCTTCGGCAACCACGGTGATCTTCGCGCCTACCGAATCCTGGTCGCGACGCAACTGGTCCATATAGGCTTCCAGCTCCGGCACTTTGTCCGGGTCTGGGCTGAAGAAAGCGTTTTCTTCCACCGAATCCCAGGTTTTGAACGGGATTTCGATCGGGCCGAGCTGGCTCATGTAGCCACGAATGACGATGCCCTGGGTGGCCAGGTACTTTTTCGCAATCGCCCCTGCCGCCACGCGCATGGCGGTTTCACGGGCCGAACTGCGACCGCCGCCGCGGTAATCGCGCTCGCCGTATTTGTGGTGGTAGGTGTAGTCGGCGTGGGCCGGGCGGAACAGATCCTTGATCGCCGAGTAGTCCTTGGACTTCTGGTCGGTGTTGCGGATCAGCAGGCCGATGGCGCAACCGGTGGTGCGGCCTTCGAACACGCCGCTGAGGATTTCGACTTCGTCGGCTTCCTGGCGCTGGGTGGTGTGGCGGCTGGTGCCGGGTTTGCGCCGGTCCAGGTCGCGCTGCAGGTCCTCAAGGGAAATCTCCAGGCCCGGCGGGCAGCCATCGACAATGGCGACCAACGCCGGACCATGGCTTTCGCCCGCGGTGGTGACAGTGAACAGCTTGCCGTAGGTATTGCCGGACATGCGGGACGCTCCGTGAAATCGAACTGAAATACGTAATGCGCGCCAGTATACGCAGGCTACCCGACTAGTTCATCCTCGAACCTTATGGGTGCTTGCGAGTCCAACCGGCACCTTGTTGATGATGGCGTGATGATGCTGCGAGTTCTAGCCTTGAGCCTTACCTTGTTTACCGGCTTTGCACAGGCCACTGTCCTGCAACGCCCGATCACATTGGACACGGGCAGCGGCGAGCTTTTCGGCTCGCTGTTGCTGCCCAAGTCCGACACGCCGGTGCCGGTTGTCCTGATCATTTCCGGTTCCGGTCCTACGGATCGTGACGGAAACAACCCCGACGGCGGACGCAACGACAGCCTCAAACGGCTGGCCTGGGTGCTGGCCAAACACAACATCGCCAGCGTGCGCTACGACAAGCGCGGCGTGGCGGCGAGCCTGGCTGCGACTCCAGATGAACGCAATCTGTCGGTGGAGGCCTATGTGGCCGACGCCGAAGCCTGGGGCCACAAGCTCAAAACCGATCCGCGCTTTGGCAAACTGATTTTGCTGGGTCACAGCGAAGGTGCATTGATCGCCAGCCTGGCGGCGCCAAACGTCGATGCCGCAGCGGTGATTTCCATGTCTGGCAGCGCCCGGCCGATCGATCAGGTCCTGCGCCAGCAGTTGAGTAATCGCCTGCCGCCGCCGTTGATGCTGCGCAGCAATGAACTGCTCGACAGCCTCAAGGCCGGCCACACCGACGACAACGTGCCCCCGCAATTGCAGGTGATTTTCCGTCCCAGCGTGCAGCCGTACCTGATTTCGTTGTTCCGCCAAGACCCGGCAGCAGCCTTCGCCAAACTGAAGATGCCGGCGCTGATTATCCAGGGCAGCAACGACATTCAGGTCGGCGTGGGTGACGCCCAGACGCTCAAGGCGGCCAAACCGGACGCCGAACTGGCGCTGATCGAAGGCATGAACCACGTGATGCGTATCGTGCCCAACGACGTGAAGCGGCAATTGGCTTCCTATAAAGATCCGCAATTGCCACTGGCGGCCGAACTCGGTGCACGAATCCTCGGTTTTATTGACGGACTTCGCACCCGTTAAGCCCTAGCCCTCCAGTCCTGAAAAAAACGGCCGATAAGCCTTTGTCGCCAGCGCATTGGCTGGCGGCAAGCAGGGCTTGGACAGGATCTCGCCGTTATGACTGATACCCAGACTTCACCCGACACCACCGCTGAAAAAGACGCACCGCCAGCGGTCGAGCTGCCGTGGGCGGATGTCCACGTCGAGCACCACAAAATGCTCCGCCTGGCGCCGCTGAAAACCGACCGCAACACTGGCGGACGGCCATTGCGCTTTGTCGAATTTGGTTACGCCGAACGCAATAGCAAGGAACACAGCCTGCTGCGCATGACCATCAAGCTGCCGGGCCAGCGTGTGCGCAAAGAACAGAATCATCTGGACGTGTGGGTCAATCACACGACTAAACGCATGCATTTCGAGCCGGAAAGCGGTTTGCAGATCGAGCCGATGAACCGCGGAATCGGGCGCTATATGGCCGCTCAGGGCATTACCTGGGCGAAGAAGAAATGGCCCGCCTACACCGTCGACGCCACCGATCTGAACAACAAGGATGCGCTGAACGAAGACACTCGCCTGCGCCGCGATCACTTTCTGCGGGTGCACGGTTTTGACGTGGTCTACGCCGACGCCCAGCATTTGAAGGGCAGCGTTAAAGAGGTACAGGTCGGTGATTTGCTGGGCGACTGGAACAGCGAAAAGTTGCAGCAGGTGGAAATCCTCGAAGCCGCGCAGATGCTCCAGCAAGCCGAGCAGAACCTGGCGGAACAGGAAGTCAAACTGAAGAAGCACGAAGAAAAAGTCAGCAAGTACAAACGCGAAGACGCAGGGCTGCGTTTTACCATTACCTGTCTGGTGGCGTTTGCGGTGTTTCAGGCGGGGTTGTTGATCTGGATTGCTACGCACCGTTGAAGGCTTGAGACCGCGGCGCCGCCATCGCGGGCAAGCCACGCTCCCACAGGTTTTGTGTCGTGTCCAAATGATGTGGCACACACAAAACCTGTGGGAGCGTGGCTTGCCCGCGAAGGCTTTCTACCGTCAGACGCGAGAAGCGAACAACGCCTGATGATCGCGGCACTGCTGCGCTGTCAGCATGAACACCCCATGCCCACCGCGCTCGAACTCCAGCCAGGCGAAGTCGACTTCCGGGTACAACGCCTCGACGTGAACCTGGCTGTTACCTACCTCGACAATCAGCAAACCCTTCTCGGTCAGATGATCCGCCGCTTCGGCGAGCATGCGACGCACCAGGTTCAAACCGTCATCGCCACAGGCCAGGCCCAGCTCCGGTTCGTGCTGATACTCGTCCGGCATGTCGGCGAAATCTTCCGCATCGACGTAAGGCGGGTTCGACACGATCAGGTCGAAACGTTGACCCGGCAAGCCATCGAAACCATCGCCCTGAACGGTGAACACGCGCTCATCGACACCGTGGCGCTCGATGTTCTGATTCGCCACTTCCAGCGCTTCGAACGACAGATCGGCCAGCACCACTTCAGCGTTCTGGAACTCGTAAGCACAGGCGATGCCGATGCAACCGGAACCGGTGCATAGGTCGAGAATGCGCGCAGGTTCGGCACCCAACCACGGTTCGAAACGTTTTTCGATCAGCTCGCCAATTGGCGAACGCGGGATCAGCACGCGTTCGTCGACAATGAATGACATTCCACAGAACCAGGCTTCGCCCAGCAGGTAAGCTGTCGGAATGCGCTCTTCGATGCGGCGCTTGAGCAAGCGTTGCAAATTGACCAGCTCGTCATCTTCCAGACGGCAATCCAAATAGCTGTCGGCGATTTCCCACGGCAAGTGCAGCGCACCCAATACCAGTTGACGGGCTTCATCCCAGGCGTTGTCGGTCCCATGGCCGAAAAACAGATCCTCCCCATGGAAGCGGCTGACGGCCCAACGGATATGGTCACGCAGGGTACGAAGTCGGGAAGTGATCACGGGGCAAACTCCAGAAAAAACGACTGACGATTCTAACAGCCAAAAGGCGCCGCGACGACGCAGGAAAAACACCGGATCAGATGTAGGACTCTTCTATTTTTTCAGCAAGCTATTGAACAGAACGAGTATCTTAACGAGGCTGCGACCCAACAACGGCGGTGCCTACGATGGTAGCGATTCACAGAAGCGCTCAGCCAGAGGAGAATGTCGCAAAAGCCCCACCCGAAGGAGCCCCAGAATGTCCGTTCCAAAAACGATGTTTCAACTCAGCGGCCGTGGATATGCAGCGGCCAATCTGGGTCATGCGACCCTTGTCATCATCGATGCCCAGAAAGAATACCTCAGCGGCCCCTTGGCACTGAGCGGCATGGATGCTGCCGTCGCGAACATCAAGCAACTGGTGGCCGCTGCCCGTGCAGCCGGTCGGCCGATCGTGCACGTGCGCCACCTCGGCACCGTCGGTGGGCTGTTCGACCCGCAAGGCGAGCGCGGCGAGTTCATCCCCGGGCTCGAGCCACAGGGTGACGAAACCATCATCGGCAAATTGCTGCCGAGTGCGTTTCATGGCACCGAACTGCTGGAGCGCCTGCAGAATCTCGGCTCGCTGGACCTTATCGTCTGCGGCTTCATGAGCCATTCCAGCGTCAGCACTACCGTGCGCGCCGCGAAGAACCTGGGCTTTCGTTGCACATTGGTTGAAGACGCCTGCGCGACTCGCGACCTGCCCTACAAGGGTGGCGTCCTGAGCGCCGAGCACGTTCAGCACACCGAGATGGCGATTATGGCGGACAATTTCGCCACCCTCGCCCAGACCCACGAACTGATCTGATCACCCCTTCGATGAGCGGTCCATGCCGCCGCTCATCCGCAAAAGCCTCTCATTTGCTGTAATTGCCCTAGCCTCAGGAACATCCCGGTCAACTCCCGGTCGAAGGGCCGATACCCATTGAGGAAGGTCGGAATGAAGTTATCCGATGGTTTTGATGCACGCCGCTTGCGGCCCAAAGGCCAACGCAACTGGCGTTTTCGCTTCGGCGCAGCGATTGCTGCCTTGCTGGCGATGTGCGGTGTGTTGCTCGCCATGGCAGGTGCTGCCAGCCTGCTCGGCCACGCACCCGCCCTGGGTGAGTTGAATACCAACCGGGTCGGTTCGGCAGTTATTCTGGCGATTGGCCTGTTCGTGCTGTACATCGGCGTGTGGCTATGGCGCCGCTGCCGTCGCCGCTCGCGCCAGTCACGGGAGCTGAACATGTCTCCACACTTGATGAAAAAACACGACTAAGCCCAACGCCGGACGTTTTGTCGCGCCCGATTCGTCCCGACTTGGGTAAACTGGCCGCCCTTCGCGGAGGCTGACATGCAAGACGACGATTTTTCCCTGTTCAAAAGCGCGATTCAAGGCGTCAAGCCGATCAAGCACGATCGCGCCGAAACCGGCAAACCCAAGGCCGACCGCGCGCAAATCGCCAAGCTGCGCCAGGCCGCCACCGTGCGCACCGACGCCACCACCGTTGACGGGCTGTCCGATCAGTTCGTCATCGATGTCGGCCCCGAAGATGAGCTGATGTGGGCTCGCGACGGCGTCCAGGAAAGCCAGATGCGCAAGCTCAAGATCGGACAGATTCCGTTCGAAGGCAGCCTCGATCTGCATGGCATGAACGTGGAAAAGGCCCGTGAAACCCTGTGGGCCTTTCTGGCCGAAGCGACCAAATTCGAAATCCGCTGCGTACGCGTCACCCACGGCAAGGCCGTGCGTCTGGACGGTAAGCGGCCAATGATCAAGAGTCACGTCAACACGTGGCTACGCCAGCATTCACAGGTGCTCGGCTTCACCTCGTGCCAACCGAAACACGGCGGCGCCGGAGCGGTTTATGTGATGCTCAAACGCACCATGATGGAAGGTCGCGACGAGTGATGCCGTCGCTTCACGCTTGCAGCGCCGTGTCCGTCACCGTACCCTTGCCCTTTGCGTAAAATCCCACAGGTAGTTTCATGTCCCTGGAACAGAATTACACCGAGATTCTCGGCCAATTGGGCGAGGACGCCTCCCGCGAGGGCCTGCTCGACACGCCAAAACGTGCCGCCAAAGCCATGCAGTACCTTTGCCGCGGTTATGAACAGACACTGGAAGAGGTTACCAATGGTGCCTTGTTCAGCTCCGACAACAGCGAGATGGTGCTGGTCAAGGACATCGAGCTTTACTCGTTGTGCGAGCACCACATGCTGCCGTTCATCGGCAAGGCCCACGTTGCCTACATCCCGAGCGGCAAGGTTCTGGGGTTGTCGAAAGTCGCGCGGATTGTCGATATGTACGCTCGCCGCCTGCAGATCCAGGAAAACCTCAGCCGCCAGATCGCCGATGCGGTCCAGCAAGTCACCGGCGCCCTGGGCGTGGCGGTGGTGATCGAGGCCAAGCACATGTGCATGATGATGCGCGGTGTGGAGAAACAGAATTCGACGATGATCACCTCGGTGATGCTCGGCGAGTTCCGCGAAAACGCGGCCACCCGTAGCGAGTTTCTCAGCCTGATCAAGTAACTCGCAGCACGAAGAAAACCGGCACTGATCGCCGGTTTTTTTTCGCCTGCGAAAAATCAGGTAAGCTGCGCGCCTTCTGTTTGCCTTGTGAGGCTTATACCGTGTTCGTTAAAGCGCTTCGTATCGGCCTCGGCCAACTGATCATCTTCATCGATTTCATTACTCGTCCAGGCAAAAAGCAGCGCCCCGCCGCCGCTCAGGCCCAGGTCGAAACCGCCGCCAAGGACCTGACCCTGTATCAGTTCCACGCCTGCCCGTTCTGCGTGAAAACCCGCCGCACCCTGCGCCGCCTGAACGTTCCGGTGGCGTTGCGCGATGCGAAGAACAACGAACAGGATCGCCAGGCTCTGCTGGAGCAAGGTGGCAAGATCAAGGTGCCGTGCCTGCGCATCGAAGAGAATGGCCAGACCACCTGGATGTATGAGTCCAAGGTGATCATTGATTATCTGGATAAACGGTTTGCTGCTGCCTGATGGTTTTGTGGTGTTTCGACCGGCGCCATCGCGGGCAAGCCCGCTCCCACAGGGATTTGTAGCGTAGATGCGATCTGTGTTTAAAACAGATCCATTGTGGGAGCGGGCTTGCCCGCGATGAGGCCAGACCAGCCACCACAAACTTCAGACAAAAATAAACCGGCCCATCGGCCGGTTTATTTGTTTCTGCATCCCCTCAAGCCGCTTCTGCCGCCTGGGCCTGACGCACCACCGCTGCCAGCCGCTTGAGCCCTTCGTCCAGCCGCGCCGGGTCGATGTGGCTGAAGTTCAGTCGCAGATGGCCGGGGTTCTTGTCCGGCTCAGGGAAAAACGGTTCGCCCGGCATAAAGGCCACATCCGCCGCCAGCGCAGCCTTGAGCAGCGTGCGGGTATCCAGCGGCTGCTTGAGCGTCAGCCAGAAAAACAGCCCACCCTGCGGCACGTTCCACTGCGCCAGATCGGAAAAGTGCGTTTCCAATGCTGACTGAAACGCATCCCGACGACCCCGATAGAAGCCCCTCAACTCACCCAGGTGCTGTTGGTATTTCTCAGTGCCGATCCATTGCAATGCTTGCCACTGCCCGATGCGGTTGGTGTGCAGATCGGCCGATTGCTTGAGCCGCAACAAGTGCGGAAACAGGTCTGGGCTGGCGATCAGGTAACCGACCCGCAGACCCGGCAACAGGGTTTTCGACACGGTGCCGGTGTAGATCCAGCTCGCCTTGTTCAAGCGACTGACGATCGGCGTGGCACTGCCGCCGTCGAAGGTCAGTTCGCGGTAGGGTTCGTCTTCGATCAGGGTCACGCCGAACTCGTCGAGCAATGCCGCCACTGCATCTCGCTTGGCCTCGCTGTAGCGCACTGCCGATGGGTTCTGAAACGTTGGAATCAGGTAGATGAACGCTGGTTTGTGTGTTTCCAGACAACTGCGCAATTGCGCCAGGTTCGGGCCGTCGGCTTCCTGCGGGACGGTGATGCAGTCGGCGCCGAACAACTGAAAGATCTGCAACGCTGCCAGGTAGGTCGGCGCTTCAAGCAGGATCTCGGTGCCTTTGTCGATGTAGAGCTTGGCCGCCAGATCGAGGGTTTGCTGGGAACCGCTGACCACCAGCACCTGACTCGCCTCGCACGGCACACCCAATGCTCGGGCTTCGGCAGCCAGCGCCTCACGCAGCGCCGGCTCGCCTTCACTCATGCCGTATTGCCCCACGGAGAGCGGCATGTCAGCCCACTCGACTTTCGGCAGCATGGCTTCGGCCGGTAAACCGCCGGCGAACGACATCACTTCCGGGCGCTGGGCGGCGGCGAGGATTTCACGGATCAAAGAACTTTTAAGGCGCGAGACACGTTCGGAAAAAGCCATGGGGGTCACCGGTAGCGAGGCCTGAGGAAAATGAGTCAAACTGGTTGACCGAAATTACGACAGACCGAGCGGATACGTCAACATGCTTGACCTTAAAAACCCCAGTACTCAGCAACAAGCCATGGAAGCGTTTTTCTTCGGTTACCAGGCCTTCACTGCCAAGGCCGACGAAATGCTCGAGCGTCGCGGCTTGAGCCGGGTGCATCAACGCATCGTGTTTTTCATCGCCCGCTACCCCGCCCTCAGCGTCAAGGAGTTGCTGGCGTTACTGGGTGTGAGCAAGCAGGCGCTGAACATTCCGCTGCGTCAGTTGGTGGAAATGCACTTGGTGAACAGCGTCGCGTCCGAAACCGACAAGCGTAAGCGGTTGCTGGAGCTGACCGACGATGGCGCGCGGTTCGAGCAGTCGCTGCGGCGCGAGCAGGTGAAATTGCTGGAGCGGGTGTTTGCCGAGGCCGGAGAGGCGGCGGTGAATGGGTGGTTGGCGGTGAATCTGGCGCTGGGGAAAAGTCAGGTGGCAGCTGACTGAACGCTCTGCCCGCGACATGTGTATCGACTGATCTAAAGCTATCGCGGGCAAGCCACGCTCCCACAGGGGAATGCGCTCACCTGTAGGAGCGAGGCTTGCCCGCGAAGGCGTCCTTCCTGGCGATATATCCCTATTGCCAAACTTTTCGTCTACAAAATCAAAAACATTATTTGCTTTATTTGTATACAAAAGCATAATTCGCTTCGTGCGACTTCCTGACCACACGGTCAACAAATTCGCGAATGCCTCAAAGGGCCGCTGCCACCCTCATGGGTCCGGCCCTGGAAATAACAATAAAACTCTTGAGGAGTACTCACTGTGGAAAGCCGCAAATCCGAAGCCTCGACGCTGGAACTCTCGCCGCCATTACGCAATGGCTGGCTGGAGCGCATCTTCAAACTCAGCTTGCACGGCACCACGGTGAAGACCGAGCTGATTGCCGGTCTGACAACCTTCATCACCATGGCTTACATCATCTTCGTCAACCCGAACATCATGGCCGATGCCGGCATCGATCACGGGGCGGCGTTCGTCGCCACCTGCATCGCCGCCGCGCTGGGTTGCCTGCTGATGGGCCTCTACGCCAACTGGCCGGTCGGCCTGGCACCGGGCATGGGCCTGAACGCGTTCTTCACTTACACCGTGGTCGGCACCATGGGCTACAACTGGGAAACCGCGCTCGGTGCGGTGTTCGTTTCCGGTGTGTTGTTCATGTTCCTGACCTTTTCCCGGATTCGCGAATGGCTACTCAACAGCATTCCAGTGAGTTTGCGCTTTGCCATGGGCGCCGGTGTGGGCTTGTTTCTGGGGCTGATCGGTTTGAAAACCGCTGGCATCGTTGTCGATAGCCCGGCCACTCTGATCAAGCTTGGTTCCCTGCGCGAGCCTGGTCCGCTGCTGGCGGCCATCTGCTTCCTGATGATTGCCGTGCTCAGCTATCACAAAGTGTTCGGCGCGATTCTCATCAGCATCATCACCGTGACCCTGGCCGGTTGGGGCCTGGGCCTGGTGCACTACGAGGGCATCATGTCTGCCCCGCCGAGCCTGGCACCAACCTGGATGGCCATGAATGTCGCCGGCGTATTCAACGTCAGCATGATCAGCGTGGTACTCGCTTTCCTCTTTGTGCACATGTTCGACACCGCCGGCACCCTGATGGGCGTGGCCCAACGCGCCAACCTGGTGAACGCTGACGGCCGGATCGAAAACCTTTCCCGCGCCATGAAAGCCGACAGTGCTTCCAGCGTATTTGGTGCGGTGGTCGGTGTTCCGCCAGTCACCAGCTATGTGGAAAGTGCCGCTGGTGTAGCAGCGGGTGGTCGGACTGGTCTTACCGCCGTGACCGTAGGTGTGCTATTTATTGCCGCAATGTTTTTCGCACCGCTGGCTGGCATGATCCCCGCTTACGCAACCGCCGGTGCGCTGATTTATGTGGCGATGCTGATGATGGGCGGCATGGCGCACATCGAATGGGACGAAGCAACCGACAGCATTCCGGCGATCGTTACCGCGATCATGATGCCGCTGACCTTCTCGGTCGCCGACGGCATCGCGCTGGGCTTCATCACTTATGTGGCGCTGAAGGCCGGCACCGGTAAGTACAAGGAAATTTCCGTCAGCCTGTGGGTGCTTTGCGCGATCTTCATCGCCAAGTTCATTTTCTTGTAAGCCGTTTACGATTCAAAAGCAGTGCTTCAAAACAGCCTCACCCCGTCGGGTGAGGCTTTTGTGCAAATGGAGGAAAGTGATGAGTCTGGAAACCTGGCTGCTGTTCAGCGGCGCTGCGCTGGTGGTGATCCTGATCCCGGGGCCACTGTCTTTGCTGATGATCAGCAACAGTCTGAATTACGGATTGCGCCGCTCTTACCCGGCGTTTCTGGGAGGCGTGATTGCGTCGATCTGCCTGCTCAGCGCTTCGGCGCTTGGCTTGGGCGCATTGTTGCTGGCGTCGGAACAGCTGTTCAGCGCCCTGAAAATCGTCGGTGCGCTGTACCTGTTCTACCTCGCCTGGCAGAGCTGGCAGCAATCGCGTCAGCCATCCCAAGGCGCCGAAGTGCCCCAGGCTGCACCGGTGCCGCGCTTTCGCGCACTGTTCGGGCGCGCGTTCATGCTCGGCGCGAGCAATCCGAAAGACATTTTGTTCTTCGCCGCTTTCCTGCCGCAGTTTTTGAGTGCTGAGCAACCCTTCTTGCCGCAGTTGCTGGTGATGATTGCCACCTGGACCGTGCTGGATTTGCTGTGCAAATTGGCTTATGGGCTGGGTGCTCACGGCGCGGCGCGGTATCTGCGCAGCGGCAAGGGGCAGAGTTGGTTTAACCGGGTGAGTGCGGGGTTGTTCAGTGGTGCGGGCGCAGCATCCCTGTTGAGCCGCTAAGAGCTTCGCGGGCAAGCCCGCTCCCACAGGTTCTGTGAGGGCCAGAAATTCTTGTGGGAGCGGGCTTGCCCGCGAAGGCGTCATTGGCAACGCCACATTTCTACAGGCAAAAAAAAGCCCGCAGTGTGAGCGGGCGAAAGACCAAAGAAGCTATATGCGCAGGATTTTTGGGGGGGAAAGTCCTAGCTTCCTCTGTAGGTCGAATAGCTATACGGCGAAATCAACAACGGCACATGGTAGTGATCCTGTTCCGCAGAGATGCCAAACCGCAGCACCACCACATCCAGGAACGCAGGCTCAGGCAGCTGAACCCCACGGGCGCGGTAGTAATCACCCGCATGAAACTGAAGCTGATAGACCCCGGACCGATAGTCATCGCCTTGCAGCAGCGGCGCATCGACACGGCCATCGCTGTTGGTAATCGCCGTGGCGACCCATTCCAGCTGCGAACCTTCAACGCGGTACAACTCGACCTTGATCGAACTGCCCGGGCAACCGTGTGCAGCGTCCAAAACGTGTGTAGTCAAACGTCCCATTGATTCTGCGCGCCTGCCTGCGTGGAGCAGTCAGACCTCGCGCCTCCCGAAGTCAGTTGAAAAGGAGGCCGCACCGTTTCGGAGCACGAAAAGCTGCGGCGAGCGACTGATTAAGACACTTTTCATAAAAATTGTACACAATAAAAACGACATTTTTACCGCTACCGTCGTCATTCAGGGTTTACCAGCCAATCTTGCGCCGAACCATGAGATCAGAGGACCTTATATCCATTAGCTGACCAGTCAGGCAGGTTTCTTGCAGGCCCCTTCAAAGTGGGCAGTCAGTGAAAAATGCAAAAAATCAGGCTTACAAAGTGAATATAAAGTTGTATACAATCACTCCATCGCTGTGACGCCAGCCGGCCCTCTCATCGCCAGGCCGCCACACACACCCTGACTTTGAATAAGTCGACACGAACAAGAAGGAAGACTGCAGTGAGCGCTGACTATCCACGCGACCTGATCGGTTACGGCAGTAACCCTCCTCACCCACACTGGCCGGGCAATGCCCGCATCGCGCTGTCCTTCGTGCTCAATTACGAGGAAGGTGGCGAGCGCAATATCCTGCACGGCGATAAAGAGTCCGAAGCTTTCCTCTCGGAGATGGTCTCGGCGCAGCCGCTGCAAGGCGAGCGCAACATGAGTATGGAGTCCCTTTACGAGTATGGCAGCCGTGCCGGCGTCTGGCGGGTTCTGAAACTGTTCAAGGAGTTCGACATTCCGCTGACCATCTTCGCCGTGGCCATGGCCGCCCAGCGCCACCCGGACGTGATCCGCGCCATGGTCGATGCTGGCCATGAAATCTGCAGCCACGGCTATCGCTGGATCGACTACCAGTACATGGACGAAGCGCAGGAACGCGAGCACATGCTTGAAGCGATTCGCATCCTCACCGAAATCACCGGCGAGCGCCCACTGGGCTGGTACACCGGCCGCACCGGCCCGAACACCCGTCGGCTGGTGATGGAAGAAGGCGGCTTCCTTTACGACTGCGACACCTACGACGACGACCTGCCCTACTGGGAACCGAACAACCCGACTGGCAAGCCGCATCTGGTGATCCCCTACACCCTGGACACCAACGACATGCGCTTCACCCAGGTCCAGGGTTTCAACAAGGGCGACGATTTCTTTGAATACCTCAAAGACGCCTTCGACGTGCTGTATGCCGAAGGCGCCGAAGCACCGAAGATGTTGTCGATCGGCCTGCACTGCCGCCTGATCGGCCGTCCGGCGCGTCTGGCCGCGCTCAAACGCTTTATCGAATACGCTAAAAGTCATGAACAGGTGTGGTTCAGCCGTCGCGTCGACATCGCTCGCCACTGGCACCAAACCCACCCGTATCAAGGGGCCGCGAAATGAGCCACTTCCAAACCCTGAAGCCATCGACCTTGGGCCGCGACGCGTTTGTCGCCGCCTTCGCCGACATCTACGAACATTCGCCATGGGTGGCCGAGAAGGCCTTCGACCTGGGTCAGGACGCTTCGATCGACGAGATCGAAACCCTGCACCAGCGCATGAGCGACATCTTGTTGAGCGCTGATCACACAAGCCAACTGGCCCTGATCAACGCTCACCCGGACCTGGCCGGCAAAGCCGCCGTCCAGGGCCAGCTTACCGCTGCCAGCACTGAAGAACAGTCTGGCGCGGGTATTCACCAATGCACGGCCGAAGAGTTTTCTCGCTTCACCGAGCTGAACGACGCCTACAAAGCCAAGTTCAAGTTTCCCTTCATCATGGCGGTAAAAGGCAGCAACCGGCATCAGATCCTCGCGGCGTTCGAAACGCGCATTCACAACTCGGCAGATACCGAATTCAAATGCGCGCTGGCGGAGATCAACAAGATCGCGTTGTTCCGATTACTGACCCTATAGCGACCTTGGCCCGAGCGGAATTGAACGCACAAATCGCCCAGGGCCCTGAGAGCATCCCAAGCCAACTTATTAAAGGCAGACAAGAAGAATGAAAGCTTACGCCGTACCTTTCGAGAAGTTCGTCAACCTGGCCGACGCCCGTCTGGGCACCAAGATCATCTCGGTCACCGATGACTGGTTCGCAGACGCCAACCGTCTGTTCCAACCGACCCCGGCCGTGTGGAAGGAGGGCGTGTTCGATGACAACGGCAAGTGGATGGACGGCTGGGAGTCGCGCCGCAAGCGCTTCGAAGGCTACGACAGCGCCGTGATCCGCCTGGGTGTACCGGGCTCGATCAAAGGCGTGGACATCGACACTTCATTCTTCACCGGCAACTTCCCGCCGTCGGCTTCGCTGGAAGCTTGCTTCCTGGCCTCGGGCGAGCCGGACGAAAACACCCAGTGGACTGAAGTGCTGTCGGCCGTCGAGTTGCAAGGCAACAGCCACCACTACCACGAAATCAACAACGATCAGGCGTTCAGCCATCTGCGCTTCAACATCTACCCGGATGGTGGCGTGGCCCGTCTGCGTGTGTACGGCATTCCGTTCCGCGACTGGTCAGCTGTTGGCGACAACGAACAAGTCGATCTGGCCGCAGCCCTGAACGGTGGCCGTGCGCTGGCCTGCTCCGACGAACACTTCGGCCGCATGAGCAACATCCTCAACCCGGGTCGTGGCATCAACATGGGCGACGGCTGGGAAACTGCGCGTCGTCGTACGCCGGGCAATGACTGGGTGATCGTCGCGCTGGGCCATGCGGGCGAGATCGAGAAAGTCATCGTCGACACCCTGCACTTCAAAGGCAACTACCCGGACACCTGTTCGATCCAGGGCGCGTTCGTGAAGGGCGGCACCGACAGCCAGATCGAAACCCAATCGCTGTTCTGGCGCGAACTGCTGCCAAGCCAGAAGCTGGAAATGCACGCCGAACACACCTTCGCCGAGCAGATCAAGGCGCTGGGCCCGATCACCCACATCCGCCTGAATGTGTTCCCGGACGGTGGTGTGAGTCGCCTGCGGGTATTGGGCAAGGTCGCGAAATAAGCGCTGAACCTGTGGCGAGGGAGCTTGCTCCCGCTGGGCTGCGAAGCGGCCCCGCTCTTTGTTTAAAAAGAATTGGGAGTGCTGCGCACTCCAGCGGGAGCAAGCTCCCTCGCCACAAAAGCAGAACAAACAACACAGAATTCGGAAAAGAAGACCAGCATGCGCACATTGACGATTGAACCGCTGACCAAAGAAGCCTTCGCCCCTTTCGGTGACGTGATCGAAACCGACGGCAGCGATCACTTCATGATCAACAACGGTTCGACCATGCGCTTTCACAAACTGGCGACGGTGGAAACCGCTACGCCAGAGGACAAGGCGATCATCAGCATCTTCCGCGCCGACGCGCAGGACATGCCGCTGACCGTCTGCATGCTGGAGCGTCACCCGCTGGGCAGCCAGGCTTTCATTCCACTGCTCGGCAACCCCTTTCTGATCGTGGTCGCGCCACTTGGCGATGAACCTGTATCAGGCTTGGTCCGCGCCTTCGTCACCAACGGCAGGCAGGGCATTAATTACCATCGCGGCGTTTGGCACCATCCGGTGCTGACGATCGAAAAGCGGGATGACTTCCTGGTGGTTGATCGCAGTGGCACAGGCAATAACTGCGATGAGCATTTTTTCAAAGAGGATGAGCGTTTGATCCTCGCCCCCCACCAATAAGAGAAGGTCTGATCACTCGACAACAGAGTGACAGGCGAGAGGTAAAGACTGTGGAAGCACATCTGTTGGAATGGCTGAACCTGAGCGTGCGCTGGGTTCACATGATTACTGGCGTGGCCTGGATCGGCGCGTCGTTCTATTTCGTCTGGCTGGAAAACAACCTCAATCGGGTCAATCCGAAAAACGGGCTGGCGGGCGATTTGTGGGCGATCCATGGCGGCGGTATCTACCACCTGGAAAAATACAAACTGGCTCCACCGACCATGCCGGACAACCTGCACTGGTTCAAATGGGAAGCCTACTTCACCTGGCTGTCGGGGGTCGCGCTGCTGTGCGTGGTGTTCTACTCCAACCCGACGCTGTACTTGCTGGCTCCGGGCAGCAGCCTGACCGGCCCTGAAGGTGTTCTGCTGGGCATCGGTTCGCTGTTCGTCGGCTGGTTTGTCTACTCCTTCCTTTGCGACTCGGCCTTGGGCAAACGCCCTGCCCTGCTCGGCGTCATCCTGTTCGTGCTGATCATCGGCGCTGCTTACGGCTTCAGCAAAGTGTTCAGCGGTCGTGGCGCATACCTGCACGTCGGCGCGATCATCGGCACCATCATGGTCGGCAACGTGTTCCGCATCATCATGCCGGCGCAGCGCGCCTTGGTGGCGGCGATCGCCGAGAATCGCACGCCCGATCCGGCCCTGCCGGCCAAAGGTTTGCTGCGTTCGCGTCACAACAACTACTTCACCTTGCCGGTGCTGTTCATCATGATCAGCAACCACTTCCCGAGCACCTACGGCAGCCAATACAACTGGCTGATCCTGGCCGGGATCGCGGTGCTGGCGGTGTTGGTGCGTCACTACTTCAACACCCGTCACGACAGCCACAAGTTTGCCTGGACCCTGCCCGTTGCGGCGGTCGGCATGATTTGTCTGGCCTACGTGACCGGGCCGGCGCCGATGTCCAGCGCACCTGAAGTAGCCAAGGCGCCTGGGACCATCGAGTACCAGCCGCTGCCGGAAACCGCCCTCGGGGGTGGCGCCAAACCTGAAGCGGCAAAAGCGGCGCCGGCTGCTGAACCGGCTCAGGCGTCCAATCAGGGGCCATCGTTCGACAAGGTTCACAGCGTGATCCAGGAACGTTGCGCCGTGTGCCATTCGGCCAAACCGACCAGCCCGCTGTTCAGCGCGGCGCCGGCCGGGGTGATGTTCGATACGCCTGAACAAATCAAGCTCCAGGCCCCGCGCATCCAGGCCCAGGCTGTTGCCAGCCAGATCATGCCACTGGGCAACATCACCCAGATGACCCAGCAGGAGCGTGACCTGATCGGTGCGTGGATTGTTCAGGGAGCCCAAACCCACTAAGTAGCAAAAGCATCGCGGGCAAGCCCGCTCCCACAGGGTTTGCATTGCCTGTGCGGGAGCTGGCTTGCCTGCGATTGGCCGCAACGCGGTCCACCTGATTAGAAAACAGCTGCCAGCAGCACTGCAGCTGTAAATCACAAGAATAAAAAAGATCCGAGGTGTTGCATGTCCGAGCTATCCGAAGCCCGCATCCCCGACGCACCCGCCATTCAGCGCTTACCCCTTTTGCAACTGATCCTGGTCGGTCTGCAACACGTTCTACTGATGTACGGCGCGGCCATCAACCACTGCCACGCCCACCCGCACTGACACCGTAAAGACACACCCCCTGTGGAAGCGAGCCTGCTCGCTCCCACAGGGGTGGCTGCCTGCGCCTCAAACAATAAAAACAAGAGGGAGCAACAGATGATTCGTACCCAGACAAGCCTGTCGTTTAGCGACGCCAGGCTGATCGCCGACAACCATGCCCCAAACCTGTCCCCGACGCTCTGTTGCGGGGCACTTGAGCCATGGCGCGGGAGTCAGTATTCTCCGCGCCCGCTCGAGTTCGGTCTAAAAAAAAGCGCGAAATTAATTCCTGACCAGAAAGCCAACTTACCCCGGCTCTGGACCGTACCAAGGCACCCTGAAATGACGCTCAATCGACTGTTTTCGAACAGCCGAACGGGCATTTTTTTGCTTTTCGAAAGCCTTGGCTCAGCTCTTGCTAACAGCATCAAAGCTGACCGACTGGATGATTTTTTACAGCAGCAAGAAAAGGCGCCACACCAGAGCGCCGACCTTAGAAAAATAACGTGGAACCACCTACTTTTTGGGAGCAACCGAATGAAACGTACGTGCACCAGCCTGATGCTCGCGGGATCCTTGCTGGCCGGGGGCCAGGCAATGGCCGGCGACTTGCTGCAATGGCAGAACAACAGCCTGACCTACCTCTATGGCAAGGACTTCCAGGTCAACCCGCGCATTCAGCAAACCGTCACCTTCGAGCACGCCGATGCCTGGAAGTACGGGGATAACTTCTTCTTCGTCGACAAGATTTTCTACAACGGCGAGAAGGACTTCAACGCCGGCCCAAACACCTATTACGGGGAGTTCCAGCCACGTATTTCGCTGGGCAAGGTCCTCGACCAGAAGATCGAATTCGGCCCGGTCAAAGACGTGCTGCTGGCCATGACGTACGAGTTCGGTGAAGGCGATACCGAGTCCTACCTGATCGGTCCGGGTTTCGACCTGGCAATTCCCGGGTTCGACTACTTCCAGTTGAACTTCTACCAGCGTCACACCGAAGGCAGTCGCCCGGGTGACAACGTCTGGCAGATCACCCCGGTCTGGTCCTACACCATTCCCGTGGGCGATTCGAACATCCTGATCGATGGTTTCATGGACTGGGTAGTCGACAACGACCAGAACAGCAAAGGCACCTACCACGCCAACCTGCACTTCAACCCACAGGTCAAATACGACTTGGGTAAAGCCCTGAACATAGGCGAGAAGCAGTTGTACGTCGGTGTCGAGTACGACTACTGGTCAGACAAGTACGGGATCAAGGACAGCCAGTACTTCAAGACCGATCAGAGCAACACGAGCTTCCTGGTGAAGTTCCACTTCTGATCGCAAAAGCATCGCGGGCAAGCCACGCTCTCACAGGTTCTGTGTCGTTCACATCATCGGCGAACGACACAAAACCTGTGGGAGCGTGGCTTGCCCGCGAATAGCCGCACCGCAAATCTCAAGCCGAAACCGCAGGCTCCACCAACCCCAGAAACCGGCACAGCTCATCCCGCTTGGCCAACGCATCGCGCCGCCCCAGATCGATCAACTCGCTGCAATACCCCGCCTCGAACAACAAATAACTCAGCACCCCCGCCCCGCTGGTCTTGGTCGCCCCCGGCCCGCGCAAAAACAGACGCAAGGCCGCCGGTAATTCCTGGCGATGCCGCGCCGCAATTTCATCGATCGGCTGACTCGGCGAAATCACCAGCACCTCCACTGGCGCTGCTCCCAATGCACGACTCGGTGTGCCGTCGGGCAGCAGATGGCTGAACTGATTCAGACGCTGCAGCAACTCGATATCACTTTCCAGGCTGTCAATGAACGTACTGTTGAGCATGTGCCCGCCGATTTGTGCCAAGGTCGGCTGCTGACCGGTGTAGGCGCGTAGTAGTGGCTGTTGCGGGTCGACCCCGCGCGGGTTGCCGCTGACGCCCACCACCAGCACGCGGCTGGCACCCAGGTGCAGGGCCGGGCTGATCGGTGCCGATTGGCGTACCGCGCCATCGCCGAAATATTCTTCGCCGATTTTCACTGGCGCAAACAGCAACGGAATCGCCGAACTGGCCAGCAAATGGTCGACGCTCAATTGTGTCGGCACGCCGATTCGCCGATGGCGCAACCAGGACTCGATGGTGCCGCCCCCCTGATAAAACGTGACGGCCTGACCGGACTCATAGCCAAACGCCGTGACCGCTACCGCCTTCAATTGCTTTTGTGCGATGGCCTCGGCAATCCCGGACATGTGCAGTTTGTCGTTGAGCAAACCGCGCAGCGGCGAGCTGTTGAGCAGGGCCACTGGCACCGGAGCGCCAATCCCCATCAGATTGTGACTGACAAAACGGGTGGCTTGATGGATCACCCCCGGCCAGTCGCTGCGCAACACCAGATGGCTGCGGAAACCTTGCCAGAAGGCGGTCAGACGCTGAATCGCGCCACGAAAGTCCATTGCCCCGCTGGCCAGGCTGACCGCGTTGATCGCACCGGCCGAGGTGCCGACGATTACCGGAAACGGATTCGCCGCCCCCACCGGCAGCAGCTCGGCAATCGCCGCCAGCACGCCCACCTGATAAGCCGCCCGAGCCCCGCCGCCGGAAAGTATCAACCCTGTAACCGGTTCAGCAGAACTCATCGCAACACTCCATGGTGCTTAAAGGGATCGGTGACTCAACCGCGTTTGGCGTACAGCTTCGGTTCGCCCGGTGGACGGGTCTTGAAGCGGCGATGTGCCCAGAGGTATTGCTCCGGACACTCGCGCAACGCGCTCTCGACCCACTGGTTGATCCGGATGCAGTCAGCCTCTTCCGTCTCGCCGGGAAAGCCCTCGAGCGGCGCATGAATCACCAACCGATAACCACTGCCGTCAGCCAGGCGCTGCTGGGTGAACGGCACTACCAGCGCCTTGCCCAGCCGCGCGAACTTGCTGGTGGCGGTGACCGTCGCCGCCTGAATCCCGAACAGCGGCACGAAGATACTTTGTTTGGCGCCGTAGTCCTGATCCGGTGCGTACCAGATCGCCCGGCCTGCCCGCAGCAGTTTGAGCATGCCGCGCACGTCGTCGCGCTCCACCGCCAGCGAGTCGAGGTTGTGCCGCTCGCGACCACTACGCTGGATGTAGTCGAACAGCGGATTCTTGTGTTCGCGGTACATGCCATCAATGGTGTGCTGCTGACCGAGCAGCGCCGCGCCGATCTCAAGCGTGGTGAAATGCACGGCCATCAGAATCACACCCTTGCCGTCGCGCTGGGCCTGCTTCAAATGCTCCAGACCTTCGACATGGGCCAATTTCGCCAGACGCTTGCGCGACCACCACCAGCTCATGGCCATCTCCAGGAAGGCGATGCCGGTGGAGGCGAAGTTTTCCTTGAGCAGGCGCTTGCGCTCGGCAGCGGACTTTTCAGGGAAACACAGCTCGAGATTGCGCTTGGCAATGCGCCGTCGGTCGCCGGCCACCCGATACATCAATGCGCCCAAAGCGCGACCGATCGACAGCAGCGCCGGATACGGCAGCTGCACAATCAGCCACAACAGCCCCAAGCCACACCACAGCGGCCAGAAACGTGGAGAAAGAAATGCTGTTCGAAAACGCGGGCGATCCATTAAAGGTTCCGTCAAGACAGTGGCCGCGCATTCTACATCGTTCGACCCGGCTTGCGGCCTGCGGGCGTTCTCGTTATAAGTCTCGGCACTTTTAGTGACAAGCCGTTGTATGCCGACCATGAGCCAAACCGAACCGCTAGACCAAGATCCCGTGTTCCAGTTAAAGGGCAGCATGCTCGCCATTACGGTGCTGGAACTGGCCCGTAACGACCTTGAGAACCTTGATCGACAACTGGCCGCCAAGGTCGCCCAGGCGCCCAACTTTTTCAGCAACGCGCCGCTGGTACTGGCCCTGGACAAACTTCCGGCCAGCGAAGGCTCGGTCGATCTTCCAGGGCTGATGCGCATCTGCCGCCAGCATGGCCTGCGCACCCTGGCGATCCGGGCCAGCCGCATCGAAGACATTGCCGCCGCTATTGCCGTCGATTTGCCGGTGCTGCCGCCGTCCGGCGCCCGGGAACGCCCCCTCGATCCCAACGAAGGCATCGTGACGAAAAAGCCGGAGAAACCACCGGAACCGACCATCAAACCAACCAAAATCATTACCTCGCCGGTACGCGGTGGCCAGCAGATTTATGCCCAGGGTTGCGATTTGGTGGTGATTTCGTCGGTCAGCCCGGGGGCGGAACTTCTCGCCGATGGGAACATCCATGTATACGGCGCGATGCGCGGTCGTATCTTGGCCGGCGTCAAAGGTGACACGAAAGCCAGGATTTTCTGTCAGCAAATGACCGCTGAACTGGTCTCCATCGCCGGGCACTACAAGGTTTCCGAGGATCTGCGTCGTGATCCATTGTGGGGCGCGGGCGTACAAGTCAGCCTGTCGGGCGACGTGTTGAACATCATTCGGCTTTAACGGATACTGCCGCATTTTCCAAGCATCTCTAAAACGTAGCGAAAACGGCTCAAACGAAGTAGGAAAAAGGCTAAAAGCAGTGTTTACCGGGGGTAAACGCCGCTCAGAACCGGATTCCAGCCAAGGCTGTCCGACTGCAGTAGTTTTTCAAGAGATGTTTTTCAGGGGCTAAACGTCCTTTTCCTTAGGGGTAAAACACCTTGGCCAAGATTCTCGTGGTTACATCCGGCAAGGGTGGTGTGGGTAAGACCACCACCAGCGCCGCTATCGGTACCGGCCTCGCTTTGCGTGGTCACAAAACAGTAATCGTCGACTTCGACGTTGGTTTGCGTAACCTCGACCTGATCATGGGTTGCGAACGCCGCGTGGTGTATGACTTCGTCAACGTGGTAAACGGCGAAGCCAACCTGCAACAGGCTCTGATCAAAGACAAGCGTCTGGAAAACCTATACGTATTGGCCGCCAGTCAGACTCGCGATAAAGACGCGCTGACCCTGGAAGGCGTCGAAAAGGTCCTGATGCAGCTCAAAGAAGACTTCGAATTCGTGGTCTGCGATTCTCCGGCAGGCATCGAGAAAGGCGCCCACCTGGCCATGTACTTCGCTGACGAAGCGATTGTAGTGACCAACCCGGAAGTCTCCTCTGTACGTGACTCGGACCGCATGCTGGGCCTGTTGGCCAGCAAGTCCCGTCGCGCCGAGAACGGCGAAGAGCCGATCAAGGAACACCTGCTGCTGACCCGCTACAACCCGACACGCGTGAGCAACGGCGAAATGCTCGGCGTCGAAGACGTCAAGGACATCCTCGCGGTGACCCTGCTAGGCGTGATTCCGGAATCGCAAGCCGTCCTCAAAGCCTCCAACCAGGGCGTGCCAGTGATTCTCGACGACCAGAGCGACGCCGGTCAGGCGTACAGCGATGCCGTCGATCGTCTGCTGGGCAAAACCGTGGACCATCGTTTCCTCGATGTCGAGAAGAAGGGATTCTTCGAGCGACTTTTTGGAGGTAGGTAATGAACCTTTTTGACTTCTTTCGTGCCAACAAAAAGCCTAATACCGCCTCGGTAGCGAAAGAGCGTCTACAGATCATCGTGGCGCATGAACGCGGCCAGCGCAGTACGCCGGATTACCTGCCAGCCTTGCAGAAGGAGCTGGTGGAAGTGATCCGCAAGTACGTCAATATCGGGTCCGATGACGTGCACGTCGCTCTGGAAAACCAGGGCAGTTGCTCGATCCTGGAACTCAATATCACCCTGCCAGATCGCTGAGTCGATCCGGCGGGAGCCACGGCGGCTCAGGCTCTTACGCACTCCGTAGGAGCGAAGCTTGCTCGCGAACACAGGCAACTCGGTGTATCTGATAGACCGGATTGATGCTTTCGCGAGCAAGCTTCGCTCCTACAGGGCGCGGGGCCTGAGCCGCCGTTGGCGTTTGTTACGAGGCTGTTTTAATGCCGTTGTCCAACATCCGCATCATCTATCAGGACGCCGCCGTACTGGTGGTGGACAAACCGACCCTGTTGCTCTCCGTCCCTGGCCGGGCCGATGACAACAAGGACTGCCTGATTACGCGCCTGCAAGAAAACGGCTACCCGGAAGCACGAATTGTTCATCGGCTGGACTGGGAAACTTCCGGCATCATTCTGTTGGCCCGTGACCCGGACACTCATCGCGAGCTGTCTCGGCAATTTCACGACCGCGAAACCGAAAAAGCCTACACCGCCCTGTGCTGGGGACAACCGGAACTGGACAGCGGCAGCATCGACCTGCCCCTGCGCTACGATCCGCCGACCAAGCCACGCCATGTGGTGGACCACGAGTTCGGCAAGCACGCCCTGACATTCTGGCGTGTGCTGGAGCGTTGTGGCGACTGGTGCCGCGTCGAGCTGACGCCGATCACCGGCCGTTCTCACCAGTTGCGTGTGCACATGCTCTCCATCGGTCACCCGCTGTTGGGTGATGGGCTCTATGCCCATGAGCAAGCACTCGCTGCCTGGCCACGTCTGTGCCTGCACGCGAGCATGCTCAGCTTCACTCATCCCCAGACTGGCGAACGTTTACGCTTCGAGTGCCCTGCGCCGTTCTGACTGCCAATGCGATAAAAACTGTGGGAGCGGGCTTGCCCGCGATGAGGTCGGCACAGCCAGCATGGATGTTGCCTGACCCGCCGCCATCGCGGGCAAGCCCGCTCCTACAGGGTTCTATTGAAGACGTAAACTCGTAGCACCCGCAGCAGTCCACCGCCAATTCTGTGACCAATACGTTAAACTGGCGCCACTGCTGTCTGGAGCTTCTTATGCGCGAAGAGTTGAACCAAGGCCTGATCGACTTCCTCAAGGCCTCCCCTACCCCATTCCATGCCACCGCCAGCCTTGTTCAGCGTCTGGAAGCGGCCGGTTTTGTGCGCCTCGACGAACGCGAGCCGTGGACCACCGAAGCCAACGGCCGTTACTACGTCACCCGTAACGACTCTTCGATCGTCGCGTTCAAAATGGGCCGTCATTCACCCCTGCACGGCGGCATCCGTCTGGTCGGCGCTCACACCGACAGCCCGTGCCTGCGGGTCAAACCCCAGCCGGAGTTGCAACGTCAGGGGTTCTGGCAACTGGGCGTAGAAGTCTATGGCGGTGCGCTGCTGGCGCCGTGGTTCGACCGCGATCTGTCTCTGGCCGGCCGCGTGACTTTCCGCCGTGATGGCAAGGTCGAGAGCCAGTTGATCGACTTCAAGGCTCCGATCGCGATCATCCCGAACCTGGCCATTCACCTCAACCGTGAAGCCAACATGGGCTGGGCGATCAATGCCCAGACCGAACTGCCGCCGATCCTCGCGCAATTCGCCGGTGACGAGCGCGTGGACTTCCGCGCCGTGCTCACCGATCAACTGGCCCGCGAACATGGCCTGAACGCCGACGTGGTGCTCGATTACGAGCTGAGCTTCTACGACACCCAAAGCGCCGCGGTCATCGGCCTGCATGGCGATTTCATTGCGGGTGCGCGCCTGGATAATTTGCTGTCGTGCTACGCCGGCCTGCAAGCTTTGCTGACGACCGAAACCGACGAAACCTGCGTGCTGGTCTGCAATGATCACGAAGAAGTCGGTTCCAGCTCGGCTTGTGGCGCCGACGGTCCAATGCTTGAACAAACCCTGCGCCGTCTGTTGCCCGAAGGGGATGAATTCGTACGGACCATTCAGAAATCCCTGCTGGTCTCGGCCGACAATGCCCACGGTGTGCACCCGAACTATGCGGACAAGCACGACGCCAACCACGGCCCGAAACTCAACGCCGGCCCGGTGATCAAGGTCAACAGCAACCAGCGCTACGCCACCAACAGCGAAACCGCCGGCTTCTTCCGCCATTTGTGCATGGCCGAAGAAGTGCCGGTGCAGAGCTTCGTGGTGCGCAGCGATATGGGCTGCGGCTCGACCATCGGCCCGATCACCGCCAGCCACTTGGGCGTACGCACCGTGGACATCGGCCTGCCGACGTTCGCCATGCACTCGATCCGTGAACTGTGCGGCAGCCATGATTTGGCGCACCTGGTCAAAGTACTGAGCGCGTTTTACGCCTGCCGCGAATTGCCGTAGTCCTTGGTGATTAAAAGGTAACTTTTGTGGCGAGGGAGCTTGCTCCCGCTCGGCTGCGCAGCAGTCGTAACTTGGCGAACCCAATCTCACTGATAACCCGATATTGCTTGTTTTTGGGGCTGCTTCGCAGCCCAACGGGAGCAAGCTCCCTCGCCACGATGATCTTCATCACCTCCGCTCGTCCGAAAGCCGCCTAGACTTGCAATACCCCCTCTGCGACAAGGCTGTCACCATGATCTCGCTGTCTTCGTTCCACGCCATGCTGATCCCGATTCTTTCCGGGATGATCATGCTGGCCATCGGCTTCAACTTCCGCGACAAGAACGCCGGTGTGTTCGCGATGTGGGTCGGCATGCTGATGATCCTCGCCACCGTGATCTACAAGATCCTCGCCAAACTCAACGAATAAATCCTCGCGCCCGGCTCGCATTGATTTTGATGGGCCACGTATTAAGCCCCTATCGGCGACAGCTTGCCGACAGGGGCCAAATTACTCACTAAACATTATTGTTTAAAGCCGGGCTTACCATTAGCTGCGCGCCATTCCTTCACTGTCTTCAATATCCCCTCTGGACTATCATCCTCATCAGGGAGAGGGTAATAGATAACCCCATAACTTCTTGGGTGCTCCGAGGCCGTTACAAACTGATCGATCAAGACGTTGTGGCTTTGTTCATCTGGAGAATTAACAAAACAAATATCATTCAAAAGAGCTAAAAACTCACTCTCCGTATATTCTTCAAATTTACGCTGCATTTCAAACCCCTCCATTAACAGAGTGAATTTCCACATGTCGCTTTGGCGTTACCACTCTCAAATTATCCATGTCGTAGACCTCACCTCCATTTTTTATATAGTCTAAATGATGTAGCTCAAATACTTTATTACCACCCACTCCCTCCTCCGGGATAGCAACCGGTGATCGCCCTTTCGCCATCAACGCCCGATTACTGTTCCTGAACTGCTCAGACAATTCGAGGTCAGCGCCAACCGCTTTCCAAAACGCCTCCCTAAACGCCCTGAAATTCCTGAACTGCCTACCGCTCAACTGATCTGCAATCTGCGACGGAATAGGCGCGCCATCACCTTGCGAAGCCGCTTCCAGCCATCTACCGACAACCGGCTCTCCATCACCCATGGCGACCCCGGCATCCTCCCGGGGGTCCCGGAACATCACATACTGCGGGGGCAGGCCAGAATCCGCCGGAAACACAATAATGTAATCATCGAAGCCGGCTTCACCAACAGCCGGATGACTGTCGATTCGTCCTTCGACGGGGATTATGACGCCACCCGCATACCGCGGCGGACTCGGTTCCTGGACGGGCAGCGCAGTCGAACTGCTGTCCGGAGTAATCAGTGGCGTCCATACCAACGTCCTGGGGGGAATATCGGGGATGATGGCGCTATAGACGTTCTCTTGCGGGTTGTAAACAGCCGCCACAACCGGCACACCAGCAGGGAGGCTCACTCCATCGACCGCAACGACAAGTAACTCCGATCGATCGCCCTCTGTTGCCCTGGAACTGAGACGCACCGGTACATCAAGCAAACCTCCTTGCTTCGCTAGATCGTCGAGATCAGGCAAAGGAGCGGATATGAGATCCTCCAAGGGATAACTGAACATGTACCTTTTCGGTAATTCACTATTGGCCAGTTCAGGTGAGTAAACCAACGCGCCTACCCCGACCATGAAACCCGCTGCCGTCCCTGCGGCCAGACCGGACAACGCGGCGATCGCAGAGCGTATAGCTGCGCGCAATGCCGCCAGCACATCTTCGGCAATTTCCATGGTGCCGTTCGGAATTGTGAATCCAGGCTGAGCGTGAGTGGTGGCGCCATGTATGTGATATGTATTCGCGGCTCTGGTGGCGAGTTCCAAGCGTCGAAGTTCGTCATCCACCAGGCGTTGTGCTTGCTCGGCCGCCTCGATCCGGGCCTGTTCTTCCGCCCTTTGACTAGCCAGTTTTTCTGCCTCAAGCCGAGCCAACGCTTCAGCCATTTCCTTCGCATATGCCTCGGCCGCTATACGCGCTCGCTCTTCTGCCAATCGCCTGACTTCGTTTTCCGCGGCGATACGTGCTAACTCTTCTGCCACTCTACGGGCTTGTTCCTGCGCAATACGAGCCTGCTCTTGAGCGACTTGCCGCTCATGCTCCGCCGCACGTCGTGCCTGCTCCTGTGCGATGCGATTGGCCTCCTGACCTCGTAACGTAGCAATGATGCCTCTCACGCCAACGGATTGTGCGTTTAACCGCGCGATGCCCTCAGCCAGCAACTTGGCGTTGAACAATGCGGCGTAAGCCTCACGGACAGAGACTCCACTGGCCCCGGCCCGACGGTTTACCTGAGGCAACCGTCCCCGCATCAGAAATGTATCGACCTGTGTCTGGCCGAACCTTTGACTGGCCGTACTCTTGGCTGACGGCAGTGCGCCGGCTTTTCTGGCGATCAAACCTTCCCGGACACCCAACTCACGTACAAAGGCCTGCAGGGGAGGCAAAATGCTTGTATCGCCTGCTGCCCGGACTTGCGCAAGTTCTACCTCAAGGGTATGCGCAAGATTATTGGAGAACTCTTTGTAGGAATTCTCCATATCCAGAATCTCACCCAGCGGCGCGAAATCGATTCCAGGCCCTGAGCCATCTCCTGCCCCCAAGTAATGCAAATACTCATCTTGTTTATCCGGGCGAACAACCGTAACCGGAAGTGTTATTCCATTCCCTGACATAGAACTTCTCCTAATAGACTTGCGTCGTGATAGCAGGACAAGCAGGAGTGAGCATTTAATATGCACGCACTCAACGTGCTTTCCCGCTACAGGCAAATTTATGAGAATCAGAAGCTTAAGATGCTGTACATATATATAGACAGGAATTATTTTCGAATAAATTTCCAGCGGTGCTCCTACAGAAAATCCAAAAACTCAAACCACATCCACCCCGACATGAATCGCATCATGGCGCCAGAACTCCAGGTCACAATCGATCAGTCGTTCATGCTGATCGTAATTGACCCGCGCAATCCGCAACCCCGGGCTCCCCACCGACACCCGTAAAGCCGCCGCCGCATCCACCGACAACGCCGTCGGCACAATCTCGAAACGCACCCGCCCGTAATGCAAGTTGTAGTGCCGCGCATACAACTCGGTGATTGACTGATTCAAATCGAAATCGAGAATCCCCGGAAAATACTGCGGATTCAAATAGTGCTCCACGTAAAGCACCAATCGCCCGTCAATCCGTCTTGAGCGGCAGATCTGGATCACGCTCGACAGCGCCGGCAACTGCAACCAGGCACACACCGCCGCCGACGCCGGTTGCAACCGCGCCGAGATCACCTCGGTGGACGGCACCCGCCCCTGCGCACTGACCATCGCGTGAAAGTGGCTGCGCTGCATCAGGTTATAAGCCAGTCGCGGTGGCGACACGAACCAGCCGCGCCGTTCCTCGCGATAAATCTGGCCCTGGGCCTCCAGCTGCAATAAAGCCTCACGCACGGTGATCCGCGTGGTACCGAACAACTCACTGAGCTTGCGCTCTGCCGGCAACTTGCTCCCGGGCGCCAACAAGCCGTGGTCGAGCTGTTCCTGCAGAACCTGCCCGATGGCTGTCACCGCTTTGGTGGTCTCGATGCGCATCAACGTTACCTATCTGGACTAGACCAGCACTGATTCAGGGCAGAACCGTAATTCAAATCGGTTCCTTCAACTGCCTGCAAGCCTAGGCACTGCACATGACTGACAGATGACAAAGCCGCCGAACGGTTGCGCCAGACACCTGCAATTTTATAGCCAAGTCCCTTTCATATCAGCTCTTTAGCCATGGTCTACGCTTATCTCGCACCCCGCGTATCCGAGCACAGAAAATTCAGGCCGACCGGTCGTCGACATCAAAATGTCATCCAATCCGCCTAAATTGGCTCAGGTATTGCTGACCTAGACCAACACAACCGCAATCGCAGCGTTGAAAACGCCCAAAGGAGCTTCGGATGAAACAGTTTTTCCTGGCATCACTGTTAGGCTCGACCATTGCCCTGTGCACCACCGCCATGGCGGCGGATGATCTGAAAACCCTGGAAGCCGCTGCGAAAGCGGAAGGCGCAGTCAACAGCGTCGGCATGCCCGATGACTGGGCCAACTGGAAAGGCACCTGGGAAGACCTGGCCAAGAAATATGGCCTGAAACACATCGACACCGACATGAGCTCGGCTCAGGAAATCGCCAAGTTCGCCGCCGAAAAAGACAACGCCAGCGCCGACATCGGCGACGTCGGTGCCGCCTTCGGCCCGATCTCGGTCAAGCAGGGCGTGGTGCAACCTTACAAGCCAACTACCTGGGAACAGATTCCGGATTGGGCCAAGGATAAGGACGGTAACTGGGCGCTGGCCTACACCGGCACCATCGCATTTATCGTCAACAAAAAGCTGCTGCACGGTTCTGAAGCACCGACCAAATGGGCCGACCTCAAGACTGGCAAGTACAAAGTCTCTATTGGCGACGTGAGCACCGCGGCCCAGGCGGCCAACGGTGTACTGGCCGCCGCTCTCGCCAACGGTGGTGACGAGAAAAACATTCAGCCAGCCCTGTTGCTGTTCGCTGACATTGCCAAGCAAGGCCGCCTGTCCATGGCCAACCCGACGATCGCCACCATGGAAAAGGGTGAGATCGAAGTCGGCGTGGTCTGGGACTTCAACGGTCTGAGCTACAAGGCCAAGATGGCGAATCCGGATGACTACATCGTGCTGATTCCATCCGATGGCTCGGTGATTTCCGGTTACACCACCATCATCAACAAATACGCGAAGAACCCGAACGCCGCCAAGCTGACCCGCGAATACATCTTCAGCGATGCCGGCCAAATCAACCTGGCGAAAGGCAACGCTCGTCCGATCCGCGCCGAACACCTGAAGTTGCCGGAAGAGGTCAAGGCCAAGCTGCTGCCTAACGAGCAGTACAAAAAGGTCACGCCGATCAAAGACGCCGACGCATGGGAAAAGACCTCCAAGTCGCTGCCGCAGAAGTGGCAGGAAGAAGTCATCATCAACATGCCGTAAGGCTGTAGATCCCCACATTGGGTACCCAATGGAGATCCAGTGTGGGAGTGGGCTTATGGTGAGGGGGCTTTTGTGGCGAGGGAGCTTGCTCCCGTTGAACTGCGCAGCAGTTCCTTTTTTGGGGCCGCTTCGCAGCCCAACGGGAGCA
>NZ_JBVHNK010000008.1:0-331114 GCF_055556615.1 Pseudomonas sp. PME37.24/025
TCTGCTGTATATCAAAGATACGAACACCGTCGCATCTGGTGATAGGCCGCAAGATGTATTGCCGGAACGCTTACCGTTGAATCAGACTGCAATCGGCCGTAGTCACCGGCAAGCAGCAGTTCGTAACTGATATCCGATGCAAAGTTCGGCCATTGAATTTATGAAGGCGGCAAAGCACCGTATCAGGACGCCGTAAAGGTATTTTCCATCGGCCAGCGCATTTCCAGATGTTCAGTCAAATAATTCATAAAAGCTTTGACCTTGGGGGTGATGGCGGCGCGCTCCTGGACGCATACATAAATATCGAGCGGTTCAGCGTAGGCATACGTTGAAGCGTGGCGATGTTCAAACAGAGGAACGAGTTGGCCACTTTCGATATAGGGCGCCGCCACGAACTCCGCCAAACGGGTTATTCCCGCGCCGCGGATGGCCATTTGGGCTAGAGCGTCAATATCGTCGCTGATTGCGGTCGCATTGAGAGTAGCGTCGTAATGTTGCCCATCCCGGATAAAACCCCAACGTAGAAAGCGTCCGTCTAGCGGGTAGCGAAACGCTAGACAGGCATGGTGTTGGAGTTCTTCAGGATCGCGTGGCCAGCCGACTCGTTCCAAATAGATGGGTGACGCGCAGATGATAAAAGGGACTGAAACGATCTTGCGAGCGACGATCCCCTCTTCTAGTTGTGGTTTTATCCGCAGGCTCAGATCAATGCCTTCTTGAATATGATTAATTTTGCGATCTGTGGTTGAGAGTTCAAGTGTCAGGCGTGGGTAACGTGCAGCGAAGCCGGCGATTAGTGATGCCAACACATGCCGCCCGAAAGCGGAGGTAGAAGCGATGCACAGTCGCCCTTGGAGTTGAGTCTGCGCGCTGGTGATCGCGCTTTGCGCCGATTCGAGATCACGCGCTATGCGTTTCACTTTTTCGTAGTACACCATGCCGCTTTCGGTTAACGCCATGCTACGCGTGGTGCGCTGGAGAAGGCGCGTACCTAGGTGGGTTTCCAAGCGATTTATGGTCTGGCTAATGGCTGCCGCACTGACGCCCAGGGTTTTGGCCGCGCCCACGATGGAGCCCGCTTCAACCACCTTGATAAAGCTAGCAATCGCCCCTAACAGGTTCATCTTTGTCCCAGCGAGAAGAGTCATTCATAAGATTTTGTTTATAAAGCAACCACTGCTAGCCGTCTAGTTGCTAATTTTTGATCTTGCTATGGTGTTCATCACCTATCAATCGAAGATCAAAAAGGTCTGATATGAATCCAAAAACATCCTCTAAAGCTCTATCTTTCAACCAGCGTAAGCTCTCGGTTCGCGCTACGCCTTATGTTTTCGCACTGTATATGGCCACAATCATGGCGCTCTTGATGTCATTCGTGATCACTGCGGCAAATTCCGGTATTGAGATTGATTACCTAAGTAATGCGCTGCACGCCTATAAATTGGCCATGCCAGTGGCATTCCTGTGCATACTCGTCGTTCGCCCCATTGTGCTCAAACTGGTGTCTTTGACTGTACACCCACATCGTTAAGGGCGGCCGCTTGCGGCCAAATTGATGGGGCGTTGTGGACAACCCTATTGGGTCGACTGTTGCCGGCCGTCACAGGTCGGAGTCGACCTGAAGCTGCCCTTCATGGAGGGCAGCAGTCGGCCAGAAACGGACAGTCAATGAAGCAGTAGCCTGCGACCGAGATCAATCACAGATCAATGCGGCTGAGTGTCTAGTCCTGAATAAGGTTTACACCTGTTTCAGGACTAGACAGAGACAACTCAAAAGCCTGCTCAATGAGCACCAAAGCGGGCGAGCGCAGCATCGATAAATCGTCGGAGTTTGGCTGTTCTCTGACGATTGGCCGTGTAGAGCAAATGCATTTGTCGGCTCGGTGCCTGGTAGTCAGCTAACAGTCGAACTAACCCGCCGCTGCGCAATGAGGGCTCAAGAAAGTCTTCCGGTCCAAGGACAATCCCGAACCCGTCCAGTGCTGCCGACAGCAGTGCTTTGCTCTCGTTGACCTGCAATCGACTAACGACTTGTACCCGTTCAACTGCGGAACCTTTGCAGAATATCCATTCGCGGTCGGCCGGCCGGGACCAATAGGCATACCCCAGACACTCATGATTCTTCAGATCATCCGGTACTTGCGGCACTCCGCGATCGGTCAGATAGCTCGGTGCCGCACAGGCTACCAACCGATAAGGCGCCAACGGCCTGGCGGTCAAACTGGACGCGGTCAATGGGCCAATCCTGAAAGTCACTTCATAACCCTCCTCCACCAGATCGACGAAGCGATCGGTCAAATGCAGATCGATTTCGACCTCCGGATGCTGACGCAAAAACTCCGTCACAAAGGGCATGAGGCTATAGGAGCCGAACGTGACGGGAGCGCTGATTTTCAGTTTGCCGCGCGGGGTGTCGTTCATGATCTGCGCAAGGGAGTCGGCAGCCTGAGCCTCGCTCAAAATGTGCTTACAGCGTTCGTAGTAAACACTGCCCAACTCAGTCAGGCTCTGGCGTCGGGTGGTGCGGTTCAGTAGCCGCGCACCTAGCCGCTGCTCAAGCGCGGAAACATGCTTGGCCACCATCTGCGGCGATAGGCCCAATCGCTCGGCGGCGCTGGCGTAGGAGCCGGATTCCGCCGCCATCACAAACGCCCCCATGCTCGTCAGGCGATCCATCATTCAATACTCCCGGTAACGAGACTAAGTAATCGATGATCATTTATCTGCCGTTGGTTGGCAATCATCATGGTTTCTTCTTACCAACCAGCGGAGCAAGGACATGCGTATCGGCATTATTGGGGCAGGCTTCATCGGACGCGCAGTGGCGCAACTGGTTATCGCTGCGGGACACGAGGTGATGCTCAGCAATTCACGTGGGCCACAGACCATGAGCAGCGTGCTCAGTGGCATTCCTGGCAGTCAGGTCGGCACTGCCGAGGACGCAGCACAATTTGGCGACGTTGTACTCGTGGCCATTCCTCTTGAGCATTACCGAAGCGTTCCGGCCAAATCGCTAGAAGGTAAAATCGTGCTGGATGCCAATAACTACTACCCGGAACGTGACGGTCACATTGCCGCTCTCGACCGATTCGAAACCACCACCAGCCGCCTGCTCGCCGAGCATCTGCCCCACTCCAGCGTGGTCAAGGTGTTCAATGCAATCCTCGCCCAGGACCTGCTGCAGGACTCGCGCCCGAAAGCAGCGCCCGACCGACGCGCACTGCCGATCGCTGCGGATGATCCGGCGGCGAAAGCGCTGGTGATCAAGTTGCTGGATGAGATTGGATTCGACGCGGCAGATGCGGGCAGCCTTGATGAAAGCTGGCGATTCGAACGGGCTAAACCCGCCTACTGCATACCGCTGGATAAAGAGGGGCTGAAGATCGCCTTGGCTGCGGCCCAGCGGCAGGTCGAATTGCCCGAGGGAGCGTGGCGCCGCTGAATACCCACGACCGACTGGATCGAGAGAAGACTTGGAGCTGACTGAGGACAACGTCAGCTTTGGGTCCGAAAGCTGTCCGCCCTACACCACTCCTGCGTTAAATCAGCCCCCATCGATTGACCGCGCCCGGCAGTCACTCCACACCTCACGTATCACCTCCTTAAGCATCAGCGCCTCCGCCCAGCGATCGGTGATGTCGCGTCCATCGGCACCCGTAATGGCATAGGGTGGCGGGCCGAGTTCACAGGTGAAGGACAGGCTGTCGGGCGTGTTCGGTCGGGCCAGCCAATCCTCGATCCCATAGCGCCACCAGCCCACGAAACGCTCCAGCCAGGGTCGATGCTGGGCGAAGCTCAGGGGCACCTGGACCTGTTCGCCGTTGGCGACACGACCATGAAAACCCCAACTGTGGCGCAGGATGGTGTGGATCTGTTCGTCGTCCTCGGCGGTGGCCGACTCTGGCAGTTCGCGGCCCACGACATAGTGGGACAGGTCGGCCAATAGTTTGAGATCGGGCATTTCAGCGAGAATATCGAGGGTGAACAACAGGTCATTGGTGAGGCGATAACGGTGGGTTTCCAGCAGAACGGGAAAGTCCACCTGCTCGGCCAGACGCTGCCAGCCTTCGATCAGTTCGATAGCTTGCTTCAGCGTGCGCGGCCTCACGTCTGCTTGCAGCGTGAGGTGGTGGCAGCCGTAGCGGGACGCGACATCGATCGCTGCCGCCAGATCATCCACGGTGCGGGGGAACACCTGACCTTCGATTTTCAGGCCCTGCGCCTTGGCGGCGGCATGCAGGCGTGCGGCGTGTTGCGCGACCCAGAAATGGTCGGTGATGCCGTCGAAGCCGGCGGCGGCGATTTTCTCCACTTGCGCTTCCAGGGGAAGGTCGCATTGGCCGCGGTAATCTTGCATGGCCCACTGGGACTGAAAGACCAGGAATTCACGCATATCAGTTCCTCAGCAGTTGTTTGAGCGGTACATCGGCGTCGGCCAGAGCGTCAACCGAGAGAGGGTTATGGTGAGCGATCAGCCGTTCGCACAGCTTGATGTCTTTGGCGATGCTGTTCCCCCGCCCCCAGCCGCAAGCGCCTTGCAGACGTTGCTCGGCATCGAGGTAGAACAACAGGAAACCGCCACCGGGGGTTGTCCGGCTCGCCGTGGGTTCTGTGTTTGCAATCACGCCCACGGTCTGCAATCCCCAGTCGTATTGATCGGACCAAAAACCGGGAATGACCTCGAAGGGCAACTCGCCGCCCAACAGATTCAGGGCGGCATGACGGCCTTGGGTCTCGGCGTTGCGCCAGGTTTCCTGACGCTGAAAAACGCCTTGCGGGTGCAGCCGAAACTCACAGACATCGCCCGCCGCAAAGATGTCCGGCGCACTGGTGCGCAGTTGGGCATCGACGCGGATGCCCTGGCCGACCTCGAGTCCTGCGGCCGCGGCCAGTTCAGTGTTGGGTTGCATACCGATGCCCACCACCACCAGGTCGCAGGGCAGCAACTGGCCGTCGACCAGTTGCACGGACTCAACGTGAGTAGTGCCCTGCACCGCCTCAATGGCCACATTCAGCCGGACATCCACGCCCTGACTGCGATGCAGGTCCAGCAGGACACTGGACAGCCGCTCCGGCAACACCCGCCCCGCCAAAAGCGGTCCGGCCTCGAGCAAAGTCACCGTGCAACCCAAGGCTCGGGCGGTGGCGGCGACTTCGAGTCCGATGAAGCCACCGCCGATGATCACCACCCGGGCGTCAGGTTGCAACGACGCGCGCAATGCCAGCGCCTCGTCATGGGTACGCAGATAAAGCACATTGAGCAGATCCTCGGGCACCGAGGCGAGTCTGCGCGACCGCCCTCCCGTCGCCAACAACAGCCGGGCGTAATGCAGCCAGCTGCCGTCGGCCAATTGCAGACGATGCTGCGGCGGATCCAGGCATTTCACCGGGTTACCCGCCAGGTGTTCGATGTCCAGATCGGCGAGCTGAGCGGTGTCGCACAGGCTGTATCCCGCCAGATCGACCGTGCCTTGCAACAGCCCCTTGGACAGCGGCGGACGTTCATAGGGCGCGTAGGACTCGTCGCCTATCAGAATCAGGCGACCGCTATAACCTTCACCGCGCAAGGTCAGGGCCGCGCGGCCACCCGCATGCCCGGCGCCGACGATGATCAATGGAGCATTGGCAGGATTCATGGCACAGACTCCGCGCAGTTAAACCGTGATGGCGAGCAGCACACGCCCCGCCTCGACCCGGACTTCATAGGTCTTGAGGTTGACGCACACCGGTGCGCCAAGGGCTTTGCCGGAGCGGTAGTCGAAACGCCCGTTGTGCTTGGGGCACTCGACGACATGCTCCATCACCAGGCCATCAGCCAAGTGGATGGACTCGTGGGTGCACAGGCCCGCGGTGGCGAAAAATTCGCTGTTAGCGGAGCGGTAGACGGCATAGGTGTGCTGGCCATGGTCGAAACGAATGACATCTTCATCGTCGATATCGTCCACGGCACATACATCGATCCATTGATCGGTCATGGCGTTTTCTCTTGTAGTGGTACAGACAGGAAGGTGTCAGGCCGGCGTTACTTCAGGTTCCGCCTGGACGTTGGCGGCCGGCGCTGCGCGTTGTGGCAAAGGACGAGAGACGAAATGAGTCGGGTCTTTGCGCTGCTTCCAGACAGTCGGGATGATTTCCTTGAAGGCCTCGAACAGACTGGTGTAAGGCGGCGGGCAGTCGTTGCGAATCTCCTCGTGAAGCTGCGCCAGCGCGTGAAACGGCACCATCGGATACATGTGGTGCTCAAGGTGATAGTTCATGTTGAGGTACATGAAGCGCAGCACCGGGCCCATGTAAATCGTGCGGCAGTTGCTGCGGTGATCGAGTACATCCTCAGCCAGGCCGACATGCTGCGACAGGCCGAACAGGTAGGACAGCCAACCGCCATAGAGCGTCGGCAGACCAATAAACATCAGCGGCAACCAGCTCTGCATGTACAACGCAGCGCCCACGGTAAGCGCATAAATCGCTAGCCAGACGCGTGCGTCCCTCACCACCTTGGGCCACTCGGATTCGGGGATGAACGTCTGCTCTTCTTCACCCATCCGCCCTACCGCATGCCGGCAGACTGACCACATCGTCTTCAACGCATAAGGCATCCTGAACAGGCTCAGCACCATATTGATCAGGCTTGGCGGACGTGGTTCGACGATCTCCGGATCGCGGCCGACGATGACGGTGTCGGTGTGGTGCCGTGCGTGGCTCCAGCGCCAGACTTGGGGCTCGAACATGAACATGAAGCTCGACAGCTGATAGACCGCATCATTCATCCAGCGGGTTTTGAACGCTGTACCGTGACCCGCTTCGTGCCAACGGGCATTGGATGCCGTGCCGTAGAGCATCCCGTAGACGAAGAAGAACGGAACGCAGGCCCAGGAGCCCCAGAACCAGTAACCGCCGAAGCCGGTAACGACCATCGCCGACAGCCAGATCGCGGTATCAAGCAAGGCCGGGCCATCGCGGCGCTGCATCAATTCCTTCATGCGTTTACGAGAAATGGGGGACTGATACCAGCTTGCCGATACCAGGCCTTTTTGCGCCGCTCGGGCGGCTTCGGGGCCGGTCAATCGATAATCCCGAGGCACGGGTTTACCGGCGTTTTCAAAGGCTGCGTTTTGTTCAGGCATTTTATTGTTCTCCGCAAGCTTGTTTGTTTTAGGCACTTCTCGACGCGGGATCACATCGCTGGGGAAAATATAGAGAGCGTAGAAATCCCCCTCAAGCCCTTGAATACATTCCCTATCAAGCTATCATCCAGGCCCATTGAAGCTTGATAGTTTTCTATCAAAGCGCTTGCGGGGCCCGCCATGAACAACACTAAACGCCCAACCATCGCCACCGTTGCCGAACACGCTGGCTTGAGTGTCGCTACCGTGGACCGGGTGCTCAACGCCAGGGCCCCGGTCAACCCGGACACCGCCGAGCAGGTATTCCAGGCCGCCGAAGCGGTCGGTTACTTCGCTGCGAGGCTGATCGGTCAGCGGATCCGCGAA
Organism: Pseudomonas sp. PME37.24/025; assembly: GCF_055556615.1. Taxonomy (NCBI): domain Bacteria; kingdom Pseudomonadati; phylum Pseudomonadota; class Gammaproteobacteria; order Pseudomonadales; family Pseudomonadaceae; genus Pseudomonas; species Pseudomonas sp. PME37.24/025. Next base: position 7,491 of record NZ_JBVHNK010000008.1, read on the forward strand.
CGGCGTCCCACCTATCGTTTCGGCATCCTGCTGCTCGGTACCGCCCAGGCGTTTTATGGCAACGTGGCCGCCGCCATCACCGAGGCGGCGCAGCGTCAGGCTGGCGCCAACCTGAGCATTCAATTCGAGTACGTTTTCGATCGCACGCCCAGCGCGATCATTGCCCAGATCGAACAACTGGCGGTGCAGTGCGATGGTCTGGCGGTGGTCAGCTTCGCGCATCCGCTGATCAATGCCGCCATCGCGCAGATCAGAGAGGCCGGCGTGCCGGTGATCGCAATGCTGTCGGACATTCATGAGACGGCGGATGAACCTTACGTCGGCCAGGATAATCACGAGGTCGGACGTACCATGGGTTGGCTGATGGCGCACACGTGTGGCGCCCGCAAAGGCAGTGTCGGGGTGTTGCTCGGCGGCCACCGTTTTCTTGGCCATCAGGCGCGGGTCGAGGGGTTGCGCAGCTACCTGGCGGAGCGCGCCCCAGGGTTGCGGCTGCTGGAAGCGGTGATCAATCTGGACAACTGCGACATCACTGAAGAGGCGACGCTGGACCTGCTGGCGCGGCATGACGATTTGCGTGGTTTGTGCGTAGTCGGTGGTGGCGGCGACGGGGTCATCAATGCCCTCTCGCAACTGCCGAAGCAGCCGTCGCTGTGCTGCATTCTGCAGGAGTCGACCGAGCTGTCGCGACAAGCCCTGGATCAGGGATTGATCAGCCTGGTAATCGACTCCCAGCCGCGATTACTGGCAACCGCGCTGATCGATTTGCTGGTCGAGTTGCAGACCACGCCAGACTTCGATCCGATCCGGCATCGAATCCATATTCCGTTGCAGATCATCACCTCAGAGAATGCCCGACCCTGAACCTGTGAGTGGTACCGAGAATATCCACACACTTTCGCAGACACACTAAACCTGTGGCGAGGGAGCTTGCTCCCGCTGGGCTGCGTAGCAGCCCCAAAACCGATCACTGAGTTTCTTCTGAAAGACTGAGACAAGCCCTATTGGGGTCGCTGCGCAACCCAGCGGGAGCAAGCTCCCTCGCCACAAGGTTGCTCTTCATTCAGCCTACTCATCAGAAGTCGGGTTCCGAACGGAAAGCATCGGCACTCAGCCCGAACCGATTCAACTTGTTGTACAACCCGCCACGAGAAACATTCAGCTGCCTCGCGGCCAAGCGGATGTTGCCGCGGGTATCCCTGAGGGCTGCGATAATCGCATTCATTTCATGAGTGCCGAGGTCCAGGGCAGCCCGGGGTTCGGGCACACTTCCCGGCGCCGGCTGACGTAGCCTTTGCTTGATTTCAAGCGGTAGATCAGCTGGCTGAATCAGTTCGGTCACCGCCAGATTGGTCGCGCGTTCGATGGTGTTTTCCAACTCGCGAACATTACCCGGCCAGCTATAGGCCGAAAGAATATCCAGCGCCTCTGGCGAGATGCCCTGCACCGATTTGCGCAGCGACCGGGTGCAACGATTGAGAAAATGTCGCGCCAGCAATGGAACATCTTCCCGACGCATCCGCAGCGGCGGAACCGTCAGATTCAGCACATTGAGCCGGTAGTAAAGATCCTCACGGAAGGCGCCATCGGCAACCGCCTGGCTCAGGTTGCGGTGGGTGGCGGCGATGATACGTACATCCACTTGCTGCGATTTTTTCGCGCCCACGCGCGTCACCTCGCCTTCTTGCAAGACGCGCAGCAGGCTGACCTGGGCATCGAAAGACATGTCACCGATTTCGTCGAGGAAGATCGTTCCGCCATCGGCCAATTCGAACTTCCCGGCAGAGCCTCCACGGGCCGATCCGGTGAAGGCGCCCTCAACATGACCAAACAGTTCGCTCTGCACCAGGTCTCGCGGAATGGCCCCGCAATTGACGGCCACAAACGGACCGCTGCAACGGTCGCTGGCGTTATGGATTGCCTGGGCAAACAGCTCCTTACCGGTACCGCTTTCACCGAGGATCAGCGTGGTCGAATCACTGCGACTGGCAATCCGCCCCAGGTGCAATGCGTCCTGTATGGCTCGCGAACTGCCTTGAATGGTCTCGAAGGTGTAGCTGGCTTGAGTGCCGATGATCCGCCGGGTAATTTCCCGGATGCGCCGGTTCTCGCGCAACGAAACAATGCGCCCGCCCTGCTCCAGTGGGCACACCGACACCAGACACGCCAAGAGGCTGCGATCATGCAACTCGAAGGTGCAATCCAGATCTCTTATCCCTTCATGCTGCTGCCCTTCCCCGCCGCGCAGCAGAATCTGATCGGTCAGTTCGCTCTGGCCCAGACGCTGGAACGGACTGCCCAACAGATCCCGGCCGACGCGGAACAATTGGCGGGCATAACGGTTGAGCGCCTTGATGCAGCCCCGCTCATCCAGCACCACAAGACCCTCGTTGAGCACTTCGAGGACGGTTTGTTGTTCTTCCAGCAGCGCTTGAAGCGCCATCTGCCGCGAGACCGCTTCGGCCGCTGCCTGGACGGTGCCCAGCGTATGGAAATGAAACCACCCCGGCTCGGCGGTCAAGGTCAGCATCGCCAGCGTCCTGCCCTGCGCATCCCTGATCGGCGCGGCAGCACAATGCATGCGCCGCCGACGCAGGCCAGTCCCGAAGTTTTCCTCGGCCAGCACATACACCAATCGATCTTCGGCAATCGCCAGCCCGGTGCAGTTGGTGCCCTGTACTGACTCCAGCAGCCGACTGCCCACAGGCGTGAGGTCCAGGCCACAGAAATACAGGGTTGTGCCTGCGGCATCGGTCAGATTGATATGGCCCCTGGGGTTGTAAGCCAGCAATCCCTTCATGACCTCCGCGGCCGCTGTGATCAAGGGGCGATTGGCCGCCAGCGTTGCGGCCAGAACGGCCGGGGCGACAAACCGGTATTCGCCATCCTCAGGATCGAGACCGGCACTGACGCTGCGCAGCCAGGAATCCCAAATAACCTGCCGGACGCCGGCCGGTCGATCGATGCGCCCTTTCAGGCAAGCCAGCCAAGCCTGATCCAGCTCGGCGATCGGTCCTTCGTTCAACGATGCAGGCCCGAGCGCGGTGATGTAATCGAGGTCTTGCGTGCTGAAGGCTGTTAGCTGTGGGTTCACCATCATCGATCTGCTTCTATGTTCACGTTTTAGACATGTCAGTGTAGACATGTCATGAAAATGAGCACTTTTTTCAATAAATATTAATTAACTCCTTAAATATCAATTACTTAAAAATTGGCACAGCCCTTGCTCCCATGATTTACGTCAGCGAGGACATTCCTGCTGCGAGTCATTGAACAACAATAAAAGGGAGTCATTTCATGAGTACGTCCAAGATCATCCGCCTGGGTCTCATCGGTGCTGGCCGCATGGGCAGCTTTCACGGCCTGACTGCCGCCAGACACATTCCCGGCGCCTGCCTGGCCGCCATCGCCGACCCTACACCCGGTCAAGCCGCGCGCCTGGCCGCAGAGTTGGGTGTGCAACGGGTCTATACCGATCCACAGCAACTGCTCGATGACCCGGAAATTGACGCTGTCTTGATTGCTGCCCCCGCCCGCAGCCATGCCGAACTGGTGATCAGTGCGGCCCGCGCCGGCAAAGGTGTGTTTTGTGAAAAACCCATGGCCATCACCCTCGACGAGGCCGACCGCGCCATCGCCGCAGCCGCCGATGCGCGAGTGCCGCTGCAGGTCGGCTTCAACCGCCGCTTTGCCAAAAGCTTCAGGGCCGCCCACCTGGACGTGGTCGCCGGCCGTATCGGTACCCCGCAACTGCTGCGCTCGCTGACCCGCGACCCGGCGCTGAACAACCCGGCTGCCTCGCCACAGTGGGTGATTTTCCTCGAAACCCTGATCCATGACTTCGATACCCTGCGCTACCTCAATCCCGGCGCCGAAGCGGTTGAGGTTTTTGTCATGGCCGATGCCCTGATCGCTCCAGACTACAAGGCCAAAGGCTTCCTCGACACCGCCGTGGTCACGATCCGTTTCGACAACGGCGCCATCGCGACGGCCGAGGCCAATTTCCAGGCCGTGTATGGCTACGATGTTCGAGGGGAAGTGTTCGGCAGTGCTGGCATGCTGACCATGGGCAGCCTCAATGACTCTGACCTGGTGCGCTATCTGGCCAATGGCATCCAGGCCGACACCCAGCGCATGGATACCGACCTGCTGCGTGATGCCTACGTGGCCGAGCTCAATCACTTTGTCGACTGCCTGCGCACCGGCGAAAAACCGCTCGCCAGCGGTGAAGATGCCCGGGCGGCACTGGCCATTGCCCGCGCGTGTATCGAGTCCTTCCAGCAGGGCAAACCTGTGCGCGTGCAAGGAGCCCATTCATGAGTTTCACACCGTTCAAACTGGCGATCAGTGCCGAGATGGTCTTCCTCGATCTGCCATTCACAGAGCGCGTCAAACGCATTCACGCGCTGGGTTTCAGCGCCGAACTCTGGGACTGGACGAAGAAAGACATTGCGGCCCTTGTCGCCACGGGCGCTGACTTCACCTCCATGACCGGCTACATCTCGGGCAACCTGACCGACCCCGAAGACATCCAGCACCTGCTCGACAGCGCACGGGAATCCCTGGCCGTCGCCGCACAACTGAATTGCCCGAGTCTCAACCTGCACGGCACTGGCCTGGGCGACCAAGGTTTGCCGGTCAAACCCGTGGCCCACACCACCGGACGCATGTGGCTGAGCGCCTGCAAGACCCTGGAAAAAATCGCTCGCCTGGGCGAAGACGCTGGCCGGGTATTCTTGCTGGAAAACCTCAATACCGAGGTGGACCACCCCGGCACTCCCTTCGCTCGCGCCGACGACACCCTGGCGCTGATCGAGGCTGTGGGCAGCCCTCATTTGAAGATGAACCTGGACCTTTACCATGCCCAGATCGGCGAAGGAAACCTGATCGAACTGATCCAGCGCGCCGGCAGCGCCATCGGGGAAATCCAGGTCGCCGATGTCCCCGGCCGCATGGAACCCGGCACCGGTGAAATCCATTATCCGGCCATTGCCAAAGCCTTGTTCCGCATGGGATACACCGGTGTCGTCGGGCTCGAGGGCTGGGCCAGCGGCGACAGCGAGGCCGCACTTGAACGCTTTCGGCAAGCCTTCACGCTGGATTGAGGACGCTGGCGCGCTCGGCAGGTTTGATTCAGAGAGCGCCAGAAACCCTCACGTTTGATTTTGATGAATTTCAACTCATAACAAAAAAGGAAAAACCATCATGCGTCGCTGCACACTGCTTTTTGCCACGCTGTTATTCCTCTTCAGCCAATGGGCCGCCGCCAGCTATCGCATCGGTGTCAGCATTGCCAGGGTTGACGACAACTTCATGACCTATGTGCGCAGCGGCCTGGAAGATGCCGCCAAAAAGGAGAACGTCCAGATCCAGTTCGAGGATGCCCAGGGCGATGTGGTTCGCCAGCTCAATCAGATTCAGGGCTTTCTCGGCCAGAAAGTGGATGCCGTCATCGTCCTGCCCGTGGACACCGCCGCCACCGCCAACATGACTCGCGCCGCCGTCGAAGCGAAAATACCGCTGGTCTACGTCAACCGCCATCCGGACGAACGCGTCCTGCCCAAAGGCGTGGTCACGGTGGCGTCCAACGACGTTGAGGCCGGGCAACTGCAAATGCGCTACCTGGCTGACAAGATGGCGGGCAAAGGCAACATAGCGATCATCATGGGCGACCTCGCACAGAACTCCACGCACGACCGCACCGAAGGCGTCAAACAGGTGCTCAAGGACTATCCAGGGATCAAGATCGTCGAACAACAAAGTGCCGAGTGGCAGCGCAATAAAGGGATGGACCTGACCAGCAACTGGCTGCTGGCCGGCACCGGTTTTGATGCCATCGTGGCCAACAACGACGAGATGGCCATCGGCGCCGCCATGGCACTGCAGCAAGCCGGAAAAGCCAAGGGCGAGATTGCAATTGTCGGCATCGACGGCTTGCCTGACGGCTTGGCGGCGATCAAGCGCGGGATGCTCGTAGCCTCCGTCTTTCAAGACCCCAAAGCGCAAGCGACCAGCGCACTGCAAGCGGCCATCAAGATGATCAAAGGTGAGCCGGTCGAAACGGATGTCTGGGTGCCCTTTCAGCTGATCACGCCGGAGCAGGTAGCGGTGTTTGAGCAGCATTATAGATAGCGTCAAACGGCTGCGTGGTTAGTCGCGCTTGTTCATTGAGGTTATGTCGCAACGCAGACGTTCAAGCAGTTTGATTGCTGCCCTTGGTGACGGGCAGCAATCTGTCATACATCGTGGTTCTGGCCGGATGCCTTCGCACCGTTCGTGCGGCCTACTCCTCAAAAGCGCCCCGTGGCATCACGATGTTTGGCGCACGGATACGCGTCCTTGCCAACCAGGCACCGTGCAGATACTGTCAGCTTCATGAATCAACCACGCATTGCCTCGACCACCACAACCACGACCGCCCAGGGCGGGTCGTGAGAGGTGTCGTGAGCCAATAACGCACGAACTTCAAAGGCCCGCCAGTGATGGAGAGGGCCTTTTCTTTTGCCCTTGTGTCACTGGTCCAAACGCAAGGAAAAGCACTATGCATGCACTGTTGATTCTCGATATGCAGGTTGGATTGTTTCATGGCCCGGATAAACCCTGGGCTGGCGAAGCGCTGTTAAACACCTTGAATAGCCTGCTGAGCAAAGCCCGGAAGGCAGGCGCGCCAGTTTTCCTGGCTCGCCATGTGGGTCCGCCTGGCTCGCCTATCGAGCCTGCGAGCCCGTTGACACAATTGGTGCGGGAACTGCTTCTACAAGGCGACGAAGTGATCTTCGAAAAAAGCCGACCCAACGCTTTCGCCATGACTGATCTGGCCGATCGGTTAAAAGCTTGTGGATCTCAAGGTGTGGTTATTGCCGGAATGAAGACCCAGTATTGTGTCGACAGCACCTGCCGCGCCGCACGAGATCTTGGGTTCGATGCAGTGCTGATCGCCGACGGTCATACCTGCACCGACACCGCTGCGTTGACGGCCGAAAATATCGTCGCTCATCACAATGCAACCCTGGCGGGCCCATTCTGTCGTGTCGTTCGCGCTGAGAACTGGAACTTCTGACCAACGTGGATAGATCGGCTCAGACTGGGTCGATCTATCCTTCGTCGGCGTCGTTACCGCTTGAGCCGCGTGTCAGGCCCGAGCGTGTCGGATATCGGGCCTGACATTACTCGCTCGTTCCATCCAACGAGCCATTTTCTAATTTTTGCACTCCGACAAAACCACGTGGCAGGTATCCGGCGTGCCACCGGATCGGCCGGCATAGCGTATGCAATTAGTCAGGGATTTTTCGCGCGCAATGTTCAAGGTAGAGCCCCACGCCAGGCCACCTTCGCCAGCGGTGGGTAGCGCTTTTGCATAGCAGCTTGAACCTGTGTTTGAGGCCGAATAGCGAGCCGTGGCAGCCTTGCCTGCACATCCCGCCGTCAGCGCCAGGTCGATGGCTAACAGGGAGAGCAGGACCCATGATGAGCATTGGCACGCTGTTGTTCCGATCATCCCGTTTCCCCTGTAGCAAGAGGCATGAGCCACGTTTGTGCTCGTGTACTACTCAGATTAGACGGTGTTGTGCCTGCCTTTGGCTCCGTTCAGCGGACTGATTTGCGCTGGCCCCGACATTAGCGATATTCCCTTTGTGGACCGTTCCACTCGAGCCCCCTACCTGCGTGCCACCCTCCGGAAGTTGCCAAAATAGCCCGGTTGCCTACGCTACTGGAATGTACGCATCAGTCCCTGTTTTGGAGAACCAGGATGATCAGCAAAATCAGGATCCGAAAATAGCTCACTCGGTCGAAGGTACGGATGCTTTGCTGCCCAAGCGGATTAGTTCATTGGAGAAACACAGGCCGACGATGATCAGTGCCGCTCCCGCGTACAGGCTTTCGCGCGGTACTTCATTGAGCGCCACAAACGCCAGCAGGGCGGCGAACAGCGGCTCGGTCAGTTCCAGCGCCTGCACTTGGGATGGCTTGAGATACTCGATGGCCTTGGTGGTGCAGAAGAAGCCCAGGATTGTCGGCAGCGTGGCCAGCGCCAGCAGCGCTGCGATCGCCAGCGGCGACAGCTCGCCCATCGCAAAACCATCGGCCGCAGCCGGCATCAGCAGGTACAGGCTGCCAAAGAACAACAATTGTCGGGTGAAGTGCAGTCCCCCCGACACACCCATACGCTTCATGGCAACCGAAAAGGCCCCATAGCCGCAGCCGGCCGTGGAGGCGAGCGCAGCACCTTGCAGGGTAAAGCCCTGCTGCAGGTCGCCGCCGAAGATCACCGCGATCCCGGCGATCGCCAGTGCGGCGCCCACGGTCGCGTTCGCGGTGATGGCATCCTTGAGAAAAATGCGCCCCAGAATGATCGAGGAAATTGACGCACTGGCCATCAACACCACCACCACACCTGCTGCAGCGTAGTGTCGATAGGCGGACGTTTCGAAGTGGAACAGCACAAAGATGCCAAGGAACGCGCAGATAGCCGCCTGAGTCCATTTGGTCGTCGACGCCGGGCGCTTGAGGAAAAACAGTAAGATCGAGAGAAGCACGCAACCAAGCACGGTCTTGATGACAGCGACACTGCTAGCGGTGAAACCATTACTCATGAGTACTTTGCTGAGTACACCGATCGTTGCGTTCAGTGCCGCAGCGGAGAGTGCAAACATGACGCCTTTGCTGAAAGTAGATTGCATTGATGACGATCCCTGTCGCTGAATTGTCGTTCGATAGAATGCCGCCCTACATCGACGGCGCAAAGTTTGAGGATACGAAGATCCCACCAACCCCAGTATTTATTGTGGCATAAGCTGGATCGCCCAGTAGGATGCTATTCGCCTTCTTGTCGCCGCCAAGGGAGAAGTCAGAGGGCCTAGCCCTTGGCTATGCAACATGAGCTGACGAACGTTGCAGTGTGCTGCAAAGACTGACGTATATCCGGTTTGGCTATTCCATACCTGTCGGCAAATTGCTCGACCGCCGTTGTATCAAAACGAGTGGTCTGGATAAAGTCCAAGGCTTCGGGTTTTGTATTCAAAAACCGCGCGACGGGAGGAATACTCAGTAGCAACTTCAGCAATCGGAGTGAAATGTAATGCTTGGGAGACTTTAAGCCCAAAGGTTGTGCCACCTGTACCAGGAGTTCTCGCAAATTGGGAGTTTGGTCATCAAGCGCCAGCAGTTCCTGACCCACCATGGCAGGATCAAAAGCACAAACCGCCACCAGTTCAACCAGGTAATCCACGGTGACCAGTGGCAGCCAGTGCTTGGCGGTACCAGGCACTGCAGTCAGCTTTCCCTGCACAAGGTTGCGTATCAGCTCCACTAGCGGCTGACCGTCAACGATATGCCCCGTGCGGCTGTGGCCACAGACCGTCGCGGGGTGGACAACGGTAATCTCCCCACCCTTGGCGGACATGACCTCCAGGGTCGCAAAATGCGCCTCCAGCTTGCTCGCCTCGTAACCACCGACATGCCGGTAGACGGCAGGCCAATTCGTCCGCTCCGGATAACGAGGATCAATTCCGATGCGTTGCAGATGTTCATGGTTTTTCAGCATGTAGCCGCCGATCATCACTAACCGGCTTTTTTGCTCAGCCGCCAGCAGCGCCACGCGCTTTGCCCCTTCTACGTTCACCGCACGAGATTGCTCCACTGAAAGTCCCCAGGCGAAGTGGGCGCCTAGGTGGAATACGACGCTGGCATGCCTTAGCACTTCTCGATCAGCAAGACTCAGCCCCAGGTTGTCCCGTTCCAGATCGCCAGCTACGGCAAATACCCGGGTTGCGCACCCGCCCAAATTGTCGATTTGCTCCCGCAGTTCAGCAAGTCGCTCCGGGCGACGCATCAACACCCGAATGGTGTGACCTTTTGCACTCAGGTACGCCACCAAATGTTGACCGATGAAACCGGTACCCCCCGTGACAAAGCACTCCACGCTCATTTCCCTGTTCCTTGTTTAAGGTGAGGAACCAAGCGTAAACTATCGACCCAACTCTATGGTCAAGCGGTGTTTTCATGAAAATCGGCGAACTCGAGGCCCGCAGCGGTGCCAGCCGCCATACGCTACGTTACTACGAGCAAATCGGCCTGATCTCACCGCAGCGGCGAACTAACAACTATCGCGATTACACAGCGCAAACTCTGCAGGATCTGGACTTTATCCAGCGCGCGCAAAGCATGGGGTTTTCCCTGGGGGAAATAGGCGAGATTCTGGATGCGCAGCGGAACAAGCTGATCGATTGTGCTGACGGCGCCAAGCTAATTGAAAAGAAGATGGCAGAAGTCAAACAGAAAATCGCCAACCTCCAAAGTATTTATCGGTATCTGGATGAAGAGCGTGCAAACCTCGAAGCCAGTGCTGCCAAACAACTTGAGCTTCAGCAGTTGAACAACTCTTCCAACTGAACGGTCAGCATCTAGAGATGCGGAAGCTGCAGCCTGTTTCAAGTTTCAAGTTTCAAGTTTCAAGCCCCCTTATGCATTTTCTAAAGCCTTCTGGCCAGGCCCTGGACAGCAAACGTCAGCCCAACAGACCTTGCGTGGTTAAACGGGCGCCCATCTATGCGGCAGCAACTCGGTAATCTGTATCCGTCCGGCGGTGTCCTCTAGCCCGCCCTGAAAAGCTATGGTATCCGTCCTTTGGGCGAGTCGGCGAAACAGAGTGACTCGTCTTCTCACCTGCTACACCGGAGCACGCTAAACCTAGGTCAGATTCAACCCGCCGTCTGAGAGGAGTATCTCGCCGGTTAAGTAGTCCGACTCGACCAGCATTACAACAGCTTTTGCGATGTCGTCTGGGCTAGCGGCCCTGCGCATAGGTGCACGAGTTCGCCACAACTCTTGAGCACCTGTCCACTCTGCGGTCAGAGGCGTGTCGACCAAGCCAGGCGCCACAGCGTTTACGCGAATTTCTGGCCCCAGCGATACCGCGAGCAAGCGGGTCATGTGATTAAGCGCAGCTTTGCTTACCGCATAGGGAATTGATGCACCCTTAGGACGGATACCGGCATGCGAACTGATGTTTACGACGCAACCTGCTCGACGGTCACGGGCGGCATCGCGTAATGCCGACTCGGCCAATGCGACTAGGTGGAACGGCGCCACGACATTAACCTCGTTAAGTTCGTGCCACACCGTCGAGTTGGCCGAGGCAAGGTCGCCGTGCGGAATGACTCTGCTAATACCGGCGTTATTGACCAATACGTCGAGCTGCCCCCACGCGGCGATCGCCTCGTTAATAAGCCTGACCCTGTCAGCTTCGAAAGCAAGATCAGCTTGCACGTAAATAGCCTGCTTCATTTCGGCAACCATAGCGCGTCCCGCATCCGCAGAATTTCGCGAATGGAGCACCACCGCATAGCCTGCACGGCTTAGTACACGTGCAATGGCTGCGCCGATACCGGAAGTGGATCCTGTAACCAACGCGACGCGTAATACGTTATCGATTGTCGGATTGGGTTTCATATGGATATCTCGAATTGGTTGCTAAAAAGCCATCACCGTAGCACCAAGCGGGCAACGTCGGCGTCAGGCGGTCACGATAGGCAGGTATCCATTTTCAAATCAGGTTGGCGCTTATTCTGCGGCGCAAAGCTACGCTTTTCATTGAGACGTCCGGCTGTACGTATTCTTGGACGACTTGGGCTTTAAAAGGTTTTGGGGCAAGAAGTTCTCTGACGCATGGAAATCCTGGCGATAATGGCGAAGGTGTCCACGTACTTTTAAGTGAAAAACACCGCCTTTGTCACAGCTATCGGCTAAAGCCCGTCTCTCCCTTTCCGATAGTAGAGCGTGCGCCCGGCAGCAATCTTGACCATTGCGGCTATCATCAATGTCACTGTACTTTTTACGATTAAGCTCAGAAATGGGAAGCGTCACAGCAGTTTGCAGTGTCGTCCAGCCTTCTTGGAGGTTGCATCATGAAATGGACTTCGCACTTGGCACTCGCGGCCCTTTGTACCACCATCGTCCAAGCTGCGGATGTGTACAAATGCACGACCCCGGATGGTCGTGTGGTTTTCTCGAACTCCGGATGCGGAACCGCAAACGGGAGTGCTGAATTACAAGAGCTGAAAATCAACAACATGGGGGGGGCCATCAAACCATCTTCTGGGCAACGGAAAACCCAAAGCGTGGATCCGGATTCGCCTCATAACTCGCCGACCGTAGTCCAAGATTCCGCCGATGAAGATACAAGGGATGGTCGTATCAAGCGACGCTTAAGGGCTCAGGAGGAGTATCTCGACAGTCTGAAACCGAAAATCCCTGGCGTGACGGTGATCAAAAATAAGGGTAGCGAAACCAACCACGAAAAATCGATGCGTCTGAGAGAGGAGGCTCGAGAACTTTACTACCAACACTAATTGTTTTGAATGACGAGTTTGAATTGATGGTCTCGCGTGACCGGACTTCGCGCGCTGCTCAAGCGCCTATCTAGCGAACAAGTGATACCGCTATTTCAGTCCATGGTCGAAGCAGTTTTTCGTCACAGGCAGCAATCGGCCAGAAGTGACACCTGGAATGCCCTCGACCTTTACATCGCTTTGGAAGATATCGCACTGGCCAACCCAAAACGTGCCTTGAGCAAACGCGGCTAGGCGCGCTCACGCCGCTATAGTCGACTCTATTGCCGACCGTACTTCCAGGAGCTTTCCCCCAGTGTCTGACATGCCGACCAACTTCGCTTACACAAAACGCTTCAACGCCGTACTCGCCTACATTGATGCCCATCTCGAAGGTGACCTGTCGGTGAAGACGTTGAGCCACGTGGCGAACTTTTCGGCGTTTCACTTCCATCGACAATTCACCGCGTTCGTAGGCGTGCCTGTCTCACGTTATGTGCAACTGATGCGGCTACGACGCGCGGCACATCGCCTGGCCGCCCCCGCTGATCACTCGGTACTGGACGCCGCACTCGGTGCCGGCTTTGAAAGTCCCGAGGCATTTTGCAGGGCGTTCAGGCGGGCGTTCGGTATGACGCCGAGTGCATTCAGGAAGGAACCGAACTGGCAGGTCTGGAATGCGGTATTCGCAATCCCTCACTTTTCCAGGACTATCATCATGCAAGTACGAATCGTGGAATTCCCTGAAGTCAGGGTAGCAACGCTTGAGCACTGCGGACCCGCCGGGCTCGTCAATGAGAGCGTGCGCAAGTTCATCGAGTGGCGTATGCACAGCGGACAGTCGCCGGTGGCATCGAGTCGCACCTTTGGCATTCCTTATGGCAACCCCGATACGACACCTCCACAAGCATTCCGCTTCGCCATTTGCGGTGAGATTCATGAGGCCGTGGCGCCAAATGAGTTCGGCGTGCACGAGATCGTCATTCCCGGCGGTCGCTGCGTCGTGGTGCGACACGCGGGGTCACCGGATCACATCGGCGAAACGATCTATCCGATTTACCGCGATTGGCTTCCCGCCAGTGGAGAAGAACTTCGTGACCAGCCGCTGTTCTTTCATTACCTGAGCGTCTATCCCGAGACACCGCAAGATCAATGGCAAACTGATGTGTATGTTCCGCTGCAATAGCGGAGCAAGCAGCTTTTGACCCTGAGCTGATGTTGACGGGCGTCCGCTCAGGGTTGTGGATTTCGGCCAGTCATGACAGGCAGGAATCGGCCTCCCAAAGCCAAGGGTTGCACTCAGTCTCCTCGCCCCCCCTATTGATCGCGTTCTGTCATCGGCTAGTTATATTGGCGCCAAAAAAAAGAAGTCGCGCGATTACAGCTGATGAGTTGGGCGTGAAATATAGGCCCATGATTTATATGAATTTTTAAAAAAAGCCGGAATTGGTAGCGCAGAGTTATCTAGGGACCTCTATTATTTCGTTATCGCCGAATTCGGTTTAATCATTGTTATGTGCCAGCGACAAAGCACGCCCTTAATCAATAATTATAGGAGAGTAACATGTCGATAAAAAAAACAACTGCCTTACTCGTGCTGGCTTTTAGCTTTTTCGGAGTTACGAGTTGTGCCGACATAAGAAATTATTCAGAAATTTCAAGCGAAAGAGATAAAAGCATTGTTCCTGACATTGACTATTATGACCTTGTATACAATATAGATATTATTGTGCTTCCTGCAGAAATAAAAACCAAAGAAAATGTAGATATAGACAATAGTTTCTCAGGCGAATTACAAATTTCAAACTGGGGAAATGCTATCAAAAATGCGACCCAGAAAGAAATCCATAACAGCGATCGCTTTATCGAATTTGGAAATTACAGTGGCCGCATTGAAATAAGCGCAGACGTATCTTCAGTGTCTATAAGCAACGCTTGGGGTGGAATTCGATCGAAGTGCAATGTTGTTTACACATATAAAGATTTAGCGGCAGGAAAAATACTCTCCCAGCATGACAGTGCCATTGAAGTGATGACGCTATCCCCTGCCATACCAAAATCCAGCAATGGTTTTTTTTACAGCTTTGATCAACTTACATATGCAATTGCTCGCGAGGCGATTATTGGCCTCATTCGATTGCCGCCTATTGCTGATATTCAGCTAACACAGAAGCAAGTGAAGTTTTATAATTCGAATATTAAAAAAAGACCCAACCAAATTATTAGCTATGTTCCGATCGACAACCTTATTCACAAGAATAAAAAAGAACTAAAGTCTGCCTTTTCAACTAAGAAAATGCAAAAAACCAGTAATAAATTGACAAGAAAAAATAAATCAAAAGCTAGAGCAGACACCGTCTCCGCTCCCGCCACCCCCGCCCTGAAATCTAACACTGCTAGTGATACATCCACCACAAACACCGTTGAATCGAGTGAAACCTCTGTCAGTCAGAACTCAAGCCAGGCTAAAACCGAAACTAAAACTGAAAAAGACGATAGAAGTTTAAGTGACATTTCTAGTTCATCGGAGCGTTTGAAGGATGACACCATTAAAAACGACGAGCCAATTCATGACGGCAGTGGATATATAGCCATCCCGTGGCGCTATCAACCTCAAGACAAGGTATCCGAAGAGCAAGAAAGAGCAATGGATAAATGGCTAAAAGAGGAAAATGCAAAGTTACATGGAGCGACTGGAAATGCCGCTTCACGTACCGGATATACAGGCGCGCCGGGGCTCTATCAACCTAAAAACAAGGTAGAGGCAGCGCAAGAAAGGGCAATGGATGAATGAAGGTTTCCGATATCCATAGAAGAACTAAAAACGCATAACAAGCAAAGGCAGCGGGCGCGTTCCGCACCGCTGCTTTGAATGTTATGGGGCGTAATGTTCATTAAGATTTCAGCATGTCTTTCGCGATAGTGTGCAGGAGTGGCGGGTGGCATTCCTGTCGATCAATGCAGTTCAGTTGACAGCTATCCACGCTTAATACTTTTGCTGCAAAGCTGTATGAGATGAAACTGCATGCCTTGCCAAGACCATCCAAGGAATGTCACTCCAGTAGCGAGACCAGGCGCGGCTCAATCGAGCACGCAAGCACCTCGAGTAGAGCCAGCGTCACCGGTAGTTTGAAGCGCCGCCGGCCAGCGCTGCCGGGGTTGAGGTATAGCCGTTCGCCGCGCCATTCTATGCGTGGCTTATGCGAATGGCCGGTGATCACCAGCCTTATACCTGCATCAAGCACCGCTGGGACATCGGCAATGTCATGTACCAGCAAGGTCTGCCATCCATTCAGGTCGAAACATAGTCGGTCGGCGATATTTTCTGCCCAAGGGGCGTCCAGATCATTGTTCCCGCGTACTACGTGCAGCGGGGCAATGGACGCCAGTTGATCAAGTATTTCGAGTTTGCCGATATCGCCGGCGTGAATGATCCGCTCACACCCCTCCAGAGCAGCAAGGGCTTCGGCGCGCAGTAAGCCATGGGTATCGGAGATCACGCCAACTTTCATGCAAAGCTCCAGACCGGGCTCAAGTATGGGAACTCACCAGAACCAAAGCAGCCGACTGAGTACCTGAAAGCTGCTGCATTAACCGGGTTTCAAGGTGAGTATTATGGTCGGCCCGCTCTGCTGCGGGTCATATGGATGAGTGCTGATCTACGACAATCCAGAGAAATTCGTTCTTCAACAGCAAAGGGCAAGAAGCCCAGTTTTGGATAAAGCAGCAAGCCTGCTGTGTTTTCATTGAAACATGAGATCTGCACCTCCGTGGCGTCATAGCGATTGAACGCCAGAGCAGTCATCGTCTCCACGATGAAGGTCGCCACACCTTTACCTCGTGCCTCTTGGGCAACGATGACATTGCCGATACAGCAAACCCCACCCGTTTCAGCCCGATAAAAGTTAGCAAAGCCGACGACGCTATTCCCGGTCTCGACAACCGTCGAGTCGAATCGTTGAGTAATAGCGTTAGACAGCTGAGCTTCAGTCAGAGGGTATTGAGCTTTCGGAAACATATAAAACAGTTCCCGAGCGTCAAGGGGAAAGCTACAAATAGTTTTGATGTCATCAGCCTTCACTGGCCTGTGTTGCAATATCATCGCGCGTCCTTGAGGTCTATGTTTACCGCTTACCAAGCGGGATTGGAGCGTGTTCTGCCCCAATCCCGCCCTTCCTATTTCTGGCCACCCGACAACGGTGGGGTTCGAGGCGGGATCAATCGTTTCGTCCCCGTCGACTCAAACGCCGAAGCCAGGCGAAGCAGCGTCGAATCGTCATAGGCACGACCGGCGAATGTCAGCCCGACGGGCATGCCGATGTCCGGCATGACACCCATCGGCACCGTGACCGTGGGAACACCCAAGTGGCGGATGGCGAGATTGCCGTTGGCGACCCAGACACCGTTACTCCACGCGATGTCCGCAGACTTCGGATCGACATCGGCATTCGCCGGCCCAACGTCGGCCACCGTCGGGAAGATCACCGCGTCGAGCCCCAGCCGGTCCATCCACTCTTCAAGATCAATCCGGCGCGTCTGCTCAAGGCCGCGTAGCCCGTCAGGCACCGTGGTGATCTGGTCCCAAGGAGTGATACCGCGCTCGGCCATCCGCACATATTCGTCCATGCCAGCGGCAAGGTCGCCCTCACGGTTGGGCAGCGTTCCTGGGTCGTGCGGGAAAATCAGCGGTCCGTTTACATCGACCAGGCGATTGAGTGTTGGATCGCCGTTGGCCTGCAGAAAATCGTCGAACGCCCAGGCCGTCAGGTCCCACAACTCATGGTGAAGGAACTCTTTGGACACCAGGCCGCGGTTAAACACCGTCGGGGCTCCAGGGCGATCGCCCTCACAATTGGAGACCAGCGGGAAGTCGACCTCGATCACCTCGGCACCGGCAGCTTCAAATGCCTTGCGAGCCTCTTCCCAGAGCCCGATAACCGAGGGACGGGTGTTGATTCGCTGGCCCGTCGGACCACCGATCCCAGGCGCATCGCTGGTGCCTGCATCGGGATCGGCGTTGATGTACATACGAGGAACGCCGAAGCGCTTTCCGGCGAGGGCATCGGTATTTGCCGCAAGCGACCCATAGGAAGCGGGACGCACCGAGGCGACACTCGGGATGGGCACCCAAGGTTGCATCCGCCACAGATCACCCCGTGTGTCGGGATCCTCCGCCACCACCACATCGAGCACTTCAAGCAAGTCCGCCATGGTTCTGGCAAACGGCACGACAACGTCCATGGTCGGCGTCAACGGCCAGTTGCCGCGCACCGAGATCACCCCGCGCGAAGGCGTATAGGCACACAAACCATTGTTCGAGGCAGGGCCCCGGCCACTCGACCAGGTTTCTTCAGCCAGGCCGAAGGCCGCGAAACTGGCGGCGGTTGCCGTACCGGCGCCGTTCGATGAACCCGATGCGAAAGGTGCGGTGAGATAGTCAGCGTTGTACGGGCTCTCGGCACGGCCATAGACCCCACGCTGCATGCCGCCGTTCGCCATGGGCGGCATATTGGTCTTGCCCAGGCAGATCGCGCCGGCGGCACGAAGCCGTTCGATGGTGAACGCATCACGATAAGCAATCAGGTTCGCGAAGGCGGGACTTCCGGAGGCTGCGGTGAGCCCCTTCACCAGATAACTGTCTTTGGCCGTATAGGGAATGCCATCGAGCGGACCCAGCGTCTCGCCTTTGGCCCGACGGGCATCGGACGCCTGCGCTTCCTGGAGCGCATCGGGGTTGCGAACCACCACTGCGTTGAGGGCGGTGGGCGTGTCGGCACCGTCGTAGGCATCGATCCGGGCGAGATAGGCCTGGACCAGCTCAACCGCCGTCGTCTGGCCCGATTCGAGCGCAGCACGCAGTTGGGCAATGGAAACCTCGGTGACCTCAATCATGCTGTTACCGTCGGCGGCTGATGGGTGACTGGATCTTGGACTCAAAGGCATCACTTATCTCAAAAGGGGTTTTCATATCGGTTCTCGTTGCACTGCATCAGCGCGGTCGATTATTCACAATATGGGCTCAACATCTTTATTTCAGGGCGCTTGGTGCAGGATCTGCGATCAACACGGTGCGTACGTTGTACCCGTGATTTTGCATAAGATAGAGAAAGAACGCACGCCATGAACAGCCCTGGAACACTACGCATCCTGAAGCCGCTCACGCAGAAACTCGATAAACCGCTGGGTTTTTGCTGGCAACAGCCGTGTCTCGGTGAGGGCGTAAACCGAGACGGGTGAAGCCTGCCACTGCGGCAAGACTCTGCGCAGTGTGCCATTGGCAAGGTCTTGCGCAACGATGCCTTCGGCCAGTAAAGCGATCCCCAGATCCAGCGTCGCCAGGCGTCGAATCATGCCCACGCTGTTGAGTTCGAATCGACCGTCAACCTCAACCTCCACCTCCCCTTCACTGCCGGAGAGTATCCAGCGGTCAGCGCGCGTGCCGCGCATACGCAGGCATTCGTGGCGTGCCAGATCCGAGGGCTGAACAGGGTCGCCGTGCAGTTCGAGATAACGAGGCGAGGCGTAAAGACAGCGGCGAAAACTGGTGAGCTTGCGGGCTATCAGGTTCGAACTCACGGGCTCGCCCATGCGGATGACCACATCGACCGGCTCACTCACCAGATCGACCTGACGTGGGGTCAGATCGAACTCGAAGCTGATACCGGGATACAACTGGGCAAACTCCGCAATCAGTGGTGCCAGGTAGATATTGGCGAAATCCACCGGAAGCGAGGCCCGCAGTACACCGCTGGGTCGGGCAAGCATTTCGCCGAGCTGCTCGTGCGCGAGCCGGGCCTCGTCGACGATGCGTTTGCAGCGATCGAAGTACAACTGCCCCGCCTCGGTCAGCTCGATTTTGCGCGTGGTGCGATGCAAAAGCCTTAGCCCGATTTCCTTCTCGAGGCCACTTATCCGGCGCGACAATGTCGAGTTCGGCATCCCCATCGCCTCGGCCGCCCGGCGGAAACTGCGCGCCTTCACGACTTCGACGAACAGCGCCATGTCGTTGAGAAACTCCAATGTCATTGCTCCATCAGTGGATCAGTCAATTCTGTTTTACCGGGTTTATCCCGAATTCGGATTGATCAATGATAGCCACATCGTTTACTGAGGAGTACCGCAATGCATTCGCTTTTTTCTCAAGTCCAGATCGGTCGCCATACACTGTCCAACCGCATGATCATGGCACCGATGACCCGTTCGCGTTCCGATGAATCCGGGGTGCCTACCGAGCTGGTGCCGACTTACTACGCGCAGCGCGCCGGTGCTGGGCTGATCATCTCTGAAGGGGTGTTTCCTGCGGCCCTTGGCCAGGGTTACGTGCGCACTCCCGGTATCGAAACCGCCGAGCAAGTGGCCGCCTGGAAGCAGGTTACCGAAGCCGTACATGCTCGCGGTGGGCGGATCTTCATGCAGCTGATGCACTGCGGACGCATTTCGCACCCTTCGCTGTTGCCTGACGGCGCCCTGCCACAGGCCCCCTCCGCGATCAAACCCGCCGGCCAGACCTGGACAGCCACAGGCCTTCAGGACTTCGTCACCCCGCATGCGCTGACCGTGGTCGAGATTGCCTCGGTCATCGAGGGCTACCGTCAGGCCGCACGCCTGGCCATCGAGGCCGGTTTCGATGGTGTCGAACTGCATGGCGCGTCGGGGTATTTGCCTGAACAGTTTCTCTCGACCGGCAGCAATCAGCGCACGGATGAGTACGGTGGATCGGTTGAAAATCGTGCTCGCTTTGTACTGGAGGTGCTGAACGCCATAGCGACGGAAATTGGCAGTGATCGCGTCGGCATCAAGCTCTCCCCTGAAATGAACTTCAACGACATCGTCGATGCCAACCCGCAAGAAACCTACACCCATCTGGTCGAGCAATTGCGTGGGCTGAACCTCGCCTATCTGCACGTGGCCCTGTTCGGCGCCAGCGTCGACTACCACGCCTTGTTCCGCCCCCTGTTCAATGGCAGCTACCTGATCGGTGGCGGGCTCGATCAAAACGCCGCCCAATCCCTGCTCGCCAAGGGCCAGGCCGACGCGGTGGTGTTTGGCAACGCATTCCTCGCCAACCCCGACCTGCCCGAGCGTTTTCGCACAGGCGCCGAACTAAATGTGCCGGATAAAGACACGTTCTACGCACCCGGCGCGCAGGGGTATATCGATTACCCGGCCATGAGCACGGCTCAAAGCGTCTGAGTGGCGCTGCAAGGCTAAAAATCTGGTGCAAAACCTGTGGGAGCGGGCTTGCCCGCGAAGAGGGAGTGTCAGTCGACATTAATGTTGCCTGATACACCGCTATCGCGGGCAAGCCCGCTCCCACAGGGATGTGTGTTTGACTGACTGTTGCCGTCTACATCTCGACCTGCGTGCCCAGCTCTATCACACGATTGAGCGGCAATTTGAAGTATTTGAGATTGCTGTTGGCGTTCTTCAGCAAGAACGCGAACAGGCTTTCGCGCCACCGAGCCATGCCGATACGCTTGGTCGGGATGACCGTCTCTCGGCTAAGGAAGTAAGTAGTGCGCATCGGACTGAAATCAAGCTCTTTCAAATGGCAAAGGCTCAACGCCAGAGGTACGTCGGGCTCCTCGATAAAACCAAAGTGCAGACTCACTCGAAAGAATCCTTCACCATAAGCCTCGACCTCGCATCGCCGATCCGCAGCCACACGCGGGCTGTCTTCAGACACCACGGTGAGCAACACCACCTGCTCGTGCAGTACCTGGTTATGCAACAGGTTATGCAAGAGGGCATGAGGAACCGCATCAGCCCTGGCCGTCAGAAATACCGCTGTGCCCTGCACACGATGGGGTGGTTGCGAGCCGATGCTACTGATGAACAACGGCAGCGGCAGCGAGGTTTCGTCCAGTCGCTCGACAATGATCTTTCGGCCCCGTTTCCAGGTGGTCATCAAAATGAACAGGGCAATACCGGCGATCACCGGGAACGCACCGCCCTGGAAAATCTTCGGAGCGTTGGCGGCGAAGTACAGGCTGTCCACCACGAGAAAACCCAACAACATCGGAATAGCCAGCCAACGAGGTGTTTTCCACAGCAGCAATACAACGGCCGAGGACAAAATGGTGGTAATCAGCATGGTCCCCGTCACCGCCACGCCATAAGCCGCCGCCAGCGCACTGGACGATTCAAAGCCGATGACCAGCAACACGACGCCGACCATCAGCGCCCAGTTCACCATGCCGATATAAATCTGCCCCTGCTCCTGACTGGAGGTGTGCTGGATAAACATACGCGGCACGTAACCCAGCTGAATGGCCTGACGGGTCAGCGAGAATGCGCCGGAAATCACGGCCTGGGAGGCGATGATGGTGGCCAGTGTCGAGAGCGCGACCATCGGCAGCAGCGCCCAGTCAGGTGCCAATAGATAGAACGGATTACGGACTGCTTCAGGGTTCCCGAGGATCAGCGCGCCCTGGCCAAAGTAGTTGAGCACCAGGCCGGGGAGCACCAGGATGAACCAGGCACGAGCAATGGGTTTGCGACCAAAATGGCCCATATCGGCATACAGTGCTTCAGCACCGGTCAATGCCAACACGACGGCGCCCAGGATGGCGACGCCGATGCCCGGATGAACCACGAAAAATTGCACCGCCCACGCAGGATTCAGCGCTTGCAGAACTTCCGGCCGTTGCAAGATGCCGTAAATGCCGAGTGCACCCAACACCACAAACCACAGCACCATGACCGGGCCGAACAGGATGCCGATACGCGCCGTGCCATGTTTCTGTATCAGGAACAGTGCTACCAGGACGACCACGGACAGCGGAACCACCCAATGCTCAATGCCATCGAACGCAAGCTGTAGCCCTTCAACCGCAGAGAGCACCGAAATGGCCGGGGTGATCATGCTGTCGCCGTAAAAAAGTGCCGCGCCAAACAGGCCAAGCAATACCAGGACCCTGCTCATTTTGGGAAACGGCGCGGCGGCCCGACGCGCCAGTGCCGTCAAGGCCATGATGCCCCCTTCGCCCTGGTTGTCGGCACGCAGGATAAACAGCACGTACTTGATCGAGACGACCCAGATCAGTGACCAGAAGATCAACGACAGAATACCCAGTACACCGTCGTGATTGGCCTGGACTCCGTAGTGACCGGCGAACACTTCTTTGAGGGTGTAAAGAGGGCTGGTGCCAATATCCCCATAAACCACGCCCACCGCGGCGACGAGCAAACCCACTCCCGAGGTTTTGGAATGGGATTCTTCATGGGCCGGGATTGCTGTTTCGCTCACGGGTAGTTTCTCTGAAACCGAGGAAAAGGAATTGACCTCAAGTCAACCGGGGGACGAAGGATCGCAGGCATTATTGATGATCAAAAAACGCGGCAAGTATCGTCGCGAGAGAGAATATCCACCGTAAAAAAACCGTAAAATTCTACCGGCAGCACCCTCCGCCAACGATCCTCAAGCTATCCGCACCTACTTCGCCGTCCCGCCACGAGGTTTATAGAACAGGAACTTCCGGGTCTCGGCCGTCCTGGTGTATTTCTTCGCCCAAGCGGGCTTCACCGTTCTGTCGTGGAAATACAAAGCACCATAGGTGCGGTCCGTGAGTTGCTTGTTGAGTGCCTTACGTGCGATTTCCTTGGCGATGGCATATTCATCGTCTTCCTTTACCTGATCCGCACGTCCGTCGCACCACCAGGAAAACTGGCAGGCATGCGTTTCAGAACCCTGCTTGACCACCGCGCACACCGTATCGGGAAAACCCTCATGGCCCAGCCGGTTCATGACCACGCTGGCGACAGCTTCCATGTTGGCAGGTGCCACACCTTTGGCTTCCCAATAGATGCTGCGTGCAAGGCAGGTGATTGCATCGTCCAGAGGGGCTGCGCCTGCCGGATCGACCGCCTGCACTTCGGAGGGGGTGATGACCTCGGACTTGGGTACCGGAAGTTCGGTGCCCTTCTCGGCGGCTTTCTGTTCCAGGACCTGCGCCTTGTCTTCGGCCACTTCCTGTTTTTGCTCCTGCTCAGTCGCCAACACCTGGTCGCCTAGAAGGATGATTGCGAAGCAGGTGAGTACCCATTTTAATCGCATGATCGATCCTTTCGATGACACTGGCTTGGGCAATGAAACGGCGACGTTGTAGCGCTGGCCTGGCTTGATTGTAGTCGTCGCAAGTCATTCCAGTCGCCTGACAATAATCTGCATGTCGAGGCGAAAAGGCATTGCATTCGCAGGGGTGAAATCGCGCATCATGAGCGCAGACCGTTCAAGGGAGATTTTCATGCGCAGCCTGTCATCCGTTTTGCATCTTGCCGTCTTGTCATTCGGGCTGGTGTTCAGCGTCGCCGCGTCGGCGGTTGATGAAACGCAGCTGATCGAGTCGATCAACGTTTACCGCAGCCAGGTGCAGCGCTGCGGCGGCCAGGCGTCTTCGGAGTTGCCGCCGCTGGCGAGCGATCCGCGCCTGGTCCTGTCCGCCAACAGCATCGGCGACTTGCAGCAGGCTCTGGCCCGCGCGGCTTATCCGATGGTCAATGTGCAGGCGATCAGCCTGTCCGGCCCGCGTGATGCGCCGTCCGCCATGAAGGCGATTCAGGAGAGCTTCTGCCAAGTGGTGCTGGACCCGCAATTCGTCGACATCGGCGTCAGCCGCGATGGTCGTGAGTGGCGCATTGTGCTGGCGCGTCCGCTGTTGACCGGGCGTCTTGGCGACTGGCAGGCGGAGGGACAAAAACTGCTTGAAGCGATGAACAGCGCCCGCGCTCAGACACGCCAGTGCGGCACCCAAGCCTTTACCGCCACGACGCCACTGGCCTGGAACGCCACGCTGGGTTCCGCAGCCGAGACCCACAGCCGGGCCATGGCCAACAATAACTATTTCGATCACAAGGACCGCGATGGTCGCACGCCGGGTGATCGGGCTGAATTGGCGGGTTATGCCGGCCAGCAGGTCGGCGAAAACATCGCCGCCGGACAAGACACCGTGCGCAAAGTGGTCGATGGCTGGCTGGCCAGCCCGGGCCATTGCGCCAATCTGATGAACCCGCAATTTCGTGAGTTGGGGGCAGCTTATGCAGTGGACCCGAAGAGTGATGCGGGCATTTACTGGACGGCGATGTTTGGTACGCCGTGAAGGCTTGAATCGACAGTTGAAAAAGGAATCGTCATTTGAATAAAGCCCCCTCTTCGACCGTCGAGCAGGACCTGCCGAAGCCTGCGGCCATCAGTCTGCGGGAAGCGTTTCTGTTCTGGCTGAAGCTCGGCTTCATCAGTTTCGGCGGGCCGGCCGGGCAGATTTCGATCATGCACCAGGAATTGGTGGAGCGCCGACGCTGGATCTCGGAACGGCGTTTTCTGCATGCCCTCAACTACTGCATGTTGCTGCCTGGGCCTGAGGCTCAGCAATTGGCGACCTACATCGGCTGGCTGATGCACCGGACGTGGGGCGGCCTGATCGCCGGCGCGCTGTTTGTGCTGCCCTCGCTGTTCATCCTGATCGTGTTGTCCTGGGTGTACATCGCCTTTGGCGAAGTGCCGGCGGTGGCCGGTCTTTTTTATGGGATCAAGCCTGCCGTGACCGCCATTGTGGTGCAGGCAGCTCACCGGATCGGCTCGCGGGCCCTGAAGAACAACTGGCTGTGGGGAATCGCCGCGGCGTCATTCACGGCCATCTTCGTGTTCAACATGCCGTTCCCGTTGATTGTGCTGGGCGCCGCCATCATCGGTTATGTCGGCGGACGTCTGGCGCCTGAAAGGTTCCAGACCGGGGGCCACGGCGCTGCGAAAAAATCCTTCGGCCCGGCGTTGATCGATGACGATACTCCGCCTCCCGAACACGCTCGTTTCAGCAGTTTTAAATTGCTGCGCCTATTGCTGGTGGGTGCTGTTTTGTGGGTATTGCCGATGGGCATTCTCACCGCTCTGTTCGGCTGGAAAGGCACCCTCACCCAAATGGCCTGGTTCTTTACCAAAGCGGCGTTGCTGACATTCGGTGGCGCGTATGCCGTGCTGCCTTATGTGTATCAGGGCGCCGTCGGGCACTATGGCTGGCTGACCCCCACGCAGATGATCGATGGCCTGGCACTCGGCGAAACGACTCCCGGACCGCTGATCATGGTGGTAGCTTTCGTCGGCTTTGTCGGCGCCTATGTTCATCAGGTGTTCGGCCCCGATCATGTGTTCCTGGCCGGCGCCCTCGCCGCCACGCTGGTGACCTGGTTCACCTTCCTGCCTTCGTTCCTGTTCATCCTCGCTGGCGGTCCGCTGGTGGAATCGACGCACAACGAACTCAGGCTCACCGCACCGCTGACCGCGATTACTGCGGCGGTGGTCGGCGTGATTCTTAATCTGGCGTGTTTCTTCGGCTACCACGTGCTCTGGCCCAACGGCTTCGGCGGTCAACTCGACTGGCCTTCGGCGCTGATCGCCATTGCGGCGGCCATTGCGTTGTTCCGCTTCAAGCGGGGTGTGATCGAAGTACTGATGGGGTGCGGGCTGATCGGGCTGGCGGTGCATCTGCTGCGCTAGCCCATCAGGACAGAATCAATGACGTTGCCGTTGCTGCTGTAGCTCGGTCTTCAGCCAGAGGCTGGCCGGTTGTACGCCTGCCGGACAGCGCACTTCATAGGCGCGGCCACTCATACTGCTTTGGCTGGCCGCCAGCTCAATGAAGTCTTCTGCGCTGTTTACCTTGTTCCGGTCTTCGAGGTACGTCAGCTTCTTCTGCAGATGTACCCGGGCCTCAGCGCCCGGGTACTCGCTTCCATTACGCACAAACCGGCACTCGCTGTGCTCGACAAAGTCCAGCAAGCTGTTTATTTCCTGAGTGGCTTGAGGTGGAGTTTGCGCCTGTGCATCGAGCGTTATGGCGATCAGGCCGATACCCGCCGCGATCAGCCATTGACTGAGGCGCCGAGCGAAACGTCCAGGCAGAATTTCCATGGTGATTCCTCGCATGACTGACGGCAGATCAGAGCGGTGGTGCCCGCTCTGAAGGCTGACGGGTAAGTATCAATCGTCGTCGCGGTCGTCGCGGTCCCGATCGCGGTGACGACGGCGATCATCACGACGGTCGTAATCGCGGTCATACCCTCGATCATCACGTTGGTCATAACCTCGGTCATGGTCGCGACGGTATTCACGACGGTGATCCCGATCATACCTGTCGTCATCTTCCCAGTGAGGAAAGCAACCTCCCAACAGGAGGGTACTTGCAATGGCCAGGGTCATTATCGCGGTGCGCTTCATTTGAACGTCCTAAAAGGTCAGAGCTGCGGGGATGAGGTGACGCTTGCCGCGAAATTAATCGCAGTGCGTTCAAACCCATAGCTACGACCTTCCAGCCAATCAATGATTCAGTTATCGCCGGGTCTTACAGCGTTCTTTGACTGTTACCGATGGTTTTGGCTTTTTCGATGGCCCACTCCATCGCCGCTTCCATATCCATCTGATGTGGCGACGGATGGTTGTCCTCATCGATGGCCGAGCCGTCCGGCCAGTAAACACCGATGAACATCCCCAGCGAACCGTCTCTCAATATCTCGGCCGTAACCTTGATCGTGCATCCGTTCGACAGCGTTTCCGAGTGGATCATATGGCGCTCAGTCATGGTTGCATTCCTCCCGTCGTAGCTATCAGCGTAACTCATACACCGCTGACCGCGATGACGCTCAAGCGTCCACCTGCACCACCTCGATCCCCAGTTTTTGATAATCCTCGACATTGCCCGAGGCCACATGACGTTCGGTGATCAGGGTGTGCACGCGGTTGCAAGGCGCAACAACAAAGGGCTCCACCGCCCCCAGTTTGTCCGCGGTGGTGACAGCAATCACATGGGAAGCGCTGGCGAGCATCGCCTGCTTCACCGGCACCTCATCGAAATGCAGCGAGCTGATGCCGACTTCCGGATGAATGGCGCAAACCCCGGTAAACACCAGGTCGGCCTTGATGCTCTCGATCAGCCGCAGCGCTTCATGGCCGCTGGAAGACATCGTCGCGGGATTGAGCTGACCACCGGCGACAATCACTGTGATGCCTTTGTATTCGGCGAGGGTGATCGCGATCATCGGCGACGCGGTGATGGCCGTGATGCAGATGTCAGCAGGCAGCGAGCGCGCGATCTGCAGCGTAGTGCTGCCGGAATCGAAAATCACGATCTGGCCGTTTTTGACCCGCCGTGCGGCGAGTTGGGCCAGCCGGGTTTTCACTTCATCGGTTTCGCCGACCCGGGTGAAGTAATCCTTGCCCGTGTCTTTGGGTCGCGGCAACGCCCCGCCGTGTACCCGCTGCACCAGCCCGGCACTGGCCAGCTCCGACAGATCCCGGCGAATGGTGTCCTCGGACACGGCGAAATGCTGGCTCAACTCGGAGGCCATGACCTTACCGTCGCGTTCCAGGATCAGCAGGATTTTTTGACGGCGCAGCTGCGGGAGTTCGGCGATGGAATGCTCGGCTTGCATGGTTATGCCTGTTTTTGCGTGTTTGTGCGAGATTAGCCAAACACCGGGATGAACACAACTGGCAGCCAAAGTGGGGGACGGGTTGATGCCAGACACGGAACCTGTGGGAGCGAGCCTGCTCGCGAAGGCGGCGGCATATCCAGCATTGATGTTGCCTGACACACCGCTATCGCGAGCAGGCTCGCTCCCACATGGAATGCGTTAACTGAAATCAATCACAACGCACTCACGATGAACTCCCGCAACCATTGATGCGCAGGGTCACGATGAACGCGCTCGGGCCAGAGCATCGACATCTCGTAACCCTCAACTTCAAGCGGTGACTCGATCACCGCCAGCGTCTGCGCATCGCGAACCAGCCGCGACGGCAGCATCGCCACCATGTCGGTGCTCTCCACCACCGACCGCACAAACAGGAAATGCGGGACTGAAAGCACCACCCGGCGCGTCATGCCCACCGCCGAAAGCGCTTGGTCGGTGACCCCCTGAAAACTTCCACCATCCCGTGACACGATCACGTGGTCGAGCTCGCAGAATTGCGCAAGTGTCGGCCGCTTTTTCAACTGCGGATGGCCAGCGCGGCCCACCAAAATATACTGCTCGGTAAACAACACGCGACGTCGCAAGCCGAGGGGCGCGTCCTCGCTGACGTGAAAGGCCAGATCGATTGCCCCCTGCTCCGCTTGCTTGGCGATCTGTGACGGAACCAGGTCAAACACCGCCAGGCGCGTATCAGGGGCTGACGAACGCAGACCGGCTAACGCAGGCAAAACGATAGTCGTCTCACCATAGTCGGACGCCATGACATTCCACGTCTGCCGCGCCTCGGCCGGGTTGAACGGGCTGGCGGGCGACACGGCGCGCTCCAGGGCTTCCAATGCCTGGCGCAACGGCTCGCGCAACTCATCGGCCCTGGCCGTGGGTCGCATACCCCGTGGTCCTGGCAGCAACAGCGGATCACCAAAAATGTCCCTCAATTTGGCGAGATGAACACTCACCGACGGTTGAGATAAATTCAGACGTTGCGCCGCACGGGTCACGTTGTGTTCCGAGAGCAAGACATCAAGGGTCAGCAGCAAGTTGATGTCCAGGCGTCGCAGATTATTCATGGTAATACCTGGCATATTGGTTATTCATTTCCAATATACCGGCTAAAGTCTGACTCTGCTGGCTCCTGACACTGGAGACTCAGCCATGAAAGTTCTGCTCGTTTATGCCCATCCCGAACCCAAATCATTGAATGGTTCGCTCAAAGACTTTGCCGTTAAACGCCTGGAAGCTGCCGGCCACCAGGTGCAGGTCTCCGATCTATACGCGATGGACTGGAAAGCCTCACTGGACGCCGATGACAGCCCCGGCCGGCCAGCCGAATCGCGGTTCAATCCTTCGCTGGACTCCAAACATGCCTTCGAAGAAGGCCGACAAAGCCAGGACATCGTCCTCGAACAGGAAAAACTGCTCTGGGCCGATGCCGTCATTCTGCAGTTTCCGCTGTGGTGGTTTTCGATGCCGGCGATCCTCAAAGGCTGGGTGGAACGCGTTTATGTCCATGGGTTTGCCTATGGCGTTGGAGAGCATTCCGATGCGCGCTGGGGTAACCGCTATGGAGAAGGTACGCTGGCGGGCAAACGGGCGATGCTGATCGTCACTGCGGGCGGATGGGAGTCTCATTACAGCCCCCGGGGCATCAATGGGCCCATCGATGATCTGCTATTCCCCATTCAGCATGGCATCCTGTTTTACCCCGGTTTCGACGTGCTGCCACCGTTTGTGATCTATCGGACCAGCCGAATGGATGAGGAGAGATTTTCAACAACTTGCGACGCGCTCGGCCAACGCCTTGATGACCTCTGGAAAACCGCACCGATTCCTTTCCGCCCGCAGAATGCTGGTGCATATGACATTCCGCTACTCACGTTGCGCGCGGAAATTGCTTCGGATCAGATTGGCTTTGCGGCTCACGTCAGACAGACGGAACACGAAGAACCAGACGCACGCGCGCCATTCGCAAAAGTGAACGCCGTGTAGAACAAACTGGCTACCCGCAAACACGAAAAAGCCCGCACAAGGCGGGCTTCTGAAATCGATGTAGGTGGCCAGCGCTGGTCTCTGGCTTACAAGGTTTATCGGGCCTCTCACAGAACAGGATTTTTAACTTTAGGCTGTTCTGCCTCACACGGCATAAGGGCTGGATCTCAGCGCGGAGATCTTTCTAACCGTGTACCCTTGGGAGCGCGCCCCACGCTTCCTCGCTATCCCTTTGCGCATCAGTCTGCGTCTTCACCTACAACCTCAGAATAGCAAATCGTTCGAGGCTTGGGCCGGGGTTTTTAGACCGATTCTTTTCTAGGGGAATGACTGCAGAATGGAAAAATACTAACGCCGCAAGACGGACTTCCATTACGCCTTTGGAGCTGCCGAAGGCTGCGATCTTTTGATCTTCAGCGCGTGACAGTCCACGATTTCAAAAATCGTTGAACGGAGAAACTGTGATCTGTCCCGATATTTCACGAGCGTCAGTTTCGAACACCACGGTCATGTTCACCACCCGTGAAATGTCCCACATAGGGCATTCCCCTCATAACCGTGAGAGATAGGTCCCAGGGCCATCAGTGGACCGCAAGCGTAAAAGTCCGATGTTAAAGACTGCCCCTCGTGAAGCTTGCAGACGGGCAACTTCAAGGGAACAGGTACAATCACCGCCCATAACGTTACGCCACACCACGCCCGCGTGGTCAGGTCGCCATCTGTTTTCTGATAGGTCAAGGGAATGCGTGCTCTTTCCGGTTCCGGCGTTGTAACCACCACCCCGGCACAACCAGAGAGAGACAGGAACATGGCTATTACGGCAATGATTTTCTTGGTGTGGAACGGGCGTCGCATCGTTGGTTTCATCCGTAAATCCAATTGTCAGGCAATGGCAGTCGACAGACATAGTCGAATCACGTTGAGACCGCTCGCAAGGCTGTCAGGGCACAAAATAACGACTGAGTACGAAACACCGAGCGGAACACCGGGACAGACCACGATTTCAAAAACCGTTGAGCGAAAAAACGTGGACTGTCCCAAATCCAAACGCCTACTCGATCGGCGTAGGAGCTGCAGAAGGCTGCGATCTACGGATTGATAGACTCCGAACCCACACCCACTCACTACGAACGCAACACCCCCATCGCCCGCCGATACTTCTCAACGCGCTCCAGATCTTCCCAGGACGGCTGGGCAATCCGCGACAAGTCGCTGTTCTCTTCCAGATCCGCCAGTTTCACCACCCGCCCGATCGGGTTCTGCGCCGCGCGCTCGACGAACGCCTCGTAGGACTCGCCCGGCACCTTGGTCACCGACGCAATTGCCATCAACACCGTTTCGCTGAAGCCTTCGTTACGCAGATCGTCGAAGCTGATGCCGCAGTCCTCGACCACGTCATGCAGCACCGCGACGATGCGCTCATCCAGCGTGTTCACCCGCAGCATGACTTTCAGCGGATGCAGGATGTAAGGCGCGCCGCCCTTGTCCACCTGCCCCTCATGCGCCGCAGCGGCGATGGCAATGGCGCGTTCCAGTGTTTGACTCATGGGATTCCTCGGGTTAAACGCCGTAACGGCCGCTGAAATGAATGTTGTGCTTGAACCAAGCTGCAATCGTGATCGTTTGATGAAGCCGCCGCCAGGATTTTGAAGTCCGAAAATCTTGTAGGAAACAACCGATTGTGGCGAGGGAGCTTGCTCCCGCTGGGCCGCGAAGCAGCCCCAAACCCTGCTAGCCCGTTTCCTCAGACACATCGCAACGCCCGGTTTTGCGGCGGCTGCGCCACCGAACGGGGGCAAGCCCCCTCGCCACAGGGACCGCGTGTGGTCCTACAGCCCGGTTGCGGCTATCAAAATCGCTGCTTAGAGTGGGTCTGTCGCTGAGCGAATTCAGCGATAGGGTTTCGCAGCCCTGCAGAAGAAGACACACACCGTTAAATGACAACTGTGGCAAAATTTGCCGCCGTTACGTTTTATGGCGGCTGTGTGTGGGAGACCCTTGGGTCTGCCGGTTTTGTCTCTTCTCCGGTCTGCGAACCCGCACATAGCTGCCACCTATTTGTTTCGCAGCAGAATGGTGGCACTTCATTTTTCCTTTGAAGAGCTCAACCTTATGACTATGAACAAACCGCTACGCCACTACTCCCCAATGTCCCACTTCGCCACCGACCACCCCGTCCTCCTCATCGACGCCGACGCCCCACTGCGCGAACTCCACAACTGCCTCAGCGAACGCCTCAGCGCCGTCCTCAAATATCTAAACCTCATGGCCTGCACCAGCCTGCCGGACTACGCCGAGCACGACATCAACACCGTCACCAACATCGCCCGGATCATGGTCCAGGATGTGAGCGATGTGTTTCGGGTGATTGAGCAGCGTGGGTTTGATACGCCCAAGGGGACGTAACCAGATTTGAGCCATAAGAAACCCACATCATCGCGGGTTTTTATTACCTGTTTGTATTCCGTTTATATCCGACGGACAGCAGTCAGTCGACTATGATTGACTGCTTTCGGCCGACTCTGTTGAGGAACGCATTCAATAGGTCCGTAGTCCGCCATTAGCGAATCGGAACCGCCCCATAATGCCCTTCGGCGTTGACTAGAAAAACAGGTACGATTCGCACTGTGAGTCGCGTATCTACTCGATGCAGAACTGGTTCGAATGTGTTAGTAAAGACCTTGCGCTGCTTCCGCCAAAGGACTGTCCTATGCCTGCTAAAACTCCTCCCCCCTCCACACAAGCCAGCCACGTCACCTATGAACTTCAATCGCTAGGTTGGAAGGCGTTCCAACAATTATGTTCAACAATCGTAGGGGATATTTGGGGCCAAACCATCCAGAGTTTCTATGATACAAATGATGGGGGGCGTGACGGAGCATTTTTCGGGACATGGACAACAATGGCTGGCACCACATTAGAGGGCAGCTTTACGGTTCAGTGCAAATTTACAGCAAATCCAAAGGAAACAATAAAGACCAGTGGTTTAGTCGATGAGATTGCGAAGGCAAAACGACTAGCGACGTCAGGACTCGCTGATAATTATTTGATTTTTACGAATGCTAAGCTTACAGGACGCAACGAAGAGAGCATCAAAAGTCAGTTTGAATCTATAGAAGGGATTAATTGCTGTCTTGTATATGGAGCGGAACAAATTAGTCAATGGATAAAGGAATCGCCCCGCCTTAGGATGTTGGTACCTCGTGTATATGGACTTGGTGATTTAAGTCAAATACTCGACGAAAGAGCTTATGCTCAAGGGATGGAAATATTAAGCTCTATAGGTGATGACTTAAGCAAATTTGTATTAACCGATGCATATAGAAAAAGCGCGGAAGCACTCGTGAGTCATGGTTTCGTGCTTTTGTTAGGTGAACCCGCTTGTGGCAAGTCTACAATAGCTGCTGCGCTTGCACTTGGGGCGACTGACGAATGGGGGTGCTCTACCATAAAAGTCCGATCGGCTGAGGATTTCGTAAAACATTACAACCCACATGACCAAAAACAATTTTTTTGGGTAGATGACGCTTTCGGTGCGACACAATTAGATATACAGGAGCTGAATGACTGGAATAAAACTTTCCCACATCTCCATGCCGCAATAAAGAAAGGTTCCAAAGTAATCTTCACATCTCGCGATTATATTTATCAGGCAGCAAAAAATCATCTAAAGCAATCGGCCTTACCAGTGATACGCGAGTCGCAAGTTGTCATTCGTGTTGAGAAAATGACGGAGAGCGAAAAAGAGCAAATTTTGTACAATCATATAAAGTTAGGCTCACAGAGCGGAGCTTTTAAATCCCGCATCAAACCTATGCTACCACAGGTAGCTGGGCACAAACGATTCAGCCCAGAGATAGCTCGCAGGCTTGGGCATAAAGAGTTTACAGAAGCTCTTATAATAAACTGGCCTTCCATTAGTGATTTCATAGACCGCCCCATGGACTTTCTCAAGGAGGTTATCAGTACTCTTGACGCCAATAGCAGGTCCGCTCTGGCTCTAGTTTTTATGCGAAATGGCGCACTTGATAGTCCTGTAAAACTTGATCAGGAAGAGGAGTTTGCAATTGAGCTGCTGGGAGGATCGAAAAACAATGTCAGGGCAGCATTAGTCGCGCTAGAAGGTTGCATGCTCTCCCAGGTAATACAAAATGGCAACTATGTATGGCGTTTTAAACACCCTACGATCCGAGACGCTATGGCCTCCCTAGTAGCCGAAAATAGAGAGCTGATGGATATTTACCTGACGGGAACACCTATTCAACAGCTGATGAGGGAGGTCACATGCGGAGAAATTGGAATTAAAGGTGCAAAAGTCATCATACCTGAAAATCGCTTTAATTTAATTATCGACAGAATAACCCCTTATGTATTAGGCAAAAAAGACGAGCAGCATAGCTTGAACATGTTTCTAGCCTTTAGGTGCAGCAAGATTTTTCTAAAACTGTTTATAGATAGCAACATCACATACATTAAAAGTCTAAAAGTCAGCTCTTATCTGAGTGCAATTTCAGATGTCGACATCATAGTTCGCCTACATAAATTTGGTTTACTTCCAGAGACAGAGCGCGCTCGTCATATAAATAAAATTTATGATTTAGCGGTAGATATTCCTGACGCAGACTTCCTAAGAGCCGATATTCGCACTCTATTTAGCTCAAGTGAGCTAGAAGAAATCGTGCATCACGTAAAAATAAACCTTCTCCCAGAACTTGAGTTGACTGTAGACAACTGGAAGGATACCCATGATGGCTCAGAAGATCCTGAAACTCACTTCGACAACTTGCGAGATGCATTAGAACGATTTCGCCGAGAAATGGCTGATGACGATGAGTCTGTAGAGTTAATCGACGCAAGCTTTGACTTTATCGAATACGCTATAGAAGACTTAAGAGCAAACTTATACAGCAGCAACGAACCAGAAGATGATTATCGCGACACGTCTACCGACAGATGGAGTCATGATTCCAGATCAATATTTGATGACGTGGACATTTAGGTAAAACAAATATCACACTTACTGCCACCTAAAAAAGGAGATCGACTTATCTTGCACATAAAATAAATCCACCCAGCCTTATTACAAGGACAGATCACACTCAAAAAAGCACCTAAACTAAAAACCGTTCATTTTTCAGCCTCAGCGACTACATCCTACTCCTCCCCCCACATAAACGCCTAAATCGCCCTATCAAAAGCCCCCATAGATACTTATTAATCACGAATAAATTAAGCTGCAACCACAACACTTCGCTACCCCAATCGCTTATGCAAAAAAAACAACTTACCTAACAGCACCCACACATACAAAGCCAACACCGCAGACAGCAAAGTTACAAAACAGTACGCAGTTCGAACAGCATCATAATTTTTAGTAACTGAATAGCCAATTTTCTGAAAAATCTCAAAAGACTCTTTTGTTAATCTTACGGCATCAGGAAGAAAAATAAGAGTCACTGCAAGTGACACAACTGCCACCGGCAAAGCCTTGCTCACTATCACACCCGTTACGACGGCGCGTGCCCCGACATTATCTTCCTTGTGGTCTTCGGGAATGATTTTAAGTGCGCTTGTGATTTCCGGGTGCCAAAGACTAAAAAGTATTGCGGCGATCGCTAAAAGCAAACTTGATGCAGAAAGTAGATCACTCATGGATTAGGCCTGACAGAAAATTTAGCGCAGAGATGATTATATGATGAAGGTATTATTTCAAAAGTAGAAACGCTGCCCTTCTTTTTTATCACCGACGACAGACTTCCATCGATATCCGCCAGCGCCTTATTTAATTCATCTACAATATTATGACTATTTATAACAACATTATAATTCTGAGCATTACTTGCACGACTGGCAGCAGTCAAGCATGCATTAAGGGTGCGCTCAACATGACTCCGAAGTTGATACTGGTACTTAGAGATCACCGACCTAATTAACGATCTGCTTTCTGTTAACGTCGTCTGGAACAAACTACAAACCGTACGCTCATCCGGTATCACACCATTAAAAGCTGTTTCAATTAGTAAAAGCAGACGAAATTCCAGCATATCACTACCCCGCTTGAAGGTTTTCTGCCCTCGGAACATAGCGAGATATTCATTAGTTGCTGCTAACGAGCATGCATTGAGCCGATCATTAAGTTCTGCGATATCACACCCTAGAATGGCCGCAACTTCAGCTTCTTCCGCCGGGGTGAGATTTATAGTAATCGCAATATCCATTTTCCACTCCCTATTTTATCGGTAGTCACAAACATCAATTACACACGGTATAGAGCTACGGCGTCAGACCAGTATTTCCCGTTCATCAATCGTGAACCAACCTATTACGTTAAGAAACTATTCTTTTAACTGTGGTACTGCCAAGAGCGGGCCCTTCAGTGAACGTATAATTGATCACTGTAGCGTTCCGCATCAGCACGTCCAGAGTCTTCTGTGTGCCAGTGGTGGTAACTTTCATGGTAACCATATAGCTCTGAGCATGAGCAGAACCAATAGTGCAGGTGTAGATCCACTTCTCATCAGTTTCGTTGACCGGACTCTTGGCGAAGGGCTCACCAAAAAGCGTTTTTAGATCATTTGCCGTCGTTTTTCCTTTGACAATGCTAGGGATGTTTGCCGATGGAAAGTCTCTACCGCTCGTATAGTGCGAAGTCGCGCAGCCTTCAAGTATGAGTGCCAGTACAAACGCCAGCGCTGCATTTTTCATATCTCATCCCTGATGAACTGTTTTCTAACAGCATAGGCTGATTAACTCAAAATGCCATCATCAATGAGCAACCTTCTGAAAGGAGGGAAATCGGGGCCAGACCACTATCGACGGTCCGTTGTGGCGTGGCGTCGAAAGCGGCCACCAAGGCAGCTTCCGTATCAGAAGTTTGCCGGGTGTTAGCGTTGATAATTTCGGTCTCATCCGCCCAAATATTCCGAAATACAAAGTCGTCGGAAAGCAATACCCATCCCCGGCATTCAACAGTGAGCGAATCTGGACCGGCCCTGGAACGAGTTCGCGGGTGCCCCCAGCAACGTGGATGAAAAAACCCGTCAGCACTACGCCACGCTCTATGCCCGCCCCGGCGCGATGCGCGCAGCCTTCGCTCAGTTCCGCAGCATTCGTCAGGATGAGGTGGACAACAAAGCGTCGATGGCGACGCGGCTGACGATGGCGGTGCTGGCCATCGGCGGTGAAAAATCTTTTGCCAGCAATGAAGCGATCGTGATGCGCAATGCGGCGGATAAAGTCACGGAAGTCGTGATTCCGGGGGCCGGACATTGGCTGATGGAAGAAGCGCCAACGGAGACTATTCGAGC
This sequence comes from Pseudomonas sp. PME37.24/025, assembly GCF_055556615.1. Taxonomy (NCBI): domain Bacteria; kingdom Pseudomonadati; phylum Pseudomonadota; class Gammaproteobacteria; order Pseudomonadales; family Pseudomonadaceae; genus Pseudomonas; species Pseudomonas sp. PME37.24/025. The sequence goes on from NZ_JBVHNK010000008.1 coordinate 44,578, forward strand.
GATTCGCGACTTCATCGCGCAGTGATGGAGACTTCTCGCAAGGCCCTGTCTCCAGGGCCTGCAAGACAACAGCAATCAGTAAACCTGCACCCGCCACAACTCCCGCGACGAAGAACCCGCCGACATCGGCAGCCTTCCATGCAGCGTCCGATAGTTATCAATCAACACCAAATCCCCTTCACTCCATTGATGAGCAATCATGCACTCCGGGTCATAAACCAGCGCATTGACCTGTTCGAGCAGCGCCTGCTGAGCCTCCTCGTCATGGTCCTGCACAGACTGACTCAAGGTCTGCAGTGTCGAGTCAGTGCCCTCTTGATAACGCAGGATGAGTTCGCCGCTGCGGGGGTGATGATCCACCAGGCTGTACATGCGCGGCGAGCCACCGAAGTAGGTCATTTTGGTGTAGTAGCTGATGTTCACCGACTGCCATTGCCGGGCGACTTGCTGCCCGACTTTGCGCAGTACGTTTCGGCTGTCGACGATGGTGGTCTGGCCCTCGCCCGGCTGCGGCGCTGTCTTGCAATACAGCATGAATTTGCTGGCGCAGAATTTCGGATTGCGCTGAACCTGTGCGTCGCTGTCGGGCAGCATGTTCAGGTCCCAGTGCAAAGGCGTTTTCTCTAGCGAGTGCACCACGCCTTGGGGTTTGTCCGCAGGTTTGACCACATGCACGGCGCCGAAGGCCCATTCGTACAGCGTGCCGAAGCGTTCGCAGCTGCGAGCAAAACTGTCCTGATCGTCGAAGCGACAGCCCTTGAGGCAGACGAAACCAAAGGTTTCCACCAGTGCTTCCAGCAGGCCGGTGGACAGTCGTTCGAAACCCAGCCCCAACGGGTCTCGCACCACCAGGCCAAAGAGCGGAAGTTTTTGCAGTTCGTACTCGAAGCCTTGCGCCTGTGGGTTTTCTGTTTGGTGGTAGAGCCACGGCCGCCCGTCATAGGTGACCAACACGTGGTGGTCGAGGTCGACCTGGGCGCGGGTGCGAAGGGTTTGGCTGCCATCGAGGTTGCACACCGGCACGGCATGCCAAGGGCTGTAAACACGGTTCAGCCCCTCGGCCAATCCGAAGGTGAACTTAGGTCCGGCATTGCTGTACTGGTGGACCGACAAGCGAATGTCATCGCCGAAGAAACGGTCCACTGCCGCATTCAATGCCTGCCCTCGATACATCATTTGGTAGGCTTTGAAATTGATTTGCTGCAGGTACTCATCCTCGCTCTGCCCGTCCTCACGGCACAGTCGCAGATCGTTATAGAGGTGACTGCAGAGGTGGTCATGGGCCTGGCTGAGGGATTCATCGTGCCGGCTCTGCTCGATCAGATCCCCAAGGTTTTTCCAGGGCAGACGGGCCTGCTTGACCAGGCTGGCGCGAACCGACTCGGCACTTTGGGCCTGTGGGAACAGGTCCTCCATGCTGACCCACTGAATCGTGTGGGTGGTGCACAGTTCACGCAACGCCCGGTTGTAGGCGACGCGAACGTCGTCGGCAACGCCAACGATGTCATTGAAGGTCGTGCCGTCACTGAGGATCGACACCACACAACCCGGTGCATGCAACGCGGCGATGGTTTGACCGAGCTGGTCGAGGCGCTCGATGGCCATGACTTCGCCATAATCCGGCAGCACGCCGAATGTCTGGTCAGTGGCGTTTGGCGACTTGCAGGGGAAGCCTGGCAGTACCAGGCGCACTGGCAGGCTCTGATCGAAGCAGTGTCCCAGGCGTAGCGCGAGATGCGCTCTGCCTTGTGCTTCGAAACAATCATCCGTGCCCTTGAGCAGATAACCCGCGAGCAAATCGCTGACAGCAGCGATCCATGTGTCTCTATGTTCCATAGAACAACTTCCTTGAGAGAGTGTGTATCAATAGGATTTAACGGTATCGCCATGTTCGGTGAATGCATGCGCTGTTCCGCAGACTTGCTGCAGAATGCGTAGCAATCCGGCCGGCTGTTCGCAGCAGAAGTTCGGGGCCTGGGCCTGCAATGTTGAGGTCATGCCATATCCCCAGGTGACCGCCGCCGAGTACATGCCTGCAGCACGGGCGGTCTTCAGATCGATCTCGGTGTCACCGACGAACAAACAGCGTTGCGGATCAACCGACAATCGCCGGGCAGCTTCCCATGCCACCTCCGGCTGAGGTTTGAGCGCCCTGCCCGCGCGATGCCCCAGAATCGTCCCGAAGGTATTCTGTGGAAGCAGCGCATCGGCTACTTGCCGGGCCATGTCCTCGGTCTTGTTGGTGACGATTGCCAGCGGCACTTGCAATTGGCGACAACCTTCAAGCAAGGCAAGCACACCGTTGAAGGGTTGGGAAAATTGAACCAGGTTGTTTTGATACAGCGCCACATAGCGCTGGTGCAGGGCGACCGCATCGGCGATGCCAAACTGCGTGGCAACCTGCTCGATCATCGCTGTGACCCCGCCGCCGATGTAACCCCTCACCGTTTGCGCTGTCTGCGCCGGGCAACCGTGTTCGAGCAACACCTGGTTCAGGCACCAGGTGATGTCAGGCAAGGTGTCGACCAAGGTCCCATCCAGATCGAAGAGTACGGCTTCGACCCGCAACCGAGACGCCATCATTGAGCACTGGCGTAGTGACAAGGACGCCCCTTGCGGAACACCAAGCGGTGGTAACGTTCATCGACATTGCTGCGTTTTTCGAGGGTGACCACACCCCGTCGATTGATGGCCACCGAATGCCAGGGCGTACGCCACAGGTCACTGGTTGGCACCAACCGGATACCGATCTTCGTCGACACCGCCAGTTGCGGGTGAATCGACAGGCGCAGGCAATGTGGGTAGCGCGCCTGTAACAGAGCACTCCAGGCTTCACTGCGCTGGATCACCCGCTGCGAGGCCGGTTTGGCGATTTTTTTCACCGCATTAAGGCTCATGCCGGCGAATACTTTGAGGCCCGAGTAATCCTCGGAAAGGAAGCGATGGATGCCGCAGTACATCAACATCATGTGCGGATCATCCTTGAAACGCTGCTGCAACAAGACCAATGACTGGCCGTGCTCGATCATCATCTCCTCACGCATGGCGTCCAGACAATCAAGCGGAGGATAGGCATCCCTGAGGTCGAAATGAGCGAACGAGCCGGGATAGTGCTGTTCGGCGTAGTCCTGGATAGCGTCGGTGTAGGCTTTGACGTCTGCATCGGGAACATGCACCAGGTCAGAGAACACATAGCCATCGGAGCAGATATGAATCAGCGCTCCCGGTGCGTAGATCTCCTGGATCTCATTGCACAGGCGATGTAACTCGTCGATTGCGTGATGTTCAGCAAGATCAGGCAGATGGCTGAGGGTTTTCTTGCGGCTGGGCGACTTGCCCGGGAAGGCTGGCAAGACCATTTCGATCTGGCGACCGCACTCGACCGCTTGCATTACCTTCGCCAGATGGGGTTCCAATACCTGCAATGAAAGCTCGGAATCCTGCCCCGGGGCAAGGCTACGACGCCGAAACAGGCATTCGAGGATTTGCTCGGCAATGTTCATGTGTGGGGTGTGCTGATGCGTATGCACCCGCTGACCGCACACCTGTTGAGCAACGGTGTTTGAACCTTGCATAGACAATCCCTTGTGAGGTGAATAACGGACACCTCGATCTGGCGAGCATTCTCGCCTGAGTGGGTGTCCGGTTTCATTAGACGACGACCATTTTTTGGCCGTCAGCAGATATTCCTTACCTGCGGGCGGCTAAATTCCTACAAGTCGTGAGGGCTGTCAATCGTGGCAATCAGGAATATTGCGGGTTACACGAGTTCCTCCGGGTCTGCCGTCGGTGAAGCAATCAATCCTGTCTAGCGCTTTCACCATCGGGACACAAGCCAGCTGAAGCCCGGAGGGCGAATGGTAAATAGCAGGTTCATCAGCCACGAAACCGCAACGCCGATAAAAGTCAGCAGCGTTCAACGTGGCGTCCAGATTGATCTCCTTCAGCCCCAGATCTCGCGCCAGGCATTCAAGGTAGTCCAAGACTCTCAAGCCAATGCCTTGTTGCATAAAGCTTGGGAGCACGAAGATCGCGCCGATTTCGCTCCTCTCCAGATCAAGCATTCCTGTCGCCACCGGCTCACCCTGAATACAGCCCAGATAAAAGTGTTTATCCATCAGTTCGCTATACCCGTCCTTGGCTGCTCCTGCCGTCCAGGCCAGCATTTGCTCCGTGGTATAGGCGCCGATGCATTGATGCCGTATCGCTTGAAGGCGAATGTCGAACGCCGTTTGGGCATCGCTGTGCGTGGCGCGTCTAATCTCGAACATTTCATTCTCCGTTAGCCATCGGTAGACGGAGAACTAAAAAGCCCCGTCCATTTCTGGCGGGGCCTTGGGTAATTACGTCAAATCCTGTGAACGCATGACCTCATGGCCCGCCGGAAGCGGTCATGGACGTGCACATCATGTTCATTTGGCGTGTGTAGGTCATGGGCTGATAGTGTTTTGGATGATCCGGGTTGTCAATCGTGGAGCGGAAGGACCAGGAGAAGTCCCCTCAAGTCACTCCTTTGTTGCTTCAGATATCAATCCAGCAATGCGACTTTCTTCAGTAGCTCGTAAAGTCCATCTGGAACCAAAGGTGACCCATTAGTGAAGCTTGCGACGCCATGCCATTTCGCTATGAAGGCCGTGCCGTCACTCTCACACGCCTTCAACTGCGGCAATTCGTAGACGCTCGCATCCACAAATTTTGCATCGTACACCTGAACAATTTCATGCCCTGGAGTGCCGGCATAAGTGAAGATGCTCTCAAGCGTACCGAGTAAGCGAACATCAGAGATGGATAACCCGAGTTCCTCTTGTACCTCTCGCACAACTGCCTGGACACTGGTTTCGCCGAACTCGATGCCTCCACCGACCGGGCGGAAAAACGTCTGTTTTTTTACTGAGTCGTAAGCTTCGTTGACCAGAATTTTTCCGTTGTGATGGAAGACGCAGAGTGCGAGGGGGCGGATGCGTTGTGTGGTCATGAGGTGAAGTCCATTTACTTTGAAAAAGCCCGTAGCAACTACCGATGGCTGCTACAGGTTTGTTGTTCGCTATCGATATCAGAAGTTAGCCGGGGTGTTGGCGCTGATGATTTCCGCTTCATCCTGCCCAATATTGCGAAACCGATGCGGCAGCGTCGTCGGAAAGTAATACCCATCCCCGGCATTCAGCACACTAATCTGACCATCAACGGTGAGCTCAACCGTGCCACGGGTTACGAGCCCACACTCCTCCCCTTCAGCATGCACGATGGGCTCTTCACCAGAGCTGGCCCCAGGCGCGTACTGCTCGCGCAACAACCGCATCTGCCGACTCGGCACCGAAGCGCCAATCAGCAACAACCGCAGCCCGTGACGCCCGAGATCTGGCTGTTCATTGGCGCGGAACACGTATTGATGCTCACGCGGCGGTTGGTCGAAGGTGAAGAAGTCCGCCAAGGACATGGGTATGCCTTCGAGCAGTTTTTTCAGCGAGCTGACGGAAGGACTGACGCGATTCTGTTCGATCAGGGAAATGGTTGCATTAGTGACGCCGCTACGCCGGGCCAGCTCGCGCTGGGACAGTTTGTAGCTTTCGCGTACTAATTTGAGTCGTGAGCCCGTGTCCATGACAGCCTTATGCGAAGAATACTTAAGGGGTAATGGGGGTGGGTAGCGGGCGACTGGTGGCCGCGGATTACGCCGTTTCCCGTCCCGGAACCGTGAAAGGCGGGTATTAAATCACGTTTGTCGGTATTGCTCAGCAGGTTCGATAAACGGCTATGAAAAAAGCCTGCGGGCCCCTGATTCCAGTCGCTCAGGTGCGGAAATTGTGGGAGCGAGCCTGCTCGCGATGGCGGTGTGTCGGGCGCCATCGATGGAGGCTGATGCGGCCTCATCGCGAGCAGGCTCGCTCCCACAGTTTTGGTCCGGGTTGACCACTAATTTGATGTTCGGCTTGGATCCTTGTGGGAGCGGGCTTGCCCGCGATGGCGGTATGTCAGGTGACATCGATGGAGGCTGATGCGGCCTCATCGCGAGCAGGCTCGCTCCCACAGTTTTGGTCCGGGTTGACCACTAATTTGATGTTCGGCTTGGATCCTTGTGGGAGCGGTGCCCTGCTATGACTGGCATTGGTCGGCGGCACATTTTTGGGATGGCCGCCGGTAAGGTTCTACTTAGATGCCGAAACGGTCGCGTAGCGCGTAATACGCGGCGCCCATGGCGGTGAGCGGGGCCTGGAAGGTGCGGCCGCCGAGCATGGGCATGTGTGGCAGGGAGGCGAAGGCGTCGAAGCGTTCGGCGTCGCCGCGGATCATTTCCGAGATGAGTTTGCCGGCCAGGTGTGAGCAGGTGACGCCGTGGCCGCTGTAGCCTTGCATGTAGTAGGCGTTCTTTTCGATGCGGCCGAATTGCGGCATGCGTGACATGGTCAGCAGGAAGTTGCCGGTCCAGCGGTAGTCGACTTTCACGTCCTTGAGTTGCGGGAAAGTCTTGAGGATTTTCGGTTTGATCAGTTGTTCGATGTCGTCCGGCTCGCGGGCGCCGTAGACCACTCCGCCACCGTACAGCAGGCGGTTGTCGGCGGTGAGGCGGTAATAGTCGAGCAGGTAGTTGCAGTCTTCGACGCAGTAGTTGTTGGTGATCAGGCTGCGGGCGACTCGTTCGGACAACGGCTCGGTGACGACGATTTGCGAACCGCAGGGCATGCTTTTGCGCGTGACGCGGTTGTCGAGGTCTTGAGGCAGGTAGGCGTTGCCGGCGATCAACAGGTACTTGGCCCGCACCACGCCTTTGGCGGTGCGCACGGTGATCGGTTCGCCGTAGGTGATTTCCACGGCGGCGGATTGTTCGTAGATTTTGCCGCCCAGGCTGATAATCGCAGCTGCTTCACCGAGGGCCAGGTTCAGCGGATGGATGTGGCCACCTTGCATATCGAGCAGGCCGCCGACGTAGTTGTCGCAACCCACTTCGCGCTTGATGTCAGCGGCGTCGAGCATTCTCAGGTTTTTGTTACCGTAGCGCTCCCAGCTGCGCTTCTGCTCGGCCAGGCCGTTGAGTTGCTTTTTGTTCAGCGCTGCGAAGATGCCGCCGGGGCGATAGTCGCATTTGATGTCGTACTCTTTGATGCGCGAACGGATGATGTCGGCGCCCTCAAAGATCATGCTGCCGAGCACTTCAGCGGTTTTGTCGCCGTAGCGTTCTTCGATGACATCGACGTCGCGGCTGTAGGAATTGACCAGTTGGCCGCCGTTGCGACCGCTGGCGCCGAAGCCGACTTTGGCGGCTTCCAGTACGGTGACGCTGTAGCCCGCTTCGCTGAGGAACAGCGCCGAGGACAGACCGGTGTAGCCGGCGCCGATCACGCAGACGTCGCACTCCACCAATTCTTCAAGAACCGGGTAATCACCGATCTGATTACGGGTCGCAGCGTAGTAGCTGTTTACATGAGTCTGTTTCATACGTTTCTCCGAGGGCCGCCAACATATGCCGGCGACCGCCGCTGTAAAGGTGTTAGAGCTTGATCCAGGTCGCTTTGAGTTCGGTGTATTTGTCGAACGCGTGCAGCGATTTGTCCCGACCGTTACCCGACTGCTTGAACCCGCCGAACGGCGCGGTCATGTCGCCGCCGTCGTACTGGTTGACCCAGACGCTGCCGGCGCGCAAGCCGCGAGCGAAGGTGTGGGCCTTGCTGAGGTTGCTGGTCCACACGCCAGCCGCCAGACCGAAGATGCTGTCGTTGGCGATCTGCAGGGCTTCTTCAGCGGTGTCGAAGGTGATCAGCGACAGCACCGGGCCGAAGATTTCTTCCCGGGCAATGGTCATGGCGTTGGTCACGCCGTCGAAAATTGCCGGCTCCACGTACAGGCCACCGGTGTCTGCGAGGGTACGATTGCCGCCGGCGATCAGGTGTGCGCCCTGATCTTTGCCGATCTGGATATAGCGCAGCACGTTCTCCAGTTGGCGCTGATCGACGACCGCGCCGACGGTGGTTTCAGGATCGAGGGCATGCCCCGGTTTCCAGGCTTGCAGTGCTTCCACCAGCAACGGAATGAACTGCTCGCGAATCGAGCGCTCCACCAGCAGACGTGAGCCGGCGGTGCAGACTTCGCCCTGGTTGAAGGCAATCGCACCAGCCGCTGCTTGTGCTGCCGCGCGCAAGTCCGGCGCATCGGCGAACACCACGTTCGGGCTCTTCCCGCCCGCCTCCAGCCAGACCCGCTTCATGTTGCTTTGCCCGGCGTAGATCAGCAGTTGCTTGGCAATCGCAGTGGAGCCGGTGAAGGCCAGCACGTCGACATCCATGTGCAACGCCAACGCTTTACCGACGGTGTGACCGAAGCCTGGCAGGACGTTGAACACGCCTTTGGGGATGCCGGCGTCGAGGGCCAATTGCGCGATGCGAATGGCCGTCAGCGGTGACTTTTCCGAAGGCTTGAGGATGAACGAGTTGCCCGCCGCCAGGGCTGGGGCGAACTTCCAGCTGGCCATGATCAGCGGGAAATTCCACGGCACGATGGCGGCGACCACGCCTGCTGGTTCGCGGGTGATGAGGCCCAATTGGTCGTGCGGTGTAGCGGCGACTTCGTCGTAGATTTTGTCGATGGCTTCGGCGCTCCAGCGGATCGCATTGGCGGTCGCCGGGATGTCGATGCTCATGGAGTCGCTGATCGGTTTGCCCATGTCCAGGGTTTCGAGCAGCGCCAGTTCTTCCTGGTGTTGCAGAATCAGATCGGCGAACCGAATCAAAATGCGCTTGCGTTCTGCGGGCGCCAACCGCGCCCAGATACCGGATTCGAATGTACGGCGCGCGACGGCGACTGCCGCATTGGCGTCGGCTTCATCGGTGCTGGCGATGTTCGCCAGGAAGCGACCGTCTACCGGGCTGACGCATTCGAAGGTATCGCCGCTGAGTGCCGGGCAGTATTGACCGTCGATGAATGCGCGGCCTTCTAGTGTGAGGGACTGGAAGCGTTGCTCCCAGTCGCTGCGAGTGTTTGTCATTGTTGTGACTCTACGCAGAGGAATAGTTGATCGTTGGATTGACCGACTGCCAGTCAGTTAAAGATTTGAAATGCAATCCCTGTGGGAGCGGGCTTGCCCGCGATTGCGGTGTATCAGGCGCCATTAATGTTGACGGTGATGACGCCATCGCGGGCAAGCCCGCTCCCACAGGGTTGGCGGTGTACACATGATCTGTGCACGCCCACCTTTCATCCTTGACTGACGGTTTTTAGCCAATCAAACCGTATGCAAGTACCAGTTGTACTCAAGGTCCGAGATGGAGTTTTCGAACTCGGCCAGCTCGCTTTCCTTGCACGCGACAAACACGTCGATGTACAGCGGGTCGATGTAGCGCGCCATGACTTCGCTGTCGTCCAGCTCACGCAAAGCATCGCGCAGGTTGTTCGGCAGGCTTTGCTCGTTCTGCTCGTAGCTGTTGCCTTCCACCGGGGCACCCGGTTCGATTTCGTTGGTCAGGCCGTGGTGAATACCGGCCAGCACTGACGCCATCAACAGGTACGGGTTGGCATCGGCGCCGGCAACACGGTGCTCGATGCGCACGGCATCCGCCGAACCGGTGGGCACGCGTACTGCCACGGTACGGTTATCGATGCCCCAGCTTGGCGAGTTCGGCACATAGAACTGCGCGCCGAAACGGCGGTACGAGTTGACGTTCGGGCACAGGAAAGCCATTTGCGCCGGCAGGGTCTCGAGCACACCGCCGATCGCGTGACGCAGTGCGGCGTTCTGCTCGGGATCCTCGCTGGCAAAGATGTTGTTGCCTTCTTTGTCGAGAATCGAAATGTGCACGTGCAAACCATTACCCGCCTGGCCCGGATACGGTTTGGCCATGAAGGTGGTGTCCATCTCGTGGTCGTAGGCGATGTTCTTCACCAGACGCTTGAGCAAAACCGCGTAGTCGCAGGCCTTTATAGGGTCGCAGACGTGATGCAGGTTCACTTCGAACTGCGCCGGAGCACTTTCCTTGACGATGGCGTCGGCAGGAATGCCCTGCTCTTTCGCGCCTTCGAGGATGTCTTGCAGGCAGTCGACGTACTCGTCCAGATCGTCGATCAGGTACACCTGAGTCGAGTGCGGACGCTTGCCGGACACCGGCGAGCGTGGCGACTGCGGACGACCGTTCACGTTGTCCTGGTCGATCAGATAAAACTCGAGTTCGAAGGCTGCGCAAATGGTCAGGCCCATGTCATCGAACTTGCTCACCACCTGACGCAACACTTCACGCGGGTCAGCGAAGAACGGCTGGCCTTCGAGTTCGTGCATGGTCATTAACAGCTGCGCGGTCGGGCGCTTCTGCCAGGGTTCGATGCTGAGGGTATTGGGGATGGGGAAGCAGATTCGATCCGAGTCGCCGATGTCCAGACCCAGGCCGGTGCTTTCCACCGTAGAGCCGTTGATGTCCAGGGCAAACAGTGACGCCGGGAGGTTAATGCCTTTTTCGTAAACCTTATGAAGACTGGTGCGTTCGATGCGCTTGCCGCGCACCACACCGTTCATATCCGCAATCAGAAGGTCGACGTACAAAACCTCAGGATATTTCTTAAGGAATGCGTTTGCTTCGTTGAGTTGAACGGCACGCAGAGGGACCGACATGATGCACCTATTAGCTGTTAATTATTATGTTCACTTCACGTTCACGAGCCCAGTCAACCCGAACGGCAAAGTGAAGTCAATAGCGAACAGACGGCCTCTCACCCTTTATTTTATGGCCTTTTTTGGGCTCGATAGTGCCACATCAGTCTTGCGCACCGCGTAAATCCTGAAGATATGACGTGTGGCGTTTAGAATTTTTTACATGAGAGTTGTTAATTAAAATCAACAAGGCTAAGCTCCGGAAAAGCTCGTTCAAGTGTGAAACTTCGAGGTGATAAAAATGGCATTCAAGCCATTGATCGGCGTTACTGCGTGCGTCAAACAGATTGGCCTGCACCCCTACCACGTCAGCGGCGACAAGTATTTGCGTGCTGTCAGCGTCGCGGCTTTGGGGTTGCCAGTGGTCATTCCTTCCTTAGGCGATCTGACCGAAATCGATGACCTGCTCGCGCAGCTAGACGGTCTGTTGCTGACCGGCTCGCCATCAAATGTGGAACCCTTCCACTATCAAGGCCCGGCCAGTGCCCCCGGCACGGATCACGATCCGCAACGGGACGCCACCACCCTGCCCTTATTGCGCGCAGCCATCGCCGCCGGCATTCCGGTGCTCGGCATCTGCCGGGGCTTTCAGGAAATGAACGTGGCGTTCGGCGGCAGCCTGCATCAGAAGGTGCATGAACTGTCCGGCTACCTCGATCACCGCGAAGCGAATCACCCGGACCTGGCTGTGCAATACGCGCCTGCTCATGCGGTGAATGTGCAACCGGGCGGTGTATTCGAAGCGCTGGAGTTGCCGCAGGTATTCCAGGTCAATTCGATTCACAGCCAGGGCATCGACCGACTCGCTCCCGGCCTGCGCGCTGAAGCTGTTGCACCGGATGGTTTGATCGAGGCGATCTCCGTCGAGCACAGCAAGGCCTTCGCCGTCGGCGTGCAATGGCACCCGGAATGGCAGGTGCTTTCGAATTCCCCCTATTTGAGTATTTTCCAGGCGTTTGGCGAAGCGTGCCGGCAACGGGCGGCGCTGCGTAATACGCGCTGACTTCAAAAACCATTCAACGATTTAACTGCCCCGTGAGTCTGGCGGGCGTGCCTTTGCGCGCCGGTTGCTCACGTAATAGATGAACCGCAATAACAACAAGTACGACCCGGCAGCCAGGATGGCGGCGCCGAATAAGCCCGACTGGTACGGGTCAGTGATTCAAACGCAAGCCCGCTCCCACAGGGGGTCGCGTTATGACTGGCACCGTACGGCTTGGGCTTGCAATCAACTACTAAGTCAGGCCGCGTTGGCCCGACGACTGAAACCTGTTGGGAGTTTCATATGGCAAACGCCTCCAGCATCTACAGGAAGGCTCTTGAAGGTCACCAGGCACCGAAAAAGGTGTTGGTGAAAGTCGACCGCGTCACCAAGAAATTCGACGAAACCACCGCCGTGGACGATGTATCCCTGGAGATTCATCAAGGGGAAATCTTCGCCTTGCTCGGCGGTTCCGGCTCGGGTAAATCGACGCTGCTGCGCATGCTCGCCGGTTTCGAGCGCCCGACCGAAGGGCGGATTCTGCTCGACGGTGTCGACATCACCGACATGCCGCCGTACGAACGGCCGATCAACATGATGTTCCAGTCCTACGCACTGTTCCCGCACATGACGGTGGCGCAGAACATCGCCTTCGGCCTCAAGCAGGATCGTTTGCCTGCCAGCGAAATCGACGCCCGTGTCGAAGAGATGCTGCGGCTGGTGCACATGACCCAGTACGCCAAACGCAAGCCGCATCAGTTGTCCGGCGGCCAGCGTCAACGTGTGGCACTGGCGCGCTCGCTGGCCAAGCGACCGAAGCTGCTGTTGCTCGACGAACCAATGGGCGCGCTGGATAAAAAGCTGCGTTCGCAGATGCAATTGGAGCTGGTGGAAATCATCGAGCGCGTCGGCGTGACCTGCGTGATGGTGACCCACGACCAGGAAGAGGCCATGACCATGGCCGAGCGCATCGCGATCATGCACTTGGGCTGGATCGCCCAGATCGGCAGCCCGGTGGACATCTATGAAGCACCGGTCAGCCGCATGGTCTGCGAATTCATCGGCAACGTGAACGCTTTCGACGGCACCGTGGTCGAGGACCTGGAAGGTCACGCGATCATCCACAGCCCGGATCTGCAACAGAAGATCTACGTCGGCCATGGCGTGAGTACGTCAGTGCAGGACAAGTCGATCACCTACGCCATCCGCCCGGAAAAAATGCTGGTCAGCACCCTCAAGCCCGAGACTCGCTACAACTGGTCCGAAGGCAAGGTGCATGACATCGCCTACCTCGGCGGCCACTCGGTGTTTTATGTGGAATTGCCCGGCGGCAAGATCGTCCAGTCGTTCATGGCCAACGCCGAACGCCGTGGCGCGCGCCCGACCTGGGACGATCAGGTCTACGTGTGGTGGGAAGACGACAGCGGCGTGGTACTGCGCTCATGAGAACCTTCAATCAGCAGTTCCTGCGCCTGGTGCCCAGCGGCCGCAAACTGGTCATCGGCATTCCGTTCCTGTGGCTGTGCCTGTTTTTCCTGTTGCCGTTCTTCCTGGTGATGAAGATCAGCTTCTCGGAAGCGGCGCTGGCCATTCCTCCCTACTCCGAGATTTACACCTTCGCCGAACAGAAATTTCAGTTGCTGCTGAACCTCGGCAACTACTCGTTGCTAACCGCAGATGAGTTGTACATCTCGGCCTACTTTGGCTCGTTGAAGGTCGCGTTTTTAAGCACGCTGATGTGCCTGGTGATCGGTTTCCCGATGGCCTATGCGATCACCAAGGCCAACAAGGAAACGCAGAACGTTCTGCTGCTGTTGATCATGATGCCGACCTGGACCGCAATCCTGATCCGCGTCTATGCGTGGATGGGCATCCTCAGCAACAACGGTTTGCTCAATGCGTTCCTGATGTGGACCGGGCTCACGTCGCAGCCGATCGAGATCCTCAATACCAACACGGCGGTGTACATCGGCGTGGTCTATGCCTACCTGCCGTTCATGGTGTTGCCGCTGTACGCCAACCTGGTGAAGCACGATCAAAGCCTGCTGGAAGCCGCATCGGACCTGGGCTCCAGCAACTTTAACAACTTCTGGAAAATCACCGTGCCGCTGGCCAAGAACGGGATCATTGCAGGTGCAATGCTGGTGTTCATTCCGGTGGTCGGTGAGTTCGTGATTCCGGAACTGTTGGGCGGCCCGGAAACCCTGATGATCGGCCGCGTGCTGTGGCAGGAGTTCTTCAACAACCGCGACTGGCCGGTGGCATCCGCCCTGGCGGTGGTGATGCTGGCGATTCTGATTGTGCCGATCCTGCTGTTCAACCGCAGCCAGGCCAAAGAGATGGAGGGACGGGGATGAAACGCTTCGGATTTTCAAAGTTCATGCTGATTTTCGGCCTGTCGTTTATCTACCTGCCGATGCTGATTCTGGTGATCTACTCGTTCAACGCCTCGAAACTGGTGACGGTGTGGGGCGGCTGGTCGGTGAAGTGGTACGTCGGCCTGCTCGACAACTCGCAACTGATGGGCTCGGTGGTGCGCTCGCTGGAAATCGCCTGCTACACCGCGATTGCCGCCGTGGCGCTGGGCACCCTCGCCGCTTTCGTGCTCACCCGTGTGACGCGTTTCAAGGGTCGTACGCTGTTTGGTGGTTTGGTGACGGCGCCGTTGGTGATGCCGGAAGTGATCACCGGTCTGTCGCTGTTGCTGCTGTTCGTGGCCATGGCGCAGTTGATTGGCTGGCCAATGGAGCGTGGCATCGTCACCATCTGGATCGCTCACACCACGTTCTGCGCAGCGTATGTGGCGGTGGTGGTGTCGGCGCGCTTGCGTGAGCTGGACCTGTCGATCGAAGAAGCAGCCATGGACTTGGGTGCGCGGCCGTTCAAGGTGTTCTTTCTGATTACCATTCCAATGATCGCGCCGTCACTGGCGGCGGGCGGCATGATGTCGTTTGCCTTGTCGCTGGATGATCTGGTGTTGGCGAGTTTCGTCTCTGGCCCAGGCTCGACAACGTTGCCGATGGAAGTGTTCTCGGCGGTGCGTCTGGGTGTGAAGCCTGAGATCAATGCCGTGGCCAGCTTGATTCTGTTGGCGGTATCGATCGTCACGTTCCTGGTCTGGTACTTCAGCCGCAAGGCCGAAGCCACGCGCAAACGGGCGATCCAGGAAGCGATGGACCAGACCGCCAGCGAGTCGTGGCAGCAGCCGAAAAACCAGCGAATCGAAGCGACAGCTTAGTGCTGCGGTTCAGTTAACTGTGGCGAGGGAGCTTGCTCCCGCTGGGCTGCGAAGCGGCCCCAAAAATTCTGGCAACACTTGCCTATTTTGTGAGTGCTGCGCACTCAAGCGGGAGCAAGCTCCCTCGCCACAGGTTCTATAAAAAAGAAAATGGAGTTGTACCGATGAAAATGTTTGGCAGGACTCTGCTGACACTGTCCTTATTGGGCGCGATGGCTACCGGTGCCCAGGCCAATGACAAGGTATTGCGCGTCTACAACTGGTCGGATTACATCGCCCCGGACACGGTCAAGAAGTTCGAAGACGAGACCGGCATCCGCGTGACCTACGATGTGTTCGATAGCAATGAAACCCTTGAAGCACGCTTGCTGGCCGGTAAATCCGGTTACGACATTGTGGTGCCGTCCAACAGTTTCCTGGCCAAGCAGATCAAGGCTGGCGTCTATCAGCCGCTGGACAAATCCAAGCTGCCAAACTGGAAAAATCTCAACCCGGTGCTGCTGAAAAACGCCTCTGCCAGCGATCCTGACAATGGTCATGCTTTCCCGTACATGTGGGGTTCGATCGGCATCGGTTACAACCCGGCCAAGGTCAAGGAAGTGCTGGGCACTGATGCGCCGGTGAACTCTTGGGACCTGCTGTTCAAACCGGAAAACGCTGCGAAGCTGAAAGCCTGCGGCATCAGCTTCCTCGATTCGCCGACAGAAATGCTCCCGGCCGCCCTGCACTATCTGGGCTACCCGGTGAACTCCCAGGACAAGGCGCAGATCGTTGAAGCCGAAGCGCTGTTCATGAAGATTCGGCCGTCGGTGGCTTATTTCCATTCGTCGAAGTACATCTCCGATCTGGCCAACGGCAACATCTGCGTCGCCGTCGGTTACTCCGGCGACGTGCTGCAAACCAAGGCCCGCGCCAAGGAGGCCGGCGACAAGGTGAAGATCGAATACAGCATCCCGAAAGAAGGCGCCGGCAGCTTTTACGACATGGTTGCCATCCCACGGGACGCGGCCAACGTCGACAATGCCTACCTGTTCATGAACTTCCTCATGCGTCCGGACATCATTGCCGAAGTCACCAACAGCGTCGGTTACAGCAACGCCAATGCGGCGGCCACGCCACTGGTGGATGAAGCCATTCGCGACGACCCGGGTTCCTACCCACCGCAAGCGGTGATGGCGACGCTGTATGCGATTCCAGACATGCCGATCGGTATTCAGCGGGTGATGACCCGGGGCTGGACGCGGGTGAAGCTCGGTAAGTAAATGCGCCACACTCCCTGTCCGGCCCGCTCCCCCTGTAGGAGCGGGCCGGACACAAAATATGTGAACCACACCAATCAAATGTGTCTCTTCCCCATTTTCCGTTCACGCAGCGCCTTACCACCGCTGCACTCCTCTCAGAAGAACGGCTTCACCTGGCTTCCTCGGTTAAGGTGAATTTCAGGCGCTCTCGGGCGCCTTTTTTATGCAGAAATCAGCGGCCATTCGGCCAGTGCCCGGTACCGGCCTTTATGGGATTCGAACAAGGTGAAGCGATCAGCACGCAGGAAAAACTCTGGCGGCGTAGCGGATTCGGGGACCGGCGCCCGGTAGTCGCGCATGAGGGTTAAATGCGGGCGAAATTCCCGACGGGTGTCCTCGAAGCCGAACGGCAACATGGCCTGCTCCAGCGCATACACCAAGCGCAGCAACTGCGGTTCTGCCTGCTCGGGCGCCAGCAACAAAACCCCGGAGCGACGCCAGACTTCCAGTCGATCAAGCACAACCGTCAACGGCATGCCGGGCATCTGGACATTGGCGGCGGCCTCGCAGACGCCCGCTATCTGCGCCATCCCCACCGTACCGAGAAACAGCAGCGTCAGATGAAAGTTTTCCGCCGGCACCGGGCGCCCGACGTTGAGCCCCAGCGCATTGCGCCATTGGGCGATGGCCCGGCGTTGTTCGGGGGCGCAGTTCAGGGCGAAGAATAGCCGTTTGAACGGCTCACGATTTTCATCGCTCATATCTGGCACCTCAAGGCTTCTGGACCCTTTGATTTTACAAAGGGATACCACACCAGCAAGTGCATTTCTGGCACCTGTCGGCATGCGCGTTATAGTTGAAGCAACCGAATCGACGGGAGGACGCCATGCGTCAGATCATCAGTAAAGAGCCATGGTGGGCCGTGCCACCGAAGCCCGGCCAGGATGAGTCCGAACTGGAATGGGGCTGGCTGGTTCACTACAACGAAGGTGAGCCGCGCTTCGAGTTCATCAAGGAGCGACCAACGGACAGCGAGATTCGTAACCGCAAGAGTTGCAGGATCACCCCGACGCCGGAGTGATCCTGCGATTGTGTTCAGGCTTTGACGATCATATCGAAACCGCCAAAAATCATACGCTGACCGTCAAACGGCATTGGATTGACGTCGGGTTGCATCCGCGGATCGCTCATGAGTTTCGCCATCCCGGCGTCACGGGTGGCCTTGTCCGGCCAGATGATCCAGGAAAACACCACGGTTTCGTCTTCCTTGAGTTTTACCGCCATGGGAAACGAGGTCACTTTGCCATCAGGGACATCGTCGCCCCAGCATTCGGCGAGGCTGATTGCGCCGTTTTCCTTGAAGATTGCGGCAGCGGATTGTGCGTGTTGCTTGAATTTTTCGCGGTTGGCGGTGGGCACCGCAAAGACGCAGCCATCAACGTAAGCCATGATCGTTCTCCTCGGGTTATGGGTTGATCTGGTGGGTAGTCGAATCAGCGTGGCTAAAATCGACAGTTCCCGCGTCCAGACCGACCGACGGCTCGACGGTTCCCTCCAGGCTGCCCTCGATTTGCCTGGCCATGTACAACGTTCCGGCCATGACGCCGGTGGCGGGGTTATCCACCAGCTTCACCCATGCCTTGTCGAACGAGTTGCCCAGGCTGCTGCGGATCAGCGCTTCACTATCAGGCCGATCGTTGGCCTGAATAATCGCGCGCACCCCGGCCACTCCTACGGAAATCAACGCCCCGGCCGCCTTCCCCGCCATTGCTGCCACTGCACCGGCCGCCCCTCGTGGGGCCATTTCGGCTTCTATTCGCTTACTGGCACGCTTGGCCACCGGTGTCATGCCGGCGTCCGTCGAGGCGATACCCTTCTCGCCACCCGCCGTGTGAATCTTTTCGATCAGCGCCAGATAGGCCGGCAATGTGCTCAGTTCGGTGTGTACCACCTGATACAACGAAGCGTCACGGGCGGGCGGCGGGCCCAGTGAGATAGCTGGAATTTTCTGGATACGACCGTTGAGCTGCGCCATCGGCACGCCATGACGTTTGGAGATAACCTCGAGTTGCTGACCCATCAGCTGCACGTAAAACTCTGTCGCCTGGCTGAGGATCGCGTTGGGGTCGATCTCCACCGCCACCGGCTCCAGCACGCGCTGGTGGTACTGCTCCAGCAGATAGGCCGCCAGGCGTTTGGCCGACGCATCCTGCTCATCCCCGGCATTGATGGCGTACCAGCTGACCTTCAACGACAGCCATTCCTGGGTCCAGTAGCTGCTGAACCACGGAATAAAGACTTCTTCGGTCTGCTGATAAACCCGCGTGCGCCAGTGCTCCATGGACCCGCGGGCGTAGACCCTGGCCTGTTCGGTGGCCTGTTGCGAAGCGGCGACAATCTCCCGGTCCACCTGCTGCCAGGTGCTCTGGGACACCACCACCGGCACCACCACTACCGGGGCAGGCGTGGGCGTGACGCATCCCGCCAATATCACCAACACAGCGACGATCAGCGAACGCAGGTTCAAGATCGCGGTGTCCTACAGTCTTCGCCGAACGGAGTGTTCGACGCTAAAGAACGTGCTGATTTGAGTATAGGTCGGGGGCGGGCTCCGTCCGTCAGATGAATGGATGGCGCCCTCAAAGACTTGATTGCAGAGCCAGGCAGTTGTTACTCGAAGGAAACATCACACCTGTGGCGAGGGAGCTTGCTCCCGCTGGGGCGCGTAGCGGCCCCGAAACCTGCCACCGTGGTGGTTCAGATAGAACGCAGGCGTCTTTTTTACGACTGCTTCGCAGCCGAGCGGGAGCAAGCTCCCTCGCCACAATGGATCACCTGGGTCCCTATTTTCTCTGCGCAGGTCGCCACCATCATTCACATCAATATTCATCATCGCCACGAATGCCTTCCGCAAAAAAACCGTCAGGTGCAGGATCAACCTCATCCCCATTTGAACCCCGCACCGGAGGGGCAAATCATGTTGATCCATCTCCTGACCTGCCTGGCCCTGACGGCCGTCACCCTGACCCTGTTTTCCCGCTTGGTGCTGGATATCGGTCAAACCGAGGAGCCAAAATCATGATTTATGCCATCAGCCTCGCCGTGAGCTTTCCGGTGTTCGGCAGCAACTACTATTCGCAGCAGGTCGTGTCTCGCAAGGCAGTCGCGCTGGTGTTCGACGAGCACTTCGAGGCCTTGCTGATGCCGGCAGCGGCCAACCACTTCAGTAACGAAGTGGTCGGGCTCAACGATCAGTTCCGCTTTTTGAATGATGTACTGGCTGAGCACCTGCTGGAGACTGAAATGGCTCAGCATCCGTCACGGGCGAAACAAGCGTTCACTTTCTGACACCCTGGGTGATGTTGTCTGATGACGCGCTTCGATGAAACAACCGTCGCCGGAACCAGACAACCAATAACATGCAGAACGCACCTGCCACTGCCAGCGCCATGTCGGCCTGAGAGTCCCATGGGTCATTTTGTGCAGCGACAAATGCCTTAGCCGTGTCTTTTCCCAGGTACTGCCCACCTATCCATTCCACGATTTCATAGACCGCCGAGGTCGACAGCACGATGTTCAGCGCGACAAAAGCAACCCAGAAACCGCGCAGCGGCGTGATTCGTACAAGCACTTCCCGAATCGGATACACCATCAAGAGTCCATACGTCAGATGGACCAGCCGATCGTAATGATTGCGTTCCAACCCAAGGGCTTTGTTGAGGCTGACCCCGGTCAAGGCTGAGCACCAGCGGTCGTAGGGCACCAGTGCATAGGTGTAGTGCGACCCGAGTTCATGAATGCAGAGAAATACGAACACCAGACTGATGGAAACGGCAGATAGACGGAACCGTCGGGAGACGCCCACCAAGACCATCACCAGCAGCAGGGCCAGCAGATTTTCCAGGACCCAATCCACTCGGCTATGGGGGGAAATACCCAGCGCTGCGACGATCAAAAGAAACACGATCAACAGCGCCAGGTCGTATCGCGGATGTGCCTTCGGTTGCATGGCTTGAGCCCCTCAAAAGGTCTCGCTCGGCCACTGTAGATTAGTTCCATTCGCGCACCGCAGATACGACCCGACACCCGTCACAAAGGCTCATTCAGGCCGCCGCACTGCCCTCACCTTTCCGCTGTTGCCGCCACCACAGAAAAACCGGTCGTGCCCATCGAACTCAAGTCCCGACACGCCGACACCAGATGGCATCTGGACGCTCTCCAACACCTCGCCCGTGGCCGGGTCGACTCGCCGCAACTCACTCTCGTCACCCTCCCAGGTGCCGTGCCATAGATCGCCCTCAACCCAGGTCACCCCGGTGACGAAGCGGTTGGATTCGAGCGTGCGCAGCACTGCCCCGGTCTGGGGATCGACCTGATGAATCTTGCGCTCGCGATATTCGCCGACCCAGAGCGTCCCTTCGGCCCAGGCGAGTCCCGAGTCACCACCGCCGCCGGGCGCGGGGATCGTAGAGAGCACACGGCCGGTCTGTGGGTCGATTTTCTGGATGCGATCCTCGGCGATCTGAAACAGGTGTTGACCGTCGAAGGCTGTGCCGGCATGGGCGGAGACATCGATCGAGCGCAGCGTCTTGCCGCTCGCAGGATCCAGGGCGTTGAGTTTGTCGCCGGAGGCAAACCAGACCTGCTGGCCGTCATGGGTGACGCCATGCACGCTGTCGACACCTGGAAAAGGTCCGTATTCGCGGATGATTTCGGCCGTTGAATGTTTCATGTCTTGCTCCTCGTTCACTGGGTTGGTGAAGTCGATGCTAGTCACTCGGCAGCAACCCTGTGAGTAACAATACCGTCGCGAATCCCGGAACCGGCGGGGTCATCCAACGACGGGCGCGGCCGTGACCGAATGACTGCACTTTGTCGACAGCCGCCAGCCTGTCGAGGGCTCGTTGCACGGTGCGTTGACTGGCGCCAAGCGCCAACGCCAGGGCCGAACTCGACCACGATTCGCCGTCGGCGAGGAAGGCGAGCAGCGTCGCATGCTGCTCTTCGACAGGCCGCGCCAGCACCACGACGTCACGCGCATCGTGAGGCACCAGCGCAAACCCTCGCGGCGTCGCGACGACATCGGCGATCAAGTGCAGCGCCGCGCGCAGCCGCCCGAGTTCGACGCGCAACCGCGCGCGATGGGAGTCATCCGCGCATTTCATCCGAAAGGCGCGCGCAATCAGCGTCTCCCTCGGCACGTCGGCGGGCCACGCTTCGCCCAGCGCCCGGGCGAGCGCAAATAGCACCGGCCGCCGGGCGAGTGGAACCGCTGAGCCTGCGTCGCGCACGACATACCGGCACGCGTCCACGACCAGTGTGGGGGATGCCAATAACGCTTCAATTTCATCGAGTAGCAGTGGCCGTTCCTGACCACCGACAATCAGCCGCGCCGCCGGTGTGTCGAGGATGCGGGCGGCGCTTTCGACCTCGGCCGTCAACGCGGGGATAGCAGCGTGTTGTGCAGCACGCTCGGCCCGTTCAAGTGCTGCGCGCGCCGCTTTTGTTTGCAGGCGGCGCATCGCGATGCCTGCCACGACCAGTTCGTAGGCTGCCCTCGATGCGGGCGGTAACGGCTTCGGATCAAGCTCGGCGAGCCGATGTTCGGCCTCGTCGAGGTGCCCGATCAGCAGCAAGCGGCGGATCTCGAGGTACCGCGCATGGGCGGCGTTGACCCAATCGCCGTGCGCCTGAAGCGTTGCCCGCGCGGCGTCGAGTGCCTTGGTTGGCCAGTTCAGGTCCCGCGAGGCGAGCGCGATCTCGGCTTCGGCGACGACACATCGCGCCCGGGCCAGGGCCTCCTTCGGCCCGAAAGCACGTGCGGCGCTGCGCACCAGCGCCTTCGCGCGCGCCAGATCGCCCAACTGCGCCATCGCGATGCCGCGAAGCGCGAGGGCCGGCGCATCGTCGCGCAAGGCGATGCGGTTCAGCGCGCCGAGGGGATCACCCACCGCGAGCGCACGGGCCGCTGCCGTGATCAGCGAATCCATCTGAAGCGCGCCACCTGTCACCCCCACCGTTCGATGCCCGCTGATCAGTCTATCTCACGACCGCATAGCCGCACGCCGATCCGCTATGGGAGCCGCTTACTTGATCGTAGCCTCGAAAATGACGGTCAAGCCCTTCGCGTGGAGCAATACTCCACAATCAGCTGAGTGAGCGCTGCGACAATCGCCTGATCCGCTTCAGCAGAGGTAAACAACCGAAACTGCGCAGCCGGCAAATCCGGCAACCCTTGCTCCGCACCCAGAGCCACCAGTCCCTGCCCCAATTGACTGACCGTCATGGGCGCCACCGCGAAACCCGCCAATGCCGCCGCCCGCAACCCGGCGGTGCTGGTGCATGACATCGCCGTACGTTGGGCGATCCCCGCCTGAGCCAGTCGCCTCAGCGCTATCTCACGATAAGGACAGGGCTCAGGGAACAGCGCCAGCGGCAACGGTGTCGGTAACTGGGTGACGGGTTGCGCCGACCAGGCCCACGCCAGCGGTTCTTGCCACAGTAGCAACCCCGCCTCGCTGGTTTCGCACAGAGAACCGATGACCAGCTCCAGATCGCCTTGCTTCATCAGGCTCAGCAACGTGCCAGGAATACCCACCTGCACATCGATTTCCATGCCCGGGTACTGCGCCGCGAAATCCTGAAAAGCCCGCAGCAATCGCGGTTCGACAAAATCCTCCGACACCCCGATCCGCAGCCGCCCGTGAAACGGCGTGCGCGTCAGTTGCGCCCAGGCATCACGGTTCAGCGCGAGGATCGTCCGCGCATAAGCGATCAAGCGCTCGCCATCGGGCGTCAATTGCTGGGAACGGGTCGTACGCTTCAACAGCGGTTTGCCGACCTGTTCTTCCAGTCGCCGCAAGTGACCGCTGACCGCAGATTGGGTCAGGTGCAGCTTTTCGGCTGCGCGACTGAAACCGTCTTCATCGACGACGGTGACGAATGTTTTTAACAGCAGCACATCGAACATAGTTCTATTCGTGATTAATGGCTTATTCATTCGCGATTTATATTCCAAATAGAACTATGTTGCAATGATCCAAATTCCCGCCCGAGACACGCCATGACCACCCTTCTGCATATCGAATGTTCCCCGCGCAAACAGCGCTCGGCCTCCCTTGAAGTCGCCCGCGGCTTCATTGCGCGCTATCAAGAAAACACTCCGGATACCGAAATCATCACCCTCGATCTTTGGAACATGGATTTGCCGGAATTCGATGAGCTGGCAATGGATGCCAAATACGCCGGGCTCAATGGCACGCCCTTGACGCCGGCGCAGCAAGACGCCTGGAACACCTTGAAAGATCTGGCCGCGTTCCTGCACCGCGCGGACGTCCTGGTGATGTCCGTACCGCTGTGGAATTTCAGCATCCCGTACAAACTCAAACACTTCATCGACCTGGTGTCGCAGAAAGACATTTTGTTCAGCTTCGACCCGGAACGCGGCCTGGAAGGCATGCTGCACAACAAAACCGCCGTGGTGATGTACGCCCGCGGCCTGGATTTTTCGGCGCAATCGATCACGCCAGCGGAGCGCTTCGACTTTCAGAAGCCCTACGTGGAAGCCTGGCTGCAATTTATCGGTGTGAGCGATGTGCACTCGGTGATTGTCGAGAAAACCATTCTGGGGGAAGACGTTGACCTGAGCGCGCGCAAGGCCGCGACTCAGCAGGCCATGAGGCTGGCGGATAGTCTCGTGCTGTAAACTGACCTACCACCTCAAGCAAGAGATCCCCCATGGCAAACCACGACCTCACCTTTCTCCCCGACCCAGACCCGGAATCCATCTCCTCCGACGTCGCCGGTTTCGGCGGCCTGTTGGTCTCCACTCAAATCCCTACCCGCGCCGACGGTAGCCTGGAGCTGGGGAGCATCACCCTGCAGAGTGAATGCACCCTGCAAGCGCTCAAGGTAGCGCTGGAACTAGCCGGCAGTTCCATGGACCGGGTTCTGCATCTGACCATCTACCTTACTGACATGGCCGACCGCGCCGCCTTCAACGAGGTCTACCAGCGCTTTTTCGCCAAGCCCTGGCCGGTTCGCGCCGCTGTTGGCGTGGCATCCCTGGCGGTCGAAGGCATGCGCGTGGAAGTCACCGCGATGGCGGCCAAGGGCTGAGCCTGTGGACTTATCCGGTGGCACTGCTCCAGCAAGCGGCTACCACCGGGCCATTCCCGACAGCAGGTTTTTTGCCGTCGGGAGATCCTCGCCGGGACTCAAAAAGCGGCTATTTGACCAGCCGTTTTTCCTTGGAAGGCCTGTAGCCGAAGTACGAGCTATAGCACTTGCTGAAATGACTGGGCGACACAAAGCCACAGGCAACCAACACGTCCACCTGGGACAGCTCTGTGTGCTGAAGCAGTCGACGCGCTTCGGTGATGCGCAGCTCCATGTAATATCGCTGCGGCGTTGTCCCGAGCTGCTCCTTGAACAAGCGTTCGAGTTGTCGCCGGGAACGGCCCGCGTAAACCGCCAGTTGCTCCAGCTCCAGAGGCTCTTCGAGGTTGGCGTCCATCAGCTTGACCACCTCTCGCAATGGTGCGCTCACACAGATATTTTCAGCCGGTTTGATGCGCCGGTAGCGAGACTCCTCGAAAGCAAGAATGTCCTCGATACCCTCAACGAGCGCTTTATCGTGCAGTTCCTTGATCCAGTCCAACGCCATATGAAATGCGCCAGAGGGACTGGACGCGGTGAGCCGGTCTCGATCGATGACATAGGGCTCACTGGTGACATGCGTCGCCTTGGAGATTTCCGCGAGTGCGGGACGATGTTCGGGGTGAATGGCGCAGCGGTATCCATCGAGCAAGCCTGCGCTGCCCAGGAACCATGCACCGTTCCACAACCCGGCCAGACTGACTCCCTGATCTGCTGCCATCCGTAACAGGCTAATGAACTCATCAGTCGCCTTCAGCTCTGTCCTGTAGCCGCCGCAAATGACCAGCAGGTCCAGGTTATGAATGGCTGAAGAATCGATACGCGCATCCGGCCGAATGACCAGACCCAGATCGCTGATGACCTCCCCCTCATTCAAGCCGAACGTTCGGGAAGAGAACAAGCCGGGGCGCAGAAGATTGGCGGTGACAATCGTATCCAGCGCTTGCGTGAACGCGGGCAGCGAGAAATGTTCGAGCAGCAGAAATCCTGCTCGTACCATCTGAGTAGGCCCGTTGGGGTTTTCATTCAGATAGCGGAGGTTTTTTCCCTTCATGCCTCCGCTGAATTGACGTCGTTCGATCAATGTTCGGCCCACTCGGTTACGTTAACCAACCTGTCATTTGGTGCGCTAATAAAGCGTAATGCTAACGGCAAAAGCTCAAAAAGCCCTAGCGCCATTATGCGACCGATCAGGCAAGTTGAAAGCCGTGACGAAGCGGATCTTCATCATCGACGAAGAGGGTGCTGTGGCCGGTGATCCGGGCCCATCCATCAATACTGCTGTCGTATGTTGAAAAACCCGAACTCCCTTCATACCGCTGAATCCAATGTGTAGGCCAATGGAGGTGAGCGAAATGAACAATGATGACCGTGTTAATGACGACGAATCAGAAACGACCTCGAACGTCCCGCCTACCGATACGTCTGGCAAACCCGTCGATGTGGTCGAAGGAGAACTTGAGGACAGCGACAGTGACGCCGAAGGTGTAAATCAAACTCACGCCCAGGAGCTGGAGGCTGAAGAGCTCAGGCGAAAAATAGCGGAGATAGAACGCAAGGTGGCGGATGGTAATTAGCAAACCGGAGGGGCCTGGCCCAAGGGAGCGAGAAATCATGATGCAGATGCTGGCCGAGGGTGATCCCACAAACGGGGTGGCGCGCTCCGATAATTGATTGCCATGGGTCCAGGCGGTGTGAAAACGGCTAAACGTAAGTCAGCGGTTGGTGACTGGTCACACAGTGGATACCGCCACCCCCAGCGGCGATGGCGTCGATGCTGAGCTGCACCACCTCACGGTCCGGATAGAGCTCAGACAACAGATCAAAGGCTCTGCTATCTGCCGCTTTGTCACCAAACCCGGGCGCAATGACCGCGCCATTGATTACAAAGTAATTGATGTAGCCGGCAGCGAAGTCCGGATTGTTGCGGCTGAATTTGCTCTTGCGCGGATTAAGCGGTGGCGACACGGTATGCACCCGGAGTTTGCGGCCGTCGGCATCCGTGGCATTTTTGAGAATAGCCAGATGGGCCAGTGTCACTTTCCGGTCGTAGGATTCGGGGTCGTTATCGAGGTTGGCGATCACCACGCCTGGCTTGACGAAACGGGCGTAGAAGTCGACGTGGGCGTCGGTGATGTCCTTGCCTTTGATGCCCGGCAGCCAGATGATTTTGCGCAAGCCCAAGCGGGCTTTTAGCTCTTGCTCGACCTCGGTCTTGCTCCAGTCAGGATTGCGGTTGCTATTGATCCAGCTGCTTTCGGTCATGATCGCCGTGCCATGACCATCGACTTCAATACCACCGCCCTCGCCCACCAACTCGCTGCGCAGATAATCGGCATCCGCGTTGCTCGCAACCAAAGCGGCCAATTGCGCATCCTCGCCATGCTGCTGTTTGTTGCCCCAGCCGTTGAAGTTGAAATCCACGGCGCCTAGCCCGCCTGCCCCATCAATGACAAAATTGGCCCCGATATCACGCATCCAGATATCGTCGAGCTCAGTGGTGATGTAGGTGATGTTTGCCGTACCGCAATGTTCCTCGGCCAGTCTGCGCTCGTGATTGCGACAGAACACGGCCACCGGTTCATAGCGGGCGATGGTGCGAGCAATCAGGCCAATGGCCTCTTGCACATCAGAGGTGAAATCCTCCCAGATGGCCTCCTGGGCGCCAAACGCGACGAAGGCTCGCCGGTGTTTGTCGCCCTCATCCGGCATGCGCCAGACACCTTGTGTGGCCGCTTGTACGTTCAAGGGCTTCAAGCCAAGTCCGATGGACACTGCAGCGCCCAAACCGGCAACAACCGAGACCTGTTTGATGAACTCGCGACGAGTCGACATGTGTTGTTCCCTGAAGTTTTTGTCTGAAGTCATTTCGTGGTGGCGGTCTTGAACTTGGTCCAGGTTCGCATGCGCGCCCGCATGTCGGGTTGGGGAATGTCCTTGCCAGGAATCAGCCGTTCGTAAATGGCCTCGTCGAGGTAAATATCCGGGTTGTTGCGCATGGTCGCATCGACGCTCGGACGTGCCTTGGCATTGGAGGTGGGATAACCGGTGAAGTTACTGATCGCGGCCATGTTCTGCGGGCGCATGACGAAGTTGATGAAGGCATAGGCGTACTCCGGATGCCTGGCATCGACGGGAATCGCCATGGTATCCATCCACACCGTGGTGCCCTCACGGGGAATCCGATACTGGAACGTGGTCTTCTTGCCGGCGGTGTCCGCCGTCCGTTGCGCCTGCGTCATATCCCCGCTGTAACCGAGCGACAGGCACAGGTTGCCGTTCACCAGATCGGTCACTGGCTGCGACTGGAACTTGCGAATATACGGCCGCAGTTTGAGCAGCAGTTCACTCGCCGCAGCCAGGTCTTCAGGCTTTGCACTGCGTGGCTCACGACCCAGGTAATTGAGCGCCACCGCCAGCACTTCGTCCGGCGAATCGATCATCGAAATACCGCAGTCGGCAAACCTGGCGGCCAGTTCCGGCTTGAACAGCATGTCCAGGCTGTTGACCGGAGCATCCGGCATGCGTTGTTTGATCTGCTCGGCATTGTAGGTCAGGCCGATGGTGCCCCAGGTGTAAGGGACAGTGGCCTGGCTTGAATGCACATAATGCGTGCGCAGCTTCTGCAAACCGGGTTCGATGTCATCTAGGGCCGTGAGTTTTGACCGGTCCAGCGGCAGCAGGCTGCCCGCGCGCATCAAGCGCTCGGCAACGGTGTCGCCCGGGAAAATCAGGTCATAACCACTGCCGCCAGCCAGCATCTTGGCTTCCAGCGTCTCACTGCCATCCATGACGTCGTAGATCACTTTAATCCCGGTTTCGGCGGTGAATCGGATCAGGGTGTCCTCGGCAAAATAATCGGCCCAGTTGTACAGCCGAAGGGTTTTCTCCTCCGCGTGCAGCGACGGCAAGGCACCGCCAAGCGCCAATCCCAGCGCGCCGATCAACAGCTTGTTGGACATGCGCATATCAAACTCCTTGAGTGTTCCAGCGTGCATTGAGGTGACGACCATCCTGGCTTAACAACGCCCCGTACATTTCCGGGCGGCGGTCGCGGTAAATGCCCCAGCTCAGGCGTTCTTCGCGCATGGCGGACAAGTCCAGGCTGTGCACCAGCACGCCGGTGCTGTCACGGTCCGCCTCGGCGAGCAGCTTGCCCTTGTGGTTGCAGATAAAGGACGAGCCGTAGAAGTTCATCTGCAGGGTCGGATCGGTGGTCGCCACCTCTCGGCCGACGCGATTGGCCGCCACGACCGGCAGAATGTTGGCAGCCGCATGGCCGCGCATGGTCATTTGCCAGTGATCACGTGAGTCCAGCGCTGAGCAGCCCGGCTCAGAGCCAATGGCGGTGGGAAACAGCAAAACTTCGGCACCCATCAACGCCAGGCAGCGCGCGGTCTCGGGGAACCACTGATCCCAGCAGATCCCCACACCGATGCGCCCAAAAGCCGTGTCCCAGACACGGAACCCCGTATCGCCGGGGCTGAAGTATTCCTTCTCCTGATAACCGATGGCGTTGGGGATATGGGTCTTGCGATACACACCCAGCAAGCGCCCATCGGCATCGGCCACGCTCAAGGAATTGAAGTAGGCATTGCCTGCCTTCTCGAACCAACTCAGCGGCAGTACCACCCCCAACTCTTTGGCCAACGTGGCAAAGCGCTTGAGTACAGGGCTGTCTCGATATTCTTCGGCCAGCGCCAGGTGTTTATGGCTTTGCTCGATGCAGAAATACGGTGTGGCAAACAGCTCCTGCAACAGGATGATCTGGGCACCCTTGGCTGCTGCCTCACGAACCAACTGTTCTGCCTGATCGAGGTTGTGTTGCAAGTCCCAGGTGCAGGGCATCTGGGTGGTGGCAATCGTCAATAGGGTCATGGCATCAACCCTCCAATGGCCAGGCGGGTTGTTGCTGAGTGATGCAATGCACCCCGCCGCCGCCATGCGCCAGATGATTGATTCGAACCGGGACTACCTCGCGTCCGGGGAACGCCTGCCCCAGTACTTCAGCCGCCACATTGTCGGCATCGATGCCGTAGGCCGGCATGATGATGGCGCCGTTGGCGATGTAGAAATTGGTGTACGAGGCGCAGAACACTTCAGCTTCGGCGTCCACTGCATCGGTGGCTTCGTACAACTCGATCAGCTCGAATTTTCGGCCTTGGGCATCGGTTGCCAATTCCAGCGCGCGACGGTTCTCTCTTACAACCTCGGCATACACCGAATGCTTGTCGTGGGTGGCATCCACCAGCAACACACCAGGGCGGGCGAAGGCGCATACGCCATCGACATGGCCGTCAGTCATGTCGCCGGTCACAGAGTCCGGATCGCCCGGTAGCCAGATGGTTTTCTTCACGCCCAGCAGGCGGGTGAAGATATCTTCCATCTCGGCCTTGCTCATGCCCGGGTTGCGATTGGGGTTGAGCAGCACCGACTCGGTGGTGATCAGTGTGCCCTCGCCGTCGACATGAATCGCGCCGCCTTCGTTACTCAAAGGGGTGCCAAAGCACTGCGCGCCCAGGTGATTGAGTGCTCGGCGTGCCAGGCTTTCGTCCAGGTCATGCGCCGACTTGCCGCCCCATGCATTGAAGCGCCAGCTCACACCGGCCAGGCCTTGTTGCGGGTGGCCAACGAAGCTTGGGCCGGAGTCCCGACACCAACTGTCGTTCACCGCCAGCTCGATCAATTCGATGTTGGGTCCGCACTGCGCTTTGGCACTGGTGACAGCAGAGGGATCGACGACCATTTTCACTGGTTCGAAACGGGCAATGGCGTTGGCCACACGCGCGAAGTCCTCCTGCACCAGCGCCAGCGTGACGCCCCAACCCGATTCCCAGAGCGCCTTGTTATGCGGCCAAACCATCCAGGTCGCGGCGTGCCGGACCCACTCTGCCGGCATCACCCAACCACTGTTTCGAATTTCATTCTGCTGCATGACAAGCACCTTCAAGTTAAGCCATTGTGTTCAATGAAAATTGCATTGGCGGTCTTGACATGCATGCTACGGCTGTAAAAACAGGCAAACAAACGATGGATTTTGCAGAAAAGTGATTAGGAGAACTTATCAATATGCTTAAGCACTGGCCTCCGCTCAGCACCCTTCGCGGCTTTGAAGCCGCTGCCCGGCTGGGCAGTTTTCACAAGGCGGCCGACGAGTTGCACCTGACGCAGTCGGCGATCAGTCAGCAGATTCGTACGCTTGAGGCGTACCTTGAACAGCCGTTGTTCTTTCGCAGTGGACGCAGCGTCAGCCTGACCGATGCGGGTCACGACCTGCTCAGCACCACCCAGGCGCTACTGCAACAATTGGCCGTCGGCATTCGCCGACTCGGGCAGTACCAGAAACCCAACCAACTGGTGCTCAACACCACCCCGGCGTTCGCCCGTCACTGGCTGTTGCCACGTCTGGGGGATTTTCGTCGTCAGCATCCGGACGTCGATCTGTGGATTTTCAGCACCGATGAAGTCCCGGACATGGCCAGCCAGACCATCGACCTCGCCGTGCGCGATGACATCAGCTCCCAAGCCGAGTGCAGCTTCAAGGTGCTGCACACAGATCGTCTCTACCCGGCTTGTCACCCGAACCTGTTGGCGCTGCCACGCGAACAGCGCACAACCCTTCATGGCGAGCGGGAAATGGACTGGAGTCACTGGGCGGTGGAGGCAGGTATAGATGTCGGCCAGCAAGATCAGGGGCTGAACTTCTCCGACCCCGGCCTGTTGCTGGACGCCGCTTGTGCAGGGCTCGGCATCGCCTTGGTCAGCCAATTACTGAGTCAGCAGGCGCGCGCCAATGGCTTGTTGCAACCCTTGGTGGAGCAAACCATTCGCGGCCCGAACTGGGCCTTGCTGACCCATCGGGACAGTGAGAGCAATGCACGAAGCTTCAGCGAGTGGTTGCTCAGTAACCTGGAAGCAACAAGCCCGACAACGTAACGACTCTGGTCAAAATATTTCGTCCATTCATGAGCGATTGCAATTGGGCCAAAACCGGTCAATATCGCTCCTTTCGTCTACCCTCACAAAGCGCCACGCGGCAATCACCTTGTGCCTGGCGCCTCGACATTCTTTCGTTAATACACCGGAGATCTCCCATGCTCAAGCGCACCCTGGCATTGGCCATCGGCTTGACCCTGTCATTTTGCACCCTGTTGGCGCAGGCCGCCGATACGCTGAAAGTCAGCGCGATTCCCGATGAAGCCCCGACCGAACTGCTGCGCAAGTTCAAGCCACTTGGCGCCTATCTGGAACAACAGTTGGGCATGAAGGTCGAGTTCGTGCCCGTGAGCGACTATCCGGCCGTGGTCGAGGCGCTGGCCACCGACCGCATCGACCTGGCCTGGCTGGGCGGTTTCACGTTCGTGCAGGCACGCCTGAAAACCGGCAATGCCATTCCGCTGGTACAGCGTGAACAGGACGCCCAATTCACCAGCAAATTCATCACCGCCGACCCTGCCGTCAAATCCCTTGCCGATCTCAAGGGCAAGACCTTTGCATTTGGCTCGGTGTCCTCCACGTCAGGCAGTCTTATGCCGCGCTACTTTATGCTCAAGGACGGCATCAAGCCGGAAACCTACTTTAGTCGCGTTGGTTACTCCGGCGCCCATGACGCCACTGTCGCCTGGGTCCAGGCCGGCAAGGTCGACGCCGGCGTACTGAACGCCAGCGTGTGGGAAAAACTGGTCGCCGCCGGCAAGGTCGACACTGCCAAGGTCAAAGTGTTTGCGACCACCCCGGCCTACTTCGACTACAACTGGACGGTGCGCGGAACCCTCGACCCGGCGCTAGCGGCCAAGATAAAGACTGCGTTCCTGGCGCTCGATCCGGCGAACCCGAAAGACAAGGAAATTCTGGATCTGCAGGCCGCCAGCCGATTCATCGAGACCAAGCCTGAGAACTATAAGGGCATCGAGGAAGCCGCACGCGCCGCCGACCTACTCAAATGACATTGCGTCTGACCCAGGTCAGCCTTACCCACGCCAACGGCGTCCAGGCGTTGCGTGGCGTGGACCTGCACATTGGTGCCAGCGAACAGGTCGCCATCATCGGCCCGTCCGGCGCGGGCAAGTCGAGCCTGCTCAACCTGCTGGCCACCGCCCTGCGACCGGGCAACGGTGAGCTGCAGGTGCTCGGCGAGCATCCCTGGCAGCTTTCTGCCCGTCAGCGCCAGCGTCTGCGCGCTCGAATCGGTCTGATCCATCAGTCGCCCCCCCTGCCACCGCGCCAGCGTGTGGTCACCGCGGTGCTGGCCGGAAAGCTGGGTCAGTGGGGGCTGGGCAAGAGTTTGCTGAACCTGCTGCATCCACTGGATATTCCGGGCGCACGCGCGGCATTGGCCAGGCTGGACCTGAGTGACAAGTTGTTCGCGCAATGCCAACAACTGTCCGGTGGACAGCTACAGCGCGTGGGCATTGCCCGCGTGTTGTACCAAGCGCCCGAGGTGTTGTTGGCCGATGAGCCGGTATCGGCCATGGACCCCGTGTTGGCCCAGCACACGCTTTCGGTGCTCTGTCGCCATGCCCGGCAGCACAACGTCACCCTGGTTGCCAGCCTGCATGCGGTGGAGCTGGCCCTGGCGCACTTTTCGCGCATCATCGGCTTGCGTGATGGACAGATCCTGTTCGACCTTGCGGCCAGCGAAGTCGACCGTGAGTTGCTCGACAAGCTCTACGCCAACGAACAACTGCAATCCCCACCGCTTGCTCCGCCGCCCTTGAGTGTGCAGATTCCCCGATGCTGACCCGTGATACCCGAGATCCGGCCACCTGGCCCCGCCTGCTGTTCACCTTGCTGGCCCTTGCCTTGCTGTGGCCGGGCATCCACTTCAGCGAGCTGGACCTCAGCGTGCTGGTGGCGAGTGACAGTCAGAGCGAGATGGGCCGGTTTGTATCCGCCTTCTGGCCACCGGCCCATGACGAGGAGTTCATTGAACTGTTGTGGCAAGCCACCCTGCAGACCTTGGCCATCGCCACGGCCGGCATGGCCCTGGCGTTGCTGTTGGCAGTCCCTGCCAGCCTGTTGGCCAGCCGTGCTCTGTCTCTGTCTGCTGCCTCCCGCGCCGGCCATCCGAGTTATTGGGGCCAACTGCTGCGTTGGCCCATACGCGGTTTACTGATCTTCCTGCGCAGCGTGCCGGAAATCGTCTGGGCCCTGTTGTTCGTGCGCGCCGTCGGCCTCGGCCCGACGGCCGGGGTGCTGGCCATTGCCATTACCTACAGCGGCATGTTGGGCAAGGTTTACGCGGAGATTTTCGAGTCGGTCGACCAGCGTCCGGCCCACGCGCTACTGCAATCGGGCAGCGGTCGGCTCGCATCCTTTTGCTACGGGATCCTGCCCAATGTCGCCGCGGAGCTGCTGTCGTACACGGTGTACCGCTGGGAATGCGCAATCCGCGCCTCGGTGGTGATGGGCTTCGTCGGTGCCGGCGGCCTGGGCCAGCAAATGGATTTGTCGTTACGCATGTTCGCCGGCGGTGAAGTGGCCAGTTTGCTACTGACGTTCCTCGTACTGGTGTTGCTCGCCGATCAACTCAGCCGCCTGTTGCGCTGGAGGCTGGCATGAATCGTCTGATCAATCTGGTACTGCTGCTCTGCATCGGCGCAGCGGTGGTCGCCTCGTTCAGCTACCTGGGCATTGACCTCGGCGAGCTGGGCGGCACCGGCAATCTGAAGCAGATGGGCGCTTATGCGCAGCGTTTTCTCAGCCCGGACCTGAGCTTCGGCCATCTGCAAGCCATCGGCCATGGCGCCCTGGAAACCATTGCCATGTCTGCCTTGGGCACCCTGCTCGCGGCGGTATTCGGTCTGTTATTGGCATTGCCTGCGGCCGGGCGCTTCGGCTGGCCATGGCAGAGCGCGTCACGCCTGATACTCAACGCCTTGCGCGCGGTTCCGGAATTGGTGTGGGCTGCGCTGATGGTCCTTGCCGCCGGTCTCGGCCCCAATGCTGGCACCCTGGCATTAGCCCTGCACACCACCGGCGTGCTTGGCCGGCTGTTCGCCGAAGCGCTGGAAAACACCCCACCGGAACCCGCCGAAGCCATCCGCCTGCAGGGTGGCAACGCCGTATCGGCTTTCTGTTACGGCACACTGCCCAACCTGTTGCCACAGCTACTGGCCTACATCCTGTATCGCTGGGAAAACAATATCCGCATGGCCAGTGTGCTCGGCTTCGTCGGCGCAGGTGGTTTGGGGCAAATGCTCTAT
Organism: Pseudomonas sp. PME37.24/025; assembly: GCF_055556615.1. Lineage (NCBI taxonomy): Bacteria > Pseudomonadati > Pseudomonadota > Gammaproteobacteria > Pseudomonadales > Pseudomonadaceae > Pseudomonas > Pseudomonas sp. PME37.24/025. The sequence continues at coordinate 79,031 of NZ_JBVHNK010000008.1, forward strand.
GTCAGCCTCAGCCTGTTTCAGGAAGCTCAAGCCAGCACGGTTATTCTGGCCATGCTGTTACTGGTACTCGCCGTCGATACATTGAGTAGTTGGAGCCGTCAACGCTGGGTCAAAGCTTGACTGCTTTCGACGCCTGGCAATCGTTCAGTGGGTCTTCGAAGCTATGCGAACCCGAGGAACGACAGAATAACCACGACGATCACAACGACCCCAACGATGTAGATGATGTTGTTCATGAAGGCCACCTCTCAACCTGGACAGGACTGCGATACGAGAGTGCTACAAATACAAGGTACTGCACCTTTGCGCGCAATTCCATTCGGAGCACACATGGGCTCCGCTCTGCCGAAACCTTCGGTTTGATGCCGTGGTAAAGGGGGACGGATTTCCCCCGAGGGATAATCGACCGCCCTCTACCGGGCCGGCGAGAGGGTCATTTTCTCTATCAGCGAGGCGACGTCCTTCGCACCAAAACACCGAAATTTAACGCTGCCAGCGTCGGTATCCAGACGGACGATCTTCGTCACAAATCCACCTTCAATGCTGACCTTTCGAACCAATGCCAGTGGGACTTCAATATCCAGGGTCCCCTCCTGAACGAGGCGGTTCATGGCATTGGCGCTCAAGTGCACCGCGGTTTGGGTAACCAGCATTTTCCCGCCAACCCACAGACCTCCGTATGCTTCCTTGAAGCCCTCAAGTACGTCGGCCAACGCTTCCACAACGCCACTCCCGGCTACGTCGTACAGTTCACTGACGCCGTCGTAGTTCACCTGAGCGTCGGCCACCAGAAAATTGACCAGCTTCGACTTCAAAATCTCTTCGGCCATCTACAGATCTCCATAATTTGAAAAGCAGTCCAAGGTCTGAGGCCGTCGAACTCTAACACTGGCGACCGATGATGCTCTTCAACAAACTCACACTATGCTGTTGCACCAGGTCCTGCCGAGCTGTATGTGATGCCCGAAGATTGCTTCGTGTCGATTGCGGTCCCTCGCGACAGGCTGCTAACGGCCAGAATCGGACATCGAGATAGCAAGGGCCGCTGGCTATTTAAACAGCAGCTCCCTAGAACTTTTCCCTATTTATCTGTCTATGTGGAAAGGCACATCCGCTCGGTTAGCGCGAACCCGCGCACCCCGCAGCCAGATGGCCACACGTCCAATTGTCAATCAGAGGTTGTCTTCGCTCATGAAATTTCATGACCCACGGATGGTGCTCTTCGCCCTGTTCGCGTTCGCGGCAACGGGCTCGGCATCAGCAACACAGATGAAGACCTCAACACCTGTTTTCGCAACTGAAGTCACAGCCGTTCAGGCTCCTGTCCAGCCCGCCGGCAACCCTTGGCCGACCTTGGCCAGTATGGCCGGCAAACAGCCAGGGCCGTTGCTTGCTCATGACGACCGATACTGGCATGACGGCCGTTGGCACGATCGTAGAGACGATTGGCGCCGAGACGACTGGCGTAGAGAAAACTGGCGTAGAGAGCAAGCCCGCCGAGAAGCGGAACGCCATCGTGATTGGGAGCGCCACCAGGATCGGGTCATGCGGCACCGCTACGAGGACAATCGCCGCTACTATCGTCGCTAGTGCGAAGCCACGGGATCAATCCGCCTGCAACACGGGCGATACTCTGCCCACCTGCGAAACCAGGACTCAATGGCATAGTCAATTTCAACTTGATTGCGATCGTAGTTTGGCCCCCGCCGCAGATGCCCGAACCAGACTCGCTCATCCTTCAGCCCCTGCCATACTGTTCAGCATGACCAGTGCAACCTTCCGCTTCTACGAGGAGCTCAACGATTTCCTGCCGGCCGGACGGCGGCGGCAGTCCTTCACCTGCGAGTGCGCGCGAGGGGCGACGGTCAAGCACATGATCGAGGCGCTCGGGATTCCGCACACCGAGGTCGAGCTGGTGCTGCTCAACGGCGAGTCGGTGGGCTTCGAGCGGGTGATCTTCGACGATGACCGGCTGGCGGTGTATCCCAAGTTCGAAGCGCTGGACATCAGCCCGCTGCTAAAGGTTCGTGCGCAACCTTTACGGGTGCTGCGCTTCGTCGCTGATGCGCACCTTGGCGGGCTGGCCAATCTGCTGCGCATGAGCGGATTCGACACCCTCTACGACAATGGCTTCGAGGATAGCGAGATCGCCGAGATCGCAGCGCAGCAAGGACGCATCGTGCTAACTCGCGATCGCGAACTGCTCAAGCGGCGGATCATCAGCCACGGCTGTTACGTGCATGCCCTGAAACCGTCGCTGCAGCTGCGCGAATTGTACGAGCGCCTCGACTTGGCGCGTAGCGCGCGGCCATTCAGCCTGTGCCTTCATTGCAACCTGCCGCTGCACGAGATCAGCCCGGAACAGGCCCGACAGCAGGTGCCGCCACGCGTTGGCGTCCTCTATTCGCACTTCCTGCACTGCGACGCCTGCCAACGGGTTTACTGGGAGGGTTCGCACTGGCGCAGCATGTGTGCATTGCTGGCACCTCTGCTGGACCGATAGCCGAGCGCATCGGGCCGGTTGCGTTGCCAGGGAATAACTGGTTTTTGTATCAGCTGGATAACGGCCAAAAGCGGCTAATCAAATGTACCCAGAGAATCTGGTTCAATTCAGAGCCGCGAAGCGGCTACGGCTTGAATGAATTGTTACGCCGCGTCCTCGCGGTACGTACTATCGGAATGAATCGCCCAATCAAATTTGTATATTCCGGTGGAGCTCAAGCTACATAGATCAGCTCTCAGAAGAAATGATTGAGTCCTGACTGGATTCAGCATCCAGCTTCAATCGGTCAGCTTTACTAATGTATTTGGACTTGCTTGGCGGTGCCAATTTGGCACTCGCCTTTTTGGCGTGAGCCTTTAATAACTGCTTTATTTTTTTACGACGATTCATATTTTTCTACTCGGTTTGTAAGCTCTTGAATGATATCAGCTTAAAATATTGGGCCAGAATGAAACACCCCATCGGCTGCATCCAGCCTTTGGGGTGCAATTCATCAAGCCATCAAGAGCGCCCTACGGAACCTGTGACCGGTAGATTTCCAAGCAGTTTGAGCCCGGTACTTTTCACGAAAGCGTCATAGTCCATCGGTCTCTCGATGCGAGTTTCAGCGTTGGGCAGTACGTAGGCCCAGGCACGCTTGGACGATGCGTCGTAAACCAGTTTGAACAGGCGAGTCGGCACCCAGACCTTGTTGTCGCCGATGGTGGTGTGGCCTGAGTCAAAGAGCGGGCCGGTAAAGACAAAAACATTACCGTCGGCTCGCTTGGCAAATTTCCTGACATCGGACTCGACCTTACTCCAGATCTTCCGGTTGTTGGTTGGGTCTTGCGGCACCATGTTCGACAGCGCAAACGATTGGGCCATTGCATTGGGGTTCGGTGCATCGGCTGCCGGGGATTGATGAAATACCCGGCAGGAGTTCATACTCAATGTTTGCTGTTGTTCTACCTATTCATGAGCCTAGCTGCGAAATTGCACTCCACTGAACACCTGATTGCATCGGCGCTGACCACTCGTTTGCATTGCACTTGACCAGGAGTTTGCATTCGATCTGACCACCGATTGCATCAGATTTGACCAGCACACTTAGTAACTATGATCGGCAGAGAGCTCTCGCTTGCTGCCGGTGGCGACGGGCAACAACCGGCCATAAGCAGTCAGTCGACTTGCTCCCGGGTATGAATTGAGGAGCGGTTCGTCAAATGAAGCAATACAGAAACCTTCTCACTCTTTAAGCCTGATTCAACGCTCCTCCATCGCCAGGGACTAATTGTTCTGACCGTTACTCTGGGCTAGATAATCTCCCATCATTTCCAGCCGATCATTGCCCCAGAACAGCTTCGAATCGGCGATGAAGGTCGGAGCACCGAAAACGCCTACCTGCACCGCTTGATCGTTGTTAGCCTCCAGTGCCAGTTTGAATCGCTCATCGGAAGCAGCTTGAATAGTTGCACTTCGGTCCAGGCCTGCTGCAATCGCCAGATCGCCGAGGATCTCCAGGTCGCTGATATCCCGGTTTTCACTCCAGTAAGCTCGCATCACGTTGAAGATGAACTCCACGCCCTTTCCCTTCTCGATTGCATACAAGCTGCAACGCAAAGCTCGGGAAGGCCGCAATGGAAACTGAGGGTGGTAGCTTAGCGTCAAGCGTCTCAGTCGAGCCCAATCCTGCAAATCCTGCTGAAACCACCGCACAAATGCTGGCGATGCTTCCAGTGGTCGCCGCCCCCCGATGTGATCGATCAGGTTGGCCAAGTGCATAGGCCGCCAATGAATCGCTCGACCATGGGCAGCGGCGATTTCTCGCAAGCGCGGCATAGCCAGGTAGCACCATGGACTGTGAAAATCGAAAAAAAACTCAATTGGCTCGCCCGCGCTGATCGGTTGCGGTATGGAGAAGCGGCTGAGGTCGACCCTCACTCGTTCGTGATGGCCGCGCATCACTAACCGCCCTTGTTGGCTCGCGCTCACCGCGAAACTCAACGTGCGGCCCTTGGTCGACTCCAACACGGCTTCGCACTGGACCTCAATGCCCGGCCAGGCCGGGCTCAAATGCGCAATATCCACTTTAGTGCCAACCGTCCCCCATCCCGGAACGCAGAAAGCCTGAACGCCACTGCCCGCCGTTTCCTCCAGCAGAGCAATAAGTGCCGGCGTAGATACCACCTGCACCCCGGCATTACCGATGGCGGCAGCCGTCTGTTGAAGCCCTGGTACGAATGCGCAGTGATGCCGGTGGCCGATGATCGGTGTGCTCATGGCAATTCCTCCAACTGCATCGCCATGGCTTGGGCTTTCAGCTCGCGCTTGAGTATTTTTCCACTGGACGTCATGGGCCATTGGCTGACCTTGAACACCCTGGATGGATGCTTGAACCCAGCGATTTTTCCGGCACACGCTTGCTTCACCTGCGCAGCGGAGAGCGCCCCACCCAACTCGACCGCCGCGGCGACCACTTCGCCGTAGAAAGGATCCGGCATGGCAAATACAGCGATTTCGGTGATCGCCGGGTGGCCGCGTAGCAGGTTCTCCACCTCCACCGGGTAGATGTTCTCGCCACCGCGGATGATCATGTCGCGTAACCGTCCTCCCACAAGTTCCACTCGGCCATCGGCGGTAACGCGTCCGAGATCCCCCGTCTGCATCCAGCCATCGAGGTCGATACAACGAGTAGTCTCCAGCGGGTCACGATGATAACCGAGCATCACCATGGGCCCGCGCACCTGAACCTGCCCGGTCTCACCGCAGGCCAGCACCTGGCCGTTGTCCGGATCACACACGCGCACCTGCATGCCTGGCAATGGCATGCCGGCGGTGGTGAATCGCTGCGCACTCTCGCAACTGTCCAAAGCGATAAGGGTGCTGGCTTCAGTCTGGCCGTACACCTGCACCAGGCCTGGAATCGGGAACGCAGACGCGCAGCGTTCGAGCAAAGCCGGGTCGCAATCGGCGCCACCGCAAGTGCCCGCCCGCAACGAGCCAAGGTCGTACTGTGTTCGTCGCGGGTGCTCCAGCATGGCCAGATAAGAGGTGGGAACGCCCGTCAGCAGCGTACAGCGCTCGGCCTCCACGAGGTGCAACATTCGCTCGGCTTCGAAGGCACTGACCCCCACATACGTAGCCCCTGCGGCCAGCGCTGAGAGCACATTCATAATGCAGCCCGCGCAGTGGAATAGCGGAATGATGGAAGTCCAGCGATCCTCGGCGGTAACCGCCAGACGCGCGACGGTTCCTCGTGCATTCATCAACATGCCTTCGAAGCACAGTTCAGCGCCCTTTGGCCGCCCTGTGGTGCCGGAGGTGTACTGGATGCTGGCCAGCTCGCGAGGCGACCAGGGCCACGCCTGAAATGGCAGCTGCGGTCCTTCGCTCATCAGTGCTGCGTAACTCCAGCAATTCTCAGCGTGAAGCCCAGGTCCGTCGAAACAAATCACGTCGCGCAGAAGGGGTAACCGGTTACGAGTGTCCAGTGTCATGGACAGATAGTCACTGGAGCGAAAGCGCGCGGAAAGCAAGATCGCCACCGACTGACTGTGGTCCAGCACATGCAGGAGGTCGTCCTCGCGAAAGTGCGTATTAACCGGCACCAACACCGCACCAATGGCAGCGATGGCGACCTGCGCGATTGGCCATTCGATTCTGTTTTCCGCCCACAATGCCACCGAGCTGCCGGGTTGAATCCCGCGCCGCCGCAAGGCACAGGCCAGTGTCTGGGAAGCAAGCAACCATTGGCTGAAGGTCAGCCGCTGAGGTGTGGAGTCAAATACGAGCGCCTCCTTGTCCGGCCAGCGGTTCGCGCAGTGCAACAGCATTGCGTATGGGTCGCCGGGCAAGTTTTCGCGTGCGAAGCGGGATTTATCCGATGTCATGAAAAGACTACCTGAGAGTGGAGTGAAGGCTGATTGGATTGGCAATCCAGTTAGGCTTTGCTGTCGAGAGCAGGCGTCAGGGACGGTGGCACCCTGGCGGCCATTCGCCGACTGACCAGGCAATAAAGCATTCCGGTACCCAGCAGGCCGACCACCCAGGAAACATCTGCATAGTTCAGCGCACGGGCGACCGGTCCGGTGTAGAAACCGCTGGAAATGAACGGCAACTCCATCAGTACCCCACAGCAGTAGGTGGCAATAACCGGCCAGTTCCAACGGCCATAGCGGCCAGCGGGATCATTGAGAGCTGCCAGGTCATAGCGCGTGCCGTTGACGAAGAACACGTCGGCCAGGCTGATCGCGCTCCAGGGGGTGATGAACGCCAGGAGAAAAATGAGGAAGGAAGAAAACGCACTGATAAAGCTGTGGGAACCGGCCAGGGCAATCAGCACTGCAACGGACACCATTCCCAGCACATAGATGAAGCGATGGGCCAGAGACACTCTGCTGACGCCGCAGAACGCGCTGACAATGGTCGCGCTGGACATGTAGCTGCTGTAAGCGTTGAGGGTCATCATGGTGATCTTGCCGAAGCCGACCACCAGATACAGGATCGTGGCCAACACACCCGTCGAGCCCAGGCTGACGACAAACTCTACCTCATGGCCCGAGAAGGCGGTTCCGGCGAGGGCTGCGGCAAACACACCGAAGGTCATGGCGGCCTGTGATCCCAGTACTGTGCCCAGCGATGCAGCCAGAAAGATCTTCAACTTGGACGTCTGACTGGGCAAATATCGGGAGTAGTCCGCTACGTATGGCCCATACGAAATCTGCCAGGCGGCTGCCAACGAGATCGAAAACACGAAGTTGGCAGTGACGAAGTGACGATTGTCGAGCAGCGCATGGATATCGTGCCGGGCCAGCAACGCACCGAACATGTAGATAAAGGCAACGACACCCACCACGCTGGCTACTTTGGCGATGGAGTGGATGGTGCGATACCCAAGGGTCGCCAACAACAGGGTTACCAGGCCGAACAGAATGATGCCCTGCCAGTCCGCGATCGATAGCACTTTCGCCACGGATTGACCGGCCAGCAACGTGCCGCCCGCCGAGAACCCCACGTACAACAAACTCACCAGTACAAGCGGAATGACCGCACCATAGACACCGAACTGCACGCGACTGCGGATCATCTGTGGCAGGCCAATCGCCGGCCCCTGGGCGGCTTGCAGGCCCATGACGATGCTGCCAAGTACTTGGCCTATCAGAAGGCCAATCAACGACCAGAATACATCGCCTCCCAGCACCACCGCCAAAGCCCCGGTGACGATGGCCGTGATGTTCAGGTTCACACCCAGCCACAGTGTGAACTGACCGAATGCGCTGCCATGGCGCTCGTTTTCCGGTATGTAATCGATGGAGCGGGTTTCAATTACCGACCTCGGTGCAACAGGCGCAGTTGAACGAGCCATGGGCGAATCCTCGATATTGTTAGTGCAGCATCTGCGCCAGATCAGCGCGTTTTTTGGAAGGACACAGGCTGTGGATGGACTGAGGTTAAGCGGCGGGGTATATAATTAAAAATATGCACTGTTGATACAGCGAATTAAAAATAATGATTCACTTCAGCCTTCGGCAAATCGAATATTTTGTAGCAGCGGCCCAATGTCGAAGTACCGTCAATGCGGCGAAGTCGCTGAGTGTGTCCCAACCCTCGATATCAAACGCGATTGCGGAGTTGGAAGCCTTATGGGATGAGCGCTTGTTCGTGAGGATTCCAGGCAAAGGGATCGAACTCAGCTCCGCCGGAACCCGCCGTTACCAGCAAGCAAGGCAGCTACTGCAAAGTGCCGCGCAGCTCTCTGCCAAGGAGACTGATAGCGTGGTGGGGGACCTTTCGGTGGGTTGCTTTGCAACGTTGGGCGCGCGACATGTCCCCACCATGGTCGAGCGCTTCAAGCAGCGCTTTCCTGAGGTACGAGTCGCCATTGTCGAAGGTGACACCGAGGAACTGATTGAACGGGTGGAGCGCGGCACCCTTGATTTAGCGCTGATCTATGACATGAACCTGGCTCGTAAGGTCAAGCTACAGGCGGTGGGACTGCAATCACCTTATGTGCTGCTGCCCGAAGGGCATCATCTGGCAGCAAAAGCCAGCTTGTGTATTCAGGATTTGCAAACCGAGCCCTTTATCCTTCTAGACCTACCTCACAGTCGCGACTATTTCCTGTCACTGTTCCGCTCGGGCGGTGTAGAGCCCAATGTCATTATGGAGTTGCGCTCGGTGGAAATGGTGCGCTCACTCGTGGCACATGGGCACGGAGTGTCGATTCTCGTCACTCGACCCGCTGGAGACTTGAGCTACGACGGGCGACCCATCGTGTGTCGCCCATTTGACGCTAGCATCCCACCGCAACGAGTCGTGATCGCCTCGTCGCAAACCCAGAACCCATCCCGCCCGGCTGAAGCGTTCGTGGTGGTGATGCGCGAACTGTTCAATGAAGCCGATACGCTTGAAACCTCGACAATCTGATGAAGGTTTTTGATTTCTCCGCCGAGCTATTTTCGACAGTCCGTTGCGGAGCAGTTTTCCGCTGGTGAACGACAGCTATGGGTCGATTCTGTTGAAAAAGTCGGTCCTTCCAGACTGCCCGCATACTGACCGCTGAAAACGCCTTTTTGCGCGCCGCTACGCGAAATCTGAGCCCGGAATCCTCTGCTCAAAATATAGATTTCAATCTCAATCGCGTATTTTTCTGCCGTAGAAACCATGGCCGACTTTTTCAACAGAATCGGTCGTTAGCGGCCTATCAAACTCGCACCATGCTTCCTCTCACTAGAAGCTTCCCAAGCTGATAACGAGGGTTTGATTCCCTTCACCGCTCCACTAATTTCAAGGCCTCCACCGGTCTATGTACGTGACTGCAATCAGTTGGAAACACTACTGTGGGCGTGACAGAGCATTACATTCGTATGCGCAAAGGCATGAAAGTGACGCCTACGAAATGACCAGCGGAGAACGAGCTACAAATCTCCGACGAGGAGAAGACCTAGGGGCCGTTTCGGAATCAAATGCCCCGGGTGCAGCGTACAAGGCCATGTGGGATACTTTATGCCTCACCTGAGGATCAGCGATGGCTCTACCGACCGACACACTAGGACCGTTTGACGTCAGGACTGATGACCTGATCCAGATCGAGGCTGGCCAAGCCGTCGAACTGTTCCGACAACTTCTTGTAATCGAGGCCAACAAGGCCGGCATTCCCATCACCGGCGTCGATGTACCGGCAGCAATCAACGTTGCCGATGGCGGAATCGACGCCGAAGTCGCCGTCGCTGGCCTGTCCGGAGCTTTGCTACCAGCAGGCCTAATTTCCGAAGGTCAGACCCGCTACCAAATCAAGACTGGAAGCTTCTCTGCATCGACGCCCTCTGATATTCGATCGCTGCTCGTCCAGCCTAAGTTCGCCAAAGGCGACCACCAGCGTACAAAGGAGGAACTCCAGCCACGAGTGCTTAGCTGTTTCGAGAACGGCGGGACCTTTATCGTGGTGCTTTTCGGCTCCGATCTGGTCGGCGCCGCAGATGATCACGGGGCGACTCAAGTCAGCGAGTTCATGACGGCAATTGATCCGTCGTTCGCGCATGTCGCAGTGCGGATTATCCGGGCGAACCAGCTATGCTCGGCGATCAAAGTACTGGCACCCGGTATTGCAATGCGACTGAACAGCGTTCAGGGCTTCGACGACGCCGTCTTCCATGACCTGTCGTTCATGGCTGACTCCTGCGACCTCGAGATCAACGTTTACCAGCCGACGGAGGAACTTGACAGAGCGGCTGAGCAAATAAAGCGAGCTGCCGACAGTGTTAATGGATTCGAGCACGTGCGTGTGCTGGGAGACGCAGGAGCCGGAAAGACACACCTTATGTATCGTGCGCTCAGTGCTTCGCAACTCAGTGGCTGTGTCCTGTACTGCCGGGATCCCGAGGGGGCCCTGGATAGCGGGCCGATGATGGCATTACGGCAGATGGCACGGAATACCACCATCATCTTGGTCGCAGATGAATGCGACCTAGAAACTGCAGAAGGGTTGACGGCGTTATTCAAGAAGCTGGCGATCAAGATGCTACTCGTAACAGCAGACAATGTGGCCGAGCCTGCCAGTGCTCATGTGAACACGCAGGTCATCGATGTGCCGCGACTCGAACAACCTGTGGTCGCAGATATTTTCCAGGGCTATGGAATTCCTCTGGACAGCGCAAGCTGGTTAGCAAGCTTGTGCGAGGGTTCGCCTCGGGCGGCTCACCGGCTTGGCCAATATATTCAGAACAACCCTGACCAGCATCCAGCTCAGCAACTGGCTCACCTGGATCGACTATGGGACCGTATTGTGTGTGCGCCCCACAACATCGATTCATCTGAGGGCCAAGACAAGCTGGCAGTGATCCGGACGCTGGCGCTGTTCCGGCAGGTTGCATGGGATACTGCAGAAGGGCCGGCGGTACAGGCTGCGGTGTTGGCCTCGTTGAAGTATATAGACCCGAGTTTTTCTCAGCACAGGCTGTCACTCTCTGTCTTCGCGCTGCGAAAACGACGGGTGCTACAGGGGCCACGAACGCTGCTGATATCTCCGAAACTCCTCCACGTTGCCATGTGGAAGAGTTGGTTTGAGCAGTACGCCCACATGGTAGATGTCCAGCAACTGCGAGAGGGACTCGAGGTCCGTATGCAGCAGCATTTCGATGCAATGCTTGAGTTCGCCAGGGAGTCAAAGGCAGCGACAGCATGGGCGGATCGTCTGATGGGAGAGGACGGAATATTTAAGTCTCTTTCGGGCTACAAAACCGCCAGTGGCGCCAGTCTTTTTTTCGCGATAGCGCAGGCTAAACCCAAGGTAGCCCTGCGCCGTTTTGCTGCTGCCTTGGGTTCTGAAACAGTTGAGAGTCGCCGTAAGTTCATCGGAGATGCGCGACGCACCGCCGTCCACCGGCTCGAGCAACTTACAATCCCCGCTGAAACGTTCTTTGAAGCCGCGGAATGCTTGCTGCTGCTGGCCGAGTCCGAAAACGAGAGTTGGTCTAACAACTCGACCGGCGTGTTCATCTCACTGTTTAGCCTTGGACATGGCACTGTTGCCGCTTCTGAACTGTCGCCCGTCGACAAGATCGACTACTTGCGCAAGTTGCTGCACAGCGAGGTGCCGTTCCGAAGGGATATTGCCGTTCAGGCCTTGGGCAAAAGCCTTGACCCATTCATGAGTCGGATTTGCATCGAGGAAGTGATCGGATTGAGGCGTCTGCCCGACCGATGGACGCCGGAGACCTACGGCGAGCTATACGACGCGTATGCTGCCCATGTGAGGCTACTGGAAGAAGCTGTCGACTACCTGCCAGCTGCAGAAGCAACTGGGGCAGCGACGGCGATCTTGAACCACGTCAGAAGCCTTATCTTGATCGTCCCGCTGACCGAAACGATCCTGGTCTTTCTGCGCCGAGCCGCAGTGATACCAGGCTTGCGCGAGCATTGCATCGAGACCATCGTGGCCACCCTTCACTACGAAGGCAAAGCTTTGTCTGAAGCGGTTAGATCTGAACTCCACGCTATCCGGGCTGACCTTACTGAGTCTTCTTTCTCGAACAAACTTCACCGCCATGCAGGTATGAAGCTGATCGAAGACAACTTCGACTCTGAGGGCGAGTACTCTGATGCAGCGGGGGCGGAGCTGATGCAGCTTGCCGCCGACGTTGTAGCAAACCCGGAGTTGTTGGTTCCCGAGCTGGCATGGCTTATCACGGACAAGGCAAAGAACGGATTCCAATTTGGGCAGCTTCTCGGTCAAACCGATGACCTTCAATTATGGCCCTCCATTGTTTCGGCATGGATCAAAGCTGGCGAACAGCGATCCGACTTCTTCATTGGTGGCTATCTCTCCGCATGTCACGTCAAGAACATTGACTGGTGGGAACACACCGTCGAAAAGCTGTTTGAGAACGCTGAGCTTCGCAGTTCCGCGCTTGGTCTCATCTGGCGCTCGGGGATGAGCGACCGCATAGCTAGGTTCCTCCTGGCAATGGGGCAACAAGGCGATATCGACCCGACGGCTTTTCGCTTATTCGTCTATGGCGGTATCGTCAACCAACTGCCACGAGATGTATTTGAAAGCATTGTCGATCTGCTACTGGAGAGCGATGACCCGAATGCGCTCGATGCAGCGCTGGATTTTCTTGATTCACGGCTGCGAGGTCACGCCAACGAATTCAGCGCCCTTTCGACCCGCATCGAGCGAGTGTTGAGTTCGGCAGTGTTCGTTGAAGGGGCGCCGAGGGAGCATTCGAACACCATGCTGCAGTTCCGCTGGAAGGAGCTCGCGAACCGACTGCTTGACTTCAATCCCGATGCCGGGGCGAGGCTAGCGGTGAGCTGCATTGCTAATTTCGCTAATGTCAACAGCATTACCGATGGCTACCGCCCAGATTCGTGGAAGTTCCTGTCTAGGGCAGCGCAGGCAAAGCCCTCCATCATCTGGAGAGCAATTGCGCTGCGGCTAGAAATGCAACGAAAAGATGTAGGGACTTGGCATCTGTTGAGCTGGCTTCGAGGTGGCCTATCGATAAGTGAGGCCGACGGGTCAGCCCTTGAGGCCATACCGGAGTCCTTAGTCTTTGAATGGGTGGATGTCGACGCCATACATCGCGCAGGGCTTCTTGCCGAGCGTTGCCCACCGATCATCGCTAGACCGGATGAGCCGGCCAACTTCGCGCGAAAAATTCTTGAGCGTTACGGTGCAATTGAGCAGGTTCGGCGTGGCTTACACGCCAACAATTTCACTGGGGCCTGGAGCGGGCCAGCTAGCGATCATTACCGCCAAAAGCTCGCAGCTCTGGACGCCCACTTCGACATCGAAACCAACGACAACGTCCGCATGTGGCTAAAGGAACATCGTGAACAGCTTGAACACTTCATTGAACAGGAGGTAGAGCGGGAACTCCGGGAAAGCGAGTATTGAGGCCGATGTGTCGCTTCACGAGGTCAAGGCTTGGTCGGTTCTCGCGGCTAAGACACGCCTCGTGTGAGCGTTGCCTGCTGCTTCTGGCCGAACTCTTCCGTTGCTCTCCGGCTGCTATGGGTCGACATCTGCCCTCCACGACGGGCAGAGATCCGCAGTTCTCTGCCCGTCGTCAGTACGGTGTGTGCTGATCAAGTCGAATGCAAACGGTTGGTCAGCACGGATGCAATTGGCTTGTCAGTGGCAATGCAAATGAGTGGTCAAGTCAGTGCAATTACGCACCTAGTTTTGCAGAATTGTTTGAATGGCAAGCACAAAGGCAGGCGGGAACACCTTGTCTCCATGTTCATTTTGAATACCACCATCATCCGTGATGCTGAGGCCTTGTTGCGCCAAGCGGGAAGGGTCAATACCTTTGCTAAGCGCATTTCGCAGGCGGGGCGACAATTCGGGAGATGCCGCGACCGGAGCGGGTAAGGCAGCGGGGGCCTCGGGCGATGTCGGCGTAATAGAAGCTCCGACCTGAAGCCCCTTAAAGGCCGCGTGAAGGTTGTCGTTGGTCACCTTGAGCCGCTTGGCCTCTTCCAGTGCGACCCGCAGGGTTGCTCGGATGCTGGGGTCGGTTATCAGCTCCAGAGCCTGTTCGACGTTTGACTTGCTCTTGGCCACATATCGGGTGGAGCCGCTGACGGCACTGGCGAAGGCCGTGATGATTTCCCGGTAGTACGCGCCTTGGGTATTGCGCAGGCTTTGGGTCTTGGGCCCGCCGATGGACTCCAGGCGCCGACCCACTTCGGCCAGCGAATAGTCGCGGTCGCCATCGTCCCGTATCGCGTTCAGCGTCTCCCAGACTTTATCAAGGTTCTCAACCTTCGAGGACTTGCTGGCGGCAGCCCGGTGGGCCTGATATAGCTGTCGCGCGTCCTTCAGAATATCCGGGGCAGTGAGGGGGAGGCCGTTGCTCATCATACTTGCTCCAACAAATTTGCCGATTGCGCAAAGCCGAAGGTCTTGGGCTTCATGAAGTCCAATTGGGTAGCGAAAGCCTTGTCCAGCCCCACGGCGCTCAAAGTCGTTCGCCCATCTACCAAGGCATGCACTGTGTTGGCCTCCAGCCGAGCATAGAGGAATTGCCCCATGGCATTGGCCACGTGCAAGGCGTCTTCGTCATCCAGCAAGGAAAACCGGGGCTCATGGCCAGAATTTCGCAGCATTCGGTCAAACAGGCGAGCGCGCTCCAGGTTGGGTTGCCGCCAATTGATGTTCAGCCCGTCGTAAAGGGTGGCATTAACGCAGATTCGATTCAGCTGCTCGAACTCATGGCCTTCCGACAAGACCGCTTCAAGCTGACCAGTGCCACCCGCCACGACCAGGGCCAAACCATCACCCTTGTCTTGGGCTGCAATGCGGATGCACTGCTCGGTAAGCGCATACGCGGCTTGTAGGCTTAAGGCGATTTCGTCCACCTCAGCCGTAGAGGACTCAAAGGCGGTCTCTGCAATCTCCAGCTCGCGTTGTTTATGGAAGGGGGCGCCTCCACTCAAGGCGTCAGCGTGAGCATCCGACAAGGAATCAAACCGTTCCTGGGCTTTTTCGAAGGTGAGCGATGCCTTCTTCAGCCGATACGACAAGTCATTGACGTGGGCCTCCAGTCCAAATAGGAAGGCCGGGCCTGTCATGAAAAACCGGCACCGTGCACAATTAGATGCACCGCCGGGCACCGCCTGAAAGCGGGTGACATTACTGGTGAGGTCTTGGACCACCAAGCCTTCGTGGCAGCGCTTGGCCGCGACAGGGCAAATGCCATGGTCCATCACCAATAGGCCTACCCCTGTGCCGCCGCTTGCCGCATCGAGGGCGGAGGGATGCCGGTAGGCCACCGCCTGCTCCAGTTCCTGACGGCTTGCACACTTGATGAATCCCGCCATTTCAGCTTGGGATTTGCGTTGCCGCTCCAGGAGCGCCTCGTCCATGCGAAGCGTCAAAGTTTCCACGTGGAGCTTGGTGTAGTAGAGGGTCATGAGCACCGTCGCATGTCCCACAATCTTCATCAGGTACTCGGGCGGCACGCCCTCCTCGTACATGGCCGTAATAAGGGAGACCCGAAGGCTATGGAGGTCAAAGGTGGCTGTGGAGGGTTGGCCCGTTTTCTTATCCCGGGTCAGCACCAAGCGAATGGGGTCCCCGTTGCTCAAAGTATCCCCGGCATCGGCCAGCCGGCGTTCCATCTCGTCCATCAGCTTGAGCCACAGATTTCGGATACGCACGTCGGTCACGGGCATGTCGGGCCGGGTTTGGTTCGCAGGGTCGCGGAACAGGAAGTAATTCGCGCCCATCTTCTCCAGGTCCTCCACGTGCTTGACCTTTTTGAGCTCAAGGATGTCGGTCCAAGGGGTGGGGCCCTTCACGGGATTGTATTTTTCCTGCCAGTCCCGAAACTCAGACAAAAGGGTCAGCGCATCATGCTTCTCCCAGGGCATCACGTAGCCCTTGACCTCCTTGTCGGCATCACCGGTCTTGTTCGTGTTGAAGTAAAAGACGGAGCCATCGGCTCCATCTTTTCGCTTGTATTTTCTGAATACCCCGCGTTCTACGGGCTCGCCACCGGCTTTGGGATGGTGAAGCCCTAGGTTCGTGTCCCAAAGGCCATCCTTGCCGTAGCGATAGGTATCGCCCTCTCCACTGTCCAGCATGCGCACCTGATAAGTTCGTGCCGGCAGCAGAAGCTTGATAAGAAGCGTGTACGCGCGCACCGGGCTCCATACGGTCTCGTATTGCCCCGTTACCGGGTTAAGCCACCGGAAGGTATCCTTGATTCGTCCAGCCTCCTTCGCCCAGGCAAAGTCGTTTTCGGTCAGGATATGCTTGGCAAGACTAATGAGCCGCGTAGGCATGGCTTCCCGATGAGTCTCCCCTTGATTCACGTTCTTATAGGTGCCTTTGGGCAAGGGGTTCGCAAAGCCCGGCCTCAGAATAGGGACCTCATTATCATCGGGCTGGGCACAGACCTTAAACAGCACCTCATTGTGAAATTCATGAAGGACCGTCATGGTTTGCCGGCCCTTCTTGCCAGGCACCACATAAAGCTCAGTGGGCCTCCGGCGGATGTCAAAATAAGCGGCGGGGTTTCGAGGCAACTCCGGATGTTCGTGGTAATGCTTCAAGAAGTTGTTGACCGACGACTTGCGCTTCTTGAAGTTGGCCGGGTTCGCTTCTAGGTGCTCAATGGCCAGCCGGACCCAATCGGCCATTTCAGGCTCTTTGGCAAGCAGCCAGTTGAAGTTGTCGTCCCGAGCCAAATGGCCCATCTTGTTCTTGAAGAAGCCAAAATCGTCGGGAGTCCAGTTGATGGCCACATCAGGATATTGCTCACGCAGCATGCCCAGGACAGGCTGTATCGCTACGGAGTGCAGCTTACCCAATCGACTGCGCTCAACCGTAAGCTGAAAGGTTTCGGGAGTAATGTCGCCAATATCTTCGATTCCACACCGGCTAAGCAGGTTGTCCAACAGGAACCGAAACTTTGCAGTGTCCCCAAAATTGGCGTCTTTGCTTTCAAGGTCGCGGCTTAAATATGAATGAATTGTTGTCAGATGCGCCGGGGGTGCGTTGCCGAATCCAGCATTTGATATATGGATGATAGGCATGTTGAACGGCTCTTGATTGCGGCCAGGCCACGCAATGAGCCCCGCATGCCATAGCTGCACCAGCAATTCGACCAAGATGTGCTGGGAATATTTCGCGGGCTTAATTTCGGCATGACGTTTATGCTCGCTCACCAGCAGGTTATCGAGGGCTTCCGCAAAGGATTCACGCGTAACGCAATGTGAAAGTGCCCGAGCTGCATTCTGCAAAGATTCTGGCGGACGGCGCCCAACCCTCGCTACGATAGACAATCGGACAAACCAAGATTCGATAATGCCAGGCAGCGGAGTCGGGTCCCAGTGCGGATTCACTAGGTATCGATTCAAATCATTGTTCACATAGACGGTGCGCCCGGTTAGCGAACTGACCGTCGTGGTGTAGTCGTCGAGATGGCAAATCGAGATCATTCCGTGTCCTTAAACGAAGGGAGTGCTGTCACTGTGAGTTTTCCGATGGCAGCCACCACCTTGGCCAGGCCCACCTGCCGATAGACTTCCTGGCTCTTGGCATTCAGATGGTGCATCGCCACTTGCCCCTCTTTGTCGCCGAGCCCCAGGTCATTGAGCCATTGGCCGTAGCGATGCCGAAGGCCGTGGCTCGTGGTGCCGGCCCATTTGGCAGGGAGCAAGCCGATTCGGCGTACTGCGGCTTTAAAAGAGTCGTCGAAGCCCTCGACGCCGAGAGGTTGGCCATCTCGGGTCAGAAATGCCCAGGGCACCTGCGGCGTCACCGGGCGCACATACTGGATATACATGCGCCAGAGGGTCAGGAACAAGCGGCCCGCGTTCTTATCAATCCAGAACACCTGGTAGGCCTTGCGCTCCCGATGGGTCAGCAAGCACCCTTTCCACCCGGAATGGCGGCGGCCTGTTTCCTGCGTGAGGGGCTTTCTGCCGCCACAAAAACGCTGAAGAAAATCGGCTCGATTGGTCTTGCGCTTACTGCCGGTTATCGGGTTGATATAATCCACTAGCCCATCCGTGGGCTCATGGACCAGCACAAGCGCAATCGAGGGGTCATCCGGGTCGGTGTATACGTCATCAACCCATAGGTGCAGAGGCTCCGAAGGCCGACAACCTCCATACGTACAGAGAAGCGTAATCAGTATGTCGCGTAGGTTGTACTTCACCCAGGGGCGCGTATCCGCTTTCCGGCCTGGGTTGATAAACCCTTGCCATATCAAGTCATCGAGACGCTCCGCCGGGAAGGCCTTGGCTTCTGCCAAAAAGCCATTGCGGTCTCGGGGCAATCGCGCTTGTCGCCCCCGGTGAGAAGATTCCTCCGCCCGAGTACGACGCTTCGTATGCGCGAGGAGCGAGGCCGCCTTCTGCTTGTTCCACTTGCGCCAGAAGATAAGCTGGTCCGCCGGAGAGGCTTGGTGATGAATCGGATTCAGCATCGTGGCCCCATGGCGCTGATTCAGCCAATCACTGAACTCCAACAAGGCTCGGGTAAGGCGCTTGGCATTTTGCTGTGAAGTCGCTGTCCAGTTAAGCCCGTAGGCATCGACGCCCGCTTGGTACGTGCCGAACCGCAGGTCATGGAGAAACGCCGTGTACAGCAGGCTGCGCTTGGGGGTGTCCGTGAACTCATGGGCGCGCACGGACAGCCATTCAATGAACCGCCCCGTCGCTTGGGCGTAGGTGCGTTCCATGGACAGGGAAACTAGCTTCTCCCGGAAGAACTCAAGCAGCTGCTCAAGCGGAGAAACGCCCACGATAAGAAGCACCGTGGGCGCGAAAGCACGAATCTTGTCCTGAACCAGGACCCTTTCCGTATAAATCATCAGGGAGACAGCATCCTCTTTGACCTGCTATGAAATTGAGCCGGTAACGCGTTGGCCCTCAAGTAGCCGCATGCCAGTCATCTTAACGAAGGTGGCGTAATCCATGGGGCGAGTCAGGGGGGATTCTGCGTTAGGCAACACGAAAGCCCAGGCGCGCCCCGTCGCTTCGTCATAAACTAGCTTGAAGAGGCGTGTGGGCTTCCAGACGTTGTTCTTCCCTACGGTCTCGTGACCTTCATCAAAAATGGGACCGGAGAACACGAACACATTGCCCGAAGCGCGGAGCGCGTACTTGCGGGTGTCCTGCTCTGCCTTATTCCACGTTTTTCTGTTGGAAGAAGGGTCCTGCGGCACCATATTGGAGAGCGCGAAAGACTGTGCCATGGCATGCTGGTCGGCGGAATCGGCTGCCGGGCTAAGGTGCCCTCTATCCACGGCGGGTTGCTGGCTACGGTAGTCACTCAACTCGGCGCGACCACTGGTGGGGATGCGGGGGTCAACAAAGAACTCGTTGGTGCGCTCCTCGCCCTTGGCGTCCCGCAGCCGTGCAGCTGAGAGTCGTTCCACCACCACCACCGGGGTCTTA
Organism: Pseudomonas sp. PME37.24/025; assembly: GCF_055556615.1. NCBI lineage: Bacteria > Pseudomonadati > Pseudomonadota > Gammaproteobacteria > Pseudomonadales > Pseudomonadaceae > Pseudomonas > Pseudomonas sp. PME37.24/025. The sequence continues at coordinate 98,430 of NZ_JBVHNK010000008.1, forward strand.
CTGGTCTGGGAATAGAGGACCGCAAAACCGTTCGAGCACAAGGCCATCGGCTTCATGCCCACTGGCACGCTGGCAAGGTTAAGGGGCTTATTGCCAGGAAACTGGTCAGCACATGCCTCGAAGGAGTTCTGACGCTGCTTTGCCGTATAAAGTGCAAGCGCTTCGTCGGCCCCCAGGCTACTCGAGTAGTATTCCTTTTTCTCGGCATGGTGCGGCAGCGCAAAGTCCAGCAGACCCCGCGCATCAGCAACCCCCACTGAGAGGGAAAATACGGCAACAAGAGCGGCGAGGTACTTAGTCATTTTCATTAAAATCCTCGAATTGTGATGCGTATATCGCATTGAGTACAGATACTCAAGCGTAAGCCGCATGGTTAGGTGTTGAGTATGGTTTTGACCGGGTATTGTTGATGGCCACGGTCCACGGCCGGATGTTGGCTACGGTAGTCGCTCAACTCTGCCCGTCCACTCTTGGGGATGCGTGGGTCCGGGTAGAACTGGTTGGTGCGCTCCTCGCCTTTGGCATCCTGCAGTTGGGCGGCATTAAGGCGTTCGACCACTACCAATGGCGTCTTGCTGGTTTGCGAGTACAGCACCGCAAAGTTGTCGGAGCACAGGGCCAGGGGTTTCATGGTTGCAGGCACAGTGGCCGTATTGATCGGTTTTGCAGCCGGGAACAGATCTGCGCAGCCGTCAAACGATGCCTGTTTCTGTTTGTTTGAATAGAGGCCCAGGGCCGCGTTCTGGCTGACCGAGCCCGAGCGGGATACTTGTTCCTGATGCTGGGTGGGCGGTTTGAGGAGATCCAGCAGACCACGGGCTTCTGCCCCGGTCGAGAGCAAAACAAGGGCCGACAGCCCAACTGCAATTTTGCGTAGGTGCATGCTTTAAATCTTCGAATTGGATTGAGGGGGTAAACGTACGACGAGTCCCGATTCACGGAACCAGGTGGAGGCGGTTGCTGATTAAATTGCGGCAAGCATGCTTTCACTGTCCTTGATCAAAATACCAATGCGGATTCGGTCGGTTCCGAGCAGTACGACTACTGATGGTCGTTGCGGGATTAATTGACCATCACAAGTCACTTTAGTGCTGAGCAGCGTTTACATTCGACTCGCCAATGCTCGTCGAAGAAGCGATCGGTAGAGTACAGCCAGAAGCGGACACTATTGGCTCTGTTAAAGTACCTTTCCGAACACAACTCACGGACGGTTTCATGGAAAGATTCCATCCTGGTGGCATTGATGCAGACGGTTATATCCTCACCGTGCCCAATGTCGAGGTGCAGCCACCGTTTCAGGATTTGCTGGCGGATGTTTGCATGACGCTCACTCGGTCGGAACCTCTACTGGACGGGATTTATCTTTATGGCAGCGTCGCTAAAGGCGACGCCGTGCCGGGGGTTTCCGACCTAGATCTAACCCTTGTCCTGCATGGCCCTCCTGCATCGCAGGATCTGGAAATGCTGGAGTCGAAAAGGCGCACGCTGGAAAGTCGGCATACCGAAGTCATCAAGATCGATTTCGATATCGGTAGTCGTTCTGAAGTATTGGCGGCTGACAATCGATTGAGCTGGGGGTATTGGCTCAAGCATCACTGTCGTTGCTTATGGGGGAATGATCTGACCAAGCGCTTCGACCGGTTCAAGCCGTCGCGTGATATCGCCATTGCAGTAAATGGTGACTTCGAATCCGTACTGACCCGGTATGTCGATCTTATCGATCAGGCGGCGACACCGACGCAATCGCTACGTTTGCAACGCGAAGCCTCGCGCAAACTCATCCGGTCAACTCAAGTACTTCGCTCTGAACAGGACCTGATGTGGCCGCAAACACTGGAAGAACATGTCGAGCTGTTTGTTCAGCATTACCCGTGTATGAGAATGCAGATCTCTTTTTTCTTGTCCCAGGCAAGGAACCCGTACGCTAAACCAAAAGAGTTTGCGACTCAGCTGCATAGTTTTTTGACCTGGATGGCTTCCGAAACCGGTTGAATCCACAGTCGATAGCAGCCATTCCCCAAACCCCACCCTCCCATCTAAAGTAGCGCGATCAAAAACCGGGGAACGATGAACATGGATGGGTTTCACCAAGGTAGCTGCCTATGCGGCGCGGTGAGGTATCAGGTATCAACTGAGCTGAAAGCCGTCACCCATTGCCATTGCAGCCAATGCCGAAAGGGGCATGGAGCAGCGTTCGCTACGTATGCCAGCGCCCCCAGGTCAGCGGTTTCAATCATGACGAGCGCAGAGACGCTCAAGGGTTATCAGTCGTCCGAAGGCGTTACGCGACAGTTCTGCTCCAACTGTGGATCCTCGCTGTTCTGGTCTGATTCGAAAGGATCGTTCCCCGATTGGATTTCGGTCGCGATAGGTACGCTGGATACGCCATTACTGGCTAAAAAGCAGAAACATGCCTGTGTATCCTCGAAAGCGTCCTGGTACGAAATACAAGATCCGCGATAAACCCAGCCAAGGCCAGCAAGCCCGGGATATAGACATCACGCTCAACGGCACAACAACCCCATGGGCAAACCCGATCATAGCGCTCTATGATTGAACCCCATGACGACCTCTCTTCCGATCCGCCAACCCTGCCCGCCCGGAGCCTGCATCTGCGAGCGTGAGCCGTTGCTGGAAACCCCCGGCGCGGATTTGCGCATCCTGAGCCTGACCCGGTCGGAGGAGAAGCGCCTGATCGAACGCCTGGAAAATCTCCAGAGCCTGAGCGACCTGGAGCGTCTGCAACACCGGATGTATGAGCAGTTGGGTCTGCGCGTGGAGATCGTCCCGGGCTTCAATGAAGTGCGGACCATGCGCGGCATCAACATCACCCTCGGCGAATTGCCGGGCCTGTGTCGCAAAACCCGTCAGTCGATTCCGGCGGCGATTCGCCGCGGGCTGGAGAAGCGCCCGGAGATTGCCTACGAGCTGCTCAATGCCAACGACTTGTTGCGTGATGCCTGATGGTTTGCACTGTTATCCCGATATGTTCATTTCAAATGCCTGAAAGAGGATCAGCGGTCGTACGCAAAACGCGGGCCGCTGCTATGCCTTTTCATGGGAGAAAGGGTTTCAGGCCAGCCAGGATGGAGCTGGAAACACAAGCGTGACCGTGGCCCCGGCGCCAGTCAGGTGCGCGAAGATAAAGGTGCCAATCCGTAGCAGGAGGTGGCAGATGTTATTCATTGTCAGTTGGTCAATCAGTCCGCAACACCGTAACAGCGCAATCGAACGTTTTCTCAAGACCGGTGGTGCGCCACCCGCAGGCGTCAAAATGTTGGGGCGCTGGCATGCCGTCGGTGGCTCGAGTGGTTTTGGCATTGCAGAGGCCGATGATCCGGTGTCGATTCAGAAGTGGGTGCTGGAATGGAGTGACCTCATGAGCATGGAAGTTCACGCCGCATTGACCGATGAACAGGCGGCGCCGCTGCTGGCTGCTGCGCTCGGCAAACAATAGTCGTCGAGGTGGCGAGCCTGTGGTGAGGGGGCTTGCCCCAATGCCAGTCAGTTAAGAGATAGAACAAGCGATGAGTAACCTGTGGCGAGGGAGCTTGCTCCCGCTGGGCCGCGAAGCGGCCCCTCTTATCCCCAAAAAGAGGGGGACTGCTTCGCAGTCCAACGGGAGCAAGCTCCCTCGCCACAGGTTCAGTATCATTACTTTTTCATCCCGACCCGCCGTCGCATTTCGGCAGTGATTGTCTGCCGGGTTTTCTTCAGCTCGGCCCAGGGTTCGTCACCGATTTCGGCCAGGCGCTCATGCACGTTGTGTACGTTCCATTGATTGCCGCCCTTGAGCTGCGCCACCTCCTCCCGAAAGATCGGCACCGACACCGGCAGCCCTTCGCGGGTGCGCACGGCGTAGGCGCAAATAGTGGTGGCGCCCAGACCGTTGCGCAGGTAGTCGATGAAGATACGTCCGACGCGGTTTTTCGGCCCGGACACTGCAGAAAAACGATCCGGCAGTAATTTGGCCATGTGGCTGACGATCGCGTGGCTGAAGTCCTTGACCTCGTCCCACCCCTGTTTGCGGGTCAGCGGTACCACCAAGTGAATCCCCTTGCCGCCGCTGGTTTTGAGAAACGCCTTGAGCCCCAGTTCATCCAGCACTGTGAGGGTTAGTTGAGTCGCTTCGATCATGCTTTTCCAGGGCAGCGCCGGATCCGGGTCGAGGTCGAGGACAAAGCGATCGGGCTTATCCAGATCGACTGACGTGGCGTTCCAGGTGTGCAGTTCCACCGTGCTCATCTGCACCGCGCCGATCAGCGCTTTGGCGTTGTTGATGATCATCACCGGTTGGCCCGTCAGTTCCTTATTCAGGGTAACAATCCCCGGAATGGCCAGGTGCTCGGCGTTCTTCTGAAAGAACAGTTCGCCGGCGATGCCGTCCGGCGCGCGCACCAGCGCCACCGGCCGGTCTTTGAGTTGCGGCAGAATCCATTCGGCAATGCTGGCGTAGTACTCCGCCAGTTGCATCTTGGTGGTGCCGCTGCTGGCGTCGATCACCCGGTCCGGGTGCGTGATGCGCACCTTGCCGCTGGCCAGGCCGATCTGCGACGGCGCGACAGTTGACTGGACGTTTTTCGGGTCGACAGCGTGAGGTTTCTCGGCGACGGATTTCTTCTTCGCTGTGGATTTTGCTGCGGCGGTTTTCGAGGCTGATGTTTTCACGGTTTTCGGCAGCTCCTCGGTAATTTCTTTGGCAGGCTTGTCATCACGCAAACCATGGAACACGGCGTGGCGCACCGAGCCGTCCTTGGTCATTTCGGCGAAGGCCACTTCTGCCAACAGTGTGGGTTTGAGCCAATGCACACCCTTGGCTTCAAAACCGCTGGGCGGATTGACCACCGACGGCTTTTTCGTCTGCAGCGGTTTCAATTGTTCATAAATGCGCTTGAGGGTCGCCTCGTTGAACCCGGTGCCAACCTTGCCGGCATAACGCAATTCACCGCTGTCGAGGTCGTGCAATCCCAGCAGCAATGCGCCAAAAGCACTGCGTGCGCCTTTGGGGTCGGTGAAGCCGACCACAACGAATTCCTGCCGATGCTTGCACTTGAGTTTGATCCAGTCACTGGTGCGCCGAGACACGTAAGGCGAGCCCAGGCGTTTGCCGATCAGCCCTTCCATCTGCATTTCGCAAGCACTGTTGAGTAACGCCTCCGGGGATTCGCCGAAGGCGTCGGAGAATCGCAAGAGCGGATTCTCATTGGGCTTGAGCACGGTCGCCAGCGCCGCCCTGCGCTCCTCGACAGGCACTTCGCGCAGGTCCACGCCGTTGAGGTAGGGCAAGTCGAACAAGTAATAAACGATGCTGCCACTTCGGCCGGAATCGAACGCGTTTTGCAATGCCTGAAAATCCGGAACGCCCTGCTCGTTGGCCACCACCATTTCGCCGTCGAGCCAGGCCGACTCCAGGCCCAGCGCTGTCAGTGCCTCGGCTTGCCCGGGCAATTTGTGGGTCCAGTCGTGACCGTTGCGGGTGAAGAGTTTGACCTCGTCGTGGTCGATGCGCGCCATGACCCGGTAGCCGTCGAACTTGATTTCATAGCTCCATTCGCCGCTCGGCGCGGATTCGACCAGCGTTGCCAGTTCGGGTTTGAGCAGCTCCGGCAGTTTGACTTTGCGCGCGCCCGTCAGTTGTGCCGACTTTTCCTTATGCACCTTGGCCGGCGCTTTCTTTATCGGTTCAGGCTTTTCAGCACCGTGCTTTTTTTCCACGATGGCGCGGTCGCTGAGCACGCTGTCCGGCTCGGCGGCGACCACGTCGTATTCGCTGTCGGGTCTGGCGGCGCTGTCCTGATGCTTGATCAGAAACCATTGTTCCTGCTTACCCGGCATGTGCGTGCGCACGAGGTTCCACAGGCCGCCAAGCTTTTCTCCTTTCAGCTCGAATTTCAGCCGGCCCTTGGTGTATGCCTTGGCCGGATCGTCCCGGGGAATCCACACCCCACGATCCCAGACGATCACATCGCCGGCGCCGTAATGCCCTTCGGGAATGGTGCCCTCGAACGTGGCGTAATCCAGCGGATGGTCTTCGACATGGATGGCCAGGCGCTTGACCTTGGGGTCCAGCGACGGCCCTTTCGGCACCGCCCAACTTTTCAGCGCACCGTCGAGTTCCAGGCGAAAGTCATAGTGCAGGTGGGAGGCGTCATGCTTCTGAATACAGAATTGCAACGCATGATCCTTCGCCGTTTTTTTGCCCGAGCGTTTGGCGGCGGCCGGTTCCGAGGTCGCCGAGAAATCGCGCATGCGGTTGTAATCGTCCAAGTTCTTGTTCATGGCTGATGCTCGTTGCCGAACGCTGAGTGGGCAGGTTCTACATCAGCAGAGCGACAGGCCTGGAAGAAAATTCCATCGCCGTTGAAATTGCCCGGACAGACGGATCGGTGTTACGGCACTTGCTCGCGGCGCAGTGAATATACTCAGCGCAGGGGGATTCATGCCTCGGAGAGCAAATCATGCGAACGGTTCACGTCATCGAAGCCGGGAAAACGCCCGCGCCGGTCAAAGTTGTTGGAGAGACAATCACTATTCTTGCCGGCGGCGATCTGACCAAACCCTTTGAGATGCACATCCAGGAAGGTGTGCAGGGTGGCGGGCCACCGCTGCACTTTCACCCTTGGGACGAAGCGTTCTACGTCATCGATGGGCAGATCGAAGTGACCGTCGCGGGTCAATCCACCATCGTCTCGACCGGAGGTTACGTACACATCCCCGCTGGGTCGATCCATGCTTACAAGAACATCAGCCCCACCGCGAAAATCATTGGCGTGGTTTCCGATCCGCGTGGCGGTCAGTTTTTTGCGGCGTTGGATCAGCTCAAAGTGCCTGAAGACCTGCCTCGGATACTGGAGATATCTGAAGGCTTCGGCGTTACGTTTCTGCTGACGAAATCACCAGAACACACGTAGGAGCTGTCGCAGGCTGCGATCTTTTGATCTTTGGCATGTTCGAAACCGCTGAAAATCAAAAGATCGCAGGGGAACGCTCAGGCAGCGCCGCCCTTGGCCTGCTGCTCCAGATGCACCTGCAACTCTGGATCGATCTTCAACGCAGCGGCCAATTCATCCAGATAGTTGCGCTCGGCGTCCTGCTGATCATCCACCAACATCACGCTGGCCAGGTACATCTCGGCGGCCATGCCCGGGTCCTGGGCGGACTGCGCCACATCGGCGGCATCCAGCGGTCGGGCGACTTCGTCATCAAGCCATTGCTGCAGTTGCGGATCGTCGGTATGGCGACCGATTTCGGTGCTGATCATTTGTTTCTCGGCATCATCGATGCGGCCATCGGCCTTGGCGGCGGCGATCAAGGCACGAAGGATGGCGTGGCTGTGGTCTTCGATTTCCGGGCCAGACAACAGGTCAACGGTGCGCGGTGCCTGTTGCGGTGCCGAAGCCTGGCTGCGTTGCCAGGCCTGATACGCCTGGAACGCCATCATCCCCAAAGAAGCCAACGCCGCGTAATTGGTGCCACCCGAGCGCGTTTGCGTCGAACCGCCCATGGGTGAACCGCCGCCCAACAGACCACCGAGCAATCCACCCAGGCCTCCACCGCCCGCACTGGCACCCGCGCCGCCCCCCAATAGACCACCAAGCAACCCGCCGAGGCCTCCTTGAGCTGACGCCGCACCGCCACCTTGTTGCGACTGCGAGCCTTGGCTAGCCCGCAGTAATTGCTCAAGCAAATCGCTGGTGTTCATGACGACGTCCTCATCAATGGGCAGAAACTCAGTCAGGCAACGATAGTCTTCGCCAGACATTCCGCCAACTCCGTCTGGCTGATGTCCTGGGTGTTGCCCTTGCCCTTCACACTCCTGACAGAAACTGACACCGCCTCCTTTTATGCTGCGCCCACCTTGAAATGGAGCAGCCCTATGATCACTCCCCGTTATATTTTGCTTTTCGTGGAAAACCCCGCCGTCAGTGCACGGTTCTATGAATTTCTGCTGGAGCGCAAGCCCGTGGAAGAGTCGCCGACCTTCGCGCTATTTGTCCTGGAGGGCGGCTACAAACTGGGGCTCTGGTCACGGCATACCGCCGAACCGGCAGCGCAAGCGACGGGCGGCGGGACCGAGCTGGCGTTCCCGGTGGAGTCCGCCGAGCAGGTCGATGCGCTGTTTGCCGATTGGAGCGCGCTTGGGCTGACCATGGCGCAAGCACCGACAGAGCTGGACTTCGGTCGCACTTTCGTCGCGCTTGACCCGGATAACCATCGGCTGCGGGTGTTCCACCCCTCGCTGAGCTGACGCCCGTCTCTACATCGGCCAGGCACAGGCGTGCTGCGCTCAATACGTGCCCCGGATATTTCCGGGGTATTTTTTTGCACGGAGGCTAAGATTCAAAGGTGGTGAACCTTATTCCCGAAAATCCGGTCGATACCTGCAACCCGACCCGGTTTGCCGACGCCCTCAACAGGAGGGTGATAATTGGCTTGCTTCACTTTCTGGAGAACGCCCCCGTGATATCCACTGTACACATTGCCAGGCTCAAAGCATGGGGCGCCCATGGTTTTACCGCCACTGGCGTGGTCACAGCCTTCCTCGCGACCCTCGCCTTGTTGGAGAATCAGCCCACCAATTGCCTGCTGTGGCTGGGCGTGGCGCTGATCGTCGACGGTCTGGACGGCGCGCTGGCGCGCAAGGTGAATGTGCAATCGGTGCTGCCGAGTTTCGACGGTTCGATCCTCGACCTGGTGATCGACTACCTGACATATGTGTTTATCCCGGCACTGTTCATCTATCGTTACATCCCGTTGCCGGACTACACCCTGCTGCTGACCGTGTCGCTGATTCTGGTGTCGTCTCTGTTTTGCTTCTGCAACGTCAACATGAAGAGCAAAGACAACTACTTCCAGGGCTTCCCCGCCGCGTGGAACGTAGTTGCGCTGTGCCTGTACATCATCGACCCATCGCCGTGGATCACCTTGCTCACCGTCATCGGCCTGGCGCTGTTGACCGTGACCCGAATGAAATTCCTGCACCCATTCCGCGTGCGCCGGTTCATGCCGATCAACATTGCCGTGACGGCCATCTGGCTGCTCTGCAGCTTGTCGCTGGTGGTCAACCACCCGGTCATCAATCCGCTGGTGATGGGCTTGTGGCTGCTGATGTCGGCGTACTTCCTGGGGATCTGCTTCTGGCGCACGGCGCTGGAGTGGTTCGACAGCTCGCGGCTCAAATAGGCACTGCGATCATGCCCGTCCACATCGTCCAACTCGGCTCCCCCCGCACCGCGAATGAAGGCCTGCGCCTGGGCACGGTACGCCGCCCGCCTCGGGGTGTGCCGAAGGCCGAGTTTGCCAGCCGGGATTTCTACGATGTGTGGCAACCGCTGCTGTCCCCCAGCCCCGAGTTGGTGGCCGAAGCCAAAGCGGCGGACGATGCCAAAGCCTGGGGAGCCTTCAAGCGCAAATTCAAGGCCGAGATGAACCATCCCGCGCCCAGCCAGATGCTCGACCTGCTGGCCGCCCTCTCCCATCAAACGTCGCTGGCTTTGGGGTGTTATTGCGAGGAAGAGGCGCACTGCCACCGTTCCGTATTACGGGAGTTGCTGGAGGCTCGGGGCGCAAAAGTTGTTTAGATAAAGAAAACACCACAAATCCCCTGTAGGAGCGAGCGGTGCGGCGATCCGACTTGCCCGCGAAGAGGCCAGCCCAGCATCAATGATGGAGGTTTCCCGGGCACCTTCATCACCCCGTCCCGCATACACTTGCGGACGAGAGGTTGATCATGGTCAATACTTAGAGGATTGAATGGCTATCGAATGACCACACGTCGGGCGCGCAGGCGCTCTCCCATTGCAGCCCCGGGGGGACCGTCGTCTGCTCGTTTACTCACGGGAGGTTTGTCATGTCTGGTCAAGCGCGTTTCATGCTGGTCGCCTCGCCCCTGATGGAACACAGCCCCGCCTTCGACCGGGCCGCGGCGCTGGCCAAGGCTGAGGATGCGGCCCTGCATATCGTGGCCTTCGACTATCTGGAAGGCCTGGCGACCGCCGGCATGGTCAACGAAAAGGCTCTGGAGCAGATGCGTCTGGGGTACGTCGAGCGCCACCGCCAGTGGCTTGAGGAACAGGCCCGTCCCTTGCGCAAGATCGGTGTGCACGTCACCACCGAGGTGGTTTGGGTCGAAAATCCGCTGGAGGAAATCCTGATTCACCTCAAAGAGCAGCCGATGGACGTGCTGATCAAGGCGCTGGAACATCAATCACGGCTGTCGCGGCTGGTGTTTACCCCTCTCGACGTGCATTTGCTGCGCGAATGCCCGGTGCCGCTGCACTTCGTCAGCCATGCCATTCATGCGTTGCCGCGCAAGATTGTCGCCGCGGTCGATCCGTTCCATCGTGATGATCACTACAAAAGCTTCAATGACCGGATTCTGCACGAAGCGTCAAAACTGGCGAGCGCCTGCAATGCCGAGCTCGACGTGGTTTACGCCTATGACCTTTCGTCTATCAGCTCGGACGAGTTCAGCTTCGAAAACGGTTCGGCGTTTTTCGCTTCGGACAAGGCCAAGACCCTGTTCGACTTCCAGGAGGACGCCTTCAACGAACTCGCCGCGCGCAACGGCATCGCGCCGGGGCAACGGCACATGCTCATGGGCAGCCCGACCAAAGTGCTGACCCGCTATGCCGATACTTATGACGTCGACGTGATTGTCATGGGCCGGGTCGGCCATCGCGGCATGGGCCGGTTGATCGGCAGCACGGTGGAGCATCTGCTGTACAAAATGCCGTGCAGTGTGTGGGTGGTGTACACCGAGCGGCTGGATGAGTGATTGCGCCGGCTAAATCACAATACCTCTGTGGGAACGGGCTTCTGTGGCGAGGGGGCTGCCCCCGTTGGGTCGCGAAGCGGCCCTAAAAAGCTTTGCGACTGCTTCGCAGCCGAACGGGGCGATGCGGCGTTCCGACAAGCCCCCTCGCCACAGAAGCCCATCACCACAGAGGCTCGCTCCCACAAGTGTTTTGCGTTTTCAACTCAACGCCGTGTAATCACCACCTCCAGGTATTCACTGGGCACCACCAGCGACCGCTCCCCTGCTCGGTTCAGCCGATTCAGCAGTTCGCTCAGGTCGTTTTCCAGAGCTGTGACCCCTTCGGGTGGCAGGGTCGAAAAAGCCTTGTGGACCGGGCCATACCAGGTACGGAAGGTGTCGATAAAGTGCGCGGCCGATCGATAGCGGAAGTTGAACAACCGCCGTGTCACCTGCAGCTGAAAGTCGCGCTGATCGAACTGCGAGTGCAACCAGGCTTCAGACCCCCAGTTTGAAGGCGGTTGGGCGCCCACAGGTGGCGGCATATGGCGGCCCAGGGTCTTGAACATCTGGCCGACGAAGCCTTCAGGCGTCCAGTTGGCAAGGCCGATCCGTCCGCCAGGACGGCACACCCGCGCCAGTTCCGCTGCAGCCTTGGGCTGATCCGGCGTAAACATCACACCAAAGGTCGAAAGCACCGCATCGAAACTGGCGTCCTCGAACGGCAGGTCCTCGGCATCGGCCACCTGAAAGGTCACGTTCAGGTGTTCCGCCCGCGCGCGGTCTTCGCCGCGTTCAAGCAGCTTGGCCACGTAGTCGGTGGACATGACCTTGCATCCCCGGCGCGCGGCGGCGAGCGTGGCGTTACCGTTGCCGGCGGCAACGTCCAGCACCTGCTCATCACAGAGCAAGTCGCAGGCTTCGGCCAGTTGTTCACCGACGATCTGTAAAGTAGTGCCGATCACGGCGTAGTCGCCGCTGGCCCACGAGGCCATTTGCCGGTTTTTCAGGGCAGTGAGGTCAATGGGTGTGCTCATGGAGTCTGCTCCGTTGCGGGTTGGAACGCATCCCGGCTCACTCCGCCGTGGTGGGATCGATGATGTTCATGACCCGGGAAACGCTGCTGATGGGAAATTCACCCTTTTGGGCGTGCTCCCTGATGAGTCCCTCATTCGGCGCGATGTACACGCAGTAAATCTTGTCGCCAGTGATGTAACTCTCCAGCCATTGCACCTCTGGCCCCATCTCGCGCAACACATCGCAGGACTTTTGCGAGATCGCTTTGAGTTCCTGTTGCGGCAGTCCGCCGGCACCCGGAAGCTCGCGTTCAATAATGTATTTAGGCATGGCAACTTCCTTTTCTTGATGGTGATGACAGGATCGGCAATGATCCCGTCGTCCACAAACTATCGCTCCCGGATACGCCGGCGTCCTGCCGATCGTCCGGAGAATTCACGAAATATGGCATTCTCCGATGCATGGTCACCTATCTGTAACGACGCATTAACACCCAGGCGCCCGGATTGCTGATACGCCGTGAATCAGCTCTTATAAGCCACCGACTTTTGAAGGACTCCCCATGCCTCGCCTGGACTGGCTCGCCCACCATATGCACCACAGCGACACCTTTGCCTCATGGATTCACCAGCAGTTCCATTACGAATACGCCGACCAGCCCTTGCCTGACTGGCAACGGGAATTTGCTGACGGCCAAACCAATGGCCACTGGCAATGCTTGATCGCCCGGGACGGGGATCAACTGCTGGGTGGCGCAGCACTGGCCATGGCCGATCTGGCCCAACGGCCTGACCTGGGCCCCTGGCTGGCCTGTGTGTTCATCACACCCGAAGCGAGAGGAAAAGGATTGGCCGAGCGTTTGATCGAAGGGATATGCGCAAAGGCCAAGGAAAATGGTGTAGCGAGGATCTACCTGCACACCCATGACCAGAGCGACTACTACGCCAGACGCGGGTGGACAGTACTGGAGCGCTTTCAGGCTTGGGAAAAAGACCAATGGCTCATGGTGAGGAACCTGTGAACCATTGATTTGAACGGTTACGCGGCAGGCGCTTTGGCCTCTTCCAGCAGTTGCCGGATCATCTGCTCCTGAGTCTCGTACCGGCCCTCGCCAAAGTGGGTGTAACGCACCTGACCCTTGGCGTCGATCAGGTAGTGAGCGGGCCAGTACTGGTTGTCGAAAGCGCGCCAGATCGCGTAGTTGTTGTCGATCGCCACCGGGTAGGTGATACCGAGTTTTTTCACCTGATCGCGGACGTTGTCGATGATGCGTTCGTAACCGTATTCCGGGGTGTGCACGCCGATTACGAGCAGGCCGTCCTTCTGGTATTTCTTCGCCCAGTCCTTCACGTAGGGCAAGGTGTGCTGGCAGTTGATGCAGTCGTATGTCCAGAAGTCCACCAGTACCACTTTGCCGCGCAGGGAATCGTTGCTCAGCGCTGGCGAGTTGAGCCATTCGACTGCGCCGGAAAGTGACGGCATCGCGCCTTTGGCCGCGCCCATGGTCGAGTCGGCCTTGACCTTGCTGATGAAGTAATCGAGCACTTTCGGTACGGTTTCCAGCACCCGCTGTTCAACTGTGGTGACGCCTTCGGATGAGGTGCCAGCGAGCAACGTGTTGTCGGCACCAGTTGAGATCACCGCTGCGGCGACCAACACCGCAGCCCCCGTGCCGCGACGCAGCCAGCCAGTCAGCGGAATCGACGGTTTCAAGCGATTGACCAGGCCACGACCGGCGAAGATCAAGGTGCCCAAAGACAACGCGCTGCCCAGGCCGTACGCTACCAGCAACAGACTGGTCTGAGCGTTGGCGCCTTGCAGCATGGCGCCGGTGAGGATCACGCCGAGGATCGGCCCGGCACACGGCGCCCAGAGCAGACCGGTGGCGACGCCGATCATTACCGAGCCTAACGGGCCAGACATTTTGCGAGTGTTGGGATCGATGCGATTGCCCAGCAGCACGAACGGGCGCGCCAGCCAGCCGCCGACCCGTGCGGAGATCAGCGACAGGGCGAACAGCACCATCACGATCAGCGCCACATGGCGACCGGTGTTATTGGCTTGTACCACCCAATCGCTGCTGACCACGGCCAGGCTGGAGATCAGGGCGAAAGTCAGGGCCATGCCGCCGAGGGTGAGCAGGATCGAGGCACGTGTGCGTTTAACCCCCGCAAACAGAAACGGCACGACCGGGAGGATGCAGGGGCTGAGGACGGTCAAAATGCCGCCCAGGAATGCGATGAGAAACATGGGGATCACCTTTAGATACGAGTCCCACACTGGAATTGTTGTGTTCACGGAAACAGTGCGTGACCTCAAGCCATCTGGTTTTCCAGCTGCTGGCCCTGTGGCGTGCGGCTGTAGCCATTCTCTGCAACCAGTTGCCCTTGCGGCGTGCGACTGGAACCATCCTCAGCCAGCAGCGGAGTCAGTTGGAAGCAGGTGCTGCTGCCACAGGTATTTTGTTCAACCGCGGCGTTGGCATGGGCGGCAGCGCCAGCCACGGAGAAAACGATGGCGGTCAAAAAGCGGGTGACGTTGTTCATGATGTTCTTCCTGTTTCAAAGGGGATGGGCAATGGGTAGTCGAAGGACTCAGTTGCCTTCGTTGCAGCCGTCAGCGAATTTGCTGTAATCCAGAACCTGGGTTTTGCCTTGGGAATCCAGGTAGGTCATCCGGGCATTCACAATCCCGCAGGCAGGGCTGGCGTCCTGTTTCATCGACAGCACTTTCTGGATGTCCAGGTGCGTGCCGTAGGTGTAGGTTTGAGGGGTTACATCGGCTTCGGCGCGGGCCGACAAGGTGCAGATGTTCAGGGCGGCAAACAGGCAGGCGGCGTAGACGGCTTTGGTGTTCATGGTGGTTTCCTCAGGGCTTCAATAGGTCAATCGTTGATTGAGCCGAGGCGGTTGGGTTTGCCTCGATGGAACCTATTTGAAACCCGCGAGGTATCCCGTCTGTGTCCAGAACAGACGCGGGTAAATCGCTGTGTATCTGTGCCTGCTTGCGATACACAGCGATACAAAACCTCTGATATCGGCCATTTTTACCTCCCCGTGTATCTTTCGGCAGGCCAGATACACTGCAATACAATCGACGGCAGGCGAGCGGGCCAAGGCTCGATAGACTGTGCGACAACTCCCATTCAAGAGGCTTGGTCACCATGGAACACGTCGATCACATTCTCATCGTGGACGATGACCGCGAGATCCGGGAACTGGTAGGCAACTACCTGAAGAAGAACGGCCTGCGCACCACCGTGGTGGCGGATGGACGGCAGATGCGCTCGTTTCTGGAGTCCACGCCGGTGGACCTGATCGTGCTCGACATCATGATGCCGGGCGACGATGGCCTGGTGCTCTGCCGCGAGTTGCGCGCCGGCAAACACAAAGCCACGCCGGTGTTGATGCTCACCGCTCGCAACGATGAAACCGACCGCATCATCGGCCTGGAAATGGGCGCCGACGACTATCTGGTCAAACCGTTCGCCGCCCGTGAATTGCTCGCCCGTATCAACGCTGTGCTGCGACGCACGCGGATGCTGCCGCCGAACCTGGTGATCACCGAAAGCGGTCGCCTGCTGGCGTTTGGTCGCTGGCGCCTGGACACCTCGGCCCGGCATCTGCTGGATGAGGACGGCACCATGGTCGCCCTCAGCGGCGCGGAATATCGCTTGCTGCGGGTGTTCCTCGATCATCCTCAGCGGGTGCTCAATCGCGACCAATTGCTCAACCTGACTCAAGGCCGCGATGCCGATCTGTTCGACCGCTCCATCGATTTGCTGGTGAGCCGCTTGCGTCAGCGCCTGCTCGACGATGCCCGGGAACCGGCCTACATCAAGACCGTGCGCAGTGAAGGTTATGTGTTTTCCCTGCCAGTAGAAGTGCTCGGTGCGCCGTCATGAACCTTGCGCTGCACTGGCCTCGCACACTGGCCTCGCGGCTGTCGCTGATTTTCCTGATTGGCCTGATCCTGGCCCAGGCGCTGTCCTTTGGCGCTCAGTACTACGAGCGTTACGAAAGTGCGAAAAATACGATGTTGGGCAATCTGGAAACCGATGTCTCGACCTCCCTCGCCATCCTCGACCGTTTGCCCGCCGATGAGCGTGTGAACTGGCTGCAGCGTCTGGAGC
This sequence comes from Pseudomonas sp. PME37.24/025, assembly GCF_055556615.1. Lineage (NCBI taxonomy): Bacteria > Pseudomonadati > Pseudomonadota > Gammaproteobacteria > Pseudomonadales > Pseudomonadaceae > Pseudomonas > Pseudomonas sp. PME37.24/025. The sequence goes on from NZ_JBVHNK010000008.1 coordinate 114,335, forward strand.
GCACCAACTATGGCTATCTGCTGAATGAAGGCTTGCCGGGCACGCCGATGGCAGCCAGCGATGTGCCGATTGCAGTGACCTCGATTCAGGACGCCATCGGCCATGATTACCCGCTGACCTTTACCGACATCCCCGGCCCGAAAAAACACTTTCAGGCCCACCTGAAATTGAAGGACGGCAGCCCTGTCACCCTCGACGTGCGGCCTTCGATGGTGCCGTTGTCGCCGTGGTTGCCGGCGGTATTGCTGGGGCAATTGGCGCTGATGATTGCCTGCACCTGGCTGGCCGTGAGAATCGCCATACGCCCACTCACCCGCCTCGCCCAAGCGGTGGAAACCCTCGACCCCAACACCCACGCCATACACCTGGACGAAAAAGGCCCGATCGAAGTCGCCTATGCCGCCCGGGCCTTCAATGCGATGCAGGCGCGTATTGCGGCTTATCTCAAGGAGCGCATGCAACTGTTGGCGGCAATTTCCCACGACCTGCAAACCCCGATCACCCGCATGAAACTGCGTGCCGAATTCATGGATGACTCCAGCGAGAAAGACAAACTGTGGAACGACCTCGGCGAGATGGAACACCTGGTACGCGAAGGCGTGGCCTATGCCCGCAGCATTCATGGTGCCACCGAGGAAAGTCGTCGTACTGATCTGGATTCATTCCTCGATAGCCTGGTGTTCGACTATCAGGACATGGGTAAAGACGTGCAGCTCGACGGCAAAAGCGCAGCCGTGATTAACACCCGGCCGCATGCTTTGCGACGGGTGCTGGTGAACCTGATAGACAACGCGCTGAAATTCGCCGGCGCGGCAGAGCTGTGGGTGGAAACGAAGGCTGATGGCAGCTTGTCGGTGAAAGTGATGGACCGTGGGCCGGGGATTGCCGAAGAGGAATTGGCGCAGGTGATGCAGCCGTTCTACCGCGTGGAAAATTCGCGTAATCGCAGTACGGGGGGGACCGGTTTGGGGTTGGCAATTGCGCAACAATTGGCGCTGGCGATTGGCGGGGCGCTGACCTTGAGCAATCGCGAGGGCGGTGGGTTGTGTGCGGAGCTCAAGTTGCCGAAGACCTGACAAACACCCACGTCCCCTGTGGGAGTGGGCTTGCCCGCGATGAGGCCAGCACATCCAATATTGATGTTGGCTGACCCATCGCCTTCGCGGGCAAGCCTCGCTCCCACAGGGATATTGGGTGTTTGGGGGATTGTGTGCGGTCAGGCGGCGATGGCGATCACCCCTTCCCCGCGCATCTGCCGCAACAACGCCAATCCGCTGTCGATAAACTCCATAGACCCAACCATTCCCGCCTCCACCGCCAGCCCTTCCAGCTGCGCTCGGCCATTGAGCTGAGGAAATTCCCCGATCCGCTGCAACAACCGCCACGCCAACGGGCTCAGTTCGGAGAAGCGCACATTCCAGTCCTCGGATCGACGAACCAACAGCAATGTCGGCTGAACTGGCGGCGTGTCCGGACGGCAATCAGGCCCCACCAACTGCACTGGCCAGCCATACGCCAATGGCCAGGCCAGCGGCGAAACCTGCAACGGTCGATCCAGCAGTAATGCGGCATCTCTGGCCGGCAACGGCTCGGCGTCGGATTGTTGCAGCGCCATTTCGACCCATTCGTAATGCGCCAGCTCGACCATGAATGGCGGCCATGCTCCATCGCTCAACGCCAGCGGCTCAGAAGCCAGAAACTCGACAAACTCCTGGGCGATCTCGCCGAATTTTGGCGTGCGAGCGCGGTAGTCCCGCAGAAATGTCCGCACCAATGCACGCCAATGATCATCGCCGAGAATCTTCACCAGCACCGGAAAAGTCCCGCTGAGCAACGACGACAAATTTGAGAACACCAGGTCGCGATAAACCTGTGCCCGTACCACGTCCATCTCGGCGGGTGGCGCACAGTGATCGGGATCACGCAGGTAGCGGGTCAATGTCTCTTGCTGCTGATACAGCGTCGGTTTATCCACGGCTCACCCCATCACCTTGCAGGCGGCGAATGGTCTGCAATTCACTCACCAATTCAGAGAACACCGGAAAGTTGAAATCCCGCTCCAGCAGCGTCGGTCGCACACCGAAGCGCGCATACGCCTCGGCCAGCAACGACCAGACCACCGGTTTGACCGAGGCGCCATGGGTGTCGATTTTCAGCGTGTCAGACTCATCGAAATGCCCCGCCACATGCATGGCGACCACCCTCCCCGTGTCGATGCCCGCCAGAAACGTCTGCGGATCGAAGCCGTGATTGATCGAGTTGACGTAGACATTGTTGATGTCCAGCAACAGGTCGCAATCGGCTTCACGCAACACCGCGTTAGTGAACGTCAGTTCATCCATGTCCTGCTGCGGCGCGGCGTAGTAGGACACGTTTTCCACGGCCAGGCGCCGACCGAGAATGTCCTGGGACTGGCGAATTCGGGCAGCAACGTGATGCACCGCTTCTTCGGTAAACGGCAATGGCAGCAGATCGTAAAGATGACCCTCATCGCTGCAGTAGCTCAGGTGTTCGCTGTACAGCGGCACTTTGTAGTGATCGAGGAAAACCCGCACTTCTTGCAAGAACCCCACGTCCAGCGGTGCCGGCCCGCCCAAAGACAAGGACAAGCCGTGACAGGACAACGGATAGCGCTCGGCCAGGGCGCGAAACGCCGCGCCGTGAGCGCCGCCGATGCCGATCCAGTTTTCCGGCGCGACTTCCAGAAAGTCGAAAGCGCCCACCGGGGCGGCTTGAAGGTCCTTCATTAAACCGCGGCGCAAGCCTAGCCCGACGGTCGCCTTCGCTGATGTGAGGGGAGTCTGCATGGTGTCAATCTCATCCTGGGATCCGGTCTCCAGCGTCTGAAAACTCAGTGCCGGCCGGCAGGCCCAGTCAAGCGCCGTGGTGTGTCGGGTCTGTGTCACAAACACCGCTCTTCTCAGGCCACTGTATCGGACAGGCAGTCAGATACAGTGGGATACACGAACTAAACTCAATGATTACCCCCATCCGGGGGATCCAGGACGCGGTTATCGTCCTGTTCATTTCCACGACCACCGTCCAGAGGTGCACGCCTCGACAAACAATGCCTCCGGACCGTGATCCTGCTGAAGGAGCACACGTGATGGACGAGGCCAGGCTCAATGATTTCATGGGCAAACTGGTAAACGACATGGGTGGCGCGGCGATGCTCGCCAACGTCATTCTCGGCGAAGAACTTGGCTTGTACCGGGCCATGGCCGACAGCCAGCCAGTCACCCCCGAAGCACTCGCCGAGAAAACCGGCTGCAACACCCGTCTGCTGCGTGAATGGCTCAGCGCCCACGCCGCCTCCGGTTACATGGAACACCGCGACGGCCAGTTCCGCCTGCCCGAAGAGCAAGCCCTGGCGCTGGCGATCGAAGATTCACCGGTCTATGTGGCGGGCGGTATCGGAGTGGTTGCATCGTTTTTCCATGACAAGGACAAACTGGTCAACGCCATGCGCGGCAACGGCGCCCTGCCTTGGGGCGATCACCATCCGTGCATGTTCAGCGGCACGGAACGGTTTTTCCGCCCAGGGTACAAGGCGCATTTGGTCAGCGAATGGCTGCCGGCCCTTGATGGAGTGGTCGCCAAACTGGAGGCCGGCGCGAAAGTGGCGGACATCGGCTGCGGCCACGGCGCCTCGACCGTGATCATGGCCCAGGCGTTTCCGAATTCACGGTTCGTCGGTTTCGATTACCACGCGCCTTCGGTCACCGTCGCCACCCAGCGCGCCGAAGAAGGTGGTGTGGAAGGCCGGGCGCGGTTCTTCCAGGGCACCGCCAAGAGCTATCCGGGCGACGACTATGACTTGGTCTGCTACTTCGACTGCCTGCACGATATGGGTGACCCGGTCGGCGCCGCAAAACATGCCTATGAATCGCTCAAACCCGATGGTTCGGTGCTGCTGGTGGAGCCCTTCGCCAACGATACGCTCGATGCCAACACCACTCCGGTCGGACGACTGTTCTACGCCGCCTCGACTTTTATTTGCACACCCAACTCATTGTCCCAGGAAGTCGGCCTCGGGCTCGGTGCCCAGGCGGGTGAGGCACGGTTGCGCAAGGTCTTCACCGAGGCTGGATTCACCCAGTTCCGGCGGGCCACGGAAACGCCGTTCAACCTGATACTGGAGGCGCGTAAATAAGGAGTGATCCCGCCAGCCACTGGCGAAACCCATTCCTGTGGGAGCGGGCTTGCCCGCGAAGGGGCAGGTACAGTCAACATGGATGTCGCCTGACACACCGCCATCGCGGGCAAGCCCGCTCCCACATTTACTGCGTGGACAGGCGCTCGCCGAGGTTTTCGGCCTTGAGAATATCGAACAACGCCTGCGCCGCCGCCGACAGTTCTTGCCCCGTCGTCAGCACCCCGATCGCCCGCTCCACCACCGGATCGCGCAGGGTAATGCAACGCGCGCCCAGCTCGCGCATCTGCCCGGCGCACAATGCCGGCACCGCGCTCACACCCAATCCGCTGGCCACCATCCGCCCGACTGTTGCCAATTGATGGCTTTCAAATTCCACCGGCAACTTCATGCCCCGCGCCTGCAAGTGCTCTTCGAGCATCACCCGCACCGTCGATGGTCGCTGCAACGTAATGAACGGTTCCTTGAGCAAGGTCTGCCAATCAATGTCGTCCAGCTCCACCAGCGGTGAATCGAGGGGCACCACCGCCACAAACCGGTCGATGTACAACGGGGTAAATTCCAGCGACGAACTCTGGGTCGGTTCGAACGCCACGCCCAATTCCACCTGACGGTCGCGAACCATTTCCAGCACCTGCTCGTTGATCACGTCGTTCACCGTGACGTTGACCTTGGGATAACGCGCGCGAAAGGTCTTGAGAATCGGCGGCAGCAGGTTACCGGCAAACGACGGCATTGCCGCCAGGGTCACACGGCCGCGCTGAAGGGTGAAGCGTTGTCGCAGTTCATCCTCGGCATTGTCCCAGTCCGCAATCAATCGACGAGCCAGTGGCAGCAGCGATTCGCCTTCGGCGGTCAGTGCGACGTTGCGGGTATTGCGCGTGAACAAGCGCCCGCCCAACCCCTCCTCCAGCGCCTTGATGGTCAGGCTCAACGCCGACTGGGACAGGTGCAGCCGCTCGCACGCCACGGCAAAACTCAAACTCTGGGCCACGGCCAGGAATGCGCGGATCTGTTTGACGGTCATGGCCGGTGTCTCCAACGTAATACATTGGTGAGTTTTATCTATCAATCAACCTTAAAAATCAACTTAACAAATAAATCCTCCGGCGAGACACTCCCTCCCCATCCGGCTAGCCAGCCGCCCACAAAGAATAAAAGAGGTGCATATGGCAGGGTTCGACAAGCGCGTGTATTCCTACGAGGAAGCGATGGCAGGTCTTGAAGACGGCATGACCGTGATCTCCGGCGGCTTCGGCTTGTGCGGGATTCCGGAAAACCTCATCGCCGAGATCCAGCACCGCGGCACGCGTGATCTCACCGTGGTCTCCAACAACTGCGGCGTCGACGGTTTCGGCCTCGGTGTGCTGCTGATAGACCGGCAGATCCGCAAGGTGGTGGCGTCCTACGTCGGCGAAAACGCGCTGTTCGAGAAGCAACTGCTGAGCGGCGAAATCGAAGTCGACCTGACCCCTCAAGGCACCCTCGCCGAGAAAATGCGCGCAGGCGGTGCCGGCATCCCGGCGTTCTTCACGGCCACTGGCGTCGGCACTCCGGTGGCCGACGGCAAGGAAGTCCGCGAATTCAAGGGCCGCCAGTACCTGATGGAAGAGTCCATCACCGGTGACTTCGCCATCGTCAAAGGCTGGAAAGCCGACCATTTCGGTAACGTGGTCTATCGCCACACCGCCCAGAACTTCAACCCGCTGGCCGCCACTGCCGGCAAGATCACCGTGGTCGAAGTCGAAGAAATCGTCGAACCCGGCGAACTGGACCCGTCGCAGATCCATACCCCTGGCATCTACGTCGACCGGGTCATTTGCGGCACGTTCGAAAAGCGCATCGAACAGCGCACCGTGCGTAAGTGATCCCCTGCCCCCGGACCGAATGAAGGAATAACAACAATGGCACTTTCCCGCGAACAAATGGCTCAGCGCGTCGCCCGCGAAATGCAGGACGGCTACTACGTGAACCTCGGCATCGGCATCCCGACCCTGGTCGCCAACTACATCCCTGAAGGCATGGAAGTCATGCTGCAATCGGAAAACGGCCTGCTCGGCATGGGCGCCTTTCCGACCGACGCCGAAGTCGACGCCGACATGATCAACGCCGGCAAGCAAACCGTGACCGCGCGTATTGGCGCGTCGATTTTCTCGTCCGCCGAGTCCTTCGCGATGATTCGCGGCGGCCACATCGACCTGACCGTGCTGGGCGCATTCGAAGTGGACGTCGAAGGCAACATCGCCTCCTGGATGATCCCCGGCAAACTGGTCAAGGGCATGGGCGGCGCGATGGACCTGGTGGCCGGTGCGGACAACATCATCGTCACCATGACCCACGCCTCCAAGGACGGCGAGTCGAAACTGCTGTCGCGTTGCAGCCTGCCGCTGACCGGCGCAGGTTGCATCAAACGTGTGCTGACCGACCTGGCCTACATGGAAATCCAGGACGGTGCGTTCATTCTCAAAGAGCGCGCGCCGGGCGTCAGCGTCGAGGAAATCGTCGCCAAGACCGCTGGTAAACTGATCGTGCCTGACCACGTCCCGGAAATGCAGTTCGCTGCCCAGTGAGGAATTTTTCCATGCAAGAAGTCGTGATTGTTGCCGCCACTCGCACTGCCATCGGCAGCTTCCAGGGCTCGTTGGCCAATGTGTCCGCAGTTGACCTCGGTGCTGCGGTGATCCGCCAGTTGCTGGCGCAGACCGGGCTGGACCCGGCGCAAGTCGATGAAGTGATCATGGGCCAGGTACTGACCGCAGGTGCCGGCCAGAACCCGGCGCGTCAGGCCGCGATCAAGGCTGGCCTGCCCTTCGCCGTGCCGGCCATGACCCTGAACAAGGTCTGCGGCTCGGGCCTGAAAGCGCTGCATCTGGCGGCTCAGGCAATTCGCTGCGGCGATGCCGAAGTGATCATTGCTGGCGGCCAGGAAAACATGAGCCTGTCCAATTACGTCATGCCGGGCGCCCGCACCGGTTTGCGCATGGGCCACGCACAGATCGTCGACACGATGATCAGCGACGGTTTGTGGGATGCGTTCAACGATTACCACATGGGCATCACCGCTGAGAATCTGGCTGAGAAATACAGCCTGACCCGTGAGCAACAGGACGCCTTTGCTGCCGCTTCTCAGCAGAAAGCCGTGGCCGCCATCGAAGCCGGGCGGTTTGCCGATGAGATCACGCCGATCCTGATCCCGCAGCGCAAGGGCGATCCGCTGTCCTTCGCCACCGATGAACAGCCTCGCGCCGGCACCACCGCCGACTCCCTGGGCAAACTGAAAGCGGCCTTCAAGAAAGACGGTTCGGTGACTGCTGGCAACGCCTCTTCGCTGAACGACGGCGCCGCTGCGGTGATCCTGATGAGTGCGGAGAAAGCCAAGGCGCTGGGGCTGCCAGTGCTGGCGAAGATTGCCGCTTATGCCAACGCGGGCGTCGACCCGGCGATCATGGGCATCGGCCCGGTGTCGGCCACTCGTCGTTGCCTGGACAAGGCTGGTTGGTCCATCGATCAACTGGACCTGATCGAAGCCAACGAAGCCTTCGCCGCGCAATCTTTGGCGGTGGCCAAGGATCTGGAATGGGATCTGAACAAGGTCAACGTCAACGGCGGCGCCATTGCCCTGGGCCACCCGATCGGTGCCTCGGGTTGCCGGGTGCTGGTGACCTTGCTGCATGAAATGATCAAGCGTGACGCCAAAAAAGGCCTGGCGACGTTATGCATCGGTGGAGGCCAAGGCGTAGCACTGGCCATCGAACGGGCGTAATCCAACACCCTGTGGCGAGGGAGCTTGCTCCCGTTGGGCTGCGCAGCGGCCCCAAAATCTCGGTATTTTTCGCAGATTTTGTGAGTGCTACGCACTCAAGCGGGAGCAAGCTCCCTCGCCACAAATTGGTTTTTTTGTCCTGCCCTCAGGCAAATTTCACCAGGTTCCAGATCGGCAACACCCCTCCCGAGTCAGGCCACAAACTGCAGGATCAACCAGCTGTTCGCCCCACTGATCACCGCAAACAGCCCCCACGCCAACACCCGTGTTGGCAGTCGATTCACCAACGGCCCCATGAGCTTTTGATCGTTGGTCATGCGAATCAACGGATACAACGCGAACGGCAGTTGCAGGCTGAGCACCACCTGGCTCAACACCAACAGTTTGCCGATCGCCCCGTCGCCCATCAGCCATACACCGATGAACGCCGGGATCAGCGCCAGCCCGCGAGTGATCAACCGCCGTTGCCAGCAAGGCAGTCGCAGGTTCAGGTAGCCTTCCATGATCACCTGGCCCGCAATGGTGCCGGTGAAGGTCGAGCTCTGTCCTGACGCCAGCAACGCCACGCCGAACAGCACACTGGCCAATGCTCCGCCCACCAACGGGTCGAGCAAGTGATAGGCATCCTGAATGTCCACCACGTCGGTGTGTCCGGTCTTGTGGAAGGCCGCCGCGGCGAGAATCAGGATCGCCGCGTTGACCAGCAGCGCCAAGGCCAGAGAGCCGATGGTGTCGATGCGCGCCAGTTTCACCGCGTCCTGCTTGCTGGCCAGATCCTTGCCGATCATCCGGGTCTGCACGATTGAGGTGTGCAGATAGAGGTTATGCGGCATCACCGTGGCCCCGAGAATACCGATGGCCAGGTACAACGGCGCGGCATCACCAATAGCCGAAAGTGACGGTGTGAAACCACGGGCGACGTCCGGCCAGTAAGGTTTGATCAGCAACAGCTCGACGAAGAAACACGCACCGATAGTGCCCACCAGCACCAGCATGATCGCCTCCAGCCGGCGAAAGCCGCGGTTCTGCAGTGCCAATACCAGCAGCGTGTCGAACGCTGTGAGCGCGATGCCAAATGTCAGCGAACAGCCCAACAGCAAATGGAACGCCAGCGCGCAGCCAAGCACTTCGGCGAGGTCGGTGGCGATGATCGAAATTTCCGCCAGCAACCATTGGGTCCGTGCGGTTCGCGTGCTGTAGCGTTCGCGGGACAGTTGCGCCAGGTCACGCCCGGTGGCAATGCCCAGACGCGAACACAAACACTGCACCACCATTCCCGCCAGGCTCGCCAGCAACACCACGAACAACAGGCTGTAGCCAAACCGCGAACCGGCCTCGATGGCCGTGGCCCAATTGCCCGGGTCCATGTAGCCGATGGACACCAGCAAACCGGGGCCGGCAAAACGCAGGACGCGTTTAAAGAAGGACGCACTCGGGTCAACGGCAACAGTGCCGGCTACTTCCGGAGGGCAAAACGGCGCAGTGCCGACTTTGGGCAAACTGAATTTCACGCAAGCATCCGTCAACAGGTGGAGGCGCGCAGCTTAGACGTTCCGCGCATTCCGGTGTAGACGCTGTAGCCGAACGCAGCCTCGCGAGCTCGACAGCTGCTACAACAAACGCAGGTTGCGGCAGCTGCTACAGATCGCGATCCGTGGGATGATCGCCATCAAAGCGCGGATCTTCCCACGGAGAGTTTGAATGTCATTGTTGAGTAAAAAAGCCGTTGTTCTGCTGCTGATGGCGGCTACCAGCCTGGGTGCCTTGAATGCGCAGGCGGCCAAGGCCACTGCCAGTGACAAAGCGCCGCCCCAGAAAGTCTCGATGCTCGGCGGCAAGTTCAAATTCACCCTGCCCAAGGGTTTCATCGCCAACCCGCTGCCGGCCGGCGATGCGGCCACCGGCACTGCCGGGGCGACTGGCACGATGTATACCAACCAGATCACCAAAACCGTGGTGATCGCCGCTGAAAACACCATCCCCGGCGGCGCCAACGTCAAGGACAACGACGGTGAGTTCCTTGACGCCACTGTGTCCGCGTTCGCCACAGAGCAACGCAACGCCTTGCCGGATTTCAACAAAACCAGCGAAAAAAGCCTGACCCAGAAAGGCACGGGCCTGGGTCTTCGGCAGATCGACAGCACCGCCACCCAGGGCGGTGGCATGACGCTGGACAGCACGCTGATGGCCGCTTCCGGCACGCGCATGGCCATCGTTCAGATCATTTCCCGCCCCAACGACAAAACCGGCCACGAAACACTGGTGAAACAAATCGTCAGCGGCAAATAAACCCGACCGGTTCAGGGATTGAGGCGCTGCAACCAGGCGCTCAAATCCTGCATCTCGGTGGCGCTGATGCTGTGACCGACACCCGGATAGGCGTGAAATTCGGGCTTGAGTGACAGGCGCTGCAACAGGCTGTCGGCATCAGTACCGTCGTTGTAGGGCAGGAGTTTGTCGGCGGTGCCATGACCGATGAAAATCGCCAGCTGCTGGCGTTTTTCATCCGGTTTGAGTTCGGATTCGAGCACCGGCAGAATTCGCCCGCTCAGTGCCGCAATTCCACCCACTGCGTCGGGATGACGCAACGCGACCTCGTAGGACATCATCGCGCCTTGGCTGAAACCCACCAGGAATACCTTGTCCGCTTCGGTGTGATATTTCTTCGCCGCTTGTGCGACAAAATCCCGCAGCACCTGGCCGCTGGCCTTCAAGTCGTCCGTCTCACCGTTATAGGCGCCCTCGCCCTTCTGGCGAAACCACTGGTAACTGCCCTCTTCCATCGTCATCGGCGCCCGCACCGACAGGTAGTTGTACTGCGGCGGCAATTCATCCTTGATGTCGAACAGGTCCTGCTCGTTACTGCCGTAACCGTGCAAGAAAATCACCAGGGGTTGGTTGCGGGATTCAGCGTGGGCCTGCTCCAGGTACTTGAGCGGCAGATCGGTGTGCAGCGGGGCTTGAGCGTGGACGGCGGTGGACGCCAGGAGCGTGAGCAGAGCGAGTAACTTCAACATAAACCTTCCTTCACAGCGCGCAGGATTCGGGGCAAAGCCTAACACTGTGAGGCGGTATGTCGATGTGCCTGGGCACCGAACATCACTCGCTTCTTTATTTATAACTCCTGTGTGCAGAGGCTTCATTGGCAGTTTTCAATTGGCAACTTTCGGCTGGTGAAGCAAGATTTCGGGTGTGACCCGATTGAACAGTCGCGCTGGCGATGAAGCTTTTTTTACGGCACATTGACCCTGCCAACCCATTCCCGGAAGAGAAGCCTGATGCCCGCGTTGAACCTGATCCAGCATCATCCTGCCGAAGGTCCTGGCGCCATTGCCGAATGGGCCCGAGCCCGTGGCATTACGCTGAACGTGTTTCGCGCCGACCTCGGCCAGTTGCCGCCAGTGAGCGCGGCACCGGTGATCCTGTTGGGCGGGCCTTATGAATCCAATGCCGGGCCGACGTGGCTGGAAGCGGAGCGTCAGTGGCTGGCGGGTAGTCTGGATCAGGATGCGTCGGTGTTTGCGATTTGTCTGGGCGCGCAACTGCTGGCGCTGAGTCTGGGTGGGAATGTGCGGCGGATGGCTTGCCCCGAAACGGGCTGGACGACCGTGACCTTTGCGGATGGCCAGAGGCTGAAGGTGCTGGAATGGCACGAAGACGCGATCGATCTACCGGCGGAGGCGCAATTGCTGGCCAGCAGTGACGTGTGTGAGCAGCAGATGTATCGCGTCGGGGCGACGCGGATGGGGTTGCAGTTCCATCCGGAGTGGAATGCCGAATCGGTGGCGACCCTCAATGAGCACTTTGCCGAGGAGTCACCGTTGCCACGGGGGCCACAGGACAGCGCCGCCTATCAAGCCGTCGACGACTGGTTGCAGGCGACGCTGGATGAGTGGTGGAGCGCTTCATCAGCTAATCGCTGAATCTGAGAATTGATGGACTTCTGTGGCGAGGGGGCTTGCCCCCGTTGGGCTGCGAAGCGGCCCCAAAATCTCTGATGTATCAAAGACTTTGTGAGTGCTACGCACTCAAACGGGGGCAAGCCCCCTCGCCACAGTTGATCACCTGTGCCTGAATGTCAGCATTCGCAACCAATGACCGCCGTTGCGGTGCGTGAACCGCAACACTCAATTCAAACCCCTCATCCAGCCACCCCGTCACCCCGCCAATCATCTCCTTGACCGGGTAACCCAGCGCCGCCAATTTCACCGCGGCCTTGTTGGCGCCGTTACAGTGGGGTCCTGCGCAATAGACTACGAACAACGTGGATTTCGAATAAGCCGCCAAGCCATCAGCCGTGATCAGTCGGCCCGGGATGTTGATCGCGCCCGGCACATGTCCACGTTCGAACGCCAACGGTCCGCGCACGTCGACCAGGACAAAATCCACCTCGCCGGCCTGTTGGCTGCCGTAGACGTCGGAACAATCGGTTTCGAAAGTCAGACGGTTGCTGAAATGCATCAGGGCGATGGCAGACGGGGCGGCGGGAATTTCGCGAACCAGGCTGGGCATGGGCTGTACTCCAAAGTCTCGGTGGGTGTGGGAAGACTTTATCGGCCCCGCGCTTGCCGCTACAGTGGCGCACAAGACACTCACCGGGAATTTTCCGCCAAATGCAGCCCACCCCTGGATTGGTCGCGATTCTGGCCTACGACGGCCTCTGCACTTTCGAATTCGGCATCGCCGTGGAGATCTTCGGCCTGGCGCGGCCGGAGTTCGATTTCCCTTGGTATGAGCATCGTATCGTCGCCGTCGACCAAGGGCCGATGCGTGCCATGGGCGGCATTCAGGTGCTGGCCGACGGCGGGATGGAACTGCTTGAAGAGGCCCGGACCATCATCATCCCTGGGTGGCGCGACCGCAGCGCGGCGGTGCCTGAACCCTTGCTCGCCGCCCTGCGCCAGGCCCATGCCCGGGGGGCGCGATTGCTATCGATCTGTTCCGGGGTATTCGTACTGGCGGCCACCGGTTTGCTCGACGGTCACGGCGCCACGACGCATTGGCGCTATACCGCTGAACTGGCCGAACGTTTTCCGGACATTCAGGTGGACCCGGACGTGCTTTATGTCGATTCGGGCCAATTGATCACTTCGGCCGGCAGCGCCGCGGGCATCGATGCCTGTTTGCACCTGGTCGCGCGGGATTTTGGCACTCAGGTGGCCAACTCGGTGGCGCGGCGGTTGGTGATGTCGCCGCAACGCACCGGCGGCCAGGCGCAATTCATTCCGTCACCGGTCAGCCCGACACCGCGCAGCGATCTGTCGCGGGTCATGCAATGGGCACGGGAACGTCTGCACGAACCGCTGGAGGTTCGCGACCTTGCCAGCGAAGCGGCCATGAGTGAGCGCACGTTCCTGCGGCGGTTCACCGAAGCCAGCGGCCTGCCGCCCAAGGCATGGTTGCAACATGAGCGCCTGGCCCGGGCCCGCGAGTTGCTGGAGAGCACCCGCCAGAACACCGAGCAGATTGCCCAGCGCTGCGGTTATCGTTCAGTGGAGAGTTTCCGGGTGGCGTTTCGCAGTGTGGTAGGCGTGCCGCCGTCGGTGTATCGGGAGCGGTTTGGGCGTGAGGTAAAGGCGATTTTTTGAGTGTGTTTGAGGGCCTCATCGCGGGCAAGCCCGCTCCCACAAAGTCTGCGTCGAACTCAGGTTTTGTGCTCAATAGAGATCCACTGTGGGAGCGAGCCTGCTCGCGATGGCGTCCCCCAGCCATCCATTATCTCAAGACTTGCGCAACAGATAGGTATCCATAATCCACCCATGCGCCAGCCGCGCCGCCTTGCGCACCCGTTCAATCTCATCCGCGACATCCTTGAGCTTGCCACTGATCAGGATTTCATTCGGCGTCCCCAAGTAGGCCCCCCAGTAAATCTCTGTCTCCTGATCGGCCACGTGATGGTAGGCATCTTGCGCATCCAGCATCACCACCAGGCTGTCCGCGTCACTCACCTGCCCCGCCGCCAACCGCCGGCCGGTGGTGATTTCAATCGAGCGACCGATGCGATTCAGCGGCACCTTATGTTGCGCCGCCAATGCCTGCACGCTGGTGATCCCGGGGATCACCTCGAACTCGAACACACACCGACCTGACGCCAGAATCGCCTGCAGAATCCGAATGGTGCTGTCGTACAACGCAGGATCGCCCCACACCAGAAAACCGCCGCACTGGTCGTCGGTCATTTCCTCACTGATCAACCGCTCGAAGGTCTGCTGCTTGGCGCGGTTCAGGTCTTCGACGCTGGCCTTGTAGTCCACATCACCGCGCTCCCGCTCCGGGCTGTGGGCTTCAACAAAGCGGTAATCGCGATCGGTGATATAGCGCTCACAGATCTCGCGGCGCAGGTCGATCAGTTTGTCTTTGCTCTGACCCTTGTCCATGAGGAAAAACACATCGACGCGGTTCAGCGCCTTCACCGCCTGCATCGTGATGTAGTCGGGGTTGCCGGCGCCGACACCGATGACCAGAAGTTTTTTCATCAACATGCTCCCTCAGGGTCCGTGCCCATCAAGCGTAGCCGCCAGCGACCGTTGAACCGCAACTCGATGGCCGACAACGGTTCGACGTCGATCTGGTTGAATGCCGCGCCCTGCACCACCTGCATCAATGCGGCGCGGATGACAAAAGGATGGGTGATGGCAACGACATGCCCCGGCGTTGCCTCAAGGCTATTCAACCACGCAGCCACCCGCTCACCGAGTTGCGTCACCGATTCTCCACCGTGGGGTGCCGAGGTCGGGTCATTGAGCCAGGCCTGGAGCTTCTCGGGTTCAGACATCTGCAGGTCGTCGATCGACGTGCCTTTCCAGCGTCCGAAATCGCAATCCCCCAAGGCCGCAACAATCTCCACATCGTCGCCAAACAGCTCAGCGGTTTGCCGGGTCCGTAGTTCCGGGCCACAGAGCAAACGGGGGGTGCCCTTGAACTGGCGGCAACGCGAACCCTTCGCCGATTGCCAATCCATTTCCAACGGCTCATTCGTAGGAAAACACGCCAATTTTTGTGCGACGGTTCGAGCGTGGCACATCAGGGTCAAGCGGGTCGCCTGCACGGAAGATCACTCTGTCGATGGGATGGAGAACGGCACGATGCCACGAATAATCGGCCCATTGTGCCGCAAGAAGCGCGATCCAGGGCGCTTCGTTTCATGCAGCCGATCAGGTTGGCGACCCCATTTCATCCCCGATAAGTAGCGATCTCTGACACCTCTACGGGCGATGTCCTACAAAGGCAGTCGACATCCGCGTAGCCCGCGGCGCACGGGGTTTTCGCCCCATTTTTGAGCGTTTAAAATCCACACAATAATTCACTAGACATGTAGCACACGTTACATAAATACTGTTTTGGCAATTTATGAAATGAAACCGACACACCCATCCAGCAGGAGCCCGGATGCCCTCTCTCAGAGACCTGATCACCGATCCCGGCCTGGACTTCACCCCATCGGAACGCAAAGTCATACGAGCCTTGCTGGACCAGTATCCGCGTAATGGACTGGGCCCCATGTCTCGTCTGGCCGAACATGCCGGTGTCAGCGATCCGACCATCGTGCGGCTGGTGAAGAAGCTTGGTTTCAGCGGTTATGCCAAGTTTCAGGAGGCCTTGCTCCGCGACATGGACGACCGCCTGCGCTCTCCCCGTAGCAACCCCGCGCTCATCTCAAGAAAGATGACCCCTGGAGCCATTATCTGGCGGACAGCCATCGCGCACTGGTCGACACCCAGGCACTGACCCAGCCCGAAGATGTACGCATTCTGGTCGAATGGCTGCTCGATACTCGCCATCAAATCCATTGCTTCGGCGGCCGCTTCAGCAGTTTCCTCTCCAACTATTTGCTCAACCATCTGCGCCTGTTGCGGCCCGGCTGTTTTGCCCTGGAAGACAACGCGCAACTGCCGGACCGACTGTTCGACGTGCAGCGTCAGGACGTAGTACTGATGTTCGACTATCGCCGCTACCAGTCCCAGGCCCTACGAGTCGCCAATGCCGCGAAGAGTCGACATGCGCGGGTCGTGCTGTTCACCGACGTCTACGCGTCACCGCTGCGGGAAATGGCCGACCTGATCATCAGTGCACCGGTGGAATCGGCGTCGGCCTTCGACTCGATGGTTCCGGCGCTGGCCCAGGTTGAAGCACTGGTTGCCTGCCTGTCCCTGCGCAGCCCCGATCTGGCCGATCGCCTGGAAGGCATCGACGCCCTGCGGACCGACTTCGACACTCACCTGCTGGAGGATTAAAAGGATGTTCACGCTCCCCCACCACTCGCCCCGCGACTTGCCGTTCACCACCGACCACACCGCATTGTTGCTGGTGGACATGCAGCGTGCCTGGCTTGAGCCGCAGTTCGACCCGCACCTCAACGGACAGGATGCCGAATATTTTCTGACCCGTGCCCACATGCAGGTGGTGCCCAATCAACGCCGGTTGCTCAGTGCCTTTCGCGAAGCACGGCAAAACGTGTTGCATACGCTCATCGAAAGCCTCACCGCCGATGGTCGCGACCGCTCGCTGGACCACAAACTCTCGGACATGCACCTGCCCAAGGGCAGCC
Source organism: Pseudomonas sp. PME37.24/025 (assembly GCF_055556615.1). Classification (NCBI taxonomy): domain Bacteria; kingdom Pseudomonadati; phylum Pseudomonadota; class Gammaproteobacteria; order Pseudomonadales; family Pseudomonadaceae; genus Pseudomonas; species Pseudomonas sp. PME37.24/025. Next base: position 130,799 of record NZ_JBVHNK010000008.1, read on the forward strand.
CGCACGCGCAAATCATCGATGACCTGACGCCGATCGAAAACGAAATCGTGCTGCCCAAGACCTCTTCCGGGGTCTTCAACTCCACCAACATCGACTACGTGCTGCGCAACCTTGAAACCCGGCACCTGATCATCGCCGGCATCGTCACCGACCAATGTGTCGACATGGCCGTGCGTGATGCCGCCGACCGCGGCTATCTGGTGACGCTGGTCGAAGATGCCTGCGCCACCTACACCGAACAACGGCATCACGCCTGTCTGAACGCCATCAAGGGCTACTGCTGGATCACCGACACCCAAACCGTGCTCGGACGGTTACGGGAGATGCAGCCATGAGCGCTCGCCTGTCGCCACTGCCGATGACCACGATCGTCACCACCGACCTGATCGGCGTGACGCGCGGCCGTTCCTTTCCCACCGACGAACTCGATGCCTATCAAGTGGCGGGCTGCGGCTGGGTGCCGGCCAACAGCGCCCTGACCCCGCAAGACATCATCGCCTCCAGCAATCCATGGGGCGCTTATGGAGATTTGCGGCTGATCCCCGACTTGAGTAGCCGCGTGACCGTCAACAACGGCCCGGACGCCAATGCCCCGGCGCTGGACTTCATTCACGGCGACATTCGCGAAACCGACGGCCGCCCGTGGGGCGCCTGCCCGCGCACGCTGTTGCGCAACGAGGTGGAGCGTTATCGCGACGAGTTGGGATTACAGATCAACGCCGCGTTCGAACATGAATTCAACCTCGGCAGTGGCGCGGCTGAGCATTTGGCGTTTTCCCTTGAGGCTCAGCGCCAAGGCGCCGAGTTCGGCGGCTGGCTGCTCAGTGCATTGCGTGCCGGCGGTGTCGAGCCGGAGATGTTCCTGCCGGAATACGGCAAGCACCAATACGAAATCACCTGCCGCCCGGCCCTCGGCGTCGCCGCTGCCGACCGCGCGGTGAACGTGCGCGAGATCACCCGTGAGATCGCCCGGCAAATGAGCCTGGACCTGAGCTTCGCCCCCAAGACCTCCGAGCAGGCGGTGTGCAATGGCGTGCATTTACACATGAGCCTGCAGGATCTGGCCGGCCACCCGGTGCTGTACGACGCCGGCACCACCAATGGCCTGTCGACCCTCGGCCAGCATTGGGCCGCCGGCGTTCTGCACTATTTGCCGGCGCTCTGTGCCTTTACCGCGCCGACGCCAGTTTCCTATCAGCGCTTGCAACCCCATCACTGGAGCGCTTCCTACGCCTGCCTCGGCCAACGCAACCGCGAAGCGGCGCTGCGAATCTGCCCGACCGTGAGCCTGGGCGACAAAGCCGTGGCGGCGCAATACAACCTGGAATTTCGCGCCATGGACGCCACCGCCTCGCCGCACTTGGCCATGGCCGCGTTGCTGATCGCCGGGCGCCTGGGCATCGAACAGCGCCTGACCCTCAACGCGATCACCGATGAAGTGCCCGATGCCCTGAACGAAGAGCAACGCCAGGCCCGCGGCATCGTCGCCCTGCCCGCGTCTCTGTCCCAGGCCCTGGAATGCCTGCGCAACAGCGAGGCGTTGATCGAAGCCCTGCCGAGCGCCTTGCTGGACACTTGGTTCGCCCTTAAAACCGAGGAACTGAGGCTGACGGAACAGCTCTCGCCCGCCGATCTTTGTGAGCACTATGCGCGCCTGTACTGAGTCTGCCGAACGGGGGCTCTATACCGAGCCTGCGTACGCCCTGAGCCGGGAAGCCTCCGAGCACCCGCTGATTCTGGTGTGTGAACACGCCAGTCGTTTTATCCCGGCCGGGTTGAATGACCTGGGCTTGAGCCATGAGGCCGCCCGTGAACACATTGCCTGGGACATCGGCGCCCTGGCGCTGGCCGAGGGCTTGTCCGAAGCACTGGGCGCCACCCTGTTGGCAGCCAACTATTCACGGCTGTTGATCGACCTCAACCGCCCGCGCCATGCGCCGGACAGCATTGCGTTGCAGAGCGAGATTTATCAGGTGCCGGGCAATCGGGATCTGGACGAGGCCACCCGCGACTATCGCCGGCACTGCCTGTTCAAGCCGTTTCATGCACGCCTGCAAACCTTGATCGACGCCCGTGTGGCGCAAGGTCGTCCGGTTCGAGTGGTGGGGATTCACAGTTTCACGCCGATATATTACGGCCAGCCACGAGCGCTGGAAGTCGGCGTGTTGTACGGACAAGCCGGGGAGTACGCCCAGAAAGTGATCGACGGGCTGAGCCGGCATCCCTTGAAAGTTGCCGGTAATCAGCCGTACAAAGTTGATCCGCTGTGTGACATGACCGTGCCGGTTCACGGCGATGCACGAGGGCTTGAGTCGGTGTTGATCGAAGTGCGCAACGATCTGTTGCGTACGCCCGAGGATATCGGTCGCTGGACCGATTATCTGGCGCCACTGCTGTAGAGCAATAGCTTCAAACTCGCAGCGTGCAGCTGCTTTCAAATCAAGGAGAAGGGCTTCATGGAAATAGAAGAATTCGGCTACAAGCAAGAGTTGAAACGCAGCCTGTCGCTGACGGACCTCGTGGTGTACGGGATGATCTTCATGATCCCCATCGCCCCGTTCGGCGTTTATGGTTACGTCAACGCCGAAGCCCCGGGGATGGTGCCGCTGGCCTACATCATCGGCATGGTGGCGATGCTGTTCACCGCCCTCAGTTACGGCAGCATGGCCCGGGCCTTTCCGATTGCGGGCTCGGTGTATTCCTACGCACAACGCGGCCTCAACCCGCATGTCGGGTTTATCGCCGGCTGGCTGATGCTGCTCGATTATTTGCTGATTCCGCCACTGCTCTACGTCTATGCAGCGATGGCGCTGAATCATTTGTACCCGGACATCCCGAAAGTCGGCTTCATCCTGGCCTTTCTGGTCAGCGCCACCTTCGTCAACCTGCGGGGTATCACCTTCACCGCGCGGATGAATGTCGTCTTTCTACTGGCGCAACTGGTGGTGCTGGGGATCTTCCTGTTCTATGCCTGGAATGCCCTGCACAACGGCGGCGGTAACGGCGAGCTGACTCTGGCGCCGCTGTATAACCCCGAGACGTTCAACTTCGCCCTGCTGATGCAAGCGGTGTCGATTGCTGTGCTGTCGTTCCTCGGTTTCGATGCGATTTCCACCCTCGCCGAAGAAATCAAGGGCGACCCGGGTCGTAGTGTCGGCAAGGCTGCACTGATCACATTGCTGGTAATGGGCGTGATCTTCGTCGTGCAGACCTGGATTGCCACGGATCTGGCCGCCGGCCTGGGCTTCAAGTCCGCCGACACTGCGTTCTATGAAATCGCCGAAATCGCCGCCGGCAGCTGGCTGGCAACCCTGACCGCCGTGGCCACCGCCCTGGCGTGGGGCGTCGCGGTCGCGATCACCTCGCAAGCGGCGGTTTCACGTCTGCTGTTCGGGATGGCGCGGGATGGCAAACTGCCGAAAGTGCTGGCCAAGGTGCACCCGAAACACAACACGCCGTATGTGAGTATCTATCTGGTGGCGGCGCTGTCGCTGGTGATCTGCTACCTGTTCATCAATTCGGTGGATACCCTCACCTCCCTGGTGAACTTCGGCGCCCTGAGCGGCTTTATGTTGCTGCACCTGACCGTGATCAACTATTACTGGCGTCGGCAGAAGTCCGGTCAGGTGATTCGTCACCTGCTCTGCCCGGTGATCGGCTTCATCATCGTCGCGGCCATCATGTACAACATGGGCGTCGATGCACAGAAACTCGGCCTGATCTGGATTGCCCTGGGGCTGGTCTATCTATTCTTCCTCAACAAACTGGGTGCCAGCACGGTCCTACCCGACCCAAGCAATGGCTGACAAGAAAAAGAGCAGCGTCTGACATGAATTCAGGCGACAGCCGATTTAACGCGTGGAAACCGACAGTGATAGTCAGGTTCGGTGCAAATCGCCGAACCCTTTGATACAGGAGTGCATCCATGCTGGTCTTACGCCCAGTGGAGTTAACCGACCTGCCCCAGTTGCAGCAACTGGCGCGCGACAGTCTGGTGGGGGTCACGTCCTTGCCGGACGACACCGAACGCCTGCGCGAGAAGATTCTCGACTCCTGCGCTTCGTTCGAGAAAGACGTCCAGGGGCCTGGCCCGGAGAATTATTTCTTCGTGCTGGAAAATCTCACGACCCGCCGTCTGGTCGGCTGCTCGGAAATCCTCGCCACCGCAGGGTTCAACGAGCCGTTCTACAGTTTGCGCAACCGCCATTTCACCAGCGCCTCACGGGAGCTGAACATCGAGCATGGGGTGCCGGCGTTGTCGTTGTGCCATGACCTCAGTGGTCATACTTTGCTGCGCGGTTTCCATATCGACGCGGCGCTGGAACGCACGCGGTTTTCCGAACTGCTGTCCCGGGCGCGGCTGCTGTTCATCGCCGCACACACGGCGCGCTTTGCCGAAGCGGTGATCACCGAAATCGTTGGCTACAGCGACGAACAGGGCCAGTCACCATTCTGGGATGCGCTGGGCAAGCATTTCTTCGACCTGCCGTACGTCGAGGCCGAGCGGCTTTGCGGTCTGCAAAGCCGGACATTTCTCGCCGAACTGATGCCGCAGTACCCGATCTACGTGCCGATGCTGCCCCCGGCGGCACAGGCATGTATCGGCCGGATTCATCCCGACGGTCAGGAGGCCTTCGACATTCTTCAACGCGAAGGCTTCGAGACCAACAGCTACATCGACCTGTTCGATGGTGGCCCGACGTTGTACGCACGCACCTCGAACATTCGCTCCATCGCCCAAAGCCAGAGCGGCACGGTGCACCCTGGCTCAGCCATCGATGCCCGCGGCAGCTACCTGGTGAGCAACGATTCGTTGAAGGGTTATCGCGCCATTGTCGCCGAGCTCGACTATCGAGCCGGGCAACCTGTGACGTTGAGCGCCGAAATGTGCGCGGCCCTGAACGTGACCGACGCCAGTGCGATCCGGTTGATCGCCCTGTGAGCCGCCACCGGCCCCGTGCCCAACGACAACGCCCGAACAGGCGCGAAGAAGGAGCTGCATCATGATTGTCCGCCCGGTTCAAGTCACCGACCTGCCCGCCTTGCTGGATCTTGTGCAACGGGCCGCCCCCGGGGTCACCACTCTGCCGGCCAGCGAGGAACGCCTGGCCCACCGAGTGCGCTGGTCTCAGCGCACCTTTGCCGAACAGGTCGAGCGTGCGGACGCCGATTACCTGTTCGTGCTCGAAGACGACGATCAACAAGTCGTCGGCGTCAGTGCCCTGGTGGGGGCTGTAGGCCTGCGGGAGCCCTGGTACAACTACCGGGTCGGACTCACCGTCAGCTCGTCACCGGACCTGGGCATTCAGCGTCAGATCCCCACGTTGTTCCTGAACAACGAAATGACCGGCCAATCGGAAATCTGTTCGCTGTTTCTGCGACACGATCAACGTCATGGCAGTAATGGTCGATTGCTGTCGCTGGGGCGCCTGCTGTTCGTTGCCGAATTCCCCCACCTGTTCGGCGACAAACTCATTGCCGAACTGCGCGGTAGCGCCGACGAACAAGGCTGCTCACCGTTCTGGGACAGCCTGGGCCGGCATTTTTTCAAGATGGATTTCAGCCATGCCGATCATTTATCGGGGCTGGGCAGCAAAGCCTTTATCGCCGAACTGATGCCACGCCAACCGCTCTACACCTGCCTGCTCACCGAACAGGCGCAAGCGGTGATCGGCAAGCCGCACCCGAACACGGAGCCTGCGCTGAAGATCCTCACCACCGAGGGGTTTGCCCATAAGGGTTACATCGACATTTTCGACGCAGGCCCGGTGATCGAAGCCCCGGTATCGAGAATCCGCACGGTGCGTGACAGCCAACGCTTGGAGCTGACCATCGGCACGCCCGACGACCAGGCGCCGGTATGGCTGATCCATAACCGCCGCCTGGAAAACTGCCGCATCACCACTGCCCAGGCGCGGCTGGTCAACAACAGCCTGATCGTCGACCGGCTCACCGCCAAACGCCTGCAGTTGCAACCCGGTAACTCGGTCCGCGCCGTGCCGCTGCGCAACCAACAGCATCAGGCGGTGGCGGCGTGATCAGAAAAGATCGCAACCGCATCGATCATTGAACATCCTGTAGGAGCTGCCGCAGGCTTTTGATCTCGTATCCCTTGGCCGGCAAATTCGTCATTATTCTTCACCCGCCCACGTGATAGCCTTTTGTTCCTTCGGCGTTGACACTTTTGCTCAAGCCCTTCCATTCCTTTGTATTGGTGGAACTCATATGTCCAGGCTGTCACATCAAGATTTGCGCCGTAATTTCCGCCAACTGTTCGCTTCCCACGCCTGCTATCACACCGCGTCGGTCTTCGATCCCATGTCGGCACGCATTGCCGCTGACCTGGGTTTTGAAGTGGGGATCCTCGGTGGTTCGGTCGCGTCGTTGCAGGTGTTGGGCGCCCCCGACTTTGCCTTGATCACCCTGAGCGAGTTCGCCGAGCAGGCGACCCGCATCGGCCGCGTGGCCCAATTGCCAGTGATCGCCGACGCCGACCACGGCTATGGCAATGCGCTCAACGTCATGCGCACCATCGTCGAGCTCGAACGCGCCGGCGTGGCCGCCCTGACCATTGAAGACACCCTGTTACCGGCGCAATTCGGCCGCAAATCCACCGACCTGATCACGGTCGCCGAAGGCGTTGGCAAGATTCGCGCGGCACTGGAAGCGCGGGTCGACTCGGAAATGGCGATCATCGCCCGCACCAACGCGGGGATCCTGTCGATCCAGGAAATCATCAGCCGCACCCAGCATTACCAGCAGGCCGGGGCCGACGGGATTTGCATGGTGGGCGTGCGGGACTTCGACCACCTAGAACAAATCGCCGAGCACTTGAGTGTGCCGCTGATGCTGGTCACCTACGGCAACCCGCTGCTGCGCGACGACAATCGCCTGGCCGAACTGGGCGTGCGCGTCACCATCGACGGCCATGGCGCCTATTTCGCGGCGATCAAGGCCACTTACGACAGCCTGCGGGAACAGCGGCAGATCTTCACTCAGGCGTCGGATCTGAGCGCCACTGAACTGACTCATACCTATACGCAGCCTGAGGATTACATTCTTTGGGCCAAGGAATACATGAGCGTCAAGGAGTGAGGGTTCGGCAGGAATGATGGTGCGGCATCTTCCCCTGATGCCGGTAAGTTAAGGCGCAGAACCTGTGGGAGCGTGGCTTGCCCGCGAAGAACGATGACGCGTAACACCTGAAAAACCGCGGCGCATTCTTCGCGGGCAAGCCACGCTCCCACAGGATTTTCGTCGCTCAAATTTCTTAGCTTACCTGCACCTGCATGGGAGGGTGATCCAGCCGATTACTTCTTGGTCAATTCCATAATCATCCGCGACAGCAGATAAATCCTCGGCGCCACACTCTCAACCTCAGCGTATTCCTCGGGCGTATGAATATTGCCGCCGACAATCCCGAACCCGTCCAGCGTCGGTGTACCCACCCCGGCCGAGAGGCTGGCATCCGCCGCCCCGCCGCTGCCTTCTTCCGTCAACTTGCGGCCAATTTCGCCGTAAATCCCCTGGGCCATGGCCATCAAGCGATCCGACTCCGCCGTTTGCGGCATCGGCGGCAAGCCGCGTTTAAGGGTGGTGGTGACTTCAGTCTCGGGAATCAGTTTGTCCTTGGAAACCCGTGCCAGGTCCTTTTCGATCCGGTCGAACTCTTCCGGCACCGCTGCCCGCACGTCAGCCTTGGCGGTGGCCTGATCCGGAATCACGTTGGTGCGGTCGCCAGCGTTAAGCACGGTGAAGTTGATGGTGGTTTTCTTTTCTGCATCACCCAGTTTGCCGAGTTGCAGAATCTGGTGCGCGGCTTCCATGGCCGCGTTACGCCCCAGTTCCGGTGCGACGCCGGCGTGAGATGCCTTGCCTTTGACCTCGACCATGGCGGTGGCGCTGCCTTTGCGCCATACAACCAAACCATCCGCCGGGCGGCCTGGTTCGAGGTTGAGGGTCACGTCGTGGGCCTTGGCCGTTTTCTTGATCAGGTCGGTGGCGACGTCCGAGCCGGTTTCTTCGCTGGCGTCGAGCAAAAAGGTGATTTGCGCATAGTCTTTGAAGTCGAGGTTTTTCAGGACTTTCAGCGCATAGATGCCCGCGACGATGCCGCCCTTGTCGTCCATCACACCCGGCCCATAAGCGCGGCCGTCCTTGATCTGGAACGGACGCGCGGCGGCCGAGCCTTCCTTGAACACGGTGTCCATGTGTGCCATCAGCAGGATTTTCGCCTTGCCGGTGCCTTTGAGCGTGGCCAGCACATGGTTGCTTTTGTCCGGGGAGTTGGGCACGAGTTCGATGGTGGCACCGAGTTTCTTCAACTCCTCGATGGCGATGTCACTTACCTGGGTCAGGCCCAGTTCATAACCGGAGCCGGAGTCAATATTCACCAAGCGTTCCAGCAGTTTCAGGGCTTCACCCTTGTACTGTTCGGCATCGGCGAGGACTTGTTTATGGGGTTCGGCGAAGGCTGTGGGGGTGAAGGCACCGAGGACGAGGGTCAGTCCGAGGCTGGTGGCCAAAAGGGAGCGAGAGCGTTTGAACGTCATGAATCGATCCTTGTTTCGTGTCGGGGGTCGAAAATACCCTACCTGACTACGACGCAAGGCTCTACACCGGATGCGACATACACAAACCTTAATGACCGCACATCCCCTGTGGGAGCGGGCTTGCCCGCGATAGCGGACTGACAATCACAGAGATGTTGAATGTGCCGCCGTCATCGCGGGCAAGCCCGCTCCCACAGGGGATTTGTGGTGATTGGGTTACACCGAATCGAACAACGTTTTATGCGGCTTGCCGTCGCTGTGGCAAATGACGCGGTTGCGGCCGGTGGTCTTGGCTTCGTAGAGCGCCTGGTCGGCGTCATTGAGCCACAGGGTCGCGTCGTCGTGGGCCGGGTTGAAGGCCGCCAGGCCGATGCTCAAACTGACTTTCAGCGCCGGGTTCTGCTCGTAACCCAACGTGGCGAAACGATCACGCAGCGCATCCATCGCCACGGCGGCGCGGTCCAGCGGCAGGTCCGGCAGCAGCACGCAGAACTCATCGCCACCATAGCGCCCGGCGACATCCGCTGCGCGCAGGTTCTGCTTGAGCATTTTGCTCAAGCGACGCAGGACAATGTCCCCGGCGACATGGCCGTAGGTGTCGTTGATGATTTTGAAATGATCGATGTCGATCAGCGCAATCGCCCCGCCCTGCTGCTGGCGTTGGCAACGCTGAAACTCGATTTCCAGCTGATCTTTCCAGGCACCGTGATTCAGCAGGCCGGTCAGGCTGTCGGTGCGGCTCAGGGCCAATAGTTCGCGCTTGTGTCGGCCGAGGGTGCGGGCCTGACGGAAGCAGATCCAACCCAGGGACAGCGGATAAATCGACAGCAAAGGCAAGCAGGCGTACAGCTGAAACGGGCTGGTTTGCGGGACAAAAGCCGGCATGAACACCAGCAGCCCGATGCCGATCCCGAGTATCTGCGCGACGGCGCCCATCAACAGAAAACGCAAACCGCCAATGGCCACGTTGTGCATCGCCATCATCGACAGCGTTGCCGCGCTGGGCAGCGGATTGAACTGCATGGCGGCCACCCAGAAACCGCCGAGAAACGCGTCCACCAAGATGTTGCGATGTTCGGCACGGAAAGGAACTTTAGCCCGACGCGCCCATTGATAAGCCACATGCGGCCAAAGCAGCCCGTTGATCAGCATCACCACCCAGACCCATGGCGCCGGGTCGAGTGGATACATCCCTGCGCCGACGCACAATAACCCAAGGGCCAGCCCCAGGATTCGTGACCCATAAAGCCTCCTGGCCAGTGAAAGTCCCTTTCCTCCCTTTTTTTCCATAGCGGCCTCTGTACCACTGAACGGAGCCTGACAACACACGGGGTGAAAGTGTGTTTGAAGTCTATCAGGGGAACGGCAAATAGCCATCACCGGTTGGCGGTCTGAATAGCGTGGCATTGCTATGAGCTGAACGCCCAATGTTTGGTCTATACATGAAGGGAGGGATCGATAAACAACCTGCCCTGATCACTGCAAAGGAATAGCCTGATGCTTTTGTTGGTTGTCACTATCGCCGTCTTCGTGGCCTGGAGCTGGTTGAGCTACCCGGCCATCGGTTATTGGCTCTATGACTTGAACATGGCGCTGGAGGCCCGGCTGTACCGGTTACACAAGATCGTCGTGCCGATCACCGAAATGACCGTCTCGACCTGGCAAGGCGGGCCTTACGAAGCCTCCAGCAGCGTGTTGATGCTGCACGGCTACAGCGCCGACAAGAACATCTGGCTGCGCTTTGCCCGGCATTTTGTCGACGACTATCGGGTGATTATTCCTGACCTCGCCGGGCATGGCGAAACCGGCTTCAAGGCCGGCGGTGGCTATGACATTCCGGTCCAGGCCAAACGGTTGATCCAGTTGCTCGATATCTGTGGGGTCGAAAAGGTGCACGTGATCGGCAACTCCATGGGCGGCTACATCGCGGCGTGGCTGGCGGCCAACTACCCGGAGCGCATTATCTCGCTGGCGCTGCTCGACCCGGCCGGCGTCACCGCTCCGGAGCTCAGCGACATGGAGCGACATCTGGCCCGCGGCCACAACCCGTTTTTGATTCATTCCCGGGAAGAGTTCCAATATTTCTACGCCATGACGATGGCCTCACCGCCATGGGTGCCGGGGATCGTGCTGGACGCCGTCGCCCAACGCTATGAACAGCAGCGCGACGAGCTGGAAGAAATTTTCAGCGACTTTCACGCCAGCCCGCCGATGGAGCCGAAACTGCCCGACATCAAATGCCCGGCGCTGCTCCTGTGGGGGCGCAAGGACCGTTTGATCGACGTCAGCAGCGTACCGGTCTGGAGCAAGGGCATCGTCGATCTTCGGGTAGAAATCTGGGACGGTGTCGGCCATATGCCGATGGTTGAGCAACCGGCCAATACGGCGCGGTTATATCGGGAGTTTTTGGGAAGGAAGAACTGATGAGATCCCCTGTGGTGAAGGGGCCTGTGGCAAGAGTTCCTGTGGTTAGAGGTCCTGTGGCGAGGGGGCTTGCCCCCGTTGGGCAGCGTAGCTGCCCCAAAACCCGCAATCGCGATTCTTCAGGCGCACCGCATTCGACGGTTTACGACTGCTGCGCAGCCGAACGGGGGCAAGCCCCCTCGCCACAGAACTCTTCATCACAGGGATCTGTGCTTGGTGGTGAACGATGAACATTCTTTACGAAGAACGCATCGACGGTGTTCTGCCCAATGTCGACAAGGCTGTATTACTAAAAGCCTTGCAGCAGGAGGTGCCGGACCTGGACATCCTTTGGCGCGAAGAAGAACTCAAACCCTACGAATGCGACGGTCTGTCGGCCTATCGCACCACGCCGATGCTGGTCGCCCTGCCCCGGCAGCTGGAACAGGTGCAGGCGCTGCTCAGACTCTGTCATGCCCGGAATGTGCCGGTGGTGGCGCGCGGGGCCGGCACCGGGTTGTCCGGCGGTGCGCTGCCGTTGGACAAAGGCGTGCTGCTGGTGATGGTGCGGTTCAACAACATCCTGCACATCGACCCTGCCGCCCGTACCGCACGGGTTCAACCGGGGGTACGTAACCTGGCGATTTCCCAGGCAGCGGCGCCCTTCGGCCTGTATTACGCGCCGGACCCGTCCTCACAAATCGCCTGCTCCATCGGTGGCAATGTCGCGGAAAACGCCGGTGGCGTGCATTGCCTCAAATACGGCCTGACCGTACACAACCTGCTGAAACTCGAAGTATTGACCCTTGAAGGCGAACACCTGACCCTCGGCGCCGATTCGCTGGACGCGCCGGGCTTCGATTTGCTGGCGTTGTTCACTGGTTCCGAAGGCTTGCTGGGGATCATCACCGAAGTCACGGTCAAACTGCTGCCCAAACCCCAGGTCGCCAAAGTCCTGCTGGCGAGTTTCGATTCAGTGGAAAAGGCCGGTCGCGCGGTGGCCGAGATCATCGCCGCAGGGATCATCCCGGGAGGCCTTGAGATGATGGACAACCTGGCAATCCGCGCCGCCGAGGATTTCATCCATGCCGGTTACCCGGTGGACGCCGAAGCGATTCTGCTGTGCGAACTGGACGGTGTCGAAGCCGATGTCCACGACGATTGCGAACGAGTCCGCGAGGTGCTGCAAACGGCCGGTGCCAGCGAGGTGCGTCAGGCTCGGGACGAAGCCGAACGCGTGCGGTTCTGGGCCGGGCGCAAAAACGCCTTTCCGGCGATCGGCCGCCTCTCGCCGGACTACTACTGCATGGACGGCACCATCCCCCGCCGCGAATTGCCCGGTGTGCTCAAGGGCATCGCCAGCCTGGCGCAAGAATATGGCTTGCGCGTGGCCAACGTTTTCCATGCCGGTGACGGCAACATGCACCCACTGATTCTGTTCGACGCCAACCAGCCCGGTGAACTGGAACGGGCCGAAGCCCTTGGCGGCAAGATCCTCGAACTGTGCGTGAAAGTCGGCGGCAGCATCACCGGCGAGCACGGCGTCGGCCGGGAGAAAATCAATCAGATGTGCGCGCAGTTCAACAGTGACGAATTAACGCTGTTTCACGCCGTCAAAGCCGCGTTCGACCCAAAGGGTCTGCTCAACCCCGGCAAGAACATCCCGACCTTGCACCGCTGCGCGGAATTCGGCGCGATGCACATCCACGCCGGGCAACTGCCGTTCCCCGATCTGGAGCGTTTCTGATGCCGGACTTCGATGCCAGTGAAGCCCTGCTGGAGCAGGTCAAACAGGCGCGGGAGAATGCCACGCCACTGCGCATTCAGGGCGGTAACACCAAGGCGTTTCTCGGCCGTGAAGTGGCCGGAGAAATACTCGATACCCGCGCTCATCGCGGCATCGTCAGCTACGACCCGACGGAGCTAGTGATCAGCGTTCGCGCCGGCACGCCGCTGAGCGAACTGTTTGCCGCACTGGACGCAGCGGGACAAATGTTGCCCTGCGAGCCGCCATCGTTCGGCGAAGGCGCCACTGTTGGCGGGATGATCGCGGCGGGGCTGTCCGGGCCGCGGCGCCCGTGGTCCGGTTCAGTGCGCGATTTTGTCCTCGGCACCCGGGTGATCAGCGGCCTCGGCACCCACCTGCGCTTCGGCGGCGAAGTGATGAAAAACGTCGCCGGCTACGACCTCTCGCGCCTGATGGTCGGCAGTTATGGCTGCCTCGGGGTGTTGACCGAAGTCTCGCTCAAAGTGCTGCCAAAACCCCGACAATGCTTGAGCATCAGCCTGGACATCGACTGCGCCCACGCCTTGGCCAATCTGGCGCAATGGGGCCAGCAACCGCTACCCATCAGCGCTGCCTGCCACGATGGCCAGCGTCTGTATCTGCGGCTCGAAGGCGGCGAAGGTTCGGTCACCGCCGCCCATCAACGGCTCGGCGGCGAGCCATTGGACTCCGGTTATTGGGCCGACCTGAACGAACAACGACTAGACTTTTTTAATGAGGGCTTGGCGCTGTGGCGCTTGTCATTACCCAACAACCTCGGGCCTCTGGACTTGCCCGGTGAGCAACTGATCGACTGGGGCGGCGCGCAACGCTGGTTGAAATCCGCCGCCGACAACATTCAATCACTGGTTCATGAACTAGGCGGCCACGCCACCTGTTTCAGCCATGGCGTCAGCGAAACGCCATTCCAGCCGCTGGCCCCGGCGCTGCTACGCTATCACCGGCAACTCAAGGCGCAACTGGACCCGCAAGGGCTGTTCAATCCCGGCCGGATGTACGCGGACCTTTAGCATGCAAACCAACTTGAGCGAACAGTCCAAACTACTGCCCCGCGCCGAAGAAGCGGACAAGATTCTGCGCACCTGTGTGCATTGCGGGTTTTGCAACGCGACGTGCCCGACCTACCAACTGCTGGGCGACGAACTGGACGGGCCGCGCGGGCGCATTTACCTGATCAAGCAAGTGCTCGAAGGCGCCCCCGCTACGGCCAAAGCCCAGTTGCACCTGGATCGCTGCCTAACGTGCCGCAACTGCGAAACCACCTGCCCGTCCGGGGTGGATTATCACAACTTGCTGGACATTGGCCGCGCCGTGATCGATCAAGCGGTGCCGCGCCCGGCCAGTCAGCGGCTGTTGCGCCAGGGGCTGCGGGCTCTGGCGCCGAATCCGAACCTGTTCAGGACTTTGCTGCAAATCGGCGCCACATTCCGGCCGTTGCTGCCACGGAGCGTAGAGGCGAAGTTGCCCCACGACCTCCCCGCCGCAGGCGAGCGCCCTGCCCCTCGGCATGCTCGCCGGGTGCTGATGCTCGAAGGCTGCGTGCAACCTGGTCTGTCGCCGAACACCAATGCCGCGACCGCGCGGGTGCTGGATCGGCTGGGGATCAGCGTGATTCCCGCACCAAACGCCGGTTGCTGCGGCGCGCTGGACTATCACCTCGACGCCCAAGCCATGGGCCTGGACCGCGCCCGACGCAACATCGACGCCTGGTGGCCGCACCTGGAAAACGGCGCCGAAGCCATCGTGCAAACCGCCAGCGGCTGCGGCGCATTCATCAAGGATTACGGGCATCTGCTGGAGCGCGATCCGGTCTATGCGGCCAAAGCCCGGCGGGTCAGCGAACTGGCCCTGGACCTGGTGCAAGTGCTGGCCGATGAACCTTTGGAACGGGTTTGCGCCGCCACCGACCAGCGGATCGCCTTCCACTGCCCCTGCACCTTGCAGCATGCGCAGAAACTCGGTGGCGCGGTAGAAGCCGTGTTGATGCGATTGGGCTTCAATCTCACAGCGGTGCCCGACAGTCATTTGTGTTGCGGCTCGGCCGGCACCTATTCGATCACCCAACCGGAACTGGCCCGGCAACTGCGCGACAACAAACTCAACGCCCTGGAAAGCGGCCACCCCGAGGTCATCGCCACCGCCAACATCGGCTGCCAGAGCCATCTCAACAGCGCCGGACGAACGCCGGTCAGGCACTGGATCGAATTGGTGGACCAAGTGCTGCAATAACCGAATTGCCTACGTTGCAAGAACAGCCTGCGTTGCAAGAACAGTCCTTGGCAGAATGAAGTTCGTCAGAAACTTCGTTTGTCGGCGCCGCCGAAGGCTGCGATCTTTTCCGGCATCCGATACGTCACTGCGCCAGGAAACTTTTCATGAGCCATCCGAACTTCGTCAGCCCTGACCTGATCCGCCAACGCTTCTCCAAAGCGATGTCCGACATGTACCGCGAAGAAGTGCCGCTGTACGGCGCGCTGATGGAACTGGTGGAACAGACCAACCGCCACGTGCTGGACAGCGATCCGCAAATCGCCCGACAGCTGCACAGCACCGGCGAAATCCAGCGGCTGGACCTGGAACGCCACGGTGCGATCCGCGTCGGCACCGCCGCTGAACTGGCGACCCTCGCCCGCCTGTTTGCGGTGATGGGCATGCAGCCGGTGGGCTATTACGACCTGACCCCGGCCGGCGTGCCGGTGCATTCCACCGCGTTCCGTGCCGTGCATGAGGCGGCGTTGCAGGTCAGCCCGTTCCGGGTGTTCACCTCGCTGCTGCGCCTGGAACTGATCGAAGACACCGAACTGCGGGCCTTTGCCCAGTCGGTGCTGGACACGCGCTCGATCTTCACCCCGGCGGCATTGGCCCTCATCGAACGCGCTGAAACCCAGGGCGGCCTGACTGAATACGAGACCCAGGACTTCGTCGCACAAGCCCTGGAAACCTTCCGCTGGCACCACAGCGCCACCGTCACCGCCGCGCAATACCAGCAACTCAGCGCCCAGCATCGACTGATCGCCGACGTGGTGGCGTTCAAAGGCCCGCACATCAACCACCTGACGCCACGCACCCTGGACATCGACATTGTGCAGGCGCAAATGCCCGCCCATGGCATCACCCCCAAAGCGGTGATCGAAGGCCCGCCCCGCCGCCAATGCCCGATTCTGCTGCGTCAAACCAGTTTCAAGGCGCTGGACGAGCCCATCACCTTCACCGATCAAGCCCAGACCCGTGGCAGCCATAGCGCCCGCTTCGGTGAAATCGAGCAACGCGGCGCGGCGCTCACCCCCAAGGGCCGGGCGCTTTACGACCGCTTGCTCAACGCTGCCCGGGATGAACTCAAGGACTTCCCCAGCGAAGCCAACGCCGCACGCTACAACGCGCTAATGACGCAGCACTTCGGCGAATTCCCTGACACTGTCGAGGCCATGCGCCAACAGGAATTGGCGTACTTTCGCTACTTCGTAACGGAAAAAGGCCTGGCGGCGGATGAACTGAAAGTCGCGTCGCTGGAAGATTTGCTCAAAGGCGGCTATGTGCGGGTTGAACCACTGGTGTACGAAGACTTTCTGCCGGTCAGTGCGGCGGGGATTTTTCAGTCGAACCTGGGGGATGCGGCGCAAACCCACTATGGCGTGCATTCGAACCAGCAAGCGTTCGAAAAGGCCTTGGGAAGGTCGACGATTGATGAGCTGGGGCTGTATGCCGAGACGCAGCGGCGGTCGATTGATGAGTGCTGCAAGACATTGGGATTGCCGAGTCTGATTTGACCAGTCAAATGCACTTTGTGGCGAGGGAGCTTGCTCCCGCTTGAGTGCGTAGCACTCACAAAATCTGCGCTTGTAGGCAGAGTTTTGGGGCCGCTGCGCAGCCCAGCGCGAGCAAGCTCGCTCGCCACATAAAATTCGACCGAGGGCTATCTGGGTTTACTCCAGCTTCGCCAACAAAGCCTTGGCGGTCGCTTCCGACGAGGCCGGGTTCTGACCAGTCAGCAA
Source organism: Pseudomonas sp. PME37.24/025 (assembly GCF_055556615.1). Taxonomy (NCBI): domain Bacteria; kingdom Pseudomonadati; phylum Pseudomonadota; class Gammaproteobacteria; order Pseudomonadales; family Pseudomonadaceae; genus Pseudomonas; species Pseudomonas sp. PME37.24/025. The sequence continues at coordinate 147,532 of NZ_JBVHNK010000008.1, forward strand.
CAAACCATCCGCAATCACGTAACTCGCCCAGTCATCGGCCTTGGAGTAAAGGCCACCGTTGGCCTTGAGCATGTCCTCCACCAAAAACGGCACAACATCCGTCAACTGCACAGCAGCTTCTTCGGAGTTGGTGAAGCCTGTCACGCGCTTGCCTTTGACCAATGGCTGGCCGTCCGCATCCTTGACGTGACGCAACACCCCCGGCGCGTGACAGACCGCAGCCACCGGTTTACCCGTCTTGTAAAACGCTTCGATCAGCGCAATTGAAAAGGTGTCTTCAGCCAGATCCCACAGCGGGCCATGCCCGCCTGGATAGAAAACAGCGTCATAGTCTTCGGCCCTCACGGTGCTCAGCACTCCGGTAGACACCAATGCGGACTGGGCAGCGGAATCCTTGCGAAAGCGATCGGTGGCCGCGGTTTGCGCGTCTGGCTCATCGCTTTTAGGGTCCAGCGGTGGCTGGCCGCCCTTGGGTGAGACCAGAGTCAGCTGCGCGCCAGCATCCTTGAAGATGTAATACGGTGCGGCGAATTCTTCGAGCCAGAAGCCGGTTTTCTTACCGGTGTTACCCAATTGATCGTGGGACGTTAAAACCATCAGGATTTTCATATCGTTCTCCGGTCGATGTCAGGATTGTTCAGTGATCTCGGCGCTGGGTTTGACCTCCAGACAGCGCTGTTCGTTGCGCCCGTTTTCGGGGTGAAGGCTCATGGCCTTGATGCGCAAGAAGTTGCGCAGCTATTTCGATGAGAAGCCCCCCAGCAACGCTGGACGCCAGGTTTATCAAGCCCTCCAGCCCAGTGCGCAAGAAGTTGCGCAGTGCTGCGCAACTTCTTGCGCACCTTTTCAGCTGATCCTTGCCGAAAACCCTTTCGGCGCTGGATTAATCACCTCAATCACTTGATTTATATAGCTTTAATCATTTCTGGCACGGACCTTGATAACAGTCAGGCACCCACCGGGCGATACCGCCTCCCGGGCACCCTAACTTTTAGCAAGGAGCACATCCATGGCCACACCCGCGTACATGTCCGTTACTGGCGAGAAACAAGGCCTGATCACTGCCGGCGCGTTCACCGCCGACTCCGTTGGCAACACCTACCAGGAAGGTCACGAAGACCAGGTCATGGTTCAGGCTTTCAGCCACGACGTGATCATCCCGCGTGACCCACAGTCCGGCCAACCGACCGGTCAGCGTGTACACAAGCCAGTCGTGATCACCAAGGTCTACGACAAGTCTTCGCCACTGCTGCAAGCGGCATTGACCTCCGGCGAGCGCATGAGCGAAATCGTTATCCAGTGGTACCGCACCTCGGCTCAAGGCACCCAAGAGCACTACTACACCACCAAACTGGAAGACGCGATCATCGTCGCCATCAACAACAAAATGCACAACTGCCAGGATCCATCGAACTCGCACTTCACTCACTTGGAAGAAGTGCAATTCACCTACCGCAAAATCACCTGGACCCACGAAGTATCCGGTACTTCGGGTTCCGATGACTGGCGTTCCCCGGTCGCTGGTTAAGTCTGGCCGACCGTTTCAAGCATCGGCCAGCTCTGCTGGTCGATGTTGTTTGCGCCCTCCAAGAATTTTAGCGTCCGCAAGCTTCCCCCGGTACCGCGAACGCCGCTGCACTGCATGAGGAACAAGGGATGTTCGCGCCGGCCAATCAGACTCACTTTGCCCTGACTATCGAAGGTCTTTCCAACGACTTCCAGGTTCTTTCCCTGCAAGGTCGGGAAGCCATCAGCCAGCCTTTTGTGTTTGAGGTGGAGCTGGTCAGTGAACAGCCGTCCCTGGACCTCGAGACCCTGCTGCACAAACCGGCCTTTTTGCAGCTCTCGCCTGACGGCAGCGGTATCCATGGCCAAATCTATCGCGCCACCCAAGGCTATTCAGGCAAACGCCTGACCCGCTACGCCGCGACCCTGCGTCCGCAGCTGTCCTACCTGGCGCACCGCACCAACCAACGCATCTTCCAGAACCTCACCGTGCCGAAAATCGTCGGCATGGTCCTCGAAGAGCACGGCATCCAAAGCAATGCCTACGCATTCAAGGTCGGGGCGATTTATCCCGAGCGCATTTACTGCGTTCAATGCGATGAATCCGATCTGCAGTTCATCCAGCGCCTGTGCGAGGAAGAAGGTATCCACTACCACTTCCAGCACAGCGCCACGGCCCACAAGCTGATATTCGGCGATGACCAGACGGTGTTCCCGAAACTCGCGCCCGTGGCCTATCAGCAAGACTCCGGCATGGTCGCCAACGACCCGGTGATCAAGCGCTTCGACCTGCGCCTGGAAACCCGCACCAGCCGCACCACCCGCCGCGACTACGACTTCGAAAAACCGCGCCTGACCCTGGAAAGCGAAAACCGTGGCGACGCCCTGCCCGACCTCGAAGACTACGACTACCCCGGCCGCTTCATCGACCGCGAACGCGGCAAGCACCTGGCCAAGCGCGCCCTCGAGCGTCACCGCAGCGACTTCCAGCTCGCCGAAGGCAAAAGCGATCAACCGTTGCTGGTCAGCGGCCACTTCCTGGCCCTGACCCAACACCCCAAAGCCAAATGGAACGACCTGTGGCTGCTGACCGAAATCCTTCACGAAGGCAAACAGCCGCAAGTGCTGGAAGAATCGGTCACCAGCGACACGACCCAGCTCAAGGACGACTTCCATCAGGGCTACCGAAACCGCTTCCAGGCCACCCCCTGGGACGTGCCCAACCGCCCGCCGCTGAACCACCCCAAACCACGCATCCTCGGCAGCCAGAGCGCCGTGGTCACCGGCCCCAAGGGTGAAGAGATCCACTGCGACCAATACGGCCGCGTCAAAGTGCAGTTCCACTGGGACCGTGAAGGCCAGACCGACGACAAGACCAGCTGCTGGCTGCGCGTCTCCTCCGCTTGGGCCGGCGCCCACTACGGCGGCATCGCCATCCCGCGGATCGGCATGGAAGTGCTGGTTTCATTTTTGGAAGGCGACCCCGACCAACCGCTGATCAGCGGCTGCCTGTACCACAAGGAAAACATCGTCCCGTACGCCCTGCCGGCAAACAAGACCCGCAGCACCTTCAAAACCCTGAGCTCTCCCGGCGGCGGTTACAACGAACTGCGCATCGAAGACAAAAAGGGCCAGGAACAGATCTTCCTACGCGCCCAGCGCGACTGGGACGAAAACGTCGAACACGACCAGAAAATCCGCGTCGGCAACGAACGCCACGACACCGTCGAACAAAATAGCTACAGCGAATTCAAGGCCGAAGAACACCACACCGTCCACAAAGACCGCAAAGTCGAAACCTGCGCCAACGACCACCTGACCGTGGGCGGCAACCAGCACATCAAGATCGGCGCCAGCCAGTTCATCGAAGCCGGCCAGGAAATCCATCTGAGCAGTGGCATGAAAGTCGTGCTCGAAGCCGGCAGCGAACTCACTCTCAAGGGCGGCGGCAGCTTCATCAAGATCGACGCCAGCGGCGTAACGCTGAGCGGATCGGTGATCAACATGAACTCCGGGGGCAGCCCGGGCAGCGGAACCGGGGCGGCGCCGCTGATGCCCGGCGCGCTTAAACAGGCAGATGCAGACAAGGCGGGGACGGTTCTGAGCCCGGCGCAGATCAACACCCTCAAATGCAACGCGCCATTCGGTGAAGAGTGCGAAAAATGCAAGGCAGGTGCTTGTGCGATCTGATCTGCTGACTCCTCAAGCGTGGTTGGCTGAACGGCCGTTGCAGACGGGCGAGCGTTTGTACTTGATCGTTAGCGCGGCCAGCAATGCCGAAGCGCTCAAGACGCTTTACCAAAACGAACCAACAACCCAGGCGATGCCGATCTGGGGCGGTACACCCTATGCGGCTTGGCAGCCAGTGATGCCCTACCTCACCGAGTTGAAATCCAACTCAAACTTCCTGCCATGGATTGCCGAAATCGACGCCCTCGATTGGGGGTGGCTGGCCGTATCCCGCTCCGAGCCGAACGAGGTTTTTGAACACCTTCGCAGCCTGACTCAAGTGAAGATGCCGGATGGGACTGAAGTGTTTTTCCGGTTCTGGGATGGGCGGCATATCTACCCGATTCTTGAAGGACTCGGCGATGCCGCCGGTGAAGTGCTGCCGGTGTTTGATCGGTACCTGATCAATGGAAAGAGTCTGGAGGTGGGGCCGCGTGTGGTGCCACCGGCGAAGGACTGGCCTTGGTGGGAGGTGCCGAAGGCGTTACTGGATGGCCTGACCAAGCAAAACCCATCGACCGTAATCGGCAACATGATGCAGTGGCTGAAGGAAGATCATGCCGACCTGTACTTCTCGTTTCCCGAATCCAACCTGCGAACAAAAGTGGCGCGCTTCGTAAAACGCACGCCACTCACGGAAGAAAATTTCACCGGGCTGTTGAAGGCCCATCTGGAAAATGAGGTGGCTGTATGAGCATTTTGATGGGTGAGATCGTAGGCAACCTCACGGCAAAACAACCTGATGCTCAGGCCATCATCAGTGACTTCAAGAAGTGCCTGAAGGATTACCGTGAGCATGCCGAGGCCTGGTACGGCGGTGTGCTGGACGCGGAACAGCAATTCAAGGTCGGTGATGAGGTCGACACTCAGGACAAGGACAGCAAAAAGGAAAACACCCTTTATGCCAACTGCCCGGCAAACGGCAAGCTCACGCTTGTGCATAGCTTCGAGTCTGCGCGATTTGTTCCCATCGGTAATACACCGGTAAGGCTGACACCTGTGGTCGATGGCCGGTTCATTGGCAAGAACGAAGCCGGACCGGAAATCAACAAGACAATCGACTCGACCGGGATTCTGGAAGTCGCCGGCCTCACACCCAATCAGCAATACAAAATCACGTTTTTCCCGAACCCTACTCGCGCGCAGATCGACAGCCTGTTCAACTCCTATCAGGGCGTGATCGGCGATTTGAGCGGCTGGTTGCAGACTGAATGGAGCACCCGTTTCCTACCGCTTTGGCAGGCACATGCCGATGCATCGATGGGTGGCCGTGTCCTGCAGGAACTGGAGGCCGCATGGGAAGGCTTTCTGAAAGCGATCATGGGTTTGTGGGGCGATATCAAAAGCCTCTACAACCTGGTTGCGCATCCTCGTGAGAACTACGAGAAGCTGAAAAACTTCTTCACCGAAGAGCAAATCAAGAAAATTTATGACGCCTCCGCTGAGGCCATTCACACCGCCCTGTTGATCGCCAGCGATGAACCACTAATGTGGATCTACGTTGCCGCCATCATGGCCTGGGTGAAGATGCTGCCACCGCAGACATGCACGGAAGTGCTGGCTCAGCTGACCACAGAGTTCCTGCTGAACATCCTGGTCGGTGTCGTCCTGACCGGTGGTCTCGGCCTGGCCGTGCGCATTGGCACGAAGGTAGTTAAAGCCACGCAAAACAGCGGCAAAGTTGTGAAACTGATTGAAGACTTTACCGGCATGCTGATGAAAGTCAGCAAAACAAGCGCCACACCGCATACCGAGGCTGCTCGGCCTTTACTGCTTAATGGCAGTTCGGCATTCAACCCGGCGCGTAAAGCCAACATTGAGATCGCCCCGCCCAAACCCGCCGAAACAGCAACGGCGCCGAAGAAAAAGCCACCTGTCGCCGGTGGAAAAGTGGAAACGGATGCGCAGATCCAAGCGCGCGGCAAAACTGAAAGCGCCACACGCGTAGAGCAAAAAGAGGCGGTCGACAACGCGCCAAATCAATCGAGAAACCCGGCTGACCAACCAACCGAGTGTGCCAACAAAACCTGCCTGAAAGACGACCCGATATCGATGGTGACCGGCGAGGAGTTGCTGACCCTCTCCGACGGCGAGCTGGGTGGTTTGTTGCCTCTGGAATGGACGCGCCTTTACCGAAGCAGTGCGGTCGAAATCGACAGCCGTCTTGGCCATGGCTGGAGCCATTCCCTGTCTCATCGTTTGCAACTGGACGATGAAGGTGTGCTGTGGACGGACAACGAAAACCGCCAGATCCGCTTCCCGATGCCAACCGAACAACGCCCGGCCATCACCAACAGTCTGGCGCAGGCGGCAATTTACTTGGGCGATGCTCCCGGTGAACTGATCCTTACCCAGGCGGGGCCAAAAGCACGCTTCTATCACTTCCGTGCCGGGCGATTGATCACCATCAGCGATGCCTACGACAATCGGGTGCATATCAGTTATGACTTTGTCGACCGCATTCAGCGCATCGACAACGGCGCAGGCCGCGCCTTGCTGCTGCGTTACGAAGACCGTCATATCGCCGCGGTGGATCATCAGCAACAACGCTCCGAATACAACGAGCGCGGTGAACGCCAGGATCCATGGCTAACCATTCAGACCTTGGTCTCCTACCGCTACAACGCGCGTAATCAGCTCGTATCCTCGACCAATGCAGCAGGTGAAACCGAGTATTACCGCTACAACGATCAGCACGTCATTCTGGAGCGGCAACTGGCCGGTGGCGCCAGTTTTTTCTGGGAATGGGAGCGTGAAGGCAAGCTTTCCCGTTGCATCCGCCACTGGGCTAACTACTCGCAGCTGGAAGCGCGTTACGAGTGGGATGACAAAGGTTCAGTGACTGCATACAACTCCGACGGCAGCGAGCATGTCTACGTGCATGACGAGAATGCGCGCTTGATCAGCGAGACCGCTCCCGATGGTGGGGAAACGCAGAAAGCCTATGACGATCAGGGTCGTCTGGTCGCAGTAAAAGACCCGATGGGCGCCATCACCGAGTATCAGTACAGCGATGCCGGGCGCTTGATGGCCGTGATCCCGCCAGAAGACGAACCGACCCGTTACAACTACTTCAATGGTCAACTCATTGATGTCCAGCGAGGTAAAACGCGCTGGAAGTACGAGCGCAACCGTCAAGGCGATATCACCCAGCAAACAGACCCTCAGGGCGCCGAAACCCACTACAGCTACGACCATCAAGGCCGCCTGCTGGAAATCCGTCATCCCGACGGCAGCCGTCACCAACTGGGCTGGAACAATCTTGGCCAACTGCTGGAAGAACGCCTGCCTGACGGCGGCCAACGCAAGTACCGTTACGACGCGCCAGGTCGGCAGATCACACGTCAGGATGAAACCGGGGCCATCACCCATTACCAATGGGACGCCGTTGATCGCCTGACACAAATCACCCTTCCCGGCGGCGCCACCCGCGCCTTCACCTATAATCCGTATGGTCGCGTCACCGCCGAACGGGATGAACTCGGGCGCATCACCCGCTACGAATACGCCGACAACCTGCACCTGGTGAGCCGCCGCATCAACCCCGACGGCAGCCAGCTGCGCTACCGCTACGACAACTCGCGCCTGCTGCTCACCGAGATTGAAAACGAACGCGGCGAGCACTACCACCTCGACTACTACCCGAACGGCCTGATCCAGCAGGAAACCGGATTCGACGGTCGCCGCACCGCCTACGAATACGACCTCAACGGTCGGTTGCTGAAGAAAACCGAGTTCGGCGACGACGGCAGCGAACTGGTGACCGAGTACCAGCGCGACGCTGCTGGCCGTCTGCTGGTGAAAACCCTGGCCGACGGCGAAGAAATTCACTACAGCTACGACGCCCTCGGTCGCCTCGTTAATGTTAATGACGGCAACTGGCCCCTCGCCTACGAATACGATCTGCAAGATCGCCTGATCACCGAACACCAGGGTTGGGGCACCCTGCGTTACGAGTACGACAGCGTCGGCCAACTGAAGCACTGCCGACTGCCGGACGGCAGCAAGCTCGACTACCGCCACCAGCCCGGTGGCCAGTTGAGCAGCATCGACCTCAACGGCTCGCGCCTGACCAGCCACCAGTTCAGCGCAGGCCGCGAACAGCAACGCCAACAAGGCCTGCTGCTCAGCCAATACCAGTACGACGAACAGGGTCGGTTGCAAGCGCACAGCGTCAGCCAACAGGAACGCAACCTATTCCAGCGCCGCTACGCCTATGACGCCAACGGCAATCTCGCGGGCATCGATGACAGCCGCAAGGGCAAACGCAGCTACCACTACGACCCGCTCGATCGCCTGATCAACGTTCGTGGCAGCACACCGGAAAGCTTCGCACACGACCCGGCAGGTAACTTGCTGGGCCAAGGCGACCAACCAAGCGCGAACCTGGCTAATGTCAAAGGCAACCGCCTACTGATGCAGGGCGACCGCCATTACGACTACGACGCTTTTGGCAATCTGATCCGCGAACGTCGTGGTACTGGCCAGAAACTCGTCACTGAGTACCGTTACGACTGCCAGCACCGTTTGATCGGCGTCAGCCTGCCGGGCGGCAGCGTCGCATCCTACAAGTACGACGCCTTCGGTCGACGCATCGAAAAGACCGTCGACGGCCACACCACCGAATTCCTGTGGCAAGGCGAACGCCTCATCGCTGAAAGCGCGGATAACCGCTATCGCAGTTACATCTACGAACCCGGCAGCTTCCGCCCGCTGGCCATGCTCGACGGCGAAGGCCCGCTGAAGGCCGCGCCGTTCTACTACCAACTCGACCACCTCGGCACCCCGCAGGAACTCACCGACTACAGCGGCGAGATCATGTGGTCGGCCAAATACCGCGCCTACGGTAATCTCGCCGCACTCGACATCGCCGAAATAGACAACCCGCTGCGCTTCCAGGGTCAGTATTTCGATGCGGAAACGGGCTTACACTACAACCGGCATCGCTACTACAATCCGGGGACTGGACGGTTTTTGACACCGGATCCGATCAAGCTTGCGGGTGGGTTGAACAACTACCAGTACGTGCCTAACCCTACGGGGTGGGTGGATCCGTTGGGGTTGAATGGGTGCCCAGGGTCTGATGGAGGTAAGTCACAGAAAACTCAAGAGCGCCCGGAAGAGAAATCAAAAGTCGATGAGGGAGAGGTTACAACACCGACAGCAGCGTCAGTTAACTGGAAAGGTTTTTCTCAAGGAAAACTACAACCTCACTATCAAAAACATGTTATCGATCAAAAAGAGTTCGGAGACATCAGTCAGACCGAATATCTAAAACAAGCAAAAGGATTTGCAAAAGAATCAGGCGACTTTAATGAAACAAATGTTGGAAACTTCATTATCAAGCACGACCCTGCTTCCGGGCGAGTTTTTGTCGGCCACCTTAAATCTCGAGAAATCAGAACATTTTACAAGGACGACGGAAGAAGTGCGGATGCATTTAAGTCAGCCATCGATCTAGCCAAAGGACTTTAACATGGAAAGACTACACAGAAGCGATGCAATAAATAGATTAAGCAAAAAAACCTTAAGCGCACTCAACAACGAAGCACGCGAATCATACATATTAAACTGGTGGGGAATCGACGAGAGCGATTTTGAATTTTCTTTTTTATCAAAAGAAATGCGAGATCAATTAATTTTGAATGAAGATCCGCCGAGCGATATTGAAAATTGTTTATATGATGAATTAATACACATCGCCTTATCTTCTGAATATAAAGGCGTGACCAACACATATCTATCTAACGCAATGCAAAAAATGGGACTTGGCAAATATGAGGTATATGGAGATATCGAATTACTAGAAGCTTGTCCATGCTGTGGGTTCCGCACGCTGTCTTCAATAGCAAATTATGACATTTGCGGTCTATGCACCTGGGAAGATAATGGCGTGACAGACACTGAAACATACAGTGGCCCGAACCATATGACTCTCGGAGAAGCAAAAGAAAAATTCGCAAAAAATATGAGCGCAATGCCTTTGGACAAATGGAATAAATAAGAAGAAAACATCCAAAAAATACGTATTCACGAAAATAAATTCGCCCCCTTTTTACCGCAATAAACAAGGAGCATTAATCACCAAGCACACCAAAATCGTGGATGGTGTTGAATGGCATGTAATTAAAGAAAACGGTGTAGTGACGTCATCTTATTCAACAGGAGCCACCCCCTGAAAAATTACGAAAAAGACGAGACTTATGAAAAGCTTCACTCATGGATCGGTGACTCAGAAGAATCAAAATGGACTGAGTACAGTACAGAGCTTGTTGCAAAATCAGTCCTTATAGACTTCAAAAATCAGCAATGGGAACGACTAGAGCAAGAAATACTACAAAAGCCTGAGTATTGGCAACAGCGTTGCGCTGTTTCATTGGGAGAAGACAAAACAGAACAAGCGATTAAACTCCTAAAACTATTGCTTTCCGACTCCAGCTACAAAGATGTAAAAGTCATCACAACATACGAACTCGACTGGGCAGAAGTACCTATAGAAAAAGAATACGTACCTTTCATCAGAGAACTTATAGAGACAACACCTGTTGATGAAATTGAGCCAGAACTCAACAGATTGCTCGCTAAAGCTGAAGCGGCAGAAAACTAATCACAAAAAACCGACCCGACAAGAAAAAAGGTGACAGATTTATTTTCTGATCACCTGCCTCCAAGCGATCATGAAAATAAATCTGTCACCTTTTTCACGCTAAAACGACAGTGAGTGAAGGTGCACCTGGCACCCCAGAGCCTCGGGATAACTCGGCCCACAATGTGGCTCTCTTTGAGCGGCAACGTGCTGGCTATGCTGCACAAGAGATAAATGCAGCTCAACCAGTAGGAAGCGCTCTGAAAGAGGATCCAATGCATAGAGCACCTAGCTATGTCGTTGATCAGATACCTGCAAAGGGAAGAGTATTTCCGCTCAAGGGCGGAGATGGAACAAATAACACGCTCACACAAATGGAGGGGACAATGAACAATAAACGTGGCATTTTCGAATGGATTGTAAACTCAAAACTAGAGCTAACTCATCAAAGGTTCATCCCAGATGGAAAAATAACTGGCAAACCAAACCAAATCCCATCAAGACTGCCTAAGTAGATACAAAATGAAAAGCCTGTTGCTCGATGGTCATTACATATTTAAAAATACTCCATGGCTAAACTGGAAAGAGCTTTTCTATGGATTCGAGCACGGATTTATAGATGAAAAAGGAGTATCAGAATTCGCTTGCGAAGCCTTAACAAAAAAGTCCCAACAAGAAGCCATCGAACTCGCCTCATTGCTACCTCAAGAAAATTATTTGGCAAGCAATTTACTCCAATCACTAGCAGACAAGGACCTCTCACCAGAAACAGACACCACCAAACCTTGGATTTTTTTATTGCTCTCTTTTTTACTTGAGCATCAAGAAAATTATGAAGACCCGCTTGAAATAGTGGAAGAGCTGTACGCAGACTTCGATTACCCAGAAGAAATTACCCCTTTAGTTAGATATATGCCTCCACCCGAAGGAGTCGAAGGATCCGAAGAGCGACTATTTGAGAACTGGAAAATTGCCTTATCGGCTTACAAAGCTTCTTTTGAAAAACAAAATAGGTCCATTTAATAAAAATAAAGACAAAAGAGTGCAACAAAAGAGGACAGATTTATTTTCTACGCACTCATGAAAATAAATCTGCCCCCTTTGCTTCGGATGGAAGTATCCATATCAGCCACCACAATCGAAGTGATATAGCATGATAATAAAAAGCATTAAATGGATATCGAAGTCAGCTGAAGAAGCGGAAGTTGAAATTAGTGATGGTGACTTCACATGCATCGCCTTCTCTCAACCTTGCAATGTAATAGTGGGCTAGCATTTAACTCAACCACTCCACGTTTTTCCTGTAAAAAATGCAATGATCAGCGATCAGTCGGCGGTAGGAATATGGAACTTAAGCGACACAAAACTTGAGCGAAAAGTCGTTGCCAAAGTTATCGACATTACTAACCAAGTGGTTGCCGTTGGCGACATACATATGGTGATCGATGATTTCTTACCAGGAGGATTAGAGATTGGGAACATCATTGAATTCGAGTGCGCCAGAATAGATCTATGGTAGTAGCATCTAAAAAAGAAAAAAAGGTGACAGAAAAAAGGTGACAGATTTATTTTCTGATCACCTGCCTCCAAGCGATCATGAAAATAAATCTGTCACCTTTTTCGATTCGTGTGGATTTCGATTTCGGGCCAAATGGAAGAACCGATGGATTCGACGCATGGCGCTTGTATAACTATGCATGCGAATTCCCAGAAAAATATGCAAAATACACAAGCCTCGCTACAGTTAAATCAAAGTTAAACCAATACATCCAAGAAAACATGGTTAAAAAAATAGACAATTCCACCTCCAACTTATATTTTTTTGCGCAACCAAAAAAGGCCCATTAATCTCATATTTAGATTTTCGCCCATTAAAATTCAGAGCTTTTTTAAATTTTATTGGAGCGCTGACAACTTCACTTAAAATTCACGGACTAGCACGCCGCCAACATTGAAAAAAGAAGACAGATTTATTTTCTATGCGCATGAAAATAAATCTGTCACCTTTTTCGATTCCTTTTTCGATTCATTTTTCGATTCCTTTTTCGATTCCTTTTTCGATTTTGCAAGAGTTTGCGCGGGTGTTGGCCATCCCGTTGCGCGATGGCTGCGATTTGCTGGATGTGGTCGGACGGCGGTTGCGAGCGCAACACCGCCTCCCAGACTTATGCACGCAGCACTTCGCAAAAGTTTGTTAAAAACTGTCTTTGAGCTTCTGATCAATCCAAGAAATAGACTCAACATTGTGAACACAGAAAACCCAAAAAACTGGCTATTCGGTCAAGTAACTCCCTCGCCGCCTCATCTAAAAACAGCGAAAACAACAATGGTTTTCAGCCAGTCTTCAACCTATGCTTGGGCATACAGTATGGAGGCTGTGATTTATGTTCAAACTCAGACGGAAAACATGGGCGTTACTTTTGGTCTACATCGTGGGTGTCAGTGGCTATATCTACTACCTCTACGTCGAGACCCAAGGAATCCTCACTGACAATATTAATAACAAGCTGCTGCATGCCGCGTTGGGGGCTTCGGCCATACTTGGCGACCGCTACCATGACAATCTGATCGACAAGCAGTCCAAATCTGAAGCGGAAGACTGGAATACCATTCAGCGGCTCTCACGGTTCAACGAGTCCATGGGCACCGCCTTTGTCTACAGCGTGGTCAAACGCTCGGGCGAGGCTTATCTGGTCAGCTCCAGCGCATCGAAAAAAGAAATTCAAGAACAGAATTTCGTACGCTTTTTTGATCCCTATCCGGATGCCAGTCAGGCGTTGCTCGACAGTTTCGAGCGCACCGAACCCACCTGGATCGACTACTCGGATCATTGGGGAGACTTTCGCGCCGTCTTCGTCCCGATGAAATCGCAGGACGGTACGATTTATGTCGCGGGTGCGGAGATGACGTTGGCGGATTACTACCAGCAACTTAATCAGGACTCTCTGCACCATATCATCCTGGCCATTCTGGTATTTCTGGCCTTCAGTCTTTTGTTCATGATCGACTTGTTGCGCATGCGTGCTCATCTGCAGCAACTGCAAATAAACGAACAGGTATTGAATCAGGCTAAAAATGCCGCCGAGGACGCTGATCGTTCAAAAACCAGATTTTTGGCCACCATGAGCCATGAAATCCGCACGCCGATGTACGGTGTCATCGGCGCGACCGAGTTGCTGGCTGGGTCCGCGCTGAACCCCGAGCAAAGCAGTCTGCTAAAAACGATTCATACGAGCGGACGAACCCTGCTATCTCTTATCGACAACATTCTCGACCTTGCAAAAATCGAAGCGGGCAAACTTGAGTTGAAGCCTCGTGTATTCGACGTGAGAACACTGGTTTCATCCAGTGTTGAAATGATCCGGCAAAACATTCAGGACAAGCCAGTAGTACTTGAGGTCCAGGTTTCACCGGACGTACCGCTATTGGTCAAAACCGATCCCGATTGCCTTCGCCAGATATTGATCAACTTGCTGGGCAATGCGGTCAAGTTCACCGAAACCGGAAAAGTATCGCTCGTGGTCGCGACTAGCGGTTACGGCCCCCGCGCCCGACTCGAGTTCTCCATACGCGATACCGGCATAGGTATCCCCATGGAACGGCAAGACAGCCTGTTCAAGCCCTTTGCTCAGTTTAAAGAGCCGGCCAGTCAACGCTTTACCGGGAGCGGGCTCGGTCTTTCCATCTGCAAGAATCTGGTCGAGGCGCAGCAGGGGACTTTATCCTTTACCAGCCAGTCTGGCGTCGGATCGACGTTCTCCTTCTCGCTTCCCATGGAGCTTTTCTCAGTCTCGGAAATACCCATCGGGGACGATCATGCACCTGTTGGTTTCGACTCATCGTTTGCCGGAAATTATCCACTCAATATCCTGCTGGTGGAGAACCATCCCGTGAGTCAGAAAGTGGCCATGGCGATGTTGCAGACGCTGGGTTATACACCCGACCTTGCGTCAAATGGCCTACAGGCAGTCAATGAATATATGACGTCGACTCCCGATATCATTTTCATGGATATCAACATGCCTGTTATGGATGGGCTAGAGGCCATCCGTAAAATCCGCAAACTGGCACTGGGTGATACTTGCTACATCGTTGCTTTCACCGCGAGCGCTTTTTCGAGCGAGATAGAACGTTTCAGGGCCGCCGGTGCCAATGACATTTTAACCAAACCGGCGAACTTTCAGGCGTTGACCCGAGTGCTTCAGCGTGCAGCCAACTACCGGCAGCAATTCAAGGCCAGCACGCCGGTAGTTGATACTATTTCAAGTTGACATGGACTCAGGGCACAAACGCCATCACGGAAACAGGAGAACCTGACCCTTCTTTCAGTCGAAGCACGCCAATGACCAATGTCGTGCCTTTGGCAGGTAGCTGATCGAGGTTAGTCAGGCACTCCAGGACGATACCCTCTTTCGCCAGTATCTGGCTGTTGGTGGCGTAAACCGTATCCTGACCTGGATCAGCTCCGTGTGTATCGATACCGACACCGGCTATCGCGCGTTCTTCAAGCAAAAACTTTGTCGTTGCAGCCCCCACACCGGGAAAGTGCGGGCCGCTTGCATCTTCATTGATAAAACGTTTGGGATCGTCCCACAGGGCTTGCCACCCCGTATAAAACAGCACAACAGAACCCTGGTCGATGCGCCCATGAGCCTGTTCCCATTTCTCGATGTCCTGGATGCCAATCACATAGTCCGGGTTGTCCCGGGACTGGGTTCGTACATCAATCACCACGGCCGGTCGCACCAGGGACTCCGGCTTATAGGCATCAATCCCGATGGCATTGGGGTGAAAACTGTTAGGCGCGTTCATATGGGTTGCACTGTGCTCGCCAATGCTGAAACGCCGCAGGTAATAACCGTCTTTTTCCTGTGAGGCCACCACGTCGAATGTCACCGGCGGGTCGTTAGGCCACAGTGGAATGGATGTGCTAATGACATGACTGAGGTCGATGACCTTTCGAAACTGAATACTCTGCATTCCTTTGACGTCCTTATCCTCTGCGAAACTTTTAGCGACGCCGACCGACAGCAAAGCGGCCAGTACGGCAATAGATACCCGTTTAAAACAGCTGTTGTCTTGCTTAGATGTCTCCATAACGATTGACTACTCCTTCGATCATTAAAGGGTTCCTGCCCTCTCGTCCAGCCATGTCCAGCGGTTCTCTATCCTCTGCTGGTTGATTCTGAAGAGGCGTCTGTATCGGAGAGTATCAATATTGATCGTTTCAATGCATCACCGTAAGCGTCCGACCTACACCACCTTGCGTCTCAGGCCTCGATCCAGGGCAACCTCAATTCACCCGGTGAGGTGCTCGGACGCCGCTTTAACCCAGCCAATAAAAATGGGCGACTTCAAGGTCGCCCATTTTTTATGTCCGAAACTTTTAAACATTGCGTTCCAGAGGAGGTGTTCGCCCAGTGTAATGGCCTGGCAATCCATGCACCGGTAAAGAGCCCTGACACCGGGCGAACGGGAAGGATTTTAATAGAATTTGGCCGATATGTCCTCGGTATAAACATGAAATTTATGCACGTAATATTTCGTAAGTTTTTGCTAAAAAATCGGATACAAACTTCTAAAACTCACCAGTTCGACCATCAAAACTGATTGTTCTTCTACCCCCATTGGCAAAAGAACAATCAATACGTACAAGTAATGATCAGCTTGGATGCTGGCTGGTGACTTTCAGCACATCTGTATAGGTCACCACAACGCTCTGTTCTACGTTCAGATCTTTCATTTTCGCTTGCATAGACGCCGCTCAGGGCGTGTCCGCAGTTTCTTGCGCGGTGGATTCGCCGCTGTCTGTACCTTTGCCGCTTTCCTTGCGCCGGGTCGGGTCGGTGGGACGCAGGGCGTCGTTGTCGCGCTCGACTTCGCCTGGTGGCCGGGGTTCGTCGGGGGGTTCCGAGGGGGTGGTCGGTTTGGGATTCATGGGGTTTTCCTCAAGCTTCGGGATCGTCGACTTCATGGGCGACGTTCACGGCGGGTGAGTCTTTGTGGGATTGATCGGCCTTGGTTTTGAGGATCTGCCATTGATCGAGGTCGATGGCGCCCTGCCCCAGCAGATCGTCGGCGATGCGCAATAATTCGCTGTAATGCGCGTCGGGAGATTGCTGCCAGTAGGCCTTGTCGTCGAACCGCCGCTGCCAAGTGGCAAGAGTGGGCGGTTTGAGGTCGTCGCTCATGGCGGGCTCCCGTGAATGGGCTTCATTACGTAGGAAAACGGCGTGGCGCCGAGAGTTCCGGTCAATACCCGGTCATCTCCAGATACCCCTGCCCGCCATGACTGCCGCTGAGCCGCACCGGCCCTTCCCAATAGGGAATGCGCAAGTCCATCCAGGCTTTGGGGTTAAGGGCGGCGATAGTGATATCGAGGTGTTTGGCGGGGATTTTGATCGACCAATGCACGGGCATTGAACGCCCGGCCACGTTGGCGGTGTCTTGGGGTGTGAGGCTGATGTCGTCGGCATGCAATAACTGCGTCTGCCCTTGCGCATCGATCCAGGTGCCGGTGAGGTACGGCGCGCCGTCCTTTTGTCGCATACGGTAGAGCATGACCTGTTCGCCGCTGTCCAGGTGCAGGGAGAACCAGTCCCAACCGGTCTGGTTGGCGGTCAGGGGTTGGCTGCTCCACTCGCGATCGAGCCAGGCCGGGCCGCTGACGGTGTAGGTTTTACCGTCGATTTCCAGCGTGCCATTGGCTTGAAAAAACGGCTGGCTGTAGTAGTACGACGCCTGGCCTTGTTCGGATTTCTGGCTGAAGCCTTTGTCGCCCTGAAGCACTAGCGGACGTGTGGAGGTCAGTCGAAGCTGGTAGCTGAAAGCCTTGTCGCGGGCGCTGAGTTGCAGGTCCGCCAGAGGATCTTCATCGGTGGCCTGACTGCTGAAACGCCAATCGTCGATCCATGCGTTGAACGGCGCCAGGCTCACTCCGGCCTGGCCGACGCCGCCCCGGGCGTAGCGTTCGGCGGCATGATGGGCCGTGGCAGAAGTCACGGCCGCATGGCCCAGCCAGATGGTTTGATTGCTCCAGCCAGATTGCTCGGGAGTCGCTTTCAAGGCGCTGCGAAACAGTGTCCATTGCGCGCCGAACTGCTGGCCCTGATCGTCCTTGAGGTTGGCGGTGACGTACCACCATTCGATGCGAAAGCCATCGTGGGGGCCGTGGTCTGCCGGAAAACTGAAGACTCGTCCGGGCACCACCGGGGTAAATGCGGCGGCCTGATGGCCCAGACCGGCGAAGCCTTTTTCCGGCGCAGGCGTGTTGTCGCATCCGTTCAGCAGCGCGGCCAATAGCAACACGCCGACCTTAATCTTCATGAGCAAACGTCCTCAGCAGATCCGCCGGTTGCGTGCGATACAACGAGTACAACGGCCACGCTGACGCGAGCAATGTCGCAATCAACGCCAGGCCCATCAATTGCAACAGTTGCAACGGAAACACCCGCAACGGCAAGCGCCAACCGAAGGCCTGAACGTTGATCACCATGTCCAGGCACCACGCCAATGCGATGCCCAAGGGCAATGCCAGCACCAGCGTCAACACCGCCAGCAACCAGGTTTGCCCCAGGTTCAGCAGCATCAACTGCCGCCGCGTCACGCCCAGCGCCCACAGTGGCGCGAGTTGCCCGAGGCGGCTCTGGCTTTGGGTCAGCAGGCTGATGAACAGCGCCACGCCCGCGACGCAAAGCGTCAGGCTATTGAGCGCGGCGGTGGCGGCGAAGGTGCGTTCGAACACTTGCGTGGACCAGCCCTTGAGCCGGGCCTGATCGACGATGCGGCTGTCGTCCAGGGAGAAACGGGCTTGCAGCGTGGTCAGGAACCCGGGAATCGACGCCGGGTCGATGCGCAGGTTGAAACGGCTGGGCGTCAACTGCGGCCAGCCGCGCAGCAGATGATTGATGTTGACCAGCAGATGGCCCTTGGGATTGCCGTAGTCGGCGTAGATTCCGACGATCCGTGGCGACCATGGGCCATTCGGTGTCGGGATCGTCAGGTGATCACCGAGCCGTAACTTCAAGCGCCGGGCCAGTTGCTCGCTGAGCATCAGCGCGTCGTCCTTGGCCAGTCGCTCCCAAGGATTGTCGCCCAAGGCTTCCAACAGTGGCCAATGCTGACGATACGTCGGGTGATCGATCACGCCAAAGACGTCCGCCGGCCAGCCTTGCAACTGGATCGACACTTGCCAGTTCGGCAGCACCGCCGTGACTTGAGGTTGTTGTTTGAGCCAGGTGTGCAGTTCTCGAGCCTGGGCGGGATTTTGTGGATTAAGGTACAGCTCGGCGGTCAGGCGTTGTTCGAGCCAGTTGCTGAACGTCTGACGGAAACCGGCGGTCATGCTGCCGGCGCCGATGTTTGCCGCCAGCGCCAACAACAGCGCCATCAAGGCCAGGCTCAGGGCCGGCAGCTGCTGACGGCAGTCGGCGAGAAACCATTGGCCGAGCACCGAACGACTGCGCCCAAGCACCCAGTTGAGCACGCTGTTCAACACCACCGGCAAGGCCAGTGCGGCGCCGATCAACAAGGCGGCCATCAACACGAAGCCGCTGCTCAGGCTGTCGCCGAAGATCAACGCCCACAGCGCGATCACCGCAGCCATCGAGGCGACCCAACCCTGGCGCCGCAACCAGCGCGCGTGAGCCTGATGCCAGGCTTGCGGATTGGCCAGCGCCAGCAACGGCAAACGCGCCGCCCGCAGCAAACTGTTGGCGCCAGCCAGCAAGGCGCCGAACAGGCTCAGGACGATACCGCTGAACCACCACAGCGGACTGAGGTTCAACTGCCCCGGCACTTCGGCACCGTACAAACCGCGCAGGCTGGCGGCGACGTCCGGCAACAGCACACCGGCCAGCAGGTAGCCGCTGACGACGCCGGCGATACCACCGATCAACGCCAGGCCACCCAGTTCGACGGCAAGGCAGGCAATCAACAGGCGTGCGCTGACCCCGCAGGCGCGCAGGGTTCTGAGCAAGCTTCGGCGTTGCTCCAGCGCCAGGCCGATCGCCGCGTGAACGATGAACAGGCCGACCACGAACGACAAAAAGCCCAAGGCATCGAGGTTCAGGTGGAAGCTTTCGGTCAGGCGCGCGAGATTGTTTTCTTCGCCGCTGCTTTTGAACTGAAGTTGGCCCTTGAGCTCATCAGGCAGGGTCGCGGTGAAATCCTTGGGCAGCAGCAGGCGTGACAATTGATCGGGCATTTGCAGAATCTGTTGAGCGAAGCCGATGTCCACCAGCAACATGCCGGGCGCCATGTCGGTCTGGGCACGCAGCGGCGGCAAGGCGACTCCGCTCTGGGCCATCGGGGTTTCACCTTCGTGCAAGCCCAACGCCTGCAAGGTCTGCGGTGAAATCCAGGTGCTGCCCGGCGGGGTGAAAAACTCGACAACCTGCTCGATCGGCAACGCCCGCCCGGCCACCGCGGAACCGGCCGGCAGCGACACCGGCTCAATCCCCATTAACTGCAAGCGCTGGTCTTCATGGCCCTTGAGTGTCACCCGGCCTTGCAACACGGGCGATACCGGCCAGCCTGCACGACGCAGATCGACAAACACTTGCTGGGAAAACGCCCCACCGCCGGTCGCACTGAGACTGGCTTGCGGTTCACCGCCGATCAGCTGACTGGCCCGGGCGTAGCTTTCTCTCGCCTGGCTGTTCAGCGCTTGCACGCCTGTCAGCAGGCTGGTGGCGAGCCAGAGCCCGGTCAGCACACTGAAAAATTGCACCGGATGCTGTCGCCAATGGCTGAGCAGCGCCCGCAGCGTCTCGCGAAAAACCCGCACCTCAGCGTTCGTCCGCGCCAGCCAGACGGCCACCGTGCAGCACCACTTTGTCTGCCAACCGCGCGGCGACTCGTGGGCTGTGAGTAACCATCAACAACGTCGTCGGGCTGTCGTCGAGCAGTTCCAGCAACAACTTCAACACCTCATCGCTGGTGGCTTCATCGAGGCTGCCGGTGGGTTCGTCGGCCAGCAGCAGTTTCGGTTGCGATGCCAGGGCTCGACCTAAGGCGACCCGCTGCTGTTGCCCACCAGACAGTTGTTCCGGATAGCGCCGCAGTAAATCTCCCAACCCAAGACGTTGCACCAGATGCGCCTGCCAACGTGGATCGTGGCGCCCGGCCAGACGCGCTTGAAACGCCAGATTGTCTTCGACGCGCAAACTGCCGATCAGGTTGAACTGCTGGAACACCAGACCGATTTCGGTCCGCCGCCAGTTTGCCAATTGGCTTTCGTTCATCTGCTCCAGCCGATGCTCGCCACTTCGGATGCTGCCGCGATCGACCTTGTCCAGCCCGGCGATCAGGTGCAGCAAGGTGCTTTTGCCGCTGCCCGACTCGCCCATCAGCGCCAGGCTGCTGCCGGGCTTCAACGTGAGGTCGACGCCTTGCAGCACGGGCAATGGGCCTTGGGGGGTGGCGTAGCTTTTGAAGACGCCCTGGACGTGAAGCATGAAGGGGAAACTCTTTTGATGAGTGGGGGCAAGGGTAGAGAGTACACCCGATAATCTTGGGTTGAATGGTCTGACGTCTTCGCGGGCAAGCCCGCTCCCACAGTGATCGAGGCGAACCCAAACTTTGCGTACGCCATCGCCCCCTGTGGGAGCGGGCTTGCCCGCGACGAGGTCAGATCAGCCCATCAAAATCTCACTGCCCCACCGCCACACTCGGCACCACTCGCCCCGGCGTCACAATGCTGTTCAGGTCAATATGCTTCCACTCAGGCTTGGCCCCCAACCGCGCATTGAAACGATAGTTAAAGGTGAAATCGTCCGCCGTCGGCACACTCAACGGTTTGCCGTACACCGCCTCGATCCCCGCCAAGTCATAGCCCATCAACTGCAGCAACGTCGGGAAAATGTTGTAGTGACTGGAGCGATCCTTATTGGCCGGCAACTGCGCCTGCCAGTCCAGGGTCTTCAAATCGCTGCCAGAAATCACCACCAGGGGCACCACCCCCTCCTCCTCCACCGGATCACCACCGCAGTGAGTATTGAGCCCAGGGTTACCGCGCTCGTGCAGGTCCTGCCCATGGTCCGAGGTGTAAATCAGTAGCGCATGGCTCAAATCCGCCTGAGCAAAAACCCGAGCGAAGAACTCGCCGACATTCCACAACACGGTATTTTTATAGGCGTTGCGGTACAGCAACCAGTCATCCGGCTGACCGTTGAAACCATCGCGTTTGCCCGTGTCCGCCACTTCGACAAACTGCCCACGGGGCAATGTCGGGCGGTAAGCCATAAACGCGTCAGGGTACTTGTCGTGCACGGGAAAATGCGCACCGACCTTGTTGATCACCACCAACTCCGGCTTACCGTCGTTGAGCAGATCGATCAGCTTGGCCGCCGCTGCCATGTCGCGGTCACGCACGCTGGTCTGGTCGAATTGCACGAACTCGTCGATGTCCTTTTTCTCGGCAGCGTTCATCAGGTTCTGCAAGTTGCCAGCGGTGCGTTGGGAGTCGATGTAAACGGTGCGCAGCCCGGCGTTCTTTGCATACTGCCAGATCGACGGCAGCGTGCTGTTGATCCGCATGTAATCGGCGCGGGTGCCACCGTAGCGCAGGGTGACATTGGTGTCGGCACTGCAATTGGCGATGGATGCCGCGTAGCCGTAATTGAAAATGTCCACACCCGGGCGCGGTTCCTTGAGGTTACTGCGCACACCGAACGGCGTGTTGATGTCCAGGTAGTTGCCGGAAATGCTCTCGTCGATGATCAGCACAATGTCGTGCCCCACCGGCTGATCGATACGCGTCAGGCTCACCGGTTCACGCGGGCCGACGGTGTTGTGCAGCGCTTCATAGGTGAACAGATTCAAATAGGCCAACGGCGTGTACATGATCGGCAAGCCACGGGCACCCTCGCCGGCCCGCACAAACAGCACGGCGCTAAGCAGTAGCACCCCGAGCACTGGCGCCGCCACCAGCAGTGCACCCGGTAATGGCGCCCGTCGACGCGGCTTGAGCCCGATACCGAACAGCAGCAACAAACCACTGACCAGCCCGTTGACGATTGCATCGCGGTACTGGTAAGCCGCTTCTTGAATGAAACCACCGGAATACACCAGCGACACAAAACTGCTGTAGGTCATGTAACCGGCAGTCACTTGCGTATAGACGTCAAAGAACACCGCCGAGCCAAACATCGCCAACGCGAACAGATGACGGATCAGCGCCTGACGGATGTACGCGGTCATGAACAACGCCACTGTCAGCACGACGAACATTGCGCCATACAGCACCATCGGGAAACCGATGCCCAGCGCATTAAGACGATCAAGGTAGTAGTCGTAATTCTTGAGCAGATACAGAACCAGCAGCAGTTCCTTGAGGTAACGGATCATGGTGATTACAGCACCTCCGTGGCCAATGCATTGTCGGCCATTTTCTGACACTAGCACCGGGCCCTCGAAGCGCAAGAAATGCCGGTTTTTTTCCCAAAGCGTCAAAAAAACGTTGCCTCAAATCTGACACACTCAAACGTCTGTAACCCTTGTGTTTCAAGCCTTACGACCGTTTATCGTTTTCTTCAAACCCTCAGAAACCCCTCAAAACCGCGGCAAATCCAGCAGCGGCAAGCACTTGATGGCAAATAGCCCGTGAAATCGGGGTTTTCCCGGTCGCGTTACCCGTCATTTTGCTGACTCGCTTTCCCATGGCTGGGCTATACCCCTTTTGACAGTCTCATTTCAGTTACATCCACCGTCTTACGAGGCACGCCAATGTGGACGTGAGCGTATTTGGTACGGGCTACGTAGGCCTCATTCAAGCCGCAGCATTGGCCGATGTCGGACATCGCGTCTTGTGCGTCGATATTGACCCCAACAAGATCAAGCAACTGCAGCAAGCCGTGCCCCCGATCAGCGAACCGGGACTGTCCAGCACACTGGAAGACAACATCAAGGCCGGTCGCCTGCTCTTCTCCACTCAGGCCAGTGACGCGGTCGAACACGCCGAACTGATTTTCATCGCGGTGGGTACACCCGCCGATGAAGACGGTTCCGCCGACCTCAGCCATGTGCTGAATGTCGCTCGGCAAATCGCCAGTTTCATGGAGTCCGATCGCACCCTGATCATCAAGTCCACCGTGCCGGTGGGCACCGCGGACCAGGTGGCAAGCACCGCTAACGAGGAATTGCAACGCCGTGGCAAAGAGGCGTTGAACGTGCGGGTGGTGTCCAACCCGGAGTTTCTCAAGGAAGGCAGCGCCCTGGCCGATTGCATGCGCCCGGACCGGATCATCGTCGGCACCAATGACGATGAAGCGCGCAACCAGTTGAGCGAACTCTATGCGCCGTTCTGCCGCAACCGCGAAAAACTCATGTTCATGGACAACCGCAGCGCCGAGCTGACCAAGTACGCGGCCAACGCAATGCTCGCCACCCGCATCAGTTTCATGAACGAACTGGCCAATCTCACTGAGTTGCTGGGGGCCGACATCGAGGCGGTGCGCAAAGGCATCGGCTCGGACCCACGCATCGGTTACCACTTCATCTACCCCGGCTGCGGCTTCGGCGGCTCGTGCTTTCCCAAAGACCTGCGTGCCCTGCTGCACACCGCCGAACACAACGGCATGCCATTGCGTCTGCTGCGCAGCGTCACCGACGTGAACGACAGCCAGCGGCACATTCTGTTCAGCAAACTGCAGGGGCTATTTCCCGATGGTCTGATCGGCAAATCCATCGCGATTTGGGGCCTGGCCTTCAAGCCCAATACCGATGACATGCGCGAAGCCCCCAGCCGTTATCTGATGGAAGCGCTGTGGGCCGAAGGTGCGAGCGTGCAGGCTTACGATCCGGAAGCCATGTCCGAGTGCCGACGCATTTACGGCTACCGCGATGACCTGCACCTGTGCGCCACCCGCGACGACACTCTGGAAGACGCCGACGCGCTGGTGATCTGCACCGAGTGGAAGAATTTCCGTGTGGTCGACTTCGACCTGCTGGCGAGCAAACTGCGCGCGCGAGTGATCGTCGACGGGCGCAACCTTTACAACCCGGAGCACGTAGCGGCGGCCGGCTTGCATTACAGCGGCATCGGGCTTCGGCACATCGCTCCCGAGGCGCCACGGTCATGAAGATACTCGTCACCGGAGCGGCCGGTTTCATTGGAGCCCACTGTGTGTTGCGGCTGTTGCGCGACGGGCATCAGGTATGTGGCCTGGACAATTTCAACGACTTCTACGACCCGCAACTCAAACACGACCGCGTGGATTGGGTACGTGGGCTCGTCGGTGATTTTCCGCTGGCGAAAGTCGATGTGGCCGACGCCACGGCCCTCGACGAATTGTTTGTTCGTGAACAACCGGAGGTGGTGATTCACCTCGCGGCCCAGGCCGGGGTGCGTTACTCCCTGGAAAACCCCCGGGCCTACGTCGACAGCAATCTGAGCGGGTTTTTGAACATCCTCGAAAGCTGCCGCCATCACCCGGTCAAGCACTTGATCTATGCCTCGTCCAGTTCGGTGTATGGCGCCAACCAACACACGCCTTACTCGGTCAAGGACTGCGTCGACCACCCGTTGTCGCTGTATGCCGCGACCAAAAAAGCCAATGAGTTGATGGCCCACAGCTACAGCCATCTGTTCGGCATTCCCTGCACCGGTTTGCGTTTTTTCACGGTATACGGGCCTTGGGGCCGGCCAGACATGTCGCCGATCCAGTTCGCCCGGGCGATTGCCGAAGGCCAGCCGGTGAAGCTGTTCAACTACGGCCAGCACCAGCGTGATTTCACCTACATCGACGACATCATCGAGAGCATCGCCCGTCTGATCGAATGCGCGCCCCAAGCAGCACCGCAGTGGAACCGCGAACAACCAGACCCGGCCAGCAGCATGGCGCCATGGCGCATTTACAACATTGGCGGACAACAGCCGGTGGAGCTCAAGGACTACCTGGCGCTGCTGGAAAAACACCTCGGACAAAAAGCCCTCGTCGAGTTGCTGCCCCTGCAACCGGGCGACGTGCTCAACACCTGCGCCGATGCCAGTGATCTGGCCCAGGCCACCGGTTTCCAGCCACGGATCGAGCTGGATGAAGGACTCGGACGATTCATCGCCTGGTTCCGTGACTACTACCCACTGCGCAACGCCCACTCGCCACTCGCGGAAGGGCTTCAGCGGAGGCCTCTATGACTGGACATGAAAAAGGCGTGTTGCTCAATCACATGCAGCGTGACAAACGCCTGGACCCCGAACACCGAATGCGCCTGGACACGGCGATCCACATGCAGGGTCGCGGCTGGCTGACCGGCCGCGACGGTGGTCGGCCCTGGACTCTGTCGCGAACCAACCGGGTGGTTGCATGCCTTGGCGCGCTGGTGATTCTGCTGCTGCTGTCCCCTGTGCTGCTGGGCCTGGCGCTGGTGATCAAGTTCAGCAGCCCGGGGCCGGTGATGTTCGTGCAAAAACGCACCGGTTACCGCGGCCGCCTGTTCGGCATGTACAAGTTCCGCACCATGGTGGCCAACGCCGAGGAGCTCAAGGAGTCCCTGCGGCACCTGAACAAGCACGGCGCCGATGCCATCGATTTCAAGATCGACGACGACCCACGGATTACCCCCATCGGCAGTTTTCTGCGGCGCAGCAGTCTCGATGAGTTGCCCAACCTGATCAATGTAGTCAGCGGCGACATGCGTTTAGTCGGTCCACGACCGACCTCGTTCAACGCCTATCGCTACAAAGACAGCCACCTTGCACGCCTGAGCATCTACCCCGGCATGACCGGCCTTTGGCAGATATCCGGGCGCAGCAATATCGACTTCGACCAGCGCGTTGAGTTGGACCTCAACTACATCGCCGAGCAGAGCCTTTTGCTTGATCTGAAGATCCTGTTGAAAACCCCCTTCAAAGTATTCAGCGGCCACGGAGCGAGTTAAATGGACGGTTCATCGAATAAAAGCCTGACCATCGCCAGCCCGAGCGAGTCCAACCTGACCTCGACCGTGCTCGACCTGGATCTGCGGATCCTCTTTCTGACCGCTGCCAATGCAGGCACCGGCACCACCACCAGCGCCCTGGCGCTGGCCGGCCAACTGGCGTCAATGAGTAGCGGCCAAGTGCTGCTGGTGGACGCCAGCCAGTCGGAGAGCAACCTCACGCAACAACTGGGACTGACCAAAGAGCGCGGCTTTCGCGACCTGCTGTTCAACGCCTCGCCGCCGCTGCTGCAGGACTGCCTGGTGAACGTCTCCAGCCTGCCCTTCCACATTCTGCCGAACGGGCGGCATATCCGCGGCGCCGAGCACCTGACGACCGAACAATTGGCCCCGTTGCTCAACCAACTGGGCGATCGGTATCGCTTCGTGGTGATCGACGGCGACGCGGTGTATTCAGCCGCCGACACCCTGGTCATCAGCACCCTGGTGGACGGCGTGATTATGGTAGTGCGCGCCGAAGACACACGTTGGGAAGTGGCCCAGGCCGCGGCCCAGCGCCTGACCCAGGCAGGCGCAAAACTGGTGGGCAGCGTCTTCAACCGGCGCAAGTACTACATGCCCAAATGGCTCTACAAAAACCTGTAAGCAACCGCAGAAAAGGATGACGCTATGAACGCCAAAATGCTTCTCCTGCTGTTGCTGCCGCTTGCAGGTTGCTCCAGCACCAGTGAAACCCAACAAATGCCGGTGCAGATCCTCACGGCCGAGCCGGCCAATGCCCAGGCCACCGACATGCCCAGGGTCGAACAGACCCTGCGACCCAAGGACGTGCTGGACGTGATCTTCCACATCAGCACCAGTGGCTCGGGTGCTTACCGCATTCAGTCCGGTGACCAGGTCGCCCTGAACTTCACCGCGGCCAGCCAGCTCAACGGCACTCAACTGGTGCTGCCCGACGGCACCATCGAACTGCCGGGGGCCAATACCGCGGTGAAAATCGCCGGGCTGACGGCTGTCGAAGCGCGGCAGGAGATCCAGCGTGCCTATGAGCGAAAATCCCTGTTTCAGCCCAATCGCAATCAGGTGACGGTGCTGGTCACCAGCCCGCTGAGCAACGAGCAAAACCTCAAAAGCGCCCTGAACCACCCCGCTACCGGCATGAGCAGGGAGATCACCGTGGGCAACGATGGCTATGCGAGCTTCCCGGAAATCGGCTCCGTACCGCTGCAAGGCATGACCGTCAACCAACTGGAAACTTTCCTCAATCAACGCTACGCGCAATTGCCGGGGCGGATGACTGTCGACGTCATGCTCAAATCCACGTCAGGCAACGAAATCTATGTGCTGGGTGAAGTCGCGCAACCGGGCTCCTACCCGATTCGCCGGCCCGTCTCGGTGCTTGAAGCGCTGACCCTGGCCCGTGGCACTAACGTCAAGGCCCGGCTCGATTCGGTGGTGATCATGCGCCGCACCGGCAACCAGGTGCAGGCCGTGCACTACGACGTGGAAAAAGCCTTGTCCGGTGACGCGTCGCAGATTGCTTACCTGCAACCGGACGACATGCTCTACGTGCCCAAGACCAAACTGGCCAGCGCCGGTGAGCTCGCGCGGCAACTGGCGGACGTGGTGTTGTTCCAGGGGGTCGGTTTCACCTTTGGCTACCGCGTCGACAACAAAGGCAGTAACAACTAACTCTCAGGTGACCGACTATGAACCCAAAGGAAAACTACCTGCATGAGTTCTTCAGGATCTTCTTCGCCAACAAGAAGTTGGTGAAGCGAGTCTTCCTGGTCTTTGCAGTAATCGCCCTGATCTTGCCGCTGATGCTCAAGCAGAGCTTCGACATCACCGCGCAGGTGATCGTGCAGTCCAAAAAACTCTCCCAGGGAGACGCCACCACATCCCTGACTCAAGGTGATGCCTCGTTCATTCCGCCGTCACTGGCAGACATGGAAACCGAGAGCAATATCCTGCGTTCGCCGGCGCTGATCCGTCAGACCATCAGCGACCTGCGGGACAAAGGCGAGTACGCACCCAACCCCGGGATCTTCAGCAGACTGGTGACCGAACCGATCCAGCGTTTCGTGACCAACCCCTTGCGTGAGTACGTGGTCAATCCAGTGCGCGATGCGTTCGGGCTAGAGACCGATCCCGTACGAGACACCGACCTGGATGTCTTCACCCAACAGGCCACCGAAAACCTGAAAATCGAAACCCTGCCGGGTTCCAACGTGATCTCCATTGTCTACAGCTTTGGCGATCCCGCCCAAGGCACTCGGTTTGTCGCGGCACTATTGCAAAACTACCTGGCCAGCCGTCAGGAACTGCAATCGATCGACCTGCCGCAGAGCTTCTACGAAACCAAGAAGAAGCAATATCAGGTGCGTCTCGATGGCCTGGAAGGCACGCGACTGGCGTTGCTCGAAGGCGTGGCTTCATCCGATCCGAAGGAAGAAATCACCTTCCGTCTCAATGCGATCAACACCGAGGAACAGGCCCTGAACCTGTATCAGGATCGCCTGCTGCAAAGCCAGCGCTGGCTCGACTACCTGAAAATCGCCCTGACGTCAGCCACCAATACGTCCCGGCTCAGCGATTACACCTTCCCCTTCACCTTCACCACCACGGTGGACAACATTGCGTTCGAAGACCGCGAGATCAGGCAGCTCGGTGAGCAACTGACCACTCAGGTCAGCCGCTACATGAACGACCTGGCGGTGTTCCAGCCGGGCAGTGAACCGATGCTGTTGACCCGCGAGCAGATTTCCCGCACCCGTCAGCAGTTCCTGAAAATCGTCAGCAACCGGATTCAGGAGCGTACCAACGACCTGGCGATTGTCACCTCGGTGATCAAGCAGAAAACCGCACGCATCGCTGACTTCAAGGACCGCATCCATCAATTGCAAGTGGCTCAAAGCAAGTTGCAGCAAATGGACACGGAGATCAATGCCTTGCACGCGGCGTTCTCCACCTACGCCCAACGCTTTGCTGAAAGCAGCTCCGCCGGTTTGCTGGACAACGATATGTCCAACGCCCGGGTACTCAGCCCGCCGTACGAACCGACCGATGCGGCGTTTCCAAAACCGCTGCTGATCATTCCGTTCGGGATGCTGACCGGTCTGCTGCTGGCGATTGCCTTCGTCTACATGCGTGAGTTCTTCGATCATCGCTTCAAACACCCAGCGCAAATCACCCATGAACTGGGCTTGCCGGTGCTGTTGGTGATCAACGAGCAAGACGTTATGCCGAACAACCCGCACAAAAACTGGACTGTGGATAGCTTCGTGTATTGGGTGCGCCATTGAACGGGCCGCTCAGCGCCAGCGCTCTGCCGATCATGCATTTGATCAGCAGCGGCGGCTTCTATGGGGCTGAGCGGATGCTGCTGGACCATTGCCTGGCGACGCCGGGGCAGCACCAAGTGCTGTTTCTCGATGCGCCGCCAGCGCTGATCGCGCGATTTCGCGGGGCCGGGATCGACTGTCGCAGCTTCACGGGTTTGAGTGCTTTGCTGCGTCATTTACGTCAGCGGCGAGCTGAACAGCCGCTGATCAATACGCATAATTTCAAGGGTCTGTTATTTGGTTGGGTGAGTGCGACGTTGTTGGACTTGCCGCTGGTGATTACCCAACACGGTTTCACCCCGCGCAGTCGCAAGCAACGCCTTTACGGCTGGCTGAGTTTGCAATTGTGCCGCACGGCGTCGGTGCATCGCGTGGTTTGCGTGGCCGAAAGCATCGCCGTGCTGCATCGCAAGGCCAGTGTCCGGACGGAGAAACTGCAGGTGATTCCCAATGGTTTGCCAAAGGCCAACGGCCTGCTACCCCACAACGCCACGCACTCGCGCTGGCTGGCGGGTTACGTCGGTCGGCTGAGCAATGAAAAAGGCCCGGACCTGTTTCTCGATGCCCTGATTCCGCTCTGTCAGCAACACCCGCAACTGGACGCCGTGATGCTCGGCGACGGCCCGGAACAGCAAACCCTGCTGGCGCGGATTGCCGCTGCCGACTTGCACAAACGCATCACCTTGCCGGGTTATCAGACCGACATGAACCGGTGGTGGCAGCAACTCGATGCGCTGGTGATCAGCTCGCGTACCGAGGGCACACCGATGATTTTGCTGGAGGCGATGCAGGCCGGGGTGCCGGTGGTGGCGTTCAGCGTCGGCGGGATTCCCGATGTGCTGGAGGACCGGCACAACGGCCTGCTGGCGACACCCACCGACAGCGTCGCCCTCGCCCGGCAGATCGACACGCTGCTGAATGAGCCGGCCCTGGCTCGCGAACTGATCGACAACGCTAGACGTACGCAATTGGACCGTTACGACCTGAAGGCCTTGGCCGAACGCTGGTCGCAGCTTTATATCCGTACTGCACGGGAGGCACGCGCGTGATCTTTCCGCTCTCGATCGTCAGTCTGCTCGCCCTGGTCTGCCTCGGTTTGCTGGCCAGCCCTTATCCGTATCTGGCGCCAGGCGCGGTGCTCGGCCTGGTGGCTGTCGCGGTGCTGTACCGAAAACCTGCCTGGGGTTTATTGGGCATCGCGGCGCTGGTGCCGTTTGAAGGTTTCTTCAAGGGCAATGCACTGTCGGGCACCAAATTCATCGGTGCTTCGCTGGCACTGATCGTGATGCTGCAACTGGCTATCCACCAGATTCCGTCCGAGCGCCTGCGCAGCAATATCTGGCGCTACCTGATCTGGTTCATGGTGTTGTACCTGTTGAGCATGATCAATACCGACAACCTGGACATGTCCCAGAGTCATCTGCGGGATCTGAGCGTCGGCCTGGTTCTGTTTGTGATCACCTTGCTGATCGGCCGTGAATTGAACCTCGAGATGTTCGCCCGGCTGGTGACCCTCAGCGTCACCGCGACCTGCGTGCTGGCCATGTTCTCCACCAAGTATCAGGACCAGGGCCGCGCCGCCGGGCTGCTGGAAGACGCTAACTCGTTTGCCCTGCTGATTGCCTTCGCCGTGCCGTTGGGCCTGCTGCTGATGATCCGCGGCCCGAACCTGCTGCACCGATTGTTCTGGGGCGGCTGCTGCATTTTACTGCTGGGCGGCATGACCAAAACCGATTCCCGTTCCGGGCTGGTGGTGTTGTTCCTGAGCTTGATGATCGGCGCCTGGCACTACCGCGCACAATTGCCACGCATCCGTCCACGCCATCTGGGTTTTGCCATGCTAAGCCTTGCGATCGTGATCCCGCTGGCCATTTATTCGATGCCGGCCGGTTACGTCAAGCGCATCCAGTCCTTGAGCGTGTTGAAATCTGGCGCCAAAAGCCAGGACGAATCCCTCGGCCGCCGCGCGTCATATCTGGTGGTCGGCAGCCAGATCATTCGTGAGCACCCGTTACTCGGTTCCGGCCCCGGCACCTTCCCGCTGCACTACGCCAGCTCCGGTTACGCCAAGGTGTTTTCCGCCAACCGCAAGCCCGGCGACTTGTACCGCCGCGCTCACAACACGTACATGGAAATCTTCAGTGAGCTGGGGATTCCCGCCGGGCTGTTGTTCGTCGGCATGCTGGGCCTTGGGATGTACAACCTGGTCCGCGCCCGACACGCCTGGTTGCTGCGACGCAATTGGGAACAGGCCGACCTGATCACGCACCTGGGCATCAGCTATCTGTCGCTGACACTGTTTTTGATGTTCCTCAGCGCACCGAATCACAAATATCTGTGGATCATGCTCGCGCTGAGTTTCGTGTTGCGTCTCAAGGCTGAAGAACACCCGCCGACGGAGGCCAGGGCATGAGCCGCATCAGCCTCGTCATCCCGATGTACAACGAAGCCCGACACATCGGTCGGACGTTGCTCGCCGCGAAAAAAGCCGCTGAGGCCACCGGGCTGGAATGCGAGTTGATCGTGGTCGATAACGGCTCCGACGATCAGGGCCCGCACATCGCTCGCCAGTTCGGTGCGCAGGTGCTGGTGTTGCCCGGCCTGCTGATCGGTGCCCTGCGCAATCGCGGAGCGGCGATGGCGACAGGCGAATGGCTGGGCTTCATCGATGCTGATATCGAAATGCCCGGGGACTGGCTGACGCTCTTGTTCGAACTGGAGTCCGGCGGTCAGGGCGATGTCCTTGCCCTGGACTTGCACACCCCTATCCAGGCGCCGTGGTTTGCCACGGCCTGGCAACGCCGCATGGCCCGCCCGACCACTCACACCTTGCACCCGGTGCAATGGTTGCCCGGCGCCAATCTGCTGATGCGCCGTACCTGGTTCGACAAGGTCGGCGGCTTCGACGAAACCCTGCGCACCGGTGAAGACAAGGCGTTCACTATGCGCCTGAGCGAAGCCGGCGCACGATTGCTCACGGTCAACCAAAGCGTCGCCTTGCATTGGGGCTATGAAGGCAGTTGGCGTGAGTGGATAGGCAAGGAGTTGTGGCGCCAGGGCAGTCACCTGCAACTGCTGCGCACCCAAGGGATGAGCCTGCGCTTGTTGCGGTTCCCGGCTTT
This sequence comes from Pseudomonas sp. PME37.24/025, assembly GCF_055556615.1. Lineage (NCBI taxonomy): Bacteria > Pseudomonadati > Pseudomonadota > Gammaproteobacteria > Pseudomonadales > Pseudomonadaceae > Pseudomonas > Pseudomonas sp. PME37.24/025. The sequence continues at coordinate 180,198 of NZ_JBVHNK010000008.1, forward strand.
TTCGATGGGCGTCTGGGGGCTGGATTTCATTGCTTTATCCACCCTGCTCAATGGTTTCCCTCAAGTGGCGTTATTCATCGTGCTCATCACCAGCCTGCCAGCGCTGGTGCTGAGCCTGCGCCACAGCCTTAAACACCGTGACCTTCGCCTGATACTGCAATTGTGGGGGCTGCACTGGGTGCGCCTGCACCTGGCCGGTGCCGCGCTCATTTTGAGCCTGTGTCATTGGAATGCCAGGAGGCCGGCCCGTGGCTGAATTCATTTTCTGGTTGTGCCTGTTATTGCCGGTGTATGCCTGGCTCGGCTACCCGTTGCTGCTGACGCTGATCGCGCCGTTGTTCCGCGTGCGGCGTCATGCACCCGCACAACCCATGAATATCAGCATCATCATCGCCGCGCACAACGAGGCTCGGCATATCGAAGAGAAGTTGCACATCCTGCTCACCCAGGATTATCAGGCGCGTTCGCTACAAATCATTCTGGCCAGCGATGGCTCCACGGACGACACAGTGGCCTGCGCCCACAAGGTCATCGACCCGCGCATCAGCGTGCTCGACCTGCCACGTCAGGGCAAGGCGGCCACCTTGAATGCCGGCGTCGCCCTGAGCACGGGCGAGATTCTGGTGTTCACCGATGCCGACAACCAATGGTCGACCGACACCCTCGGCCAGTTGCTCGCGCCCCTGGCCGATCCGGAGGTCGGGGCCTGTGCCGGGCATATGCTGATTCCGGTGCCGGGCAAGGGCCTGAGCCTGGGCGACAGCCTTTATCGGCACTACGAAGGCTGGTTGCGCAAGATGGAAAATCGCACCGGCTGCATGGTCTCCGCCGACGGCGCCCTGCTCGCCCTGCGCCGCGAGTTGTTCCAGCACGTGCCGGCGGAGGTCAATGACGACTTCTTTATCAGCACCTGCGCGCCGGTGGCGTTCAAACGCATCGTCTATGTGCCCGAAGCACAAGTGAGCGATCAAGGCGTCGACGAAATCGCCAAGCAATGGCGTCGTCGCCAGCGCGTTACCGTTGGCGGCCTGCAAAGCCTGGCCCAGCGCCGGGAGATGCTGAACCCTTGGAGGTATGGCCTGTATGCGATTGCACTGATCAGCCACAAGCTGATTCGACGTCTGGCACCGATCCTGTTGGTGCCGTTGCTGCTGAGCAATTTCTCGCTGTGGAATGTACATGGCTTCTATCGCCTGAGCCTGATCGCGCAACTGCTCGGTTACGCGATGGCCATCATCGGCCTGCTGGATGTGCAACACCGTTTGCCCAAACCCTTTCGCCTCGCCGCGTTTGTTCTGGTGACCCTTGCCGGGATGAGTATCGGTCTGTGGCAGTTCCTGCGCGGCCAGCGGTACGCGCAATGGAACCCCGAGCAAAATCGTTGAAAGGACCGCGCCATGGCAATCAAACAATTATTAAAACGCACCAGTGGCTGGCTTTATCTCAACTCGCCCGTAGGCCGTCACCAATTGCACGGCGCCGGGGTGATCCTGATGCTGCACCGGGTGCTGGCCAATGACCGCGCCGCCGACCTGCCCCATCGCAATGAATTGTGCGTCGGGCCGAAGGCCTTCGCACATCTGCTGCTCTGGTTGAAAAAACACTTCGACTGCGTGCCGCTGATGGAGATCTTGCAACCCGGCTCGGTCAGATCAGAACGGCCAAAAGTCGCGTTGACCTTCGACGATGGCTGGCGCGACAACGCGCTGAATGCCTTCCCGCTACTGAAACGGCATCAGGTGCCGGCGAGCATTTTTCTCTCCACCGATTTCATTGGCAGCCGACAACGCTTCTGGTGGGAAAGCCTGGGGGAAACCCTGTGGCACAGCCACGGTGAAAAAGCCCGGGCACATTTGATTGAATGTCTGCAACAGCTTGGGCGACCGCTACCGGTGCTGCTCGATGATCTGGATGTGCAGCGCCGTAGCCTGGCGCTTTTGCATTATCTGCAAAGTCTGAAAACCTTGCCTGCGGGCGAACTGAACCGGCTCACCGATCAATGCCCGGAGGAGTCGTTGCCCCAGGCTCTGGACTGGCATCAAGTACGCGCGCTGGAAGCCAGCGGGTTGATCCGCTTCGGCCCCCATGGCGCCAGCCACGCGATCCTCACCGGCCTTGATGATCAACGTCTGGATGAGGAACTGAGCCGCAGCCGCAATGCCCTGCGCAACGGTTGCAACCGGCCACTGCCAGTCTACTGCTACCCCAATGGCAACCATGATGCGCGGGTGCGCGAACACGTGGCCGACCACGACTTCCCGTTTGCCCTGGGCACCGTCGCCGGGATTTATCGTGGTATCAGCGATCCATTGGCTTTGCCGCGAATCGGCATCAGCCATCGCACGGCGCGCAACCCGGAGTTGCTGTCCTGGCGCATCTACCGCGGAGCCAGGCCATGAGTCGCAGTCATTACCTCAAACACCTGGCCCTGAGCATGGGCACCAAACTGGCGATGATCGGCCTGCGGCTGCTGCGCAACGTATTGCTGGCGCGGATTCTGGGGCCCAGCGAGCGCGGTCTGTTTGCATTGCTCAGTACCCTGCCCGATTTGATCAGCGCCGCCACCAGCGGAGGGCTGAATTCGGCGGTGGGGTATCAGGCGGCCAAGCAACGGCCCATGGGATTGTTGCTAAGCCAGGTGCTGGTGTTCGGTTGCCTGCTGGCGGGTTTGCTGACGTTGCTGGTGGTGGCGCTGGTGCGCGAATTCGGCGGCGAACTCGACATCACCACGCAACTGGGATTGCTCGCCTGGCTGTTGCTGCTGGCGGTGCCGCTGACCGTGCTCAAGAGCGGTCTGCTGACCTTGCACAATGCATCGGGCGGAGTGGTCGCGTTCAATGCCTTGCGGCTGGTGGAGTCACTGGCGCCACTGCTGCTGTTTCTGGCCTTGTTCTGGATGTGGAAAGACGCGGCGCTGGAAGCGGCGTTGATCAGTTGGCTGGCCGGCCTCAGCCTGGTGGTGCTGGCCGGGTGGTTCTGGCTCAAGCGCGCTCAGCCCCTGGCGTTGCAATGGGACCGCGCCAGCCAGAATGAACTGCTGCGCTACAGCGCTCGCAGCCATCCGGACCTGCTGTTCCAACAAGTGATTCTGCGCTCCGATTTCCTGTTCATCGGCGCCCTGCTCGGCAGCACGGCGCTCGGTCATTACGCCATGGCCAGCGCCGCCGCCGAGTTGCTGCTGATCGTCCCGGAAGCGGTGACCACGCCGCTGATGAAACGCCTGCTGCAACAGGACGAAGGCATGGATCGCCTGACGCCGTTGGCGCTGCGCCTGACCGCCACGGTGATGCTCGGCGCCTGCCTGACCATGGCGGTGATCGGTGAATGGCTGATCGTCACGCTGTTCGGCATTGCCTATCAGCCAGCCTACCCGGCGTTGCTGGCGCTGCTGCCGGGGCTGCTCGGCCTTTGCTATGCGAGCATCCTGCGCCTGGACTTGCTGGGCAAAAATCGCCCCGGCACAATTTCGCTGTTAATGGGCCTCGGCGCGTTACTGAACCTGGCCTTGAACCTGTTACTGATCCCGATTTACGGCATCGTCGGCGCCGCGACGGCATCGTCCATCGCCTACTTGGCGGTAACCCTCGCGCTGCTGGTGATGTATTGCCGGTTGAGCGGCGTACCGGTCTGGCAAACCCTGATCATCCTGCCCAGCGATGTGGCCCCGATGCTTCAGATGCTGCAACGGAAATCGGCATGAAACGCCTGATGCTGCTGTTGAGCCTGGGCCTCGGTTTGAGCGCCCAGGCGGCGCCCATGCGCTGGGCTGATATTCGCGACGGCAGCCTGTACCTGCAAACGGATCGTCCCGACACGCTGACTATTCGCTGGGTCCCTGCCTGGCAAGCCGATGCCAACGAAGAACACCTGTACCTGCTCGATGGCAACGGCAACCTCAAGGGCGAACGCCTGATCGCCGCCAGTGAAACCCGAGGCAAGCAGAGCTGGCCGCTGGCGCCGAGTGCCGCCAGTTATCGACTGGAAATCCCGGGCTACAGTTTCCGTCGCTACACGATCGAACACGACGAACACACCGTGGCGTTGTTCGCCCCGGCCAAGGTGCATTTCAGCGCCGAAACCCGCGGCGGCGATGAGCTGTATTTCAAGGTCGCGCCGGGGGAACACGCTGTACTGGCCGGCAAGTTTCACGGTGGGATCAACGCCCTGCAGGCCCAACGTGTGAGCGACAACAAACAGCTGTCCCTGGCGCTGAAACCCTATCGCGCCTATTGGCAGTTCGATCAGCTGGCATTGCCCGTCACTCAGGATGAACAGGTCTGGCGTCTGCGCTTGCAAGGCAGCGGCAAGGTCGCGTTCTGGCTCGATGGCACGGCGAACCTGTTCGCCCAGAACCCGCAGCAACTCAAACCGCTGCGCGAGGACGACGGCCAGACCCGCTTGACTCTGCACAAAGAGATGCTCGGCCCCACCCCGAACCTGGGCATTTACTTGCCCTACGTGTTGCCCCCTCAATCCAGTTTCGCAGCGCTCGACGCCCTCAAACCCCAGGCGGGTACCTATTACAGTTTTGTTGACGTCACCGCGCAAAATCCGCACCACGAAGATGCGTTCCGCCAGCTCTATCGGAACCGCTTCGGCATCACGCAGGACCTCACGCTGTTGGCCGGCAGCCAGCGTCAGGCCGATCTGCGGGCCGATGCCCAAAGCAACGCTGGCCTCGACGCCTGGCTTGCCGCCACTCGCGCCCTCGGCGGCAACGGTACGCACTACATCGCGTTCGCCGACGAGCCGAACCTCAATTACCCGAGCTACGCCGACTACCAGGCGATCTTCAACAGCATGGCCCGGCAAGTGCGCAGCGATCCGGCCAACGCCAAGGCCGGTGTGCGCATCGCCATGCCCGCCACTTCGCGCTTCGTTAACGGCCCGTTCGCCGACAATGCCGCCGACAAGCGCGGTATCGATTGGGCGCGGCGTCTGCTGGCCGAATCCGGCGAGCAGATCGACGCCCTCGCCTGGCACGAATGGATGATTCGCGACCTGCTGGCGACTCGGGTCTACCGCGACAGCGTGCGCCGTGCCGCCGAGCTGGTGGGGCTCGATGCCAAGGGCCGGCCACGCAAGGCCCTGCTGCTGGATCAGACCAACCTGTCCAGCGGCTCAAGCCTGAGCCCCTACGATCAGGAAACCCATTTTGCTTCCCTGTGGTGGTCTTCGGTGGTCATCAACTCGGCCCAGGACGGGTTGCTGGACATGCTCAACTGGTTCCAGGCCGCTGACGAGCCGACTTACCCCAAAGGCATGGTCCGGGTGCTGGGCGACGATCGTTTCGAGCTCAAGCCAGTGGGCCTGGCCCAGCAATTCATCCAGCAGCACTGGCTGAAAAACGTCATGCGCCTGGACAACGATGCTTTCGAAGTCGATGTGCTGGCCATGGCCACCGAACGCCAGCGAAGTTTGCTGGGAGTCAACAAAGGGGTGCGCTTGCAGCGTGTCGATCTGGCCGGGGCGATGTGCCCGCTGGCCAACGGAGCGCTGGTGTATTTCGGTGCCGACAGCCGCAGTCGTAGCGCTCAATTCAACTGTCACGACGGTCGCGTCAGCTTCGACCTGCCGGGCGAAACCTTGTTCGCCTTGAGCTGGAGCGCCTCATGAACGCCGTCAACTTGCATCACCACGACCGCGCCGCGCTCGACTGCGCGCTGCAGCACACCATTCGCGACCGGTCCCTGTCAGGAGGTAATGACATGAATGCCTTGGGGAGACTTTGCCAGCCAGGCAAACCGTCTCGTTTACCTGTTCCTGAGGCGGTGGGCTGAACCTATGGTGGCACGATTCGAATGGCGCACGTCGTTGTGCGCCCCGGACTTTCCGGCAGCTGCCTATGAGGGGTTGCGCCTGCGCGTGCCCGATCACACGCCGTTCAACACCCTGGCCTGGCTGTGCGCGTCGGAACAGGCACTGACCGCCGGGGAATGCTTGCACGTTCTGCTGGGCTGGCAAGGTGATGAATTGGCCTTGTGCCTGCCGCTGGTGGCGTCTGTGGAGCGCTTCGGAAGGCTGCCATTTCGGGTCCTGCGTCACCTCGGTTATCCCCTCACCGATCGCCTGGCCCTGCTCACCTGCCTCGATGCCGACAGCATGCGCAAGGCACTGGTGATCATCCGCCGTCGCGTGCCCCATGCGATGCTGCAACTCAATGAATTGTCCGAGCCCATCGGCGAAGAAAGCGCGCTGACCACATGGATGGCCCACAGCTCGACCGGCGAGCGTCGCCTCAGTTGCCGGGTGCCGGTGCATTTGATCAGCGAGGCCGACCACCAGGAAGTCTCCGGCGACCCGCGCTACAAACTGCGCCGGGCGCGTAAACGCATGTTGGCTTATGGTGCTCAAGTCCAACGCGTAACCCCTGACGCGGCCACCATCGGGCCTTTATTGCAGGCCCTCAGCGAAGTCGAAGTGCAGAGCTGGAAAGGTGTCGAAGGCGTCGGGATTTTCACCAGCAACCGTAGCCGACAATGGATCAACCTGTCCTTCACCGCCCTCGCCGAACAGGGACTGCTGCGGGTGGTGATGCTGGAAGTGGACGGGCGCTGCATCAGCTACCGCCTCGGCTTGCTGGAACAGGGCCGGCTGTACGACTACAACCTGGCGTTCCTGCCGCAATACGCCGATCTGGGCAGCGGTCGTGTGCTGCTCGAAGAGTGGATTCGCTGGGGCCTGGACGACAATTGGCACTGGATCGACGCTTCGCGGGTCAGCCTGATGAACTCCAGCCATCAACTCCAGGAGCGCATGACCGGGCAACTGGAGCACTGGCGCTGGAGCTTCTACTCCTGGCGTCCGAGCGGCCTCGCTCTGGGGCTGGCCATGCGACTCTGGCACCGGCTAAAGCCCTGGTTGAAAAAGTGGCAGGCCTGGCGTGCAGCCGCGCTGGTTGTCCCTGCTTCCAAGCCTATAACCGCACCCGCCCCTGCGCCCGCCGACAAAGGCCCTGCGCCCATTGAAAAAACAATAGAAGGTAAACATGCCTCGCCAAGTCATAGTCAACGCTGACGATTTCGGCCTCAGCCTGAGCGAAAACGCGGTGATCCTGGGCGCGTTCAAGGCCGGTGTCATCAGCTCCGCCACCGCCATGGCCAATATGCCGGCGTTTGACCAAGCCTGCGTCCTGGCCCAAGAGCCGTTGCTCAAGGGGCGAATCGGCTTGCACTTCAACCTCACCTACGGCCGACCGTTAAGCCCGTCAATTCTCGCGCGTTCGACGTTCTGTGACAGCCAGGGCCTGTTCGACCTCAGCCTGCCTCGCCACAGCCTCTGGCTGAACCGCCACGATCGCAATGCCGTGCTGGAGGAACTCGAAGCCCAATGGCAACGCTGCCTGGATAACGGCCTGCGCCCCAGTCACATCGATTCCCATCAACACGTGCATAACATCTGGCCTATCGGCGAAATCGTCGCGCGCTTTGCCGCCTACCAAGGGGTGCCCGTGCGACTGGCGCGCCATCTGGGGAATAACTTGAGTGTGCCCAAGCGCGTGTTCAAGACCTTGCTCAATTATCGATTGAACCGTTTGGCCGGAGCGACCGCCGAGTACGTCTGCACCCCGGTGGACCTGCGCAACGTGGCGATGCCGATCAACGGCCTGCTGGAAATTGTCGTCCACCCAACCCATATCGGCGCCGATTTTGGCGACATCTATTTAAACCCCGGAGAGTCTTTGGCTCACATATTGGAGATGCGTCTTCCGGGCATTCCGAGAGTGTCCTATGCCGTTGTGCCAAGAACGTGCGAAGAGGAACCCCAGTACTCGACTGATCTACAAACGTTGCAACCTTGATTTATCGCCATTGAAAAAACGTTATTCAAACCAACCCTGGCTTCAGCCTCGGAGGACCTCATGAGCGCCATCGCCAAGCTTTGCGAACGAATCAAACAAAAAGGCCTGCTCCACACATTCCAGACGCTCTGGAAGCGCTATGTGTACTTCCACCGAGAGCTGTTGTGGCTGGGACGCGATCTTGTCACCCCGGTGGCGCCGCACAAACTGCGGCCCTATACGGGTTTAAAGCGGGTGACGATTACCCAGGAGAACGCCATCGCTTTCACCAAGTATTACGGTAGCCGCGTCAAGGCCATGGCCCAAATCGCCTCCGAAGGTCACACCGGGCACATGTATGTGGACGAGGCAGGTGATGCGATCGGATTCATTTGGGGCAGCCTCAGTGACTACTTTGACCAGCACTATTACGGCTGCTGGTTCCGGGTCAAACCCGGTGAGTTTTTCCAGTTCGGCGGTGAAATGATCCCTCTCTACTTCGGCTCCAGCCTGTCGGTGGATGCCCAGTACAATATCTGGGGTGCAATGCGGGACCAAGGCTGCAACAAGGTCATGGACGTCTGCGATATCCGCAACATCCAGGCCATGAAAATGCACCTGCGCATGGACTACCAGGAGCAAGGGCGCATCACCCACATCTACGACCTGTTAGGCCGCTTTCGCTTCTTCCGCGAAACCCACTACAGTGGCTCGCGGCTGACTGAACTGCGCAAACCTGCGCAGTCGACGGCGACTGCGGCGCAGGCGTGATTTTGGTTGGTGGGAGTTCGTTGCTTGATTTGCCGCCATCGTGGGTTTTCCTGCGATGGCGTCATTTTGCCTACACAATTTAGGGAAAAACACACACTAGACCAGAGAATGAATTGACTGCTCGTCCGTATTCATATGGATACATTCGAGCAATGAATTATCTTATTCAACAAACCACAATCTTCGTGACATGGCATGCCTCGATTCGCGACTTGCGGGCCAAGGTTGCGATCGCTCGTCGCATTGACCGTGCCTCTGCGGGTAATCTAGGCGATATCAAGCCGGTGGGTGATGGTGTCTCCGAAATGCGCGTGGACGTCGGTGCAGGCTATCGGGTCTACTTCACCATGAGAAATGGCGTAGTCATCGTTTTGCTGGCCGGTGGTGACAAGTCCTCGCAGAACACCGATATCCGGCGGGCGAAAAAATTGGCAAGGGAGGTTTAAACATGGGCCAGACTTTGACTACTTTCGACATGGCAGCACTGCTCGACAGTGACGAAGCCATCAGCGAGTACCTCTCTCAGGTACTGGCAGACGGCGACAACGAAGAGTTTCTTCGTGCTATTGGCTACGTGGTAAAGGCCCGTGGCATGACACAAATTGCCAAAGATTCCGGAATGGGCCGCGAAAGCCTGTACAAAGCCTTCGCGCCAGGCGCGAAACCACGTTTTGATACGGTTCTAAAGGTCATTCATGCCCTTGGCATCGATCTCTGCGCACAACCGGGACATGCGGCAAATCACTCAACTCTCTGAGAATGTCCTCGGCACTACGTTGTTCGCCTTCACCGCCACCAACGTGTAACACAACGGCAACTGCGCCTTTTGCTGCTGATACCGATCGTAGAGTTCTTCGCGGTTGGAATGCGGGTATTCCTTGAAGTGGCTGATCTGCAACCCCGCCTCAACGGCACCGGTGAAGATGGCGCCCAGGGTGTGGACGAACCAGTAGGACGCTGAGGCCTGCTGTTCGACTTTGCCTTCGTAGACGATCGGCTGATTCTGGACGAAAGGTTCGCTGCGAAAATACGAGCTGTCCGGGCGATAGGGATCGGCTGACTCGGGGTCGAACATTTCCAGGAACGGGTGGGTTTCGTATACCACCAGGCTGCCGCCGGGCTTGAGGGTTTGCGCGGCATGGCGCAAGAACTCGGCGATGTCCGGCATCCAGTTCAATACACCGATGGTAATCAGTGCCACGTCGAAGCGCTGGTGAAGATCAGTCGGCAAGTGATGGATATCAGCCTCGATGAATTCAGGCTCATGGGGGGAACGGGATGCCAGCTCCCGGGCCTGATCGAGAAAGGCCTCCGACTGGTCAATACCCACGATACGGCGGGCCCCCAGGGCAAACAGCGAAAGGCTTTCGCGTCCGTTGTTGCAGCCCAGTTGCACCACCTCCTTGCCATCGACGCCGACCTGTTGAAGCAGCTCGGTGAGGGTGTCATCCAGGCAGGAAAAATCGCCATGGCTCACGGCACTCAAACAGGCCTGCCACTCAGGGGTATCTTTGTGGTGTTGGGCGGAGTCATTCCAGGCATCGCGATTACTGGCGATGGCTTTTTCTTTTGTCGGCATTTCCATTGCACGCTCCAGAATTCGGGCCTTTGATTGGCCGGCAAGAGTCTGGATCAGCGTCAGGAAAATCGCCATTCGAGCTTTGTTGCGATCTTGTAATCACCTGTGTCGCGAACCCTCTTCGCGTTGATTCAACCGCTCACGCAAGAACTCGATCAGCGCCTGCACCGGTCGCGAACCCTGACGGTGTTGCGGGTAGACGGCCGACAAGGTCAGCGGCCCGGGGCGCAAATCATCCAGCACCGGCACGAGTTGGCCGTCCTCCAGGGCCGAACCGACGATGAAGGTCGGCAGGTAGGTGATTCCCATACCGGCGATGGCCGCGTCCTTGAGCAACTCACCATTGTTGACCCGCATCCGGCCGGTAACGTTGACCGTCAACGGCTTGCCCTGCCCGTCGAAACGCCACTGCACCTGGCGACCGTGGCCGTAAGGCAGGCAATCGTGAGTGTGCAAATCCTCGGGTTTAATCGGCGTGCCCCGCTCGGCCAGATACGCCGGGCTGGCGCAGTACACCCGCTCGATGGCGCCGATGCGTCGGGCGATCAGTGTCGAGTCTTCCAGCACGCCGATGCGCAATGCCAGATCGTAGCCCTCGCCGAGCAAGTCCACTGGCCGATCGCTCAGGTCGACCTCCACGGTGACCTCACGATAACGCTGTAAAAATACCGGCAGCAGACTGCCCAAATGTGCGACCGCAAATGACAGCGGCGCGCTCAAGCGAATGGTGCCACGAGGTTCAGTGGTCTGGCCGGCGATGCCCTGCTCCACTTGCTCGACTTCGCTGAGCAGGCGCAGGGCTGATTCGTAATAACTCTGCCCCAGCGGCGTGACGTCCAACCGCCGGGTCGAACGGTTGAGCAGGCGCACGCCGAGGCGCTCTTCCAGTTGCATCAGGCGGCGGCTGACGAACTGCTTGGACAACCCTAATTGATCGGCTGCCGCAGTGAAGCTGCCAGAGTCCATGACCTGGCAAAAAATACGCATATCCTCGAACGGGTTCATTGTCACTCTCTGGTTGACAGCTAATCGCTTTATAGCCGCTTTTTCACTCTCCGGCACCTCATTAATCTGTGCTCACGGTGTTGCTGAGTCCTGAACCCCAGCGCCACAGCAGCCCGATCCCAAGGCATACAAAAACTCAAATGATTTAAAAAGGATTTGCACATGAACATCAAGAAAACCCTCGCCACTTCCGTCCTCGCTCTGTCCATCGGCAACGCATTCGCCGCCGGCAGCCCCGGTGTCGAACACAACACCCAGGCCTTCCTCGATGCCCTCGCCGCCGGCGGTGGCAAACCGCTGGAACAACTGAGCCCGAAAGACGCCCGCGCGGTGCTGACCGGCGCCCAGGCTTCGGTGAGGGTTGATCTGTCGGGTGTCGAAATCAGCGACAAGGCGATCAAGGCCGACGGCCAGACCATCAACCTGAAAGTGGTGCGTCCGGCCAAGGTCAAGGGCGAGTTGCCCGTGTTCATGTTCTTCCACGGTGGCGGCTGGGTATTGGGCGACTTCCCGACTCACCAGCGCCTGATCCGTGACCTGGTAGTGGGCTCCGGCGCAGTCGCGGTATACGTCGACTACACGCCATCGCCGGAAGCGCAATACCCGACCGCCATCAACCAGGCCTACACCGCGACGAAATGGGTGGCCGCGCATGGCAAAGAGATCGGTGTCGATGGCAAGCGACTGGCGGTGGCCGGCAACAGCGTCGGCGGCAACATGGCGGCGGTCGTGGCACTGATGGCCAAGGAACAGAAAACCCCTGCCCTGCGCTTCCAGCTGTTGATGTGGCCGGTGACCAACGCACAGTTCGACGACGGCTCGTACCAGCAATTCGCCGAGGGGCACTTCCTCACCAAAGGAATGATGCAGTGGTTCTGGGACAACTACACCACCAATCCGGCCGAGCGTGCGCAGCTTCATGCCTCGCCGCTCAACGCCAGCGCCGAACAACTCAAGGGCCTGCCTGCCGCACTGGTGCAGACCGCCGAATTCGACGTGCTGCGTGACGAAGGCGAAGGCTACGCCCGCCACCTCGATGCGGCCGGTGTGCCGGTGACCTCGGTGCGCTACAACGGGATGATTCATGACTTTGGCCTGCTCAATCCGCTGAGTCAGATTCCGGAAGTCAAAGCGGCGGTACGTCAGGCCGCAGCCGAGCTCAAGACGCATCTGAACTAAGTCCAACCTCTCGCCACACCCCACGGTGTGGCGAGTTTTTTTGTGCCCGTTGGAGTGCGACCCATGAGCCTTTTCTCTGCTCACCTGTTGCCTTGGAGCACACCCCGACGGCGTGATCGAACCCTCGACCCGCGCCCGCGCACTGCTCGATGAAGTGAAGATTTTCCGCTCGCGGAGCCATGAGGAACGTGACCGCCTCGCCGAATCGATGGTCGCGCAACAATACGCCGCAGGCCAGGTGGTGCTGGATCTGGATGAAGTGCCGGACAGCCTGTTCGTGATCGCCACCGGCGTCGTCAGCGCCAGCGTGCCGGACGGCAATGGTTTCACCGAGGCCGGTCGCATGGGGCCGAGCAAAGTCATGGGCGAACAGAGCATCCTGGCCGATACGCCGTCGCAGGCGACTTTTACCGCGCTGACGTCTTCGATCATCTACCGTCTCGACAAGAACCTGACCCGACAGTGCATGGAACAGCGCAACGAAGTGGGTCGGGCGTTGAACAAGTTGCAGGCGGTGCGGCAGCAAAACAGTCGGCTGGCGTTGATGGCCAAACCGGCGCCGATCAGGAAAGGTGGCTTTTGGGGATGGTTGCAGAAGCGCTGATGCAGCGGACATTCGATCAGCACAAAAAAATGCCCGCACATCGGCGGGCATTTTTCTTCAGCGCCTTACTTGGCAGTGAACTTGGTGTAGCTGTTGATCAGGTTGCGGTAGTTCGGCAGACGCTGGGACAACAGGTTGGCCAGGCCTTCCATGTCGTTGCGCCAGTCGCCTTGCAGCTCGCAGGCCACGGAGAACCAGTTCAGCAAGTGTGCACCCGCCGCCGACATCCGCGCCCACGCCGCTTGTTGCACGGTGGTGTTGAAGGTGCCGGAAGCGTCAGTCACCACGAACACTTCAAAACCTTCGGCCAGCGCCGACAAGGTCGGGAACGCCACGCAGACGTCGGTCACCACACCGGCGATGATCAGTTGCTTGCGGCCGGTAGCCTTGATCGCCTTGACGAAATCCTCGTTGTCCCAGGCATTGATCTGGCCTGGACGAGCAATGAACGGCGCATCCGGGAACTGTTCTTTGAGCTCCGGCACGATCGGACCGTTCGGGCCACTGTCGAAACTGGTGGTGAGGATGGTCGGCAGGTTGAAGAACTTGGCGATGTCGCCCAGGGCCAGCACGTTGTTCTTGAATTCGTTGGGCGAGAAATCCTGCACCAGCGAAATCAGGCCGGTCTGATGGTCGACCAGCAATACCACTGCATCATCTTTGTTCAAACGTTTGTAAGGAACGTTGCTCATGTGAAACTCCTCGCAGGATTGATGTTGCATAGGGCGCCGACACGCCAGGTCGGCGCTTTTTTAAATGACTAGAAGGCAAAACACGAGCAGCCAAACGCGCCCCAGAACCCCTGGAAATCGCTGACCGGTGCGTTCGACAAACGCGCCCGTTCATGGCTGTGGGAATGTACCGCGCACGGCCCCCTGCACTGGTGAACCTGCGCCTGCATCGGCGAAGTCGGACGCCAGTGACCCGGCACCTTGACCACCGGCGACCAGTCCGGCAGCACCGGCACGCTGGCCGGCCCGAGTTTTTCGAAGTCGCCAGCGGCGTACACCACCTTGCCGCCGACTACGGTCAGCACCGATTCGATCCACTTGATGGCTTCTTCCTCGACACTGAAAAAGTCCGCGCTCAATGCCGCCACGTCAGCCAGTTGACCGACCTTGATCTGGCCTTTCTTGCCTTGTTCGGAGGAAAACCAGGCACTGCCGTGGGTGAACAGTTCCAGCGCGGTCTGCCGTGGCAAGCCTTCCTCGTACAGCGCCAGGCCACCGACAGTGCGGCCGCTGACCATCCAGTACAGCGAGGTCCATGGATTGTAGCTGGACACTCGCGTGGCATCGGTGCCGGCGCCGACCGGTACACCCTCGGCCAGCATGCGCTTGATCGGTGGCGTGCTTTCAGCCGCCTTGCTGCCATAACGTTCGACGAAATATTCGCCCTGGAACGCCATGCGGTCCTGAATCGCGATGCCACCGCCCAGCGCCCTCACCCGCTCGATGTTCTGCGGGGTGATGGTTTCGGCGTGGTCGAAAAACCACGGCAAACCATTGAAGGGGATGTCGCGGTTGACCTTCTCGAACACGTCGAGCATGCGGCTGATGGATTCGTTGTAAGTGGCGTGCAAACGGAACGGCCAGCGCTGCTCAACCAAGTGACGGACCACCGGTTCCAGCTCCTGCTCCATGGTCTGCGGCAAGTCCGGACGCGGCTCGAGGAAGTCTTCGAAATCCGCCGCCGAGAACACCAGCATCTCGCCGGCGCCGTTGTGCCGCAGGAAGTCGTCGCCCTGATGCAACTTGACGCTGCCGGTCCAGTTCTGGAAATCGGTCAGCTCTTCCTTCGGCTTCTGCGTGAACAGGTTGTAGGCGATGCGGATGGTCAGTTGCTGGTCCTTGGCCAACTGCTCGATCACCTGATAATCGTCCGGGTAATTCTGGAAACCACCGCCGGCATCGATCGCACTGGTCAGGCCGAGGCGGTTGAGTTCGCGCATGAACTGGCGGGTCGAGTTGACCTGATATTCCAGCGGCAGCTTCGGCCCCTTGGCCAGGGTCGAGTAGAGAATCATCGCGTTGGGCCTTGCGACCAACATGCCGGTCGGGTTGCCGTTGGCATCACGCACAATTTCGCCACCCGGCGGGTTCGGCGTGTCGCGGGTGTAACCGGCAACCCGCAATGCTGCGCGGTTGAGCAAGGCGCGGTCGTACAAATGCAGCACGAATACCGGGGTGTCTGGCGCCGCCTGGTTGAGCTCTTCCAGGGTCGGCATGCGCTTCTCGGCAAACTGGAATTCATTCCAGCCACCGACCACCCGTACCCATTGCGGCGTCGGTGTGCGGTCGGCCTGATCCTTGAGCATGCGCAACGCATCAGCCAGGGACGGCACGCCTTCCCAGCGCAGTTCGAGGTTGTAGTTCAAACCGCCACGGATCAGGTGCAGGTGCGAGTCGTTGAGGCCGGGGATGACGCAGCGGCCCTTGAGGTCGATCACCTGAGTGCCCGAGCCGCGCAGGGCCATGGCTTCAGCGTCGGTGCCGACCGCGACGAAGCGACCGTCGCGGATCGCCACGGCGCTGGCGAGGGGTTTTTCGCGGTCTACGGTATGAAATTGGCCATTGAACAGAATCAGATCGGCGTTCATCGCAGTTCCTTCGTCATCAGTGAAATGAAGCAAAAAAGCGCCAGCTCAGCGCGGCGGATTTGCGTTGGATTCGAGGTGCTCCCGTGGCTGACTGGCCGTCAGCCACGGCGCAAACAAGCGAGTCGCGACCGGCATGCACACGTACACCACCGACAGCACGATGGTCAGGGTGATCAGGAACGTGGCGACCACGTAGTTAGAGAGGAAAGCATTGAGCTTGAGCAGCGGCCCCCAGATCAGTGGCACCAGCAAGGTGTGCGGCAGAATCACCAACAGCGTCACCACCGCTTGCTTCCAGCGCGGTGGCGGCGACGCGGCATCGGCCAACGGCGCAAACCAGAATTCGTTGACCGGGTTGACCTCGGTCTGGTCGCCGTCGGCCAGCATCGGCGCGGCCTCATCGATAAGCGCCTGACGTTGCGGCGAGTCGAGCCAGCGCTGCATGGCCTCGGTGGAGCAAAAGCGCAGCACGCAGGTGAACATGTCCAGGCCAGCGTTCTTGCCGCGGATCACGTCCACGCCCAGATGTCCTTCCGTGCGCCCCGCTACGCTGACGATGTTGCGCAGCCAGGCTTCATAGGCCGCTTCGAAACCGGCCTTGACCCGGTGCTTGACGATCAGCGTCACGATCTCATCGGACCCCGGCACTTTTTGAGTTTGGGCTTCAGGCATAACGGAGCACTCCGGGCAAACGGACATTGAGCGCCAGCCGTCCCGGCCCGGCGATAAACACAGAGGTGAAAAGGATCAACAGCAGCCAGCCGAACTGCCCTTCGGCCACACTCCATTGCGGATGCACGACCAGCAGCGCCACCAGCAGCACAAACAGAATAGGCAAGCACGCCAGCCGCGCCAGCACACCGGCGATAATCAGCAACGGGCACAGCACTTCGGCGAAGATCGCCAGGCTCAGGGTGAGGTGGGCACCGAGGTGGAAAGGGTCTTCGATCAGTTGCAGCTGCGCACTGAAGTCCAGCAGCTTGGGCAAGCCGTGAACCCACAGCAGAAACAGACCGCCACTGACCCGCAAAAACAGCAGCCCGATATCCCGCGCCTGTTCATCCCGTTGCGAAGCGTTCATGGCTCACCCTTGTTCAATCAATGGCTTGAATAGTGCCGCCAAGGGGTGGGGAAAAATTGAATGTACGTGCTCTCTTTGCGAGTGCGTTGAACGCCCGAACGACACAAATCCCTGTGGGAGCGGGCTTGCCCGCGATGGCGGCTGATCATTCAACGGTGATGTCGACTGACCCGACGCCATCGCGGGCAAGCCCGCTCCCACAGGATTTTTCGCCTGCTCACTACTGCTCAGGCACAAAAAACGGCCCGAAGGCCGTTTCGTATTGAATCCGGTCAGACGGCCGGGGCTGCCTTCAATTCCAGACTATCCAGCGCCCGACTCACAGCCAGTTCACCCAGCATGATGAGCTGCGCGACGCCCAGTATCGTATTGCGCTGCGGCCCCTCCAGAAACCCGGCACAGTCACTGGCGATCACCTTGGCCGAGGCAAAGGATTCGCAGGCATTGGCCAGTAGCTCTTCGATGTCGATGCCCGGGGCGACGGTATAAATCGTGCTCGGTTTGCGCGGGGGCTGATTGGCGCAGTCGGGGTCGGACGGTTTGAGGTAGTGATCGAGAGCACGCTCGGCGGCTTCGTTGAGTTTTTTGGGATCGAGGGGATCGTAGGGGGAAACGTCGTCGGTTTCTGGCGGGTTAGGTGTGGCTTTGAACATGGTGAATCTCCTTTGGAAAATAGCACCACCAGAACCTGTCGCTAAACAAATAAGGGTGGTGACTGTATGCAGGTTAGCGAACCGGTCAAAGGCACCCGGTAGACCCGAGGGTCTCCCGCATACAGCCACCATAACGTAATTGCAGACGTCAAAAGTCGGCAATAAAGTCTGGAGCACTGATGCACTTTGAATAGTCCGAGTCGCTAAACCCGATCGCTGATTGGCAGCGATGCGGAAACGATAAAGACCAGGCCCAAAGCGCACAAGCCGGCGGATTCTGGCGCAGTCGTAGGCAACGGCGCAAGGATCTGTAGCTTTCAGGAAGTAACGCTAAACACTATTAAACACAGCCATCGAATCAACACACATTCCTCTGTGGGAACGGGCTTGCTCGCAAATAGGGTGTGTCATTCAACAGTGATGTCGGCTGACCTGACGCCATCGCGGGCAAGCCCGCTCCCACAGGGTTTGAGGGGGTTTGAAGACCTGTATTTACAGACTTAAACCACCGGAATATCCAGCGACACCGACATGAACTGGCTGATCCGCGACCTTAACCAGCGCTCCGCAGGATCGTTGTCGTGCACCCCGCTCCAGGCCATCGACAATTGCGCAGCATCGATGGGGAACGGTGGATCTTCGGCGCGCAAGGCACATCCCTCAACCAACGCGCAGGCTGCGTAATCGGGGACAGTGGCGATCATCTCAGTGCCGGCGAGCAACGCGCGTAACCCACTGAACTGCGGCACACCAAGCACAACGCGTCGCGTGCGCCCGACCTTGGCCAAATCCACATCGATGTTGCCGCTCAGGTCACCGGAAAACGACACCATCGCATGGGGCCGCGCACAGTAATCGTCCAGGGTCAGCGGTTCTGGCCGGTTGTCGCCGCGCAGTACTTTGCAGGGGATGTCGCGCAGCTTCTTGCGTTTGGCGTTGGCCGGCAGATCGGTGGTGTAGCTGACGCCCACCGAAATTTCCCCTGATGCCAACAATGCCGGCATCAGCAGGTAATTGGCGCGGCGCACAACGACCACGATTCCCGGTGCTTCTTCTTGCAGTTGTCGTAACAACGGAGGAAAGAGACCGAACTCGGCATCGTCCGACAGTCCGATGCGAAACACATCGCAGCTGGTCGTCGGGTCGAACTCCTTGGCACGGCTGACCGCCCCCGAGATGGTGTCCATCGCCGGTTGCAGCTCCTTGAGAATCGCCAGCGCCCGTGCCGTCGGCTCCATCCCGCGACCGTTGCGCAGCAACAACGGATCGTCGAACAAATCACGCAGCCGCCCCAGCGCAGCGCTCACCGCCGGTTGGCCCATGAAGAGTTTTTCGGCGACCCGGGTCAGGTTCTTTTCGAACATCAGGGCTTCGAAAATCACCAACAGGTTCATGTCGACGCGGCGCAGATCGTTACGGTTCATAAGCACAATCCCATTGTGTTTTCGGCCAGGCACGAGGGTTGACGAGTGTGGCTGACTGTACTCGAGACTGCCCGCGCCGATCGAGGAATTAACAACGTTTAACTCGCAAGCCAAAGCTCCCGCGACCAAGAATGAAGCCCTCTGCGCAGACCTTTTTTTCAGAGGGAACGTGCTGACTTACCGTGCAGCGCACCCGCGCGCGCCCTCCGACACGGACATTGGCCATGGCTCACTTTCAGCAAAACGCGATCAGCGCGTCCTCCACTGAAACGCGAAAAAAACCCACTGGCGGGCTCAGCCCCTGGCGTGAAAATCTGGCCAGGCAGTTGATCCTCGATCACCTCGGTGAAACTCTGGAAGTGACCGAACTGGCACGGGCCTGCGCCCTGTCACGCAGCCATTTTTCCCGTGCGTTCAAGTGCAGCACCGGCCTCTCGCCGCAAGACTGGATTCGCCGGCAACGCATCGCCCGGGCCAAGCAGTTGATCCAGAACACCGACCTGACTTTGACGCAAATCAGTCTGGAATGCGGATTCTGCGATCAGGCGCATTTTTCCCATATCTTCACCCGCAGCGAAGGCGTTTCACCGTTTGTCTGGCGCTGTCGGGCCGTGCGTTCTCTTCCCTCTCTCACAATCAAAAGACCGCAGCCTGCGCCAGTCCTACAGAGGCTCACTTAACCGTGTAGGCGCTGGCGAAGGCTGCGATCTTTTGATCTTGATCAGCCCTTGATGAACGCCAGCAGATCTTCGTTGAGTTGATCCTTATGGGTGTCGGTCAGGCCGTGGGGTGCTCCCGGGTAGACTTTCAATGTGGAGCCCTTGACCAGTTTCGCCGCGGCGATGCCGGCGGCTTCGATCGGCACGATCTGGTCGTCGTCGCCATGCACCACCAGGGTCGGCACATCAAACTTCTTCAGGTCTTCGGTGAAGTCGGTTTCGGAGAACGCCTTGATGCAGTCATAGGCATTCTTGTGGCCGGACATCATGCCCTGCAGCCAGAACCAGTCGATCATGCCTTGGGACGGCTTGGCACCCGGGCGATTGAAGCCAAAGAACGGACCGCTGGCCAGATCCTTGTACAGCTGCGAACGGTCGACCAGGGACGCCTGACGAATGCCGTCGAACACTTCCAGCGGCAGGCCGCCGGGGTTGGCCTCGGTCTTGAGCATCAACGGCGGCACCGAGGAAATCAGCCCGGCCTTGGCCACCCGACCGGTGCCGTGACGACCGATGTAGCGCGCCACTTCGCCACCGCCGGTGGAGAAGCCGAACAGCACGGCGTTTTGCAGATCCAGATGCTCGATCAGCTGCGCCAGGTCATCAGCGTAAGTGTCCATTTCATTGCCGAACCATGGCTGGCTCGAACGACCGTGACCACGGCGATCATGGGCGATGACCCGGTAGCCTTTGGAGGCCAGGAAGATCATCTGCGATTCCCAGCTGTCGGCATTCAACGGCCAACCGTGGCTGAAGACGATCGGCTGACCGGTGCCCCAATCCTTGTAGTAAATCTCGGTGCCGTCTCGGGTGCTAAAGGTACTCATGGTGATGTCTCCTCATGCATGGATTTTGCGTTGGTTAATAAGAGGTGCGGACCATTCGTTCGGCCAGGCGTGCCACCCGCTCGCCCAGATGCGCGGCAGTGCGGCGGTCTTCGGGCGGCGGTGCAAGGTCGGGGGACTGTTCGACGTTCGATTGGGCCATGGCTCCCAGCGAACTGCCGAGCCGATTCAACTGCCCATCGAACAGGCCAATGCTGCTGCGCGCCGGCAGCAGGTCGAGACCGACCCAGATCATCGAGTGCTGGGCGGCGAACACTGCCATTTGCAATAAGGTGTTGAGCTTGTCGCCGCACAGGCAGCCAGAATTGGTAAACCCGGCAGCGAGTTTGTCGCGCCAGGGCTGGGCCAGGTAAAACGACGCGGTAGCTTCCATGAAACCCTTGAAGGCCGCCGAGGCACTGCCCATGTAAGTCGGGGCGCCAAAGATAATTGCATCGGCACGGTGCAAGCGTTCCCAGTGCTCATCCACTTCCTCGACCGGAATCAGCCGACAGGTGCTGCCCAGGTGCCGTTCTACACCCTGGCCCACGGCTTCGGCCATGACCCGGGTGTGCCCGTAGCCACTGTGATAGACCACCACCACGTTGCTCATTCCGGCTCCTCCAGAAGTGTTCATCCTTTTTGCGGTACGCTTTTTGTTGCAGGAAAGAGTGTGCCTTCGGTTCTATTTGAAGAATTGGATTTTTGTGCGTAGACCGGACGCAGGACGAGTTAAACGTTGTTAATTTTCAGCAGTGCCCCCACAGACTCGGTTGCCCCTGCGCCAGCGCCGCGCCCAATAGATACGAGGCGATGAGCATTAAGGGGAATGCATCAGCCGCTGTGCACCTGCCGACAGTTGCTCGAGGCTGCATTGCGCTGCCGAAAAAACCTGAGGAATATGCCCGGATACCGCGTGATAGAAGGATTCAAGCAGGAGTGACCCGTTGACCCTTTCTCCCGAACAGGCCATCCGTTTCGGCCCTTACCGGATTTACCCCGGACAACGCCTGGTGATGGAGGCCGACCAGCCCTTGCGCCTGGGTCGGCGCGCCATGGACATTCTGTTGATCCTGCTGGAACACGCCGGCCATGTGGTGAGCAAGCAGCAACTGATCGCTCGGGTCTGGCCCAATAGCGTGGTGGAAGACATCAACCTGCGGGTGCACATGGCGGCGCTGCGCAAAGCCCTCGGTGACGGTCAGGCCGGCCAGCGCTACATCGTCACCGTTGCCCAGCGCGGGTACAGTTTTGTCGCGCCGTTCTCTGTGGAGCACGTCGAGCAAAGCCCGAAAAGCAAAGAAAATGGACCGAGCCGGCATAACCTGCCAATCCGTCGTACCCGCATGATCGGTCGTCAGGCTCTGGTCGACAGCTTGGTGACGCAACTGGCGCAGCAGCGTTTCATCACCCTCGTGGGCCCCGGCGGAATCGGCAAGACCACAGTGGCACTGCGCGTTGCCGAACAATTGATCGGCCGCTACAAAGACGGTATTCGTCTGCTGGACCTGGCACCGATCAACGACCCTTTGATGATCACTACACACTTGGCAACGCTGCTGGATTTGTCCTCGCACGACGCCGAAACCATGAATGGTCTCGCCAGGTTCCTGCGCGAACGGCAGATGCTGCTGGTCATCGACAACTGCGAACACTTGATCGATGCCATTGCGTTGCTCAGTGAAAGCATCCTGCGCGTGGCGCCCCAGGTGCATATTCTGGCCACCAGCCGTGAAAGCCTGCGGGCCGAAGGCGAGTTCGTGCAGCGCCTGGAATCGTTGAACTGTCCGCCACCCATTGCCGTCCTCGATCGCGCTCAGGCCCTGACGTTTTCGGCGCTGCAATTGTTTGTCGAGCGGGCGATGGCCAGCCACGACAGCTTCGAATTGAGCGAAGACGAATTGCCGCTGGCGATTGAAATCTGCCGGCGTCTGGACGGCATACCGCTGGCCATCGAACTGGCGGCAGCGCAAGTGGGCAGCCTGGGTTTGAGTGGGCTGCTGTCGCAACTGCAAGGCAGCTTTCGCCTGCTCACCCAGGGCTGCCAAACGAATTTGGGCCGCCATCAAACCCTACGCGCGACGCTGGACTGGAGCTTCGAACTGCTCAATGCCTGTGAGCAAATCTGCCTGCGTCGACTGGGTATGTTCCGGGGCGCCTTCACCCTGGAGTCGGCGGCCGCCGTGATCGTCGGTGAACACATCGACCCCGGCGTGGTATTCGCCTCGATCACCCAATTGGTCGCCAAGTCATTGCTGAACGTGGAAGTCGGCGACGAAGAAGTGTTCTACCGTTTGCTCGACACCACGCGCGGCTATGCATTGGAAAAACTCGCCCAGGCCCAAGAACTGCCGGACACCCGCGAGCGCCACGCCGAACGCTGCCTCGCTTTGATGCAGCAAGCCCAGAACGACTGGGAGCAGATCTCGAGCGATCGCTGGACCGAGCGTTACGCTCGCAACCTGGAAGATATTCGCGCGGCGCTCGAGTGGGGTTTGAACGCTCAAGGCCCGCGGGCCTTGGCTATCCGCCTCACCGCGACTTCGGCACCGCTCTGGCAGGAGCTGTCGTTGCTCAAGGAACACGGCGTGTACGTGCGCAAAGCCCTGGCGTTGCTCGAAGCAACGCAACAGCCCTGCCCGCGTTTGACCATGACCCTCAAGCTTGCCCTCGGCAGTTCGTGCTACCACACGTTGGGCAGTAGCGCGGAAGCCGTCGAAGCATTCGTCAGTGCCAAACACCTGGCCGAACACTGCAACGATGTGGCCGGTCAGCTCAAAGCGATTTCCGGGCACTTGGCGGTTGATCTTAGTGGCGGCCACTACCAACTGGCCGTGGAGCAGAGTAGACAATTCGAGCGGTTGGGGCTGCAGGGCGATGCGGTGTTGTCCCTGAGCACCCAACGCTTGCGGGTGCTGGCTCTGCACTTTGCCGGGGATCAGGCCTTGGCGCGGGAAAATGTCGAACAGGTCATTCAATGCCTGGCCCAGAACGGTCACCTCAACCGCTTCAGCTATTGCTTTGGCGTGCATTACGATCAGAGCGTCGCAGCCCTGACGATTCTGGCGCGCATTCTCTGGTTACAAGGGCACCCGGAAAAAGCCTGGCGCACCGCGCGGCAAGCGCTCGACATCGCGATGCAGATCAATCATGGCACGTCCATCTGCTACACCCTGGCGCTGGCCGGTTGCCTGATCGCTCACTACAACGGCGACACCCCAGTCGCCCGCGAGCTTCTGAACCTGCTGCTTGAACAGGCGAAGAAACACTCGGTGCTGCTGTTCCACACGTGGGCCAGACATTACGCGCAGGTGATCGAGGGGGGCGATGCGCCCTCGTCACCGCGAGCGGACACCGGGTTGATCAAGGAAATCATGGTCACACTGGATAGTCGTTTCATCGATGACGCGTTGCTGGAACGGGCCGAAAACGGCGCGGCGGGCTGGAGCGCCGCGGAAATTCTGCGAGCCCGGGCCGACGCGTTGCTGACCGAGGATTGCCCGACCCGGGTCAGTGCGGCCGAGGCAATGCTGCTCAAGGCGTTAGCCATAGCAAAGACCCAGGGAGCGCTGGCCTGGGAACTGCGCAGCGCCACGTCACTGGCCCAGCTGTGGCAGCGTCAGGGTCACTTCCGGCAAGCCCATGAGTTGCTGGCACCGATTTACCAGCGTTTCACCGAAGGCTTTGCCACACCGGACTTGATGAAAGTCCGCCGGCTACTCGACGAGCTGCAGCGACACCTGCCCGGCTGAATTCCAGCGTGCCCGGCTGATGTAGCGCTCATAACGCAGTTCATAGGCTCGCAAGTAGCCACTGTGATCGAGTTTCTCCAAGGCGTAGGTGCGCGTGGTGTTGAGAAAACGGTAACGGGTCTCGCCGCAGTCCTGTTCCACCGACAGCAGTGATTTGCTCGCCAGCCGCTCTATGATTTCGACCAGGCAGGTGGGCCGCAGCACCGCGCAACTGATCACGCCAATCGCCGACTCCAGCGTAAACGCCATTTTGAACACCGCCAGCCGCTGCAATACGGTTTGCTCCATCGGGCTCAGCTGTTCATAGCTCCAGTCCAAGGCAGCTTTCAGACTCTGATGCCGTGGCAGAGCGGTGCGCCGGCCTTGAGTCAACAACTGCAAACAGTTGCCGAGTTGCGCTTGCACCCCCACCAGCGCCAACGCATCGATTTGCGTCGCCGCCAGTTCAATGGCCAAGGGCAGGCCATCCAGGCGCCGACAGATTTCGCGCACCGCCTTAAGATCCTGCTGGCGCAGGGCAAACCCTTGCTGACGGGCTCGGGCGCGGCTGACCAACAGCTGCACCGCCGAATAATCCATGGCCTCGGCCACGCTGTATATCGCTGAGGCCGGCGGTACCGCCAGGGCCGGTAAACACAGCAGCGTTTCCCCCGCCGCTTGCAGTGGTTCGCGACTGGTGGCCAGGATCGACAGCCGTGGCGCCGAGGCCAGCAGATTGTCCACCACTGCCCGACAGCATTCGAGCAGGTGATCGCAATTGTCGAGCACCACCAAGGCATGCCGTTGCGCCAGCGCGGTCCCGACGTCCAGTTCCAGTGTGCGCGACAGATGCTCGACGAGTTGCGCCGGGTCATCGATGGCTGCCAGATCAACCATCCAGACACCGTCCTGATAGTGCTGCAACAGCAACTCGGCCACCCGCAGCGCCACGGTAGTTTTGCCAATGCCTGCGGGACCAATCAGGGTCATGAGACGTCGAACCGGCAATTGCCGGACCACACTGCCGACGATCGAGTCGCGACCGGTCACCGGAGTGAGCCGCGCAGGCAGGTTGTGCTGAGGCTTGTGCACAGACTCGACCGGCACCGGCGTGCCTGTCCCGTCGCGTTGTACCGGGGCGATGAAGCTGTAGCCGCGCTGGGGAATATTGACGATGTAACGCTGCCCGTTCAGGCCATCGCCAAGTGCCCGGCGCAGGGCGGCGATGTGCACGCGCAGGTTGATTTCCTCAACCACCGAGGTCGGCCAGACACGGGCAATCAGGGCATCCTTGCTCACCACTGAACCGGCGCGTTCGACCAGCACCTGCAAGATATCCAGGGCTCGCCCGCCCATGCGCAACGGCCGATCACCCTCCAGGATCAATCGCTGATGCAGGTGAAACGCATAGGGCCCGAACCGCAGCACCGCATCGCTGTTTATATTTCTGAGGCTGTTCATGCACGTTCTCGCGCTGAAAACCTGGCCCGGCAAGGTACCGCAAAATCCATTGCACGAGTCCATCCAGGCTCCCGCACCTCCATGGCAAAGAGTTCACGGGTATCTTGGCAGGCATGGATGTCGGTACAACGGCCGCGGGAGGAGCGTCACGGCCATCACGGTGCGCGTGACGGACAACGGCCCCTAACTGAACTGTTCGCGGTATTGAGTGGGGGTCAGGCCGAGCTTTTCACTGAACAGAAAACGCATATGCCGCACGCTGCCAAAGCCACTTTTATAGGCCACGGTCTTGAGCGGCAGGTCGCTGGTTTCCAGCAGATTCCTGGCGCAGTCGATGCGCGCGCTTTGCAGAAACTCCATCGGCGTCATGTTCACTTCCCGGGCGAAAACCCGGGCGAAGTGCCGCGCACTCATGTTCACCAGACTGGCCATGCGTTCGATGCTGAACGCTTCATCCAGGTGTTCGAGTACATGGTTCTGTACCCGGGTGATCGGCGTTTCATGGGGTGCCACTGCCGCCATCAACGGACTGAACTGCGCCTGCCCGCCCTGGCGCTTCATTACCACCAGCAATACTTTGGCAACGTCCTGGGCGACTTTCTTGCCATGGTCCTGGGCAACTACTGCCAGCGCCATGTCGATGCCTGCGGTGACACCGCCAGAGGTGATGAGATTGCGGTCCTGCACGAAAATCTGATCAGTCTCGACGGTGGCCTTGGGGAAGCCCTTGATCAGACGCTCGGTGTAATGCCAGTGAGTGGTCACGCGATAGCCGTCCAGCAGCCCGGCATGCCCGAGCACGAACGCACCGGTGCAGATCGAACCGTATCGGCTCGCACGGCTGACAGCGCCCTGAAGCCACGCTAGCAACGGTGGATGTTTTTCGTTGTAGGCCCCCGGCCCGCCCGGCACCAGCAACAAGTCATAGCGTTCGTTCGCTTGATCGATATGCAAATCGGCCTGAACGTTGACGCCGTTTGAGGCTCGCAATGCACCATGCTCGGTGCCGATGGTTGACAGCTCGTAACGATCGCCTGGCTCCAGATAACGATTGGCGATGGAAAACACCTCTATGGGACCGGCCATATCAAGCAGAAGAAAGTCGGGGAACAGCACCATTGCCACGGTTTTCATGGGTTGCACATCACTGTTATCAAGTCATCGGAACGTAGTGTCAGCGTTGAGCATTATGGCCAAATGTAACAACAAGGATACGTGAATTCGCGCACATAACTGTCAATCTGAATGAGACAGTATTTCAATTTCCATCTACTTATTGCACTAACTGGTAAACATTAACCTTCTCCTCACTCGGACGAATTCACGTCCTGACAGGAGATTTCATCATGCTGACCCTTCGTAAAGCTTCGGATCGCGGCGCGGCCAATCACGGTTGGCTGAAGTCATTCCATACCTTCTCCTTCGCCAATTATCGCAACCCGCGGGAGCAGGGTTTTTCCGACCTGCTGGTGATCAACGACGACCGCGTGGCGGCCGGCAAAGGTTTCGGTCAGCATCCTCACCGCGACATGGAGATTTTTTCCTATGTGCTCGAAGGTGCCCTGGAACACAAGGACACCTTGGGCACCGGTTCGGTGATCCGCCCCGGTGACGTGCAGTTGATGAGTGCCGGCAGCGGCGTCGCACACAGTGAATACAATCACTCATCGACACGCCCGGTGCACTTCCTGCAAATCTGGATCGTGCCGGACGTTAGCGGCGCCAAACCGCGTTACCAGCAAGAGCACTTCAGCACGCAGAAAAAACGCGGGCGCTTGCAACTGATCATCTCCCCTGACGGGGCCAACGGTTCGCTGAAAGTCCGGCAGGATGCGCGGGTGTACGCCGGCCTGATCGACGGCAAGGAAAGCGCCACGCTGGAACTGGCTGCCAATCGCTACGCCTATGTGCATGTGGCGCGGGGCAGTGTCGAGCTGAACGGCGTGCAGTTGCAGGAAGGTGATGGTGTGCGGGTGCGAGAGGAGCAAGTGCTGACCTTGAGCAACGGCGTGGATGCCGAGGTATTGGTGTTTGATTTGCGGCCGCAGGAATTGCCGGAAATGCCGTGAGGCCTGGTGAGCCTAAAACTCCCCCTGTGGGAGCGAGCCTGCTCGCGATTGCGGTTAAGTACTCAACAACGATGTTGGCTGACCAGACGCTATCGCGAGCAGGCTCGCTCCCACAGGGGATATGAGATGTCCTTCGCAATCACGCTATTCTCGGAACTGACGCATGAAGACTGCAAAAACTACCGATAACCACGAGCCTGCACGTTGAACAACTGCGCATAGCGCCCGCCCGCCGCGACCAGGCTGTCGTGATCGCCTCGCTCAAGGATCGCCCCCTGGTCGAGCACAATGATGTGGTCGGCATTGCGCACGCTAGAGAAGCGGTGAGAAATCAGCAACGTCATGCGGCCTTCAGTATGTTGACTGAAATGCTCGAACACCGCCGCTTCCGCCGCAGGGTCCAGGGCTGAAGTTGGTTCATCCAGAATCAAAATATCGGCGTCCCGGCGCATGTAAGCGCGAGACAAGGCGATTTTTTGCCATTGCCCACCGGACAATTCCTGCCCACCGGCAAACCATCGCCCTAGTTGCGTGGCGTAGCCGCGATCCAGATGTTCGATGAAAGGCGCGGCCATGCCCTCCGCGGCCGCTTGCTGCCAACGCGTTTCATCGTCGAACGCCAGGGTATCACCCACCCCGATGTTCTCGCCCACGGAGAACTGGTAGCGGATGTAGTCCTGAAAGATCACGCCGATGCGCCGTCTCAGCGCCTCCTCGTCCCAGGACTGCAAATCGCTGCCATCCAGCAAAATACGGCCCTGATCGGGGCGATACAGCCGAGTCAGCAACTTGATCAGCGTAGTTTTGCCTGAACCGTTTTCCCCCACCAGCGCAATGCTGTGCCCGGGCAGCAGGTGCAGATCGATGCCCTGCAAAGCGTCGCGGCTCGCCCCCGGATAACGGAAGCCGACGTTCTCGAAACGCAAGCCATCGCCGGGCACGGCGCCCACGGTCAAACTTCCGCTATCGGCAATAACCGGCTCGGCCAAATACTCATAGAGACTCGACAGGTAAAGGCCATCCTCGTAGAGACCACTGATCGCGCTCAAGCTACTGCTCACCGCAGCCTGCCCCTGCTTGAACAGCACCAGATACATGGTCATTTGCCCAAGGCTGATGTTGCCGTGAACGGTATCGACCACGACCCAGGCATAGGCCAGATAAAACGCAGCGGTGCCCAGCAGCCCCAGCACAAAACCCCAGCCATCGCGACGCAGCGTCAGGCGTCGATCTTCGGCGTAAAGACGCGTAAATGTGTCCCGATAACGTTGCAACAGCAGCGGCGCGAAGCCGAACAACTTAACCTCTTTGATGTAGCCTTCATGGGAGAGCAACGTCTCGATGTAATTCTGCTGCCGACTCTCCGGCGCCCGGCGCGTAAACAGGCGAAAGGCATCCCCGGAAAAGTGCGCTTCGGCAAAGAACACTGGCAACGCCCCGACCACCAGCAGCACCAATGCCCACGGCGAAAAATGCACCAGCAAGACACCGAAGCTGATCAACACGATCAGGTTCTGGATCAGCCCCAGCGACTTCATTACCAACGCCAGCGGACGGGTCGATGCCTCGCGCCGCACCCGTAGCAGCTTGTCGTAGAACTCGGAATTCTCGAACTGCACCAACGATAACGTCTGGGCCTTCTCCAGAATCATCGTGTTGACCTTTTGCCCCAACTGCACCCGCAACAGCGATTGCTGAACCGACAGTGCACGCTGTGTCCCGGACAACAATGCGAGCACGCCCGCTTCAAACAGCACATACCGCACAACCGGCCATAACGGCGCACTGCCCTGCTGGGCGTGCAACTGAATGGCGGTGACTACTGCATCGACAATCCGCTGCCCCAACCAGGCTGCCAGTGCCGGAAGCACACCGGCAATAAACGTCGCAAGCACTAACCCCAGGAACAGCCCCCGAGATGTTCCCCAGACCAGCAACAAGGCACGTCTCGCCTGGTCGAGCAAAGAGGCAAAACGGGTCAGGACGGGCATAGGGCGATGGACTCGGTGGCGGATGTCAGAGAAGCGCGCTGGTTCTACAGTACGTGGAATGAGCCAGCGACTCTACGGGGTTATGACGCGATAAGGCTGGCCACGCCCATATTAAAAACATCTAAAAAAACATCATCACTCGCTACGTTTTAGCGCTTTGCTATGGGGAGTCAATGCCCATCGGGATTCGAGGACGAACCTGAACGTCCAGCCGATGTGCCCTCTTTAATAACCGGGAGCAAAACATGAAAATCAATCCCTACCTGATCTTCAATGGCGACTGCAAGGCTGCTTTCACGTTCTACGCCAAAAGCCTGCCAGGCCAGATAGAAGTCATGATGACCTTCGGCGAAACCCCGGCTCGCGATCATGTTCCAGCGGACTGCCACAACCTCATCATTCACACGCGGCTGCTGGTCGCAGACCAGGCAATCATGGGGTCGGACACCACACCTGATCGCCCCACCGCCAGCATGAGCGGTTGTTCGGTTTCATTGAATGTCGACAGTGTGGCGGAGGCAGAGCGGGTATTTGCTGCGTTAGCGGAAGGCGGCAGTATCCAAATGCCGCTGGAGGCGACGTTCTGGGCAGCTCGTTTCGGAATGCTGGTCGATCGGTTTGGCGTGGCTTGGATGGTGAATTGCGAGAAGGATCAGTAACCGGTCCACCCCGGTTAGTACATCGAAATAATGGCGCTTCAATATCAACTTTAGTGTTTTTTATTCAATAACCAAACAGAATAACTACACGATCACAAATTCAGTTTCCGACATAAAATCTTACAGATACAATGCAGAAAGACTCAATTATTATAGCCCCCGCTTCGTTCGCCCTAAAAAGAGGCGCTCGTTACACGCTTCGCCTCCTGGATGCGCACTCGCATCGCCCTAGAACACCGTGGAATATCCTTATAAATCAACTCCAGTTTTCAAAAATGCAGGCATCCGCACAGTTCATACGCAGAAACCTTTCAGTTGTGCCTCGTTCTGTCGCCCGAATTAGGGGATCAGTGATGCATCTGTGTTGTTCATAGAAAAGTCAACCTAAAGAGCCTGAGCGGACTGATAAGGCTGCAGCAACTAAATCGGTCATCATCAAAACAACTGGTTTAAGCCTTCGCAGTTGCCTGTGCCGTTGAATCAGCTAAAACCTTTGAGGATGGAATGACACGTGTTGACGGCTGGAAATGTTATAAAAAGTCAGATAATTTCAGTATTTTGTGTATTAAGATTGCAACGCCAGCACATAAGAGTAATTTGTATGATGAGTTCTGAGAGCAAAATCGAAAATAGCCAGAGAGGTATTCTTGCTATTGGGCGCACTTGGCGCTCGACAGAGAAACTTCGCCAGCTATTTGTACCGAATCTCACGCATGTTTATACATTAGATTACCCGAACCCAGTAAGCCTTGATATCGAAACTCAAACGCTCGATACCGTTTTAATCGATATTGAAAGCCCTTCCATTCTTGATGACTGCCTGGCACTGATCAAGAAGTTACGTTCGACCCCGACCGAACTGGCCATTATCGTAACCATTAATTATCGCTCTCCGCATACTAAAATTGAATGCTACCTCGCTGGCGCTGATCACTGCATCAATGTACCTAATGATCAGGATGAAAAGGCCAGGCTGATTTCAGAGTTGTTCGACACTCCGGAATGGCACCCCAGCATAAAGTTGATACTGGACCAAACATGCCTGCACTTATACAGCAATGATTGCAAACTGGATCTGGCCTATCAGGAAATGAAAGCCCTGGAGGCACTTATTAACGCAGAAGGCAATATTCTGCACCATGATTGCATGGCCGAATCCATGGGCTTGAATATAAAACTCTACGACTCACGCGTCTTGGAGAAGTCCATAAGCCGGCTTCGAAATAAAATCAAAAAACACTTTGGCATTAACATCATTCACAGTGTTCGTGGTTATGGCTATCGACTGCTTCGAGGAGTCGTATCAGTCAATCAAGCAAACTTTCACTCTTAAAGGACTAAATGATGGAGCCCGGCAGGCAACCTATAGTGCACGAAAACTTCGCATTGGTTTTCTTCAGGCAATCGATTCTGAAAAGAAACGATGAACTGTTCGGCAGCGAAATTTATGCCAAGGCAACCAAACAGGAGACACCTCTGAACAAGGGGTATCAACAGCTGCATTCCGATCATCCACTGGCGATTTATCATGAAGTCCTGACACGGATCCAATTGAATGCCCTCTCACAGATTGAGGCCACCCCGTCCGCACAGACGCCCAATAAACTGTTCGTGAACATGAATCAGTCTGCTTTATTGGATAAAGCGCTCATTAAGGAGATGAACGATGCTCAAGCGATACTCAAGAAGCATGAGCAACAACTGATCCCCAGCATTAACAACAGTTCGCTCCTGTCGTTCAACCTGAAAGAAAAAAGAACCATTATCAATCATATTCACCTATTGAAAGACAATGGGATCGAGATCGCTTTCGATGGCTATGATTTAAGCGACGATAGCACTGAAAAACTGATCAGCCTGACGCTGTTCGATTACATAAAAGTAGACCTGACCAAATCCAACTTCGACATCATGGTCGAAAACAGTCAGGATTTTTTCGACAGGTCTTATGACTGCCTGAGCGGCATGATCCATGACAGCAAGATCAAATTCGTGGCGGACCGAGTGGAGCACAAAGCACTACACACACTGGCCCGCAGCATGCCCTTCGACTTTTTTCAAGGGAGGTACTACTCGCCCACTGAGCTTATTTAAGTTTTGAAAACTTCACCAGACTAGGAAGGAACCTTATTGTGAACACGCCGAATAACAGCTTTCTGATTTTCACCCGGGACCAGCTTGCACGACAAGCAATCGAATCGCTTCTCGCGCAACGCCTGTATTTATCGTTTGAAATCGAGTCAGGTAAACTCAGCAGCGAACGCATCCGAAAGAATCGATTCACGCACATCCTGCTCGACCAGGCGGATATATCGCTGAGCGATGTCAGTTTCATTCGTAAAAATCAAAAAGATGCGGAAATCATCCTCATCACGCCGAACTCTGAACCTTCGGAGCTTCATCACTTTTCGCACTTCGGTATTGATGGCTTTCTCAAGAAACCGGTGGCCGACGAAGAGTTCATCTCGGCAGTCAGTCGGGTTAAAGAGTCCCAGGGCAATCCTGACATCTGGTGGTTTAACGCTGACGATCGAACACTGGTCAAAGAAGACATTACTATTCCATTGACCGGTACCGAATCGTTAATGCTCACCCAACTGGTACTCAGCGATCGACGTGTGCTCAGCAAAAACGATCTTATCCTGCGCATCGATAAAGACCCGGAACAATATAGCGGCCTTGAAATGTGCCTGAGCCGATTACAGAAAAAGTTCAAGACGGCGGCCAATGGAGAACGGCTGATCCGTTCGGTTAGAAACCGTGGTTACTGCCTGGCACAAAGGATAAGAGTCGCTTACTGAGCGAGTGATCGCATAAAACAATAACAATAAATGCGACTCTCCGCCCCACCTGACACACCTACTACCCATGATCTGCCGCCTTGCACTGCATTTCCTGATTTACGCCAAATACCCCTCCCATGGCTCCGGCCCCGCTTCATCCCTCGCATACCCGGCAAACGTCTATCGAATACTGCAATTATATAGACGATTGAGCGATACCCTCCTAACAAAAGAGCACGACCTTTTATAACAAGGCCTCTGAAAGCACGACCGTTATAATTCGTCAGACACACAAAAAGATTTAGGTACTAGTATAAAAACCTGACACTGAGACAACCGTATCAGCTGACTTTAAAACAAAGCCTGGATGGCCAGCCATAAGCCCCGTTATTCCCTTCTAATAATAAAAACATTTCCTGACTGACGCGCTCGCTCAGCCTTTGTGCGTGGCTGCCATTTATTAACCGTCGACTGATACACAACGTGGCGCAGGCCCGAGGGACACCGCGATGGTACATAATCGTATTAATCGAAATAACATAACCAAAGGACTGACCTTCTGGGGGCAATGGATAATTGCCATCACTTCGGTCAATACATTGTTATTTGGTCTGGCGTTGTACCAGACAGGAGAAATCGACGCCCATTATCGTGTGCTTGCAGTACTCACGTTCCTCGGCTCGGTCCCTTCCTACTCCCTGCTGCTGGTCTATCACAAGCAGCATAGTTACCTCAGCGGCTTGGCGCGCCTGCTACTGGGATGGCTGCTGCTGCTGGCCGGACTGACCAGTATTGGTTTTTTCAGCAAGACCAGCGAATTGTTTTCCCGGGAAATCATCGTGGTCTGGGCCGCGGCCGGTTATTGCATTCAGGCCTTGCTGTATCTGCCATTGCACAGTTTTTCCAAGCACTACCAGCGGCAATTGCACAGCCAGTACAACACCCTGATTATCGGCACCGATCAACTGGCGGTGAATCTGGCAGACAAACTGACCAAAACCGAGTACCCGCCGCTGGTGGGCCTGATCAGCTCAAATCCCAACGAGCTGTCTACCCAGGTCAATGCCCACCGGGTTCTGGGCCCATTGCAGGAACTGCGTGAGCTAATCCAGGTGCACGACGTCCGGCGGCTATACATCGCGCTGCCCTTGAGCGAAGCCAAACAGGTCGAGGCGCTGTACATCGACCTGCTCGACGCCAATGTCGATGTGGTCTGGGTTCCCGACCTGGGCAGCATGACGCTGCTCAATCACTCCATCAGCGAACTGGACGGCCTGCCTGCCATCCACCTCAATGAAAGCCCGCTGACCAGTTACCCGACAGCGGCGCTGAGCAAGACCTTGCTGGACAGAAGCCTAGCCGCCCTCGCGCTGATCGGCTTCAGCCCGCTGCTTCTGGTGATCGCCGCCGCCGTGAAGATGTCTTCCCCGGGCCCGATCATCTTCAAACAGGAACGGCACGGCTGGAATGGCAAGATCATCAAGGTCTGGAAGTTCCGCTCCATGCGCCTGCACGACGACCATCAGGTCCGCCAGGCCGGCCGCGAAGACCCACGCATCACTGCAGTCGGCCGCTTCATACGCCGCACCTCCATCGATGAACTGCCGCAGTTCTTCAACGTGCTGCAAGGCCATATGGCGCTGGTCGGACCGCGGCCTCATGCGATCGCCCACAACGACTACTACACCGGCAAGATTCAGGCTTACATGGCCCGCCATCGAATCAAACCGGGCATCACCGGCCTGGCCCAGATCAGCGGCTGCCGTGGCGAAACCGAGACCCTCGACAAGATGCAAAAGCGTGTGGAGATCGACCTCAACTACATCAACAACTGGTCGTTGTGGCTCGATATCAAGATCCTGATCAAGACGCCCTTCACGCTCTTTTCGAAGGATATTTATTAACTGCTGAGACGTTCACGCTCATAGCCCGTCTATTTTCTTCAGCTCATTGTGAACAGAGCTGCAGCCGGGCAGTCAGGTCTCTGACTGCCCGGAGCTCCCCGCCCCCACCACCACCTCCATCCCATTTTTCCAGGTTGAACCATGCGCCCTATTACCCGACGTCAGCTACTCGCCGCCACCGCCTGCGGGGCTGCCGGCCTGGCCAATGCCGCCGATCCGGATGCGGGTCCGAACATGGTGGGGTTTCTGCAATCGGGAACGGGGACCGAATTGCGCACTGTGGGCGACAAGCTCAAGGAACGTCACAGCCTGCTCGACTTCATGAGCCAAGCGCAACGAGACGATGTGACCTCCGGAGCCGCACTGCTCGACCATACATCCGCGATCAATCGAGCCTTTGCCTCGGGATATGAAATCGAGCTGCCGGACGGGGTGCTCAATGCCCAATACATCGACTTGGTCGACGGTACTCGCGCCATCGGTAAGGGGCATATCGCCGGTCGTATGGATACCAAGAACTGGAGCGGCACGGTGATCAGAGCCTTGCCCTCCAGCGAACGAAAATTCATCCGCATGCCTGAGGGCAAAATCAGAGGGGTTTTGCTGGAGGGGTTTACGCTGGCCGGCGACCATCTGCAAAACCCGTTGCAGGACGGCATCAGCCTGGAGGGAGTGGTGTCAGGCCATGACGGCGGCTTGTGGGATTTCGAGCTGCGCCGCCTATTCATCAAAGGGTTTTCCGGTGACGGATTGCGGCTGGTTGGGGGCTATAAGGATTATCAGGCTCCCGTGCAGTTCGGCCATGTCGCTCATGTGCTCGTTGAACGACCCGTGGCCACGGCGCGCAGCTTGGTGTTGATGGGGCAGTGCGAACATATCGAATTCGACGAGTGCCGATTCGATGGCGTTTATGGCCTGGGAACTGTGGGCACGGGTTCCTTTATCGGCAGGTTCGATCCTTCCTACGACATCAGGCCCAACAACATCACCTTCACCAATCCCAGCTTTCAGCGCGCCAGCATCGGCATCGAAATCGACCGCTGCGAAAACATCGTGATGATTGCGCCCTGGTTCGAAACGGTTAAAACCGCGATCGAACAAAAGAACTCGTCAGCCGGACTGGAGTTGATCGCGCCACGCTTCGCCAATGTCGTCACCGGCCTCGATTGCGGCAAGAACTGCAGAGCATCGATTCGATCCCCCATCGTCGCCGGGAGCATGTCGAACCTAGTAGTCGGCAGCGACCATGCCGGCGTACGGTTAGATTCACCCTCCAAGGGCGGCGTCGAAACTCGCGGTGTTCATTCCACTGTTTCGTTCAATGCAGGACGCCGGCTTGAGGTCAAGGCTCATGTCTTGGTTAATGTCGAGTTTGGCCCGGGGCTGACGATAGAAACGATCAACGGCTACCACATGCCCGGCGAAACCTTGACCCTGCTGGTCAGTTCCAATCCGGTAAGATTCGCCACGGGAGGTAACCTCGCACTCGGGAGTCAGGGGCCTTATAAAATATTGGCTCCTGGCAGCAGCATTACCTTCATTCGAACAGACGCACCCGGCGTCGCGGCCTGGCAATGCATCGGGCTGGTGTGACGTAGCAAATCCTCCCCGCTGATGCCTAGCGCAACCAGTACCTCGCGACCAGCAAGCCCATCAGCGCACCGATAGTATTTGCCAGCATGTCGTAGGGCGAAGCCGTGCGCAGCGGCATCAAACCTTGCGCGGCCTCGATGAGCACGCTGGTGAGCAAACACCCCAAGGCTATCCAGCGAAACTTCACGCCGGGAAACGCCAGACGGCAGCTAAACGCAAATACCAGAAAGCCAATCCAGTGATGGAGCTTGTCCTCTTCGGCGAACAGCTCCGGGATCGGCTGCGAGCGTAAACCCGCGAACAGCAGAATCCCGGTCACCGTGGCAAAGACCAGGCCCCGGAGCCAGAATGGCAACTCGATCAGGCCTTTGAACCACGTAATCATTCGGTAATTTTCTCGAAGTTGTTGTAGAACAGATCGCTGTCACGTCCATCGGTCATGGTTTGCAGCGAGTAGGCACGACTCAGGCGCGCACCGCCATCGCGGGTCAGTGGCGCCCAGACGATATTGGCCCGACGCATGGTGGAGGTACTCATCAGTTCGTCGAACGGGATGGAAATATAGATCCCTTTGTCGAAACTGCCCTCGCCATACTCTTCCTTCGACGCGCTGGTCAGAGTGACCCAGCCGCCAAACTTCACGCCGTTCTTGAACTCCCTCGACAAATCGACGGTGGTGCCCCAGTCCCGCGCCAGATAACGCCCGACACTGACCGCTGCAAGCATGTCGTTCGGCAGCTCAGTATAGCTGGTGATATGGCCGGTCACGGTCTTGTAGTCACGCAGGCCGAAGCCCTGATCAAAGTCCCGCTGACGCACGAAGTTCAGGTCTGCGCCCACCGACCAGCGTTTCCCCGTGGGTCGATACAGCACTTCGCTGCCGACGCCGGCGAACATGGATTCCAGATAGCCGCCGTAGACCATGCCATACAAATCCCGATCCAGCTGCGCCGCATGGTTGAACTGGAACGTAGGCATCGTCACATCGGAGGTGGTCACGTATTGACGCAGATCGGTGCGCACGCGCGGTAGCCCGCTCGGCGCGTCGTAGGTGAACTTGTCATAGTTGTTGAGCAAGTTTGCACTGAGCAAGCCGCTCCACCAGGTATTGCGGGTGAAACGGTACTCCGCGTCGACATCGGCGGTGAACTGATAGAGCAGTCCGTCGGGACCGCCGATGTTCTGTTTGTAGCCCAGGCCCAAGCCATAGCTGAACGGTTCCAGCGCCTGGGTGTAGAGCGTGGTTTCCCGGTGCGCAGTCGCCGGATTGACCTCGGTCGTACGGTGCAGATCCTTCAGCGGCTGGTCGTTGTTCACGACTGCGCGGAACGTTTCGCGCGGCACGCTGGTTTCCTCGATGGACATGTCATAACGCTGGTTCACCAGGGTGAACCAATCGATGTCCTGATTGACGCTGTTATCGAGAATCCGGCTGGCTCGCCCGACAGCTTTGGACGGATAAAAATAGCGAGACTGCTCGCCATACACCATCAGCTCCGAACCGCGCTGGGTAATGCGTTTCACCTTGTAGCCGGCATTTTGCTGCAACCGGTTGGAGACATCGGCCCAGTTAACCTGGTCAGCCGGGGTCGACGGTGCCTGTGCCGGCAAGGGCTCGGCGGGCGGATCATACGTCTTGACCGGTGCCTTGCGGCTGACAAAGTTGGTGTGCAACGTGATGCCGAACATCGCCGTATTGCCACGCTCCCAACCAGCGCTCAAATCGATGCTGTCCGCGAGTTTGTAGACCACGCCGATGTTGATCGGCAGATCTTGCTTGATCGAGTTGTCCAGTGGCTCATTCTTGTAATCGTTGCCCTCGTACTCGATCTTCAGGCTCAGCGGTTCCCACGGCGTTTGGTAGGCAACCCCGCCAAACAACGAAGGGTGGCCCCTGAAGTAAGCGTTGGCGTTCACATCCCCTGCCCTGGCGACCGCCGCCGAGCTCTCTGGCCGGTCGTTGAAACTGCTGCCGAATACCGCCAGCGGATTGCTGAAATCCCCCCGATTACCCAGATAGCCCCAAGCAATGCCGAGACTGAAATCCAGCTCGCCATAACGCTTGTTGGCGACGAAATACTCGCTGGAAAACAGCCCGGTACCACCGATATCGCGAGCACCGACGGCGACCTGCGGTGCCCAGTGACTTTCTTCCCAAAGCCGCGCTTTGAAGTCGATGGCCTTGTCCTTGAAGCTCTGGTCACCGCTCAACTCCTCGGTGCCGTACTTGCGGTTGGTGATCGCGGTGTAGCGAAACGAGCCCTCCAGCCAATCGAACGGCTGCAAGGAAAAACTGTAGCGCGAGTAAGGGTCGGTACGACTGGCCGTGGCGCTCAGCTCCCCCGCGGGGGCCATGCGCGCGGTGGGGGTCTGCAACAGACCGACGCCACCAAAATCACTCTGGGTGTAGCGCGGTTCACCATGAGCCCATCCACAGGGCAGGAGCAAGACAGCAGCAAAACGTAACTTCAACAGGCACTTCAAGGAGCCACCTCAGCCAAGGGTTGAGTGGCGAGAAACTCGGCCAGTTGTTGATTTAGCTCGGGGGTCGGGACCTCAAGATCGTCGTTCCTGATCGGTACCAGGATCTTGCTGCCAGGAGCAGCCACGACGCCCTCCTCGCGATTCCATGCCGCCACGCCCACGCGCCGTACCTGGCCGTCGGGCTGGATCAGCCACAGATAATCGCGCTCGGCGTCGTCGAGAATGGTGCAGTCCCGAGCATAAACACGGACTTCCTGCAGGGCGCGGTAAGGCACATGACAGGGCTGCGCGACTGCGCCGAGAACTTCAACAGTGGACGGCCGCGCGGGATAAATAAGGTGGTCACCATCATCCAGCAAAGCGTTGCGGGCGAAGCCCACTTCCACGGCGATCGGGTCGAGCACGGCGACCTGACGCCCAGTGACCGGCAGTCGCTCGATCTGCTCATACAGGCGCGCACTCAAGTCTGCTCGTGTGCCCCTGCCATCCAGCAAGGCACCGCGTTGCAACAGTTTCAGATCGAACAGGACCCCGGCCTTCAATCGCGCCTGTTGATCCATCAACGAGCGGTGCAGCCATGCCGCGCCCAGCCAGTAACTTTCGGCATTGGGTTGGGCGTCGCGAATGACGTCCATCAAGCGTGCACCGGGTTTGACATCGAAGTGGCCGGGGCTGCGCACGTCACCGCTGACCGTGACGGCCGCTTGGCCGACACCGGGGCCGATCAACAGCAGGCCAAGCATTAAAAGATTTTTGCACTTCACCGGGCAGCTCCCCGATCAGGGCGTAACTGCACAATTTTCAGGAGCAGCTGCGGCGTCAGGTGCTGCTCGCTGCGCAGGATAAAACCGTCCCGGGGGTCGACCCAGTAGCGGTTGGTGGCGCGGAAATTCAGGGTGGGTGCATCCACCTGCTCGTCGATGCGCAGCAAGGCGTAATCCTTGTCCAGAATGCTGATGGTCTCGATGCCGTGAGGGCTGAAACGGCTGTTGACCGCGATACCAATTCGGTTGCCGTCGTAGATGTCGACCCAGCGCGTGCTGGTGTAACCCTCGGGCAAGTGCTGAAGACCGCGTTTGAACGGTGACTCATCATTGAAGCGAGTGCCGTCCAGAGAAACTCCCAGCCCGACGGTGCGTACCACCAGACCGTCGCGCATCATGAGTACTTGCTTGCCAGAAGCGACCCAGAACTGCAGGTCGCCCCGCCGACGAGCCATGGCCATCACCCCCTCGCTGGAGGTGGTGGTGACCAGGATCTGCGGATAAGGCACGGCGTCGACCTGAGCGCGGGTCAAATTGATGGAGGCAGGCCCCGTGACGGACGCTTCAAGCGTGTCCCAGGAAGCCCTCATCAACGGGTTACACCCGCACAACAAGAGCGCCATCGTCAGACAGGCGCAGGTAGGCAAAATTTTCACGGCGGGATAGAGCCTTATCTGCTGTTAGCTTCGCTGAGGTTATTAACAGAGCTGGCGCCGGTCCCGAGGACTGCGGCCGTAGGCAGAAGCTGACTGATCAAACGGTTCCAGCGCGTCACGCCGGCCGGACCGACATAGACGATGTCTTGCGGCTGCAAGTCGAAACGGGTGGCCAGCACCAGAGCCGAAGGCGATTCGGCATCGAGCTGAAACACCTTGGCCGGTTCGGTTTCGAGATTGTCCGCGCCGCGAATCACGTACACCGCGTTGCCATTGGAGGTGGTCTGGTTCAAGCCTCCTACAGTGCCCAGAGCATCGGTCAGGTTGATCGATTTGCTCTTGAAGCTCAGCGCGCGAGGCTGGTTGACCTCACCCATGACATAGATTCGCTTCTGGTCGTTATAAGGCAAGTACAACCGGTCGCCACCCTTGAGGTAGACGCCCTGCAGCTGTGAGTCCTGGCGATTGAGGGTGTCCAGATCCAGCTTGTATTCGCGCCCGTCCCGGGTCAGCGTCAGGCCTGACAGATCTGCGTTCAAAGGATCCACACCGGCCGCACCAACGGCCTCCACTACGCTCAGCGGGGTGGTCGTGATCGGCTGCTGGCCAGCTTTGAGCACCGCACCGGAAATCACCACGGTCTGGCTGGCGAAGCGCAATACGCTGACATCGACCTGGGGGCTTTCGACAAATTGCGACAAGCGCTCGGCGATAAAGGCTCGCAACTCTTCGATGGTTTTCCCGGCGGCCGGAATATTGCCGATGTAGGGATAAAACAGCGTGCCGTCCGGACGAACCAGGCGACCGTTGGCATCGATTTGCTGCTGCGGGCCAGAAGGCGCCGTCAACTCGGGATGATCCCAGACCGTAATAAACAACAGGTCATTGGCGCCCACGCGATAACCGCCCGGAACATAGGACAACAACGCCGGGGGGACCGATTCGCGAACTTGCGTGGCAGCATCCATGGCAATCAATTTAGGCGTGATGGGAATAAGCTCCACCCGGCTATTCTCCGGAGAGCCGTCACTGACCATTTGACTGGTGTCCATGTGTTGACCAGGCGAAAACATACAGCCGTGCAAGCTGATACTTGCCAGCATAACAACAGATAATCTACGGATCATAATGGCACTACGCTAGTCGAGGGCAAATCTAAAACAAGATCACCCAGAAAGTTCTGAGTGATCTTGAACAACATACTTCGCGGGGTATTAGTTGGTACCGGTTGTACCGGTAGTACCGGTTGTACCAGTGGAACCAGTCGTTCCGCCATTGGAACTGCCACCGGAGTTTGAAGCAGCCGCCGCAGCGCCGAGAATGGCCGCGCCGACCACCATGGTTTCGGCGACCGTCACCCCCCCGACCAGCGGAGTGTTCAACGACAGTGGCTCGCTTTCGCTCGCCGCCTTGCTCACTGGTTCATCCGCTGCCAACGCCGCGGTACTCATGACAGCCAGCAAGCCAGCCGTAAGTAGCTTCTTCATATCAGACTCCTTCTCGACATCAACTTTGCATTAGATTTGATACTAGGGACCGGGAATGGGACAGCAGGTGATAGAACTGACACCCGTAAATTGAACGAGACAGTTCATGCACATTGCCTCCTTTGGAGAATGTCATTTATAGGCAATGCATGCCATATGCAGAGCCTTGTCACCTCATCCGAAAAAACGTTTTCACGGGGCAGGACGCACCGACAAAAAAGGAGATTTTCCAAGACGTTTACTGCGAAATAAGACATTTTCGGCACGAACTCCCGACTACGAATAA
This sequence comes from Pseudomonas sp. PME37.24/025, assembly GCF_055556615.1. Lineage (NCBI taxonomy): Bacteria > Pseudomonadati > Pseudomonadota > Gammaproteobacteria > Pseudomonadales > Pseudomonadaceae > Pseudomonas > Pseudomonas sp. PME37.24/025. The sequence continues at coordinate 222,284 of NZ_JBVHNK010000008.1, forward strand.
CTCGCCCCTCGTGCCGATTGTTATTATTAGTCAGGATTTTCCCGACCCCTTATCCCGCAAGGTTCTATTGTGATTGGAGATTCAAGGAAAAATAACATCAGGTCATAAATAGTTAATATTAACTATAGACCATTATTAATCGATCATTCACCGCTCAACACAGCGCGCAAGCGCGGGTTTCGCAAGTCTTTTTCCGAGAGTTGAGGCGACTCCAATGGCCAGGCAATATCCAGCTCCGGGTCATTCCAGAGCAGACCACCCTCGTCCTCGGGGTAATAAAAATCGGTGCATTTGTATTGAAAATCGGCGGTGTCACTGAGCACACAGAAACCGTGGGCATAACCCGGCGGCACCCATAGCTGAAGATGGTTGTCAGCCGTCAACTTGACGCCCACATGTTCACCACACGTGGGGGATTCTGGATTGATGTCCACCACCACGTCGTACACCGCACCTTGAGTGACCCGCACCAACTTGCCTTGGGGCCGGGTCTTTTGGAAGTGCAAACCACGCAACACGCCATACTGCGAGCGCGAGTGATTGTCCTGGACGAAAGGCAATTCGATGCCGGCGTCGCGATAACGCTCCTGGTGATAACTCTCGAGAAAGAACCCGCGGGCATCGCCGAAGATTTTAGGCTCGATGATCAGTACACCGGGCAACCGGGTATTGATGACATTCATTTCGCAGGCTCCGTGGCCAGCACCCGTGCCAGGTACTGGCCGTAACCGGTTTTGTGTAACGCGGTGGCTTGTTTATCCAGTTCCGCGGCCGACAACCAACCCTGGTGGTACGCCACCTCCTCCAGACAAGCCACTTTCAAGCCCTGACGTGCTTCGATGGTCTGGACGAAATGCCCGGCCTCCATCAACGAATCATGGGTCCCGGTGTCCAGCCAGGCAAAACCCCGCCCCAGCACGCTGACGTGCAGATCTCCGCGCTCCAGGTAGGCGTTGTTCACGTCCGTGATTTCGAGCTCGCCGCGGATCGAAGGTTTGACTTGCTTTGCAATGCGCACCACGTCTTTATCGTAGAAATACAAGCCGGTGACGGCATGGTCGGACTTCGGATGTTTTGGCTTCTCCTCGATCGAGATCGCCTTGCCGTTATCGTCGAACTCGACAACGCCAAAACGCTCCGGATCACTGACTCGATAACCGAAGACGGTGGCACCAGTCTGTCGTTGCGACGCTTCACGCAGCAAGGCGCTAAAGCCATAACCGTAGAAAATGTTGTCGCCCAGAATCAGCGCCACATTACTGTCGCCGATAAAATCCTCGCCGATCAGGAAGGCCTGGGCCAGACCATCGGGAGAAGGTTGTTCGGCATAACTGAGTTCAATGCCGAAAGAAGAGCCATCACCCAACAGGTTCTGGAAGTTGGGTAAGTCCTGCGGCGTGGAAATAATCAATATCTCGCGAATACCCGCCAGCATTAATACCGACAGCGGATAATAAATCATCGGCTTGTCGTAGACCGGCAGCAGCTGTTTGGATACACCACGGGTAATGGGATGCAAGCGGGTGCCGGAGCCTCCCGCCAAAATGATGCCTTTCATATGAGGATTCCCTTCAGAGTTGAATAGAGGCAGGGCTTGAATGGTTCAACCGATATGGCCAAGACGCTCCGGGCGGTACTCACCGTTAAGGACTCGTTGCCACCACCCTTGCTGGTCCAGATACCACTGAACCGTTTTGCGTATACCGCTCTCAAAGGTTTCCTGTGGTCGCCAACCGAGTTCACGCTCGATCTTGCCCGCATCGATGGCGTAACGAAGATCATGCCCCGGCCGATCCTTGACGAACGTAATGAGATCGCGATAACGCTCGACGCCAGCAGGCTTGTTGGGTGCCAATTCTTCGAGCAGATCGCACAGGGTTTGCACGACCTCAAGATTGGTTTTCTCGTTATGGCCGCCAATGTTGTAGGTCTCGCCAACCTTGCCCCGGCGTACGACCTCGCATAAGGCGCGGGCATGATCTTCTACAAATAACCAATCGCGAATCTGTAAGCCGTCACCATAAACCGGCAGAGACCGCCCATGGATGGCATTCAGAATCACATGGGGGATCAGCTTCTCGGGGAAGTGATAAGGACCGTAATTATTCGAGCAATTGGTCACTAGCACTGGTAGACCATAAGTGCGTTGCCAGGCTCGAACCAAGTGATCCGAACTGGCCTTGGACGCCGAATAGGGAGAGCTTGGCGCATAAGGCGTGGTTTCACTGAACAGGCTATCAGTCCCTTCCAGGTCGCCATAAACCTCATCGGTAGAAATATGGTGAAAGCGAAACGCCCCCTTCACTTCTTCCGGCAATCCGCTCCAATAACGCCGGGCAGCCTCGAGTAAGGTATAGGTCCCGACAATATTGGTCTGGATAAAGTCTGCAGGGCCGTCGATAGAACGATCGACATGGGACTCAGCAGCCAGGTGCATAACTGCATCTGGTTGAAACGTCGCGAATACCTGATCCAGCGCTTGGGCGTCACAGATATCGACGTTAAAAAAGTGATAGCGCGGTGACTCGGCGACGCTGGCCAACGATTCCAGATTACCGGCATACGTTAACTTATCGAGGTTCGCCACTTCGTATCGAGTATTTTCGATCAGGTGCCTGACGACGGCAGAACCAATAAAGCCGGCGCCGCCGGTCAGCAGAATACGCATCGTCATCATCATCTCCCGACCGACTGATGGGGATACCACTTAGCCAATAACTCTTCGTACTGAAGCAAGATCTGATTCCATGTAAACCGCTGATGAAAGCGGGTACGACTAGCCGTTTCCATCTGCTGTTGCGTTGAATCGTCCGTCAGCAGTTGAGTAAACAAGACGCTGCAAGAAGCTTCATCCTTGAAATACGCGGCGCCACTTTCCGTTACCCAGCGATTGAATAGGTTGTCGTGGGCAATGACCGCGCAACCCGCGCCGAGCGCCTCGACCAACGATGGATTGGTTCCACCGACACGATGCCCGTGCAGATAAAACCGGCAGTAAAAGCGCAGCGCCTGCACGACGGAAGTCTCATAGATTGCTCCGGGAAAGATAACCTCGGCGCTGGCCGCGTCCATGACCTGTTTATGGTACGGATTACTATTCGGTTGAAAGTTACCCAGAACGACCAGCGTGTGATTGCGCAGTGTGGAACTGAATGCGCGAACCATTTCCAGAAACGAGTTTTCGGGTTCGGGGCGGGCAATGATTACCGAGAACTGACCCGGTTCAAGGCCATAAGTAGCCAGCAATGTCGGATCAGCACCGGTGACCTCATCCCCGCCATAAGGAATCATCGTGATCCTGGCGGCGGAGACCCGTGTCGCGAGGTGCTCTTTGATCTTGGGGTGATCGGCGACCAAGTGATTGCCCATCCAGCAGCCGGCCCGTTCATTGAGCCAGAACCAGGTCTTGGCAATGGTTCCCCATTTATCACGCCGCCACTCAATACCATCCATGTTAATGATGTTGGTCTGGCCTTTGAGCCTTTGCAGCAAACTGAACACGGCGGTGTTGTAACCCAGCGTCAGAAACAACCCCTGTTGCGATGCCGCATGACGCGTGGCTTTCCAGTCAAAAACAACTGTCCCCAGCGCACCTGCCTGGGTCACCGGGATATGAATCCTGTTGACATCGTTCCAGGTGCTATAAGTGATTTCTCCGAGGCCCTCTTCCTGGCAGTAGACATACACTTGCCAGCCGTGCGCCGTTAAATAAAGCGATAGCTTTTCCGCGAAGGTTTCAAAACCACCGTGTTCAGCCGGGACACCTCTTATGCCAAGGATATAAAGTTTCTTAGGTGTCATGTTGCATCTCTTTGAATAATGTTGAGAACTTGCTTTCGAACACTTCCAGGCTGAAGTCTCGAGTACGGGATAACGCATTATCAGACAGCGTCTTGTATTTCTTCGGATCTAGCGAAATCCTGCTCACTGCGCTGTAAAGTTCTTCTATGTCGTACGAAGAAATCAAATAACCTTCGATATCACTGCGCACCAATTCGGTAGGGCCACCTACGGGAGGAACGATCACCGGCAAGCCATGGGACATCCCTTCGAGAATGGTCAGACCGAATGTTTCTATCCAGCCATCAGGTCGGGAAAGATTCAGGAGCAAATCAGATCGCGAATAAAAATCCGACAGGTCCGTTTGACGAGGATAAATTGCCACATTGCCCGGAATGTCGATATTGGAAAAAAAACTATCAATTTCACTCAGACTGGCATTAAGCACCAGAGTGAAACTCAGGTGTTTGTCATCCTTGCTGCGCTGCGCCAGGGCCAGGAACTCCATAACACCCTTGTAGGCCTTCAAGGAACAGATCATTAAAGAAGTGAAGCCGGGCTGCTCCTTCACTCGATACTGTTTTTCAACCTCGGAATCCAGCGCATTATGAATAATCACTTGGGGGAGTTTGGTAAAACCTTCCTCCTGCATCAGATAATTTGAGACGAAGACCACTTTGGTACTGGTTTTCTCAATGACCAACCTGAGAAACCGTTTCAGAATATTGGGTTTTATCGATGTTTCATGCACATGATAATAAACCGGTATTCCTAACAGCTTGCCCGCCAACGCAGCCCCAAAGGGCATCATGGTATTGACATAAAACACCACATTCTGCCGCCTGTATTTCAGGCACTGAACAAACAACAAGCCTTGAGAGATCAGGTAGTAGCCAAGGGTCAGTAACTTATTCTCTGACCGCTTATAAAAAAGCCTGCTCTGCACATCGGCCACGCCGCCCAAGAAGCCGTCGCCGTGAGCACTGGTGATCACCTCGGTGGCTATATTGTTATTAGCCGCCGCCTTCACTACTTGAGACAAGACTTTTGGGCTACCACTTCTGTCGTTGAACAGATGAATGAAAACCAACTTCTTTGAGTTCATGCTTAAGTTCTTTTAATGAGGGAGCGACTGAGTGTGGTGAACCGCTCGGTAAGCGCCAGGCACACCCAAAAAATGGCGATCGAATGTGCGGGAATAGTCTGACTCGAGAAGGTCATGGCCAGAAAAAAAGCCACCAGAGCGGCCCCAACTCTGACTTGATAACGATCGACACCTTGGTCAATCGCCAGTTTCCGGACAGCGGTCAAACTGCGCTTGATCACCAAAATAATGAATGCGAAGAAGACAATGAAACCGACGGCGCCCGTGTCATTGAGGATTGCCAAAGGCAAATTGGATATCCACGCACTGCGATGATTCTCTGAGCCGACCAACTCCGGCGCAAAAGAATAGATTTCACTGAAGCTGTAGATGCCATTTCCGAACAGGGGGTTTTCCAGGATGGAGTTCGCCGCCAATGCCCACATGATGAAACGTGTCTTGACTGAGTGGGTCCTGCCGATCAGCTCATAATCGCCAAAGGAAGAAGCAATGAAATAGGACAAAAGCGATATCACCGCCACCAACAGGGTTGCCCCCAACAAGTATTTCACCAAGTCCCTGTTTGTATATTTCCTTGGGTAACTCAGGCCGTGATATAGCCAGACGGAGATAATGTAGGAAACCCACGGTGCCCTCGAGAACGAAAAAAGTAAGGATGTGTGCAAGCCGATCACAAGCACCCACCACCATAATTTTCGGTAATAATTCAACGCCAGCACCGTTAAGGTGATAAGTGAGACAAATACCCCGAACAGATTGGCTTCATAAATCCCGCCACGGATACGCGTCCCTCCACTCCCTTCCTGCAGCCAGTGAACGGCCAAATCAGGAAGCGGAAACTTCAACAGTGAAAGCACGTAGATCAAAGACAAAACCGGGCCTGAAAACCATGCCAACAACAGATAGGATCTGGACTTGAAAATCGTAAAGGGATTAGCCTTTAACCAGATCACTACATAATAAAACGAAGCCGCCAAGAGTAACCCCGCATACATCTTCAGGGACCAAGCCTCCACCGGTCCGGAAGCTGATGCGTAAAATGCCAGCACAATCCAGACAGTCAGAATCACCCCTGTTTTTGGTAGACGCAGGGCAATATTCGAGCTAACCAACAGCAGTACGGCGATAAAGAAAATAGGGGCGGCTAGTAACCTTTCCAGTGTCAGGTTATTTCCGCCCAGCGACCATTCAATATTATTGAACACCACCGTGAAGCCAATGATGACTGCCAGCACATAACGCGGATTGATACTTGAGGATCGCAAGCTAGCGGCACGCTGACTCATCATGAAAATTCAATTGGTTTTTTTACTATTTTACTTGCAAGGGCACCATCAAGATAATTCCAGGTGGACTGCCTCAACACCTCCAACTGCTGATGACTGTGGGTAAAATCGATACGCTTTGCGACGATCGCGTTGACATCACTCAAACGGGTCACCAAACGATCGGTCAAACCGACTTTATCCAGAAGTCCCTTAATTCTGTTCAAACCACTTTCCGGCAATGCGGTAACAAATGGAATACCAAAGTTCAAGGCAAAGGCGGTGCCATGGAATGAATTGGTGATCACGAAGGACGCATTGGCGAATAGCGAAACATAATCAACTGGACTGGCATCCATTATGTGGCGATCACTTTTGTAGCCCAGGAATGGGTCTTGATCGATCGCCACAACTCGCAACCCCAAAACGGTCCTTATTTTGTTGATGGTCTCCCGGACCAAGGAATCTTTCTTCAGGGTATAAACAAGAATGTATTTATCAGCGTTGCCTGGCGCTAGACTGGAAAGCCGCAGGCTCTGCATCCACTCTTGCTTGTTAAGCATCAAGGTAGGATCCAGAGTGTGATCGACCTTTTGGTTGCCCAACATACTGCGCAGGTTTCGTGCCGTGTCTTCTTCCCGGACGGAAATGCTGTCAAAGGTCGACAATGCCTTTCTGACCATGAGTTCTTCTTCGTCAGAATAGCGGTAAGAGCCCGCACTTGAAGAGAACGAAACTTTCTTTTTCGCTCGGGAAAACGCCAGCATATAGTTTAAATCCAGCTCCCCCGTAATCATCGGGTTCCATATCTGGTCGCTGCCACACACCACGCAATCAAAGTCACCGGACAAAGTTTGAAGCGCTTGTAAATCCTGGCAAGCGGGAGTCAGTTTGTAGTGAACCCGCATAAACTCTCTAAACTTCGCGATCAACCTTCTACGAGGAATGATTCGGAAAAAATCCTTGCCGGCTCTGAAAATACTGCGCGGGTTACTGTCGACCCGAATCAGCTTTAACGTATTTTCCAGTTCCTTACTCTTGTAATCAATGATGTGGACGTCGCCATATTTCGATAACACATTCTGGCTGGCGAGTGCTTGTAGCGTTCCGCCATAGCTGTTGGCGTGATGTATGGTGATCAATGCAATTTTCAAGATACTGAGTCCTTTGTGACCAAGGGTAAGACTTACTGACCGGACAGCTTGGTAAACACTTCACTGACGGGGCGACGCGGAGAAGCACAGACCGTGTTCTGCTCGTTCGGATAACCTATCGCCAACATCATCATCACCGTGTGCTGCGGACTTATCTTGATCACCTTACGGAACTTGATGTCCGCCCTCCCCGACTGACTCCAGTTCAAGCAGCACGAGGCAATACCTATTGAATGCAACGCCAGAATCAACGACATGGAAAACATTCCGCCGTCGATCCAGTGTTGGTAGCGTTCTCGCGGGGAAACGAAAGCCCGTAGGTCGGTGGTTATAATCAGCAAATCTTTTATTTTGTGACCGAACCCTCGATTGCCATCTTGAAAAGCAAGGGCTTGTTGCGCCAACTCGTCCTCCAGATGATAAACATGCCACGATTGTCTATTACAGGCCGAAGGTGACTTCATGGCCATCTCCAAGGCTCTGCTTAACGCTTCGGCACTTATTTTTTCGTCGGAGAATTCCCGAAGCGAGTACCTGGACATAAAGAAATTTTCTGGAACGGCCAGTCGTCCTTTATCGAACGCTGTCTTGTCGTAGTTAATGGCCCCACTGTTTTCATAGAACGGAATTGATCGATTGCTCAGACTCTCGACTTTAATAAGGCGCTTTATAAGCTCGGCAGTTTTTTCTGGTTGATGGGCTATTTCCGCTTCAGCAAACTTCTTTAATACCGTGATAGCCACCAAATCGTGATAACCCGTACCATTGAGCGTGAATGACTTCTCCAACGCCTTGATAAGTGCATTGGCGCCCGCCCAACCAGAACCCGGCTTGCGGTTGGTAAAACTCAGGCTCTTTTCAAGGGTGTGGTACACCTTGACCATATAATAATTTCGAGCTTCTACCGAATTGAGTGAAGATCGCCATCCGGCATATCGGATATACCGACCCAAGTCATATAAAAAGCCAAACCCAGCTAGTACTGTCCGGGCATAGATTTTTGCGGCATCAATCATGAGAATTCATCTCCCGACTGTCGGTGATCATAAATAATTTAGGCATGGGGAGCGGCACCTGCTATTGAAACTTTGTTCTTGAAAACTAACCGTTGAGCGCCATAAAAATATAACGACAAGAGTAATAAATTACTGACAACGGTCGCTACTGCGGCACCTCGCAAGTCAAAGCGAGGAATTAAGATCAGATTAAGCAATACATTGATTACCGCCACCATCGCCATGTATTTAACTTTCACTTTCATGTGTTCCTGAGTCACCAATGTGGCACCAGCACTGAACGCCAGAAAAATGATCGGTGCCGACAGCGAAAGAATTTTCAAGATCGACGCAGCGTCTCGATAAGCCTCACCAAACAGCAGCGGTACTGCCCAGTCCGCACAAACCAGAATCGCCAGCATGGCCAACGTTCCCAGCAGCAGCATCAACCAGTTACCCTTTCGGTATATCTGATAGAACATGTCTCGATCATGGTTCGCCCAGCGGTGCATCTTGGGCAGCAGGAACCGCTGATAAATAACGCTCGGCAACAAATACACGGCAGTCATGATGGTGAACGCAACGCTGTAGATACCGGCGGCGCTATTACTTGAGAGATGTTTAAGCAAGATAATGTTGCTTTGAAAGTAAATCAGGTGCGAGAACGCCGCCACGCCAAATGGCCAACTGGCGCCGGCAACACTTAACATGCTCGGCCTCACCGATAGGGCCGTGAATTCTGTGGTCAGTTCGTGGCCCTTCAGGGTCAACTTCCCATTTGTCATATGCAACAACTGGGGAACGGCCAACAAAAAAAACACCACTGCAATGAGCGAAAAAAAGGCGGCGTAGTATTCCGCAGCTATCGGCGTGGCACTCATGACCGCCGTGACGAAGACCATTGAGCAACGAAGGAAATGCGGCAAAAACTGCCAAAGCGCCAAGTGCAAATATTTTTCTTCAAGCTGAAGTTTGCTGCTCACCAGTTCTACCGACAACTGTCCCAATATGTACAGGGAAAGGATCAACAGCAGGTTCTGCGTTAACCGGTCATGACTGGAATAAAGCGCCCACGCCACAATAGAGCAGATAAGAAACAAGGCACTTAAGGCGATGAACTGGAACGAAGGTTTCAACCAGCGTTTCGCCGCCCAGCCCTCTTGGCCAAAAGCCTTGAGCCAGTACTGCGATATCCCGAATCCCGCCAGAGGGGCGAGGAGCGTAATGGTGGTGAGTGCCGACGAAAAAGCACCGAAATCGTTGCTGCCCAACTTTCTCGCCAGGAATACCTGAGTGAGAAAGGCGAACCCGGCTCCCGCCAGGGAACCGATCCAGAGGAGCGAAATAGCTTTGAACGCTGTGGTTTTATTCATTGACCTGTCATTCGCAATCACGCTACCGCCCCAGGATTTTTCGTCATCTTCCTCAGGACGTGGCGTTTCCATGAAATATCGGTTTGATCATGCCTATTGGCTAATGACCCGGCGCAGCAATAAACGATAAAAACTCAAGAGCAACAGCAACACCGTCAAAAATCCGAACTTATGACGCGACCTGTTTAATAGCCATCAACTTTTGTCGGAGGCGTAGTCATAGTGGTAATAACCATAATCACTGTAACCATATTTATTGGAGGCCTTTTTCTCCACGCCGTTAAAAATCGCACCTTTAATGGCAACGCCATTCTGGGAAAACCGGCGGACCGTCAATTCGATTTCTTTCGCCGGGTTCAGGCCATAGCGCGTCACAATCAAGTTGGTCCCGGACAAGCGCCCGACAATCGCCGCGTCTGTTACCGCTAGTAGAGGCGGCGTATCGAGAATCACCAGATCGTATTGCTTACTCGCCTGCTCCAATAGCGCGCTGAAATTGGCGTGCATCAGTAACTCGGAAGGATTTGGCGGGATCTGGCCTCGACTGACAAAATCGAAGTTGTCGATTTCGGTCTTATGGATGGCAGTGGCCACATCGCAGCGCCGGGCCAGAATATCGGAGAGCCCATTATCTGAACCAACACCTAACACTTTGTGCAGATAGCCTTTGCGCATGTCGACGTCGATCAACAATACCCGCAACCCGGTTTGTGCTATCACCACCGCGAGGTTGACCGACACGAACGTTTTACCTACCTGAGGACTCGGCCCGGAAATCATCAGGCGATTGTTGTCAGCCTCATGCATGGCGAAGTGCAGACTGGTCCGCAAACTGCGCAACGCCTCAATTGCCAGATCGGTGGGATGACTGACAGCCAGCAAAGTAGAACCTGCCCCGGAACGCCCTCGTCCGCGGGAGACTTTGTCGTCTTCGGTTTTCTGCAGAGCGCTGTAAGGAATCGACGCGTAGACCGGCAACCCAAGTTGCTCAATGGCTTCCGGGCTTTCCAATCCCCGGTTCAGCGCCTTGCGTACCAGCACCAGGGCCACCGCCAGGAAGCCGCCAAGAATGGTCGCGATCAGTACAATCAAAGCTTTTTTCGGTTTGACCGGCTTGAGGTAATTGACGTCCGCAGTGTCGATCAGACGCACGTTACCGACGGTGCCCGCGCGCATCACATCCAGTTCCTGAGACTTGTTCAGTAGCTGGGTATAAATGGCTGTACCGACCTCTACGTCCCGGGTAAGGCTCAGCAGTTCTTGCTGGGTTGAAGGAAGGCTCTCCACCTTGGACGCCAAACTTTTCTGCTTGCTACTCAACTCACCGATCTGGCTCAACAATGCGCGATAGGCGGGATGTTGGCGGGTGAATTTGCGGTCCATTTCGGCTTGCTGCAACTTCAACTCGGAGATGCTGGTATCAAGCCCGACAATCTGATCGAGAATGGCTTTGGTTTCTAGCGTGATGTCCACGGACTTGCTGCGCGTCTGGTATTCATTCAAGGCATTTCCGGCTTTTTCCAGGTCCTTCTTGACCACCGGAAGTTGCTCTTTGAGAAACGCCAGGCTCTGCGCTGCCTCAGCCGAAGTGCGCTCTACGTTTTGCCGCACATAAATAGCGGCAATTTCATTGAGTATTTTAATGGCTTGGTCCGGATCTGTACTTTCCAGCGCGAGACCGATCATGCCCGACTCTTTTCCGCGCTCGACTACATCCAACGCCTCTTGATAGTCGAGGATGCTGGTCAGGCGAGAATTGCGGATGATTCTGAAGCGGGTTCCAGGATTGGCGTGCATTTCTTCTATCTGAAACGCAACGCCATTTTGTTCGAAAAGTTGTCCCGCCTGGCTGGCTGCCAATAAGTTGTCGTCTTCGTCTACCAGGGTGTAATGACCATTTTCACCCGCGGTCAGGGTTAGCTTCTTGCCCAGTTGCGAGTCGGGAAGATCCAGTTTGAATATCTTCAGCGACTCCCCTCCCCACGCGAAACTGTTCAACCCCAACAAGGGGTCGGCTATTTCACCGGGATTATTATTCTGGAATCGACGCGCCAGGAACTCACCGACCACCGGGAAATACATGGGTTGTATGACAATATCAAGTTTCAAGTTGTCGACGGTTTTGCCAATCACGGAGCGGGACTGGATCAACTCGATCTCGGTGGCCGAAGGAGACTCCTTGCCCAGCATGCTGCCGATATCCGAGAAGCCCAGCAAATCATTCTTCTTCGCTTCAACCTGCAACAGCGCATTCGCCTGGAATACCGGGGTCGCCAGCACTGCGTATGCGGCCCCGGCCACCATGAAGGCACCGGTAACTGCGGCAATCAGCCATTTATGGTCGATAAGTGTCCCAAACAAGCCGAGAAGATCAATCTCGTCATTGTCGTCGTCCCGCACATTGACTACCGGTGCTTGCTGCATAAGTCGGATTCTTTGCCTGTATTACGATTCAAAAAGGAGTGGCCATCAGCGCGCCAGGCGCTGTGCCCATGCGAGTACGGCTTCTTCGATCAACGCATAAGCGTGCACAAAAGCAGGTTTGCCTTGACGGTAGGGGTCGCTGATTTCGCGATCGTCTTGCCATTTGCCCAGTAGCAACACTTTGCCTCGCGCTTCGGGGGCAATGTTGAGTACTCCGCTGACATGCCGTCGCTCCATCACCAGAATCAAGTCCGCCTCGCTGACGGCTTGAGAGGTGAGTTGAACGGCCTCATGCCCATCGGGCTGATGACCATGCTCCGTGAGTACAGCGTGTGCCGTCGGCTCGATGGGCTTGCCCGCCAAGGCAGCAAGGCCAGCCGAACTGACCTCGATATCGGAATGAACGAGTGCCCCGCGCAGCAGATGCTCCGCGGTGGGACTGCGGCAAATATTGCCGACGCAGACAATCAAAACCCTTTTAAGCAAGATAACATTCCCCGTCTTGTCAACATTGGCGGTGACATAGCACTTGCCGAACATAAGAGCTTTAAACTACGAATGAGGCCGGGTATTGATCAACCCGGCAAATGCAGCTGCAACTTTAAAAACAATCAGTGCGTATTTATTACCATGACGTTTGAACAGCCCCCAACTTTTTCTTCAGACAAAAAATAACATTTCACTCTTTAAGCTCTGAAAATAACAGTTCAAAAATTTATCCAGACGATTTATAACAATTACCGTTTTCCCGCGACCGTTCAATCTAAATTACACCGAAATAGAGAGTAGCTAATATATAGCTGTTCCGTTAGTGCATTGCCAGGGCGTCAGACATTCGGTTAGAAGTTGGGTATAGAGATGCCTTGGGCAATAACTTTGTTTACAGCGGGTTGCGTCAGGAGCATGCCATGGAACCACCAGGCCTGCTCGCCAGCCAATCGACCGCCCGATCGTTCTCTCTGCCCTCGCCTCGCGCGAAACATGGCGTACAGGCCTTTCGCTGCCCCTGCAGCGTTGCCAAGATTTTTCACGAGTGATCGAGCCATTTAGAGCCCGCACTCTCCAGCGTGCCGGTTCCGACAGCCTAGTCGAACCTTTCCTACTGCCATTTGCCACTCCATCTGTCTACTTTCAAGGACGTTTCCATGATTCGTAAATGCCTGTTCCCCGCTGCCGGCTATGGGACCCGCTTTTTGCCCGCCACCAAGGCCATGCCGAAGGAGATGCTGCCGATCGTCAACAAGCCGCTGATCCAGTACGCCGTTGAGGAAGCGCGCGACGCCGGCCTGCAACATATGGCCATCGTCACCGGCCGGGGCAAGCGAGCGCTGGAGGATCATTTCGATGTCAGCTTCGAGCTGGAACACCAGATTCGTGGCACCGATAAGGAGCGATTCCTGGAAGGCACTCGTGAGCTGATCGATAACTGCACTTTTTCCTACACCCGTCAGGTGGAGATGAAGGGCCTGGGGCACGCCATTCTCAGCGGTCGTTCGTTGATCGGTGATGAGCCATTCGCCGTGGTGCTGGCCGACGACCTGTGCCTGAACCTGGAGGGCGATGGCGTACTGGCGCAAATGCTCAAGCTCTATGAGCAGTTCCGTTGTTCGATTGTGGCGATTCAGGAAGTGCCCCGTGAGCAAACTCAGAAGTACGGCGTGATTGCCGGCGAGCTGATTCGCGAGGGTATTTACCGGGTCAACAGCATGGTCGAAAAGCCTAGCCCGGAAGACGCCCCGTCTAACCTGGCCATTATCGGTCGCTACATTCTGACCCCCGATATCTTTGACCTGATCGCTGACACCGAGCCTGGCAAGGGCGGTGAAATCCAGATCACCGACGCATTGATGAAGCAGGCCCAGAACGGCTGCGTGCTGGCTTATCAGTTCAAGGGCCGACGTTTCGATTGCGGTGGCGCCGAAGGTTACATCGAAGCCACCAACTTCTGTTTCGAGCATCTGCATCAGAACACCTTGTGACAGCGTTGACCCCAGACAAGCGCGTGCGTTATCGAATCGATTTTTCGGTCTTTATTTCCCTATGGACGAAGCCTCTATGAAGACATTGAGCGGTTTCAAGGCAGGTGACAGTCGCCGCCCGTATGGCGCTGACCTTAAGAACAATCTCGCGTACCGCATCGTGCGCGCCTATGCGTCGGAACTGATCTTTTCCCGTATGCAGAAACCGCCGGTGCTGCTGGTGGAGCGCATCGGTGCGTTCCCCTCCTCCGGGGAAATCCACCGTCACGTCAAGGATGGTCCGACGTTGCTGGCGAGCATCAGGCAGCGTTACGCCGCCGACGCCCTCGACATCGACGAGAGCGATGGGCTGAGCCTGGTCTTTGCCGACTGGCGTCTCAGCTTGCGTCTTCTGGACGATGGTTGCGTGATTTGCCTGACCGTGGAAAGTCGCGGCGACAGCTCGCTCATGCAGCACAAAACCGCCGAACTACTGGGGCAAATCGATGCAGGGAGGGAATTTGAATGAACGCGATTGCAGAACACGCCGACAAAGCCTGGTATCTGCTTCAGTGCAAACCCAAACAGGATGAGCGCGCCGAAGAACATTTACAGCGCCAGGGCTATGCCTGTTTTCGCTCGACCTACCGGCGTGAGCGCGTTTTGCGCGGGCAGCGTCGAGTGATCAGTGAGTCTCTGTTTCCGGGTTATCTGTTTATTCAACTAAGCCTTCAGGACAGTTGGGGCCCGCTACGCTCGACCCGCGGCGTTTCGCGCGTCGTCGGGTTCGGCGGCCAGCCACTGCCTATCCGCGATGCGCTGATCGACGAGCTCCAGGAACGAGACAGCCAGGCGATCGTGCAAACGCTTTTGCGGCACGGAGACACGGTGCGCATCACTGAAGGCCCGTTCTCCGATCTCGAGGCGGTGTTCCTGGCCATGGACGGCGAGGAACGGGTGCTGCTGATGATGAATTTCCTGCAGCGTGAACAACACATCAGCCTGCCACTGGCTGGGGTGAACAAGATTTAGATCCACCCGGAGTCTTGAGTCAAAGAAACCTGTGGCGAGGGAGCTTGCTCCCGCTTGAGTGCGTAGCACTCACAAAAATCGGTTGTCAGATTTTTGGGGCCGCTACGCAGCCCAACGCGAGCAAGCTCGCTCGCCACAGACCTACGCCCCTTCCGAGAGATGATTCCAGTCGACCCAACCCAAAAACCACGTCGCCAGGATCAGTAAACCGAACGCGATCCGATACCAGGCGAACACCGCATAACTATGGTTGGCGATGAACTTGAGCAAACCGCGCACGGCAATCATCGCAAAGAGAAATGCGGCAACAAACCCCAAGGCAAACACCGGCAAATCTGCGGACTGGAACAGGTCGCGGTATTTATAGCCCGAGTACACTGCGGCCCCCACCATCGTCGGCATCGCCAGGAAGAATGAAAACTCGGTAGCCGTCTTGCGCGACAGGCCAAACAGCAACCCGCCGATAATCGTCGAACCCGAGCGCGAAGTGCCGGGGATCATCGCCAGGCACTGTGCGCAACCGACTTTCAAGGCATCGGTCCAGCGCATTTCGTCCACGTGATCGATAACCACCACATGCTCACGTTGCTCCGCCCACAACATGATGATTCCACCTATCACCAGCGCCACGGCCACGGTGATCGGGTTGAACAGATACTCATGGATTTTGTCGGCGAACATCACACCCAGAACAACCGCCGGCAAGAATCCGATCAATAAATTCAGTGTGAAACGTTGCGCATTACGCTGGGTCGGCAAGCCGCTGGTGATCTCCAGAATCTTGTGACGAAACTCCCAGACGACCGCCAGAATAGCGCCCAACTGAATGATGATATTGAACGCCATGGCTCGCTCACCGCCGAAGTCGAGCAAGTCCGCGGCAATAATCTGGTGTCCCGTACTGGAGATGGGCAAGAACTCTGTGAGCCCTTCAACCAGCCCTAGAATCGATACTTGCGTAGTGGTCCAGAAGTCCATTAATCCCCCGTTAAACCCTCTCGGCTGAAAGGTCTGTTGATGATGCCGAGCATTTGATCCTGATCACGATTAAACCTGTCGGACCAGCGGAGAATTAAAGCGCACTCTCTGCCTGCTTTAGCCAAACGTTATAAAACGTCCATGTCGGAGCGCCGGGTCCGGTCTCCTGAAAATGGCCTACGCCTGAGAATAAAATTGTTTTACAGGACTGATACTTGTGAGCCTCAAATCTAGCGATGCCACTCATCGTCGGATCGTTGACGTTTTGATTTGGGGCGCGCGCAATGTCCTACCCAAAAATGATCGCCCAAGAGAAAACTCCATATGGCAAAGATCGTAGTACTCGCCGGTGACTTCCCGCAGGGCGACGGGGAATATCACCTTGGAACCATCACCCTCAAAACGTCCCTCAAACCCCGGGTTGGAACCAGCTTCCCGGTCTCTGAATTTAAAGATCTAACCATTCAGAACACTGATTCCAACAAGAATATAAAGTCCGCCATAGGCTTGGGGCTCGCGGGTGCCATGTTGCTCGGTCCCGTTGGGGCCATTGCCGGTTTTCTACTCGCCGGAAAAAGCACCGAGGTGACCTTTATGGCCACACTGAAGGACGGTGGAAAGCTGCTCGCGGCGACCGATAGTGACACCTACCGGGATATCTCGGCACGCGCCCTCAAAAAATCCCGAGCCGGCCGCCGAGGCCCCCTTACCAGGTCACTTAGCAGTGCATCCATTCATTGATCCGTTTGCCCGGTGACGGCGAGAATGTTGCAGGGCACCCGATACAACACATGCTCCGTGGTACTGCCCACCCACTTGTCTAGCCCCTTGCGATGCGCATTTCCCATGACTATCACGTCGGCCCGGTGATGCGCAGCAAAGTCGGCCAGCGCTTTACCTGGCGGCCCTGCAACGAAGTGTTGCCGTTCGGTGGGCACGCCGTAGTGATCGGCCAATGCAATGAATGACCTGTGCAAAGACTTGCGCACGTCGCTGTTAAAGCCAGGCATCGTCACTGCACCCGCGCCCGCATCGGATATATGCGTCTGCGATAGATCGTAGGCATACAGCAGGTGCATTTCTGCATTGCATTGCGTTGCCAGTTCGTTTGCAGCCTGGATGATCAAATCGTTGATTCCAATGATCTGAGTCTCTGGGTGCGACGGATCGACTGCCGCCACGATCACGCGCGGAAGTGGGCAACTGACTTCGCTGACCAGATGGACAGGCACCGGACACTCGCGCAGTAGATGCCAATCCAGAGGCGTGATGAAAACGCGTTTGAGCGCCGACTCATGCTGCACGTCCTTGATAACCAGATCCGCCTGCGTTGTTGCCACGTGCTGAAGGATCTCTTGCAGAGCGTCGCGCGTGAAAAGCACCTCGGTACTCAAGTTGATTCCGCGCCCGCGAATTATATCGGCCTCATCCTTGAGCCATTTCTCGTTCTCTTGCTGACAAGCTTCACGAAACCGTGCACTGGCGTGGATCAAACCCAAGATGTTGAAGTCTTCGATAAACACCGTGATATGCAGCGCTGCGCCAGTCGCTTCGGCAATGGCGACGGCCCGCTGCAGCGCCGGCGTGTGACGCATGGTGGGACCGGCTATTAGAAAGAGTCGTTGATATTGGCTCATGTCACACCTCCAAACGTTCTGGGATATCTGCTAGCCCCCCCAGCCTCTCGTCTGTCACACCGTCAGCGATCTGCTATCGCCTCAATGATCAGGATCGACACAATCAATATACGCCTGGATTCAACTAACCAACCAAGATGTAGCTCATCGCGCCCAATACGATGATCCACACCCTGGCGGCTAATTGATTGACGATGCGAAGTTACTTCTTCGCGTACTTCGCGCCGTGCGGATCGTTAAGCTTCACCTGCATCAGTTCCCATTCACGCTGAATGATCGAGTAAGGGATAAAGATACTGACCCTCTCAGCCCCCTTTAACCCGGGGTGAAAACTAACATCGTGGAGTGTGGTGGAGAAAAAGCCGACATTGATACCGACAATGCTACCGTCATTGCCGATGACGGGACCACCCGACATCCCCTTTATCATCGGGGCATCATGGATGGCATAGCGTTCGCCGCTGCCTTCCTCGCTATTGATGAAAGGCGCCGGGTACACTTTGCCTTGCCCGGTGACGGTCGTCATGTAGGGACTCGCCCCCACGGCAGTGATGTGTTCACCCACACGCGGTGCGCGCCATGACGGATAGCGGCCGTCGGCCTTGTGCTGGATGAAAACAAGGTCGCAGCCAGTGCTGCAGCTGTATTCCACGTGGCGGATGAGGGGGGTGTGGCGGGTGGTGACGGCATAGTCTTCGTTCCATTGCACGGCCGAGGCCATGTACAGATAAGGCAAAGGAAAGCCCGAGAAGACTGAAAAATATGAATCATTGGCAGGCCCCGACAAGTCGGGTTTTACCATACCGTTGCATCCTGCAATACCAGCTCCTATTAAAAAGTAGGTCATGAATTTAATCATGATGATCACCGACTTATAAGGAGGATTAGATTTTTATTGTGGCGAGACTTTTAGTTGTCAGGTTCTTGTAGTTTTCCTCGCAGCGGCCGGGTGCGTTTATTTATGGCTGAACCTGTAACAAATGCGTACGAATAAATTGTGCTAAGACCAATTGCTTTTCGATACATATAACAAACTTCAATCATTTGACGCCTGAAAAATGGCACACGCATGAATAACATACTGGAAATCAAACTTTCATAGTTTAAGTAAAGCGCGTGAAACAGCCGCTTTCAGGGCATTTAACGCACTTCGGCATGCCTCGGTAACGCCACGGAGATCAATGCCGCGAAAATAACAAACAGGCTGGATATCCATAGACACGCCTCCAGCCCGAAAGCCTGATAAACCCAGCCGGAGAGCACGGTGCCGATCAGCCGTCCCATGGCGTTGGACATGTAGTAGAAACCCACGTCCAGCGACACGCCGTCTTCTTTGGCATAGGAAACGATCAGGTAGCTGTGCAGCGAGGAGTTCACCGCGAACAGCGCACCAAAGACCATCAATCCGCCTAACAGCACCCCCTGTTGCGATAACCCGGTGTTCAGCCCCACGGCGATTGCCGCCGGCAGGCCTGCCAGAGCAAGCGCCCATAGAAAGGCCGCACGGCCATCGGGGACATGCCCTCGTTTCTTACCCGTAATGCGCGGCGCGAACGATTGCACGATGCCGTAGCCGATCACCCAGGCCGCCAGAAACCCGCCAACCTTCCAGAAGTCCCAGCCAAAGACGCTGCTCAAGTACACCGGCAACGCCACGACAAACCAGACATCGCGAGCACCAAACAGAAACATTCGGGCCGCTGACAGAATGTTGATGGCCCGGCTTTTGGACAAGATGTCGCGAAACCTGGGCTTGGCTTTGGCCTTGCCCAGATCCTTTTTTAACAGAATCAAGCTGCTGACCCAGATCAGCGCCAGAACACCCGCCATGGCCAGCAGTGCTCCCTTGAAACCTATCAGGGCGAGTAATGCGCCGCCGAGAAAGAAACCGACGCCTTTGAGTGCATTCTTCGAGCCGGTGAGGATGGCAATCCATTGATACAGCGTGCCCTGCTGCCCATCGGGCACTAACAGCTTGATCGAGCTTTTGGCGCTCATTTTGTTCAGGTCTTTGGCGATCCCCGACAACGCCTGCGCACCCATCACCCAAGGAATCGTCAGCCAGGCCACTGGCACGGTCAGCATCAACAGCGCCACAACCTGCATCCCCAACCCGATGTTCATGGTCCGGTTCAAGCCCAGTCGAGCACCAAGATAACCGCCCACCAGGTTGGTGATCACGCCAAACAGTTCGTAGAACAGAAACAACGCCGCGATTTGCAGCGGGCTGTAGCCCAACGCGTGAAAGTGCAGCACCACCAACATGCGCAAAGCACCGTCGGTGAGGGTGAAGGCCCAGTAATTGCCCGTCACGAGCAGGTACTGCCGCACTGGCGGAGCGAGGGCTGACAACGCTTTCATCACCGCTCCTTAAACGGCCAGGCCGACCATTCTGGCCAGTTCGACGGTGCGGTTCGCGTAACCCCATTCATTGTCGTACCAGGCATAGAGTTTGACCTGGGTGCCGTTGATGACCATCGTCGACAGCGCATCGATGATCGATGAGCGCGGATCGGTGCGGTAGTCGATGGACACCAGCGGACGCTCCTCGAAACCGAGGATGTCTTTCAGTTCGTTCTCGGACGCGTCCTTGAGGAACTGATTCACTTCTTCAACCGTGGTGACGCGTTCGACTTCAAAGACACAATCGGTCAGCGAAGCGTTGGCCAACGGTACGCGCACGGCGTGGCCATTCAGGCGCCCGCGCAATTCCGGGAAGATTTCGGCAATGGCGGTGGCCGAGCCGGTGCTGGTCGGGATCAAACTCATGCCCGACGCACGGGCACGGCGCAGATCCTTGTGGGGTTGGTCGAGGATGCTTTGAGTGTTAGTCAGGTCGTGGATGGTGGTGATCGAGCCGTGGCGAATGCCCAGCTTCTCGTGGATCACTTTAACCACCGGCGCGAGACAGTTGGTGGTGCATGACGCGGCGGTGATGATGCGATGTTCCGCCGGGTTGAACAGCTGATGGTTGACGCCCATGACGATGTTCAGCGCGCCCTTCTCCTTCACCGGCGCGCTGACCACCACACGTTTAACGCCCTGGTCGAGGTAAGCCTGAAGCACCGCAACGGTCTTCATCTTGCCGCTGGCTTCAATCACCAGATCGCAGCCCGACCAATCGGTATCGGCAATCGCCTTATTGGCAGTGACGTTGATGCGTTTGCCGTCGATGACGATGCTGTCGCCTTCGGAGTCGGCCTGGTAATTCCAACGACCATGCACCGAGTCGAAGTTCAGCAGGTGCGCATGCGTTGCCGCGTCGCCTGCCGGATCGTTGATCTGCACGAACTCGAATTCTGGCCAGCTCCAGGCTGCGCGCAGAGCGAGGCGACCGATGCGGCCAAAACCATTGATGCCTACTTTGATAGTCATTTTGTTGTGCTCTGTCTTTGTTGTTCATCGAACCGGGCAGCAGGCCGCTGCCCGTTCGGGACGGTCACCCATTTCTTCAAGGCGTTTGGCATCCGGGTTCAACCAGTGCCCGTTGGATTCGAGCACCACGGTCAGCACCTGATGCACCCAGCCCGGCAGATCCGGGTGCAGTCGGTAATAAACCCATTGGCCCTGCCGACGGTCCGAGAGCAATCCGCATGTGCGCAACTGCGCCAGGTGCCTGGAGACTTTGGGCTGGCTCTCATTCAACGCACAGGTCAACTCGCAGACGCACAGTTCTCCCTCACGGGCGATGAGCAGCATCATGCGGACGCGGTTGTCGTCAGCCAGGCATTTGAAAACAGTGGTCGGCGTCAGTTGGTCAGCCATTTGGGTTTCTCAGCGTTTTGTGTTCGCGCATCAAAGGTGCGGATAGGTATATGCGTTTTTGCGAATATACGTTTTCCCGCATGTATGGGTCAACGGCAAATGTGCCAGAGCGAGCTTGCTCCGGGCGGCGTTCCGACGTTGGGCTGCGTAGCGGCCCCAAAGACCTGACAACAATCGTCGATTTTTTATGGGTGCTACGCACTCAAGCAGGAGCAAGCTCCCTCGCCACAGCTTTCTGTGACTCAAGGTTTACTTCAGTGAATAGCAACACAGTGACAACGTTTCAAAGCACGACTAACCTTCGGCGCGCGAAAGTTATTGATAATTTCTCGCGTTGCCGGACAGGTTTTTTGATGGAAGAAAGTGGACTATTTCTGGGGCGAAGACTGGCTACGCGATGTCCACGAGTTTATGGCCAATGCACTGCTCGCGCTGGTTTGCGTGCATATCGTCGCAGCGTTGGTGGAAAGCCTGCGCTTGCGTGAAAACCTGCCTCTGTCGATGATCACGGGCCATCGACGTAAGCGCTAGCTCTCAAAGATTCCTGATACCACACGTTGCCCTCCCCCTTGCGGGAGAGGGCGAGTGCCAACCTTATGTGTGATGAATTTCCCGATCCTTGGTTTCCGGCAGGAAGAACGTACCAAGAATGGCCGTCATCACGGCGATGACGATGGGGTACCACAGCCCGTAGTAGATATCCCCCGTGGCCGCGACCATCGCGAATGCCACCGTCGGCAGAAAGCCGCCGAACCAGCCATTGCCAATGTGGTACGGCAGCGACATCGAGGTGTAGCGAATGCGCGCCGGGAAGAGCTCCACCAGCCAGGCGGCGATCGGGCCGTAGACCATGGTGACGTAGATCACCAGGATGGTCAGGAGCAGCAACACCATCGGATAGTTGGTCTTCGCCGGATCGGCCTTCTCGGGGTAACCGGCGTCCTTGAGCCCGGTGCCGAGGGTAGCGACGAAGGCGTCGTTGCGGGGCTTGAAGTCAGCGGCCGGCATGCCGGTGCCCTCGAAGCTCGGGATCACCTTATCGCCGATGCGGACCTGCGCGATTGCACCTGGCTCAGCCTTCTCGTTCTTGTAGGGTATGGCCTTCTTCGCCAGCACGGTCTTGGCAAGGTCGCAGGAACTGGTGAATTTGGCCTTGCCCACCGGGTCGAACTGGAACGAGCACTTACTCTGATCGGCGATCACCGTGACCGGGTTCTTCTCCTGCGCGAGGAACACGTCGGGGTTACCGTATTGGGTCAAGGCATGGAAGATCGGGAAGTAGGTCAGCGCCGCGAGAATGCAGCCGGCCATGATGATTCCCTTACGGCCGATGCGATCGGACAGGCTGCCGAATATGACGAAGAACGGCGTACCGATCAGCAGCGAGCCGGCAATCAGAAGGTTGGCAGTCTGCGGGTCGATCTTCAGCGTCTGCAGCAAGAAAAACAGCGCATAGAACTGTCCGGTATACCAGACCACGGCCTGGCCGGCAGTGCCGCCGAGCAGGGCCATGATCACTATCTTGAGGTTTTCCCAGCGGGCGAAGGATTCGGTCAGCGGCGCCTTGGAGGACTTGCCTTCTTCCTTCATCTTCAAGAACACCGGTGACTCGCTGAGTTGCAAGCGGATGTACACCGAGACGATCAGCAGCAGGATCGACAGCAGGAACGGAATCCGCCAGCCCCAGGCCTCGAAGGCTTCGGTGCCGAGGATGGTGCGGCAGGCAAGGATTACCAGCAGCGAAAGGAACAGGCCGAGGGTTGCGGTGGTCTGGATCCACGAGGTGAAGTAGCCGCGCTTGCCTTTGGGCGCATGTTCGGCCACGTAGGTCGCCGCGCCGCCGTACTCACCGCCCAGGGCCAGGCCTTGCAACAGGCGCAGGGTGATCAGGATGACCGGTGCCGCCACGCCGATGGTCGCATAGCCGGGCAGAAAGCCCACTACGGCGGTGGAGATACCCATGATGACAATGGTGATGAGGAACGTGTGCTTGCGCCCGATCATGTCGCCCAGTCGGCCGAACACAATGGCGCCGAAGGGACGTACAGCGAAACCGGCGGCGAACGCAAGCAGCGCGAAGATGAAGGACGTTGTCTCATTGACGCCGGCGAAGAAGTGCTTGGCGATGATCGCGGCGAGGGAGCCGTAAAGGTAGAAGTCGTACCACTCGAACACAGTGCCCAGGGACGAGGCGAAAATGACCTTGCGCTCCTCCTTGGTGATCCCGTGGTGGGGCGCGCTGCCCGTGGATGTGTTGTCGATTGCGGCCATGAGTCTTCTCCGTCTTGCTCTTGTTGTAGGCCGGAGTACCTCACTCTCTTTTTACCGCACCCAGGCCCTAGGGCTATGTCATCGGATTACGGATTGCGCAAAGCATGCAAACAGGCTGACAGCCTCGCATCGCTGCAAGGTTTCTTGAAGCATAATCGGCTTCACGCAGATATCCACTCGGCCATCCCGCACAGACCCGGGCCGACGCGCTGTCGAGTGCCTATTCAGGCCCGTGAAATTCCACACGAAGCGTCTGGGTGGCGCCCGCTGATGCCTATTCTTCGGGGCGGCCATCGCCTGGAACTTCGCAGCGAAAGAATTTCGTATACCCTATCGCCATCTCACTCAAACGACCGCTGCCGTGAACCTACCCAAACTCAACGCTCCCGACCTTGGCAATACACCTTCGACCTCGGAAATCATCACCCGTCATTTGCGGGATGCGATCGTTGCCGGGCATTTCGCCGAAGATGAGCCGATTCGCCAGGACGACATTGCCCGCCAGTTCAACGTCAGCAAGATTCCGGTGCGCGAGGCCCTCAAGCGGCTGGAGGCCGAAGGGCTGGTGATGTTCCAGCGCAATCGCGGGGCGATGGTCACGCGGGTGTCCGATGCCGAGCTGGCGCAGATGTTCGAAGTGCGGATGTTGCTGGAGGACAAAATACTGCGCCTGGCCATTCCCAACATGACCGAAGAAACCTTCGCCCGTGCCGAGCGTATCTGTCAGGAGTTCATCGGCGAGGACGACGTGGGACGCTGGGCCGAGCTCAATTGGGAGCTGCACGCTTGCCTTTACGAGCCGGCGCAACGGCCGTTTCTGGTCAGCCTGATTCGCTCGGTCAACGACAAGCTGGAGCGCTACCTGCGCATGCAGATGAGCCTGTCGGCCGGCAAGGAACGGGCTGATCACGAGCACCGTGAAATCCTCGCGGCCTGTCGTGCCGGGGATGTGGATCTGGCGGTGAAGCTGCTGGACGAGCACATTGCCGGGGTCTGCAAGACCCTGTTCGAGCACCTGCCTCACGCGCACTGACCCTTCAGGATGCTGTGCTGATTTCGTCATCGGCACAGGATAAATCCATCAAGCCGACACCCCGCTGCACAGGCCACTCTTTCGTTCACTCAACCGAACGGACGTGGCCCTCCCATGAAACGCATCACCGTGATCGACTCCCACACCGGCGGCGAACCGACCCGCCTAGTGACTGCCGGCTTTCCTGACTTGGGCACCGGCAGCATGGCTGAACGCCGCAAGCTGCTCGCCGAACATCACGATCAATGGCGCGCCGCTTGTGTGCTGGAACCCCGTGGCAGCGACGTGCTGGTGGGTGCCTTGCTCTGCGCGCCTGTGGACCCGAGCGCCTGTGCCGGGGTGATTTTCTTCAACAACACCGGTTACCTGGGCATGTGCGGCCACGGCACTATTGGCCTGGTGGCGTCGTTGGCGCATCTGGGCAAGATCAGCCCTGGCGTGCATCGCATCGAGACGCCGGTGGGTACGGTGCAGGCGACCCTGCACGAAGATCATTCAGTGAGCGTGCGCAATGTGCCGGCCTACCGTTACCGCAAGGCGTTGGTATTGCAGGTGCCAGATGTCGGTCAGGTGGTCGGCGATATCGCCTGGGGCGGCAACTGGTTTTTCCTGATCGCCGAACATGGCCTGCGGGTAGCCGGCGACAACCTCGACGCGCTGACCGCTTATACCTACGCCGTGCAACAAGCGCTGGATGCCCAGGGAATTCGCGGCGAAGACGGCGGGCTGATCGACCATGTCGAGCTATTCAGCGATGACGATCACGCCGACAGCCGCAACTTTGTCCTCTGCCCCGGCAAGGCTTATGACCGCTCACCGTGCGGCACCGGCACCAGCGCCAAACTGGCGTGCCTGGCAGCGGACGACAAACTGCAACCGGGACAGATCTGGCGCCAGGCCAGTGTCATCGGCAGCGAGTTCGAAGGCTCTTACGAATGGCAGGGCGAGCGCGTCGTGCCGACCATTCGCGGCCGTGCCTTTATCAGCGCCGAAGCCAGTTTGATCATCGAACAGGATGACCCGTTCGCCTGGGGCATTCGTCCATGAACGAGGGCCTTGTGGCCGATGTGATCGTGATCGGCGCCGGCATCATCGGCGCCGCCTGTGCCCAGGCGCTGGCCCGTCGTGGCTTGCAGGTGCTGGTGCTGGACGCCGGCCTGCACGGTGCGACGGCGGCGGGCATGGGCCACTTGCTGGTGCTCGACGACAACCCGGCCGAACTGGCCCTGAGTCAATATTCCCTGCAACGCTGGCGCGAATTGGCGCCGGACCTGCCCGACGGCTGCGCCTACCGCAACAACGGCACGCTGTGGCTGGCGGCCAACGCCGAGGAAATGGCGGTCGCCCATGGCAAATACCTGAACCTGCAAGCCCAAGGCGTGGCGTGCGAATTGATTAGCGCCAGTGCTTTGCGCCAGCGTGAACCGGAACTGCGCGAAGGTCTGGAAGGCGGTTTGTTGATCAATGGCGACGGCATTCTTTATGCGCCGGCGACGGCCAGTTGGATGCTCGACACGCCGAACATTCGTCAATGTCGGGAGCGGGTCAGCGCGGTCGACGGCAATCGCGTATGCCTCGATGACGGTCGTTGGTTGAGTGCCGAAGCGGTGGTGTTGGCCAACGGCATTCAGGCCAGCGAACTGTGCCCGGAGTTGCCCATCGAACCGAAAAAAGGTCACCTGCTGATTACCGACCGCTACCCCCGCACCGTCACCCACACCCTGGTGGAACTGGGTTACGTCACCAGCGCCCACAACGCCACGGGGCCGTCGACCGCCTGCAATATTCAGCCGCGTCCTACCGGGCAATTGTTCATCGGTGCCTCGCGGCAATTCGGCACCACCGACCCGCAGGTCGAAGGCTGGATGCTCGCGAAAATGCTCAAGCGCGCCGCCGAGTACATGCCAGGGCTGGCCCGACTCAACGGCATCCGCGCCTGGACCGGCTTTCGCGCCGCCAGCCCCGACGGTCTGCCGCTGGTGGGCCAACATCCACAGCGCCAAGGCTTATGGCTGGCCGTCGGTCACGAAGGGTTGGGCGTCACCACGGCCCCCGGCACGGCCGACTTGCTGGTGGCGCAACTGTTCAACGAAACCCCGCCACTGGCTGCACAACCCTATCTGCCCCAGCGTTTTCTCGGAGAACCTGCCTATGCCTGAATTGCTGCTGGACGGCCGCGCCTTGAAGGTTGTCGAGGGCACCAGCGTCGCTGCTGCCTTGGCGTTGGGCAGCGACGGCTGCACACGCACGTCGGTCAGTGGCCAGCGCCGCGCACCGCTGTGCGGCATGGGCATTTGCCAGGAATGCCGGGTAACCATCGACGGCCGACGACGCCTCGCTTGCCAAACCCTGTGCCGAGACGGCATGCAGGTGGAGACACGTCCATGAACGAATACGCCGATCTGCTGATCGTCGGTGCCGGCCCCGCTGGCATGGCCGCCGCCCTTGCCGCTGCGCCCAGCGGCGCACGCATCGTCATGCTCGACGACAATCCGCTGCCGGGCGGACAAATCTGGCGTGACGGCCCTCAAGCCAACGTGCCCGATCAGGCCCGTCGCCTGCGTGAGCGTTTGCAGGCTTGCAGCAACATCCGCCATCACGCCGGCACCCGGGTGATCGCCAGTCCCGGGCCGAAACAACTGCTGGTCGAAGGTGATGATGACGGCTGGTTGATCAGCTACGACAAACTGATTCTGTGCACCGGCGCCCGCGAGTTGCTGCTGCCCTTCCCCGGCTGGACGTTGCCCGGCGTGACCGGGGCCGGTGGCTTACAGGCGCTGATCAAGGCGGGTGTGCCGGTGCAGGGTGAGCGCGTGGTGATCGCCGGCAGCGGCCCGCTATTGCTGGCGAGTGCCGCCACCGCGAAAAAACATGGCGCGCAGGTACAACGCATCGCCGAGCAAGCCTCGCGCATTGCCGTCGCTGGTTTCGCCGCGCAACTGCCCCGCTGGCCTGCCAAATGGTTGCAATCGTTCAGTTTGTTCGACCGCCATTACCGCACCGCGACTCATGTGTTGGCCGCCCTTGGCACTGACCGTCTGGAAGGCGTGCGCCTGCAACAGCAAGGCAAAATCGTCGAACTGGAATGTGATCGGCTGGCCTGTGGTTTCGGCTTGATCCCGAATATTCAATTGGGCCAGGCACTGGGTTATGCCATCGAAGGTCGGGCGTTGGCGGTGGATGCCTGGCAGGCCGGCAGCCGCGCCGATCATTTTGCGGCAGGTGAATGCACCGGGTTTGGTGGCAGTGAACTGGCGTTGGTCGAAGGTGCAATTGCTGGCCACGCAGCGGTCGGTAACCTTGAAGCGGCCCGCCAGTTGTGGCCACGCCGAGCACGCTGGCAGGGCTTCGCCAAGGCACTGAATCAGGCATTCGCCCTCGACCCGCAACTCAAGTCCCTGGCCCAACCCGACACTCTGGTCTGCCGCTGCGAAGACGTGCCTTACGCCGCATTGGCCGGGCACACTGACTGGCGCGAAGCCAAGCTGGCCAGTCGCTGCGGCATGGGCGCCTGTCAGGGCCGGGTGTGTGGCGGTGCGGTGCAGCATCTATTCGGCTGGCAACCTTCAGCGCCCCGCCCACCCTTCAGCCCGGCGCGGATCGAGACCTTGATGTGCCTGGACGACACCCCGCCGGCCTGATTCCCCCTCGGGGGTTTCGGCCACGCTGTCGAGCCTCTATGATCCCGGGGTCGCCATCAGACCCCAGCGCCATGTATCCCTCGCTCAGCACCTTCAAACCCTGCGACCTGCCAACGCTGCTCAACAGTCTGCAGCCGATTGCGCCGCTGCTCGATACCCTGGCGGACGTGGTGTTTTTCATCAAGGATCGCGAAGCCCGCTACGCCTTCGTCAACCAGACCCTGGCCCGGCGTTGCGGTTTCAAACATCGCGAGGAGCTGCTGGGGCGCACCGCTGAAATGGTCTTCCCGGAACGCTTTGGCCCGCTGTACACCGAACAGGATCGGCGGGTACTGTCCAGCGGCCGCGAACTGTCCGATCAACTGGAATTGCACCTGTATTACGGCAACCAGCCGATCTGGTGCCTGACCCACAAACTCGCCTTGCAGGATGAACAGGGTCACATCGTTGGCCTGGCCGGGATCTCCCGCGACCTGCAATCACCCCAGTCCAACCATCCCGCCTTCCAGAAACTCGCCGCCGTGGATGCGCACATCCGCAGCCACTTCGCCCGCGCCATCAGCCTCGCCGAACTGACCGCCATCGCCGGCTACTCCGTGGCGCAACTGGAGCGTCACTGCAAACGGGTATTCCAGCTCACCCCACGGCAGATGATTCACAAGGCGCGCCTGGAAGAAGGTTCGCGGCTGTTACTGCACACCGACCTGCCGATCACCGAAATCGCCCTGCGCTGCGGTTACACCGACCATAGTGCTTTTAGCCGGCAGTTTCGGGCGTTGACCAGTCTTTCGCCGAGTCAGTTTCGGGATAATCAGCGTTAGGTGGATGCTCCCGCAGGAAGGGTATGGCTGCGCTTCGAGCACCAAGGTCCATTCCATGCCATTCAGAGGCGTACCCTTATTCTTCTTTCTGCACGAGATTGCCATCGGCGTCATAGACCAGAGACTCGTCAGGGTTGCTCGGATCCTCCACGTAGTAACGGGCTTCGTTGCCGTTATCAGAGACTTTCAGGCTGGTGTAGGAACCGAGTTTCTTGACCTGTTGGTTGTTTTGACTGATCAACACCAGCCCACTACTACTGCCGACCGGGACGGCGGCTGCGTAGCGGGTTTGAAATGAGTTGATCCGATTGTATTCCAGCGGAATCTGCAACCTGCCGGCCAGGTCGATGGCACCATAGCTGCGATCACGCCCGACCACCGCCATACCGTTGGAAAACGGCTCCACCTCGTCATACGGTAACTTGATGGGCAGCAGCGTCCCTTGGCGGTTGATAAAAGCAAATTTCCTGCTTTTAGCGTCCTGCACCAGCAGCGGCTGCTCGCCAAAAAACCGACCTATCACGTTGTAACCCTGGAGGTTGATCCGTTTACCTTCCAGGTCGAAAACGTCCTGACGACTCCGATCGGCTGAGTGGGTATAGAGGTAACCACCGTTTTGCTCGATCTCGGAAAACTGCGGCGGTAGAACCTCCTTGCCGTCCAGGGTATAGGCGCCGTAGTGGCCCTCCGTGGCGTACGTTTTGTTGCCGAGACGGGCGATGAACAGGTTGCCGCTCACGGTGGGGTTGACGAACTTCATCGGCAGCGTGAAACGGTGATTCCTGGAGTCGTAGAGCCCATAGGGGCCGTTGGTTTCACGCTCCACCAGCAGCAGGCCATCGTCCATTGTCTCCGTTATATATTCGAACGGCAGGTCTACGAGTTTATTGCTGCCAGCGGGGAAATAGGCGAGTTGGTCGCGCATTTCCTGCATGTCCGATTGAGGGTCGCTGGACTTTTTCAGCGTAAACAACGTGTAGATATCCGCCACCACGCTATCTTGCACCTGTGCCCAACGTGGTTTGATCAACCACTGTCCGGCCTGATCGATGAAGCCGTAGCGATCGGATTTCCGGTCAAGGGCGATGTAACGCGCTTGCTCCGCAAGGACGTTGTGTACCTCGGTGATAACGGCGGTGCTGTCTTCCATCGGATCAAGCACATGAATGACGATACGTTGCGGGGTAGCCTCGAAGCGGTAGTCGGCCTCGGTGTTTTTCAGCAGCCCTCCCCGGGTGGCAAGATCCTTGGTCAAATGCTCCAGCTGTTGTTGTGCAGCCTGACTGGTCTTGAACTGCTCGAGATCATCCTTGGTCTGCAGCAGGGCTTTGTGAAAGTCACGCAACGCTGCAATATCGCCCTCCGAGGGGAAGGAACGGGTGTTGTTACCGTTGCTGTATAGCGCCTTGCCCGCATCGGTCAAACCCTGCACCACGAAGGTCGACTTTTTGGGCGTACTCAGCCGCAGTGAGGCGCTGGAGTCACCGAGGGCTGTGAGCTGAAAATATTGGCCGTCGTCCAGGGTCACCTTAGGGTGGTCCTTGTCCAAGACCACTTTTTTGAACGCCGGGTAGCTGCGGTAAGCGATCGTCAGGCCGAGACTCGCCAAGGGTTTGTTGACCGATAGTGCGATGGGTTCAGGGGACGGCACACTATCGTCCGGCTCGATCTTGGACTGCACCCTGATATCGGCGAAGTTTTTCTCGCTGCCATCTCGAAAACGCAAGCGCTCCGGACGGTATTGTTCGGCCACCGACTCATCCGGCGTGGCGGCGCGCTTCCAGAGAGGATCAAGGCTGCTGGTGTCAAACCTCAATTCGGAACCATCGGCAAACAGCTTCTGCGCAAAACGCAGGTCCTGGATCGACGCCAGAGCAGTTTTCACCTGCGCACTGGTGAAAGGGACAAACAGCTCCTCGTATTGCAGCTCCTGCTCGCTGGCAGGCTTGGCTCCGTCAACGGTCAGGCTAAATTCCGATTCAATGACCAGCTCCAAAGCGCTGAGGGTTTCACCCGTGTCATGGATCAAGTAATTCAGACGCTTTTCCACGTCAGGCAGTGCCAGCGTGCCGATGTCCTCTACGCCGCCTTCGTTCATGTCCTCAGCGGTGAAGTTGTCACTTGCCGACGCACTGCTCTGGCGAAACAGGTAGTAGGACGTACAGCCCACCACTAACAGGGTCACGGCCAGTATCGACAGCAATCTCAAACGAGGCTGGGTAAAGTTCATCATGGCTTCGGTAGTCAAAGGGCTGGGGAGTGCCGGCAGCTAACCACACGGCATTGCGGACTGCAAATCGCCTGGACGGCTCTATGCCGGGGCGTGGAAGGACTGAGGACGTTCGGCGTCTGTGAGTCAGTCTTCGCGAGCAAGCCCGCTCCCACAGGGGATCTTCGGTGTACACACTGTTTGTGTACGCCTGAGATCAAATGTGGGAGCGGGCTTGCTCGCGAAGAGGCAGGCCCCTCCACCACAAGGCTCGTGTCAGACCGCTAAACAAGCACTGTTTAAATGACACTTCCAGACACTCACCCAGGCTACACATCCTTGCGCCGTTGCCTACGACTACGCCAGAATCCGCCGGCTTGTACGCCTTGAGGCCGGGCTCTATCGTTTCCGGGTCGCTGAAAAACAGCGATCGGGTTTCGCAGCCCGGGTCAATCAAGGCGCACAGCGCCACCGTTCCTTTTCAGATGACGTTTTTCGTTCGCTGAATTGCGTTATGGCGGCTGTGCGCGGGAGATCTTCGGGTCTGCCGGGTTCCTTGATTCCCGGTCTGCGAACCTGCGTACAGCTGCCACCTATCTTCGTTTCGCAGCGAACCGTGGCGGCTCCACTAATCAAGGAGCATTACTATGTTCAAAGCCACACCCAACCCACCTGAAACCGATCCGACATCCCCCTACGAATCCCTCGATTCCAAAAAACTCAACGAAGCCGCCGACCGCGCCCTCGATCACTACCTCAAGCCGCCCATCCCCAAAGACACCAAGCGCAAACCCAGCACCATTTACCACGTCGGCACCGAGGTCGATAACGAAACCCTGCTGGTTAACGCCTGCGAATCCCTGGCGTCCGCGAGCATGATGCTCAGTGAGTTCGCCGGATTGATGGACATGCCACATCGCAACATGATGTTGGGGATTCAATCGGTGGTCATGCTCGGGGAGCTGGCGGTGAATCGGGTGCTGGATAACCTCGATCCGCCGTCCTGACCATTGATCTGAGGCCACAGGCCTTTTGTGGCGAGGGAGCTTGCTCCCGCTCGGCTGCGCAGCAGTCGCAAAGCCTGAGCATGCGGTATGTCTGAAAAACCGTGATTGCCGGGATTGGGGCCGCTTCGCGGCCCAGCGGGAGCAAGCTCCCTCGCCACATGGGGTGTATCCGGGTAAAGGGTGGGTCGATCAGAAGATCGCAGGGCGCCGGTGTTCCTTAAAGGGGCGCCCCGCACAATCATTGCTCCCATCTGTAACACCCGCCATTGCGGGCCAAAGCCTTCACAGCGTCAGTCCCCTCCAGTTGCGCCACCACAACACCTCTACTTCAAGGGCTGACGATTAATTCGCGCTTCTCCCTGGAAATAGGCACGTTGATTGCTATTGTTAATATCGTATACGAAATCCCCAATACGATATCCAACAGCACTTCACACCAACGAGGCCTCTATGAAAAACCCCGCATTTGCCGTAGCCCTCAGCGCTGTTCTCAGTACCTCCTTTATCGCCACCGCCCAGGCCGACAAGCTCGACGACATCATTGGTTCGGGCAAGCTGCGCTGCGCTGTGACCCTGGACTTCCCGCCCATGGGTTTTCGCGATGCGGGCAACAACCCGGCCGGTTTCGACGTGGACTATTGCCATGACCTGGCGAAAATCCTTGGGGTCGAGGCCGAAGTGGTCGAGACGCCGTTCCCGGACCGCATTCCGGCGCTGGTCTCCGGGCGGGCCGACGTGATCGTCGCCTCCACCTCCGACACCCTCGAACGGGCCAAGACCGTCGGCCTCACCGTGCCTTATTTTGCCTTCCAGATGGTGGTGCTGACCCGCGACGACACCGGCATCAACAGCTTCGATGACATCAAGGGCAAGCCCGTGGGCAACACCAGCGGCACCTATGAGGCCATCGCCCTGGAGAAAGACGTGAAGAGCTGGGGCACCGGCACCTTCCGCGCCTATCAGTCACAGAACGACACTCTGCTGGCAGTCGCCCAAGGCCATATCGACGCCACCGTGGTCACCAACACTGTGGCCGCCGCCACCCTCAAATCCGGCAAATACAAAAACCTGAAAGTCGCCGGTAACGCGCCGTACGTGATCGACTACGTCTCCCTCGGCGCCAAGCGCAACGAGTATGGCCTGCTCAATTACCTCAACCTGTTCGTCAACCAGCAGGTGCGCACCGGTCGTTACAAGGAGCTGTTCGTCAAATGGGTCGGCACTGAAATATCGCCGACCAACCTGACCGTGCCACAGGTCTACTACTAAGGTGTCCGGCATGCCTAGGCCCACTTCTCTGACCGGTCGCAGCCTGGTCGCGGGCGCCGCCGAGGGCGCCCTGCTGTTCGCCGATATCGGGTTGAGTTTCTGGGGCGGGGTCGATCCGTACAGCGGAGAGATCATTGACCGTCACCACCCGCTCAGCGGCGAATACCTGGCCGGCCGCGTGTTGGCCATCCCCAGCGGTCGCGGCTCGTGCACCGGCAGTAGCGTGTTGATGGAACTGATCAGTAACGGTCACGCACCGGCTGCACTGGTGCTGGCCGAGCCCGATGAGATCCTGACCCTGGGCGTGCTCGTGGCACAGACCATTTTCGAGCGTTCCCTGCCGGTGCTGTGCATCGGCCGGGAGGCCTTCGCCGCTCTGCGCGGCAAGGCTTTCGCTCGGGTCGAGGACTCAACGCTGAGCCTGTTCGAGCACCTGCCGGACGATGCCTGGCAGGCACTCGACAGCCCTTTGCCGAGCACCGATATCGCCACCGCGATCGAACTCACCGAACACGACCGGGCGCTGCTCGACGGTCAGCATGGCAAGGCCGCGCAGATGGCGATGCAGATCGTCCTGCGCATGGCCGAACTGCAAGGTGCCCGCCGTCTGGTGGATGTCACCCAGGCGCACATCGACGGCTGCATTTATACGGGGCCGGCGAGCCTGCGTTTTGCCCAACAATTGGTGCAATGGGGAGCAACAGTGCGAGTGCCCACCACCCTCAATTCGATTTCCGTGGACCAGCGCCGCTGGCGCGAGCTGGGCATCGACCCGACTCTCGGTGAACCGGCCAGTGCCTTGGGCGATGCCTATATGGCGATGGGTGCACAGCTGAGTTTCACCTGCGCGCCCTACCTGCTCGACAGCGCGCCGAAGGCTGGCGAGCAGATCGTCTGGGCCGAATCCAACGCAGTGGTTTACGCCAACAGCGTGCTCGGCGCACGCACCCTGAAGTACCCGGACTACCTGGACATCTGCATCGCGCTGACTGGCCGCGCCCCGTTGATCGGCTGCCATCTGGACGCGCAACGCAAGGCTCGACTGCAGATCGAGTTGCCCGTTCTGGGTGAACTGGACGACGCCTTCTACCCGCTGCTCGGTTACCACATCGGCGCGCTGGCGGGCAGCCGGATTCCACTGGTGCGCGGGTTGGAAAACCGCAACCCGAGCCTGGACGACCTCAAAGCTTTCGGCGCGGCATTTGCCACCACGTCCGCCGCGCCCTTGTTCCATATCGCCGGGATAACCCCGGAGGCCATCGACCCGTCTCAAGTGCTGGACACGGATAACCGGGTGCCGGTGGAACACATCCTCTTGAAGGATCTGCTAGTCAGCTGGCGCGAACTCAACAGTGCCCACGACAGCCAGGTGGATGTGGTCTCGCTGGGCAATCCGCATTTCTCCCTCAGCGAGTTTTCCCACCTCGCGCGGCTTTGCCTCGGTCGGCACAAACACCCTGACGTGGTCCTCGCCATTACCTGCGGCCGCGCCGTGCTGGAGCAGGCTCGCGAAGCCGGACATATCGCCGTGATCGAAGCTTTCGGCGCCACCCTGGTCACCGATACCTGCTGGTGCATGCTCGGCGAACCGGTGATCCCACCGGCCGCAAAAACCTTGATGACCAACTCCGGCAAATACGCCCATTACGCACCCGGCCTGGTGGGCCGCAAAGTGCATTTCGCCAGCATCAAAGAATGCGTCGATGCCGCCTGCAATGCCACCGCCAGCGGGCGCCTGCCGGCGTGGTTACAACCTGCCGCCCTGATGGAGAGCCCTGCGCATGTTTGATTACAGCTTCCAATGGCGCTCAGCGCTGCGCGCCCTGCCGGACATGCTGGCCGGTGCCGTCGTCACCTTCGAGACCGCTGCGCTGTCGATGATCTTCGGTGTGCTGATCGCCCTGGCCCTGACCGTGATGCGCGAAAGCAAAAACCCGCTGCTGCGCGGCATCGGCAACAGCTGGGTATCGATCGCGCGCAATACCCCGTCGCTGTTCCAGATCTACGTCCTCTACTTCGGCCTCGGCTCGCTGGGCATGCACGTCAGTTCATGGCTCGCCCTGCTGGCCGGGATCACCTTCAACAATGCCGGGTATCTGGCGGAGAACTTTCGCGGTGGCCTCAAGGCCGTCCCGGACACACAAGTGCGCGCCGCACGTTCGCTGGGCATGAGCGCCTTTCAGGCCTACCGCATGATCATCGTCCCGCAGCTGCTGCGGATCGTCTTCTACCCGCTGACTAACCAAATGGTCTGGGCGGTGCTGATGACGTCGCTGGGGGTGATCGTCGGGCTGAACAATGACCTGACCGGCGTGACCCAGGACTACAACGTCAAAACGTTCCGCACCTTCGAGTTCTTCGCCATCGCAGCGGTGCTGTATTACCTGATTGCCAAGGCGATCGTCGCGGCAGCCCGGCTGATGGCCTGGCGGTTGTTCCGTTACTGAGGAGCTGTGCATGTTTAATACCGGGTTTTCCTCCAATGACCTGTTGTTCCTGCTCAATGGCGCCTGGGTCACGCTGCAACTGACGTTCTGGTCGATCATGCTCGGCTCCCTCGCCGGATTGCTCTTCGGCCTTCTGCGGGCCTTGTTGCCGCGGGCCAGTTTGCCCCTGGCCTGGGTGCTGGACGTGTTTCGCAGCGTGCCGTTGCTGATCCAGTTCGTGCTGTTCAACTCACTCAAAAGCATCGTCGGTTTGAACATCAGCGCCTTCAGCGTCGGCTGCATCGTGCTGGGGGTTTACGCCGCCGCGTACTTCACCGAGATCGTGCGCGCTGGCGTGTTGTCGGTGCCGTTCACCGTGCGCCGGGCCAGTCGTTCACTGGGGCTGAGTTTCTTGCAGGACCTGCGCTGGATCGTCCTGCCGATGGCCACACGAGTGGCTTTCCCCGGCTGGCTGAACCTGGTGCTCGGCGTGATGAAAGACACCGCGCTGGTGATGTGGATCGGCATCGTCGAACTGCTGCGCGCCTCGCAAACCATCGTCACCCGCATCCAGGAACCGTTGCTGGTGCTGTGCATCGCGGGCCTTATTTACTACGTCATGAGCCTGGTGGTCGCACGCCTGGGCGCTCGTCTGGAAAGAAGGTGGCAAGAAAATGATTGAGATCGACAACGTACATAAATCCTTCGGCGACCTCGCCGTGGTCAAGGGTGTCAGCCTGACAGTGAACAAGGGCGAGGTGGTGTCGATCATCGGCGGCTCGGGCTCCGGAAAATCGACCCTGCTG
The DNA here is from genome assembly GCF_055556615.1 of Pseudomonas sp. PME37.24/025. NCBI lineage: Bacteria > Pseudomonadati > Pseudomonadota > Gammaproteobacteria > Pseudomonadales > Pseudomonadaceae > Pseudomonas > Pseudomonas sp. PME37.24/025. The sequence continues at coordinate 259,233 of NZ_JBVHNK010000008.1, forward strand.
ATGTGCATCAACGGCCTGGAACCGATCCAGAAAGGCAGCATTCGCGTCGACGGCGTCGAGGTCCATGACAGCGCCACCGACCTCAATCGCCTGCGGCAGAAAATCGGCATTGTGTTCCAGCAATGGAATGCCTTTCCGCACCTGACAGTGCTGGAAAACGTGATGCTGGCACCGCGTAAGGTCTTGGGAAAAAGCAAGGCTGAAGCCGAGGCTTTGGCAGTGCAGCAACTGACCCATGTGGGCCTGGGCGACAAGCTCAAGACCTTCCCCGGCAAGTTGTCCGGCGGTCAGCAGCAACGCATGGCCATCGCTCGCGCCTTGGCGATGTCGCCGGACTACATGCTGTTCGACGAAGCCACGTCGGCCCTCGATCCGCAATTGGTCGGCGAGGTGCTGGACACCATGCGCATGCTCGCCGAAGACGGTATGACCATGGTGCTGGTGACCCACGAAATCCGCTTTGCCCGCGATGTCTCCGACCGCGTGGCGTTCTTTCGCAATGGCCTGGTGCACGAGATCGGCTCGCCGGATCAGGTGATTGGTAATCCGGTGCATGCGGAAACGGCGGCTTTTCTGAAATCGGTGAAGTAACGGATGGCCCCATCGCGGGCAAGCCCGCTCCCACAGGTATCTGTGTTGGCCACCAATTTTGTGTACACCATCAAACCCTGTGGGAGCGGGCTTGCCCGCGATGAGGCCTCGACAGGCAATAGAAGGAGCAAACCATGCGCTCATCGAAAGTGATTCATGTAGTCAGCTGCCACGCCGAAGGCGAAGTCGGCGATGTGATCGTCGGCGGTGTCGCCCCACCACCGGGCGCCACTGTGTGGGAGCAATCGCGCTGGATCGCCAAAGATCAGACACTGCGCAACTTCGTGCTCAACGAGCCTCGCGGCGGCGTGTTCCGTCACGTCAATCTGCTGGTGCCGGCCAAGGATCCTCGGGCGCAAATGGCCTGGATCATCATGGAACCGGCGGACACACCACCGATGTCCGGTTCCAATTCGCTGTGCGTCGCCACGGTGCTGCTGGACAGCGGCATTCTGCCGATGACCGAACCGCAAACCCGACTGGTGCTCGAAGCGCCCGGCGGCCTGATCGAGGCCGTGGCCGATTGCCGTGATGGCAAGGTCGAGCGGGTAGAAATCAAGAACGTACCCTCCTTCGCTGACCGCCTCGACGCCTGGATCGAAGTCGAAGGCCTCGGCTCGTTGCAGGTCGACACTGCGTATGGCGGCGACAGCTTTGTGATCGCTGACGCTGAACGCCTGGGCTTTTCCATTCGTCCTGATGAGGCTGCCGACCTGGTGGCGGTAGGGTTGAAAATCACTCGCGCAGCCAATGAACAATTGGGCTTCGTCCATCCGCTGAACCCCGAGTGGTCACATATTTCCTTCTGCCAGATTGCCGCGCCCATCGTCGTTGAAAACGGCATCGCCACTGGCGCCAACGCAGTGGTGATTCAACCCGGCAAAATCGACCGCTCGCCCACCGGCACTGGCTGCTCGGCACGCATGGCGGTGCTGCAGGCCAAGGGTTTGATGCAGGTGGGCGAGCGCTTTATTGGCCGTTCGATCATCGGCTCCGAATTCCACTGCCGCATCGATTCCCTGACCGAAGTGGCCGGACGCCCGGCGATCTACCCGTGCATTTCTGGCCGCGCATGGATCACCGGCACCCACCAATTGCTGCTCGATCCGAGCGATCCGTGGCCACAGGGCTATCGCTTGTCTGACACCTGGCCGGGTGCCTGACGTCGAAGCGAAGAGCTTTTGTGGCTAGGCCAGCTTTTGTGGCGAGGGAGCTTGCTCCCGTTCGGCTGCGCAGCAGTCGTAAAACCAGAGCATCGGTTGTTTCAGACATACCGCGATTACAGCATTGGGGCTGCTGCGCAACCCAGCGGGAGCAAGCTCCCTCGCCACAAAAGCTCTCTCACCACAGGGATTTCACCCCACAAAAAAAACCTGACTAATTGAAAAAAACACTAGCCGAGTCATTGGTATTTAAAATATCGTATACGAAATACAATTAACGAACCGGAGGCAACAATGAGCAAGCGTATTAACTGGAGTGGCGTCTTCCCCGCGGTGACCACTCAATTCAACGATGACTTTTCCATCAACCTGGAAAAAACCCATCAGGTGATTTCCAACGTGATCCGTGACGGCGTATCGGGCCTGGTGGTGTGCGGTTCGGTGGGGGAAAACACCTCATTGACCGCCGAAGAAAAAATCGCCGTGACCGAAGTCGCGGTCGACGCCTCCCGCGGCCGCGTGCCAGTGATCTGCGGTGTGGCCGAGTTCACCAGCGTGCAAGCGGCCAAGGTCGCCAATGCCGTGCGCCGGGTCGGCGTCGACGGCGTGATGTTGATGCCGGCGCTGGTCTACGGTTCCAAGCCGTTCGAGACCGCCGAGCACTACCGCTACGTGGCGAAAAATGCCGACGTACCGTTGATGGTCTACAACAACCCGCCGATCTACAAAAACGACGTCACCCCGGACATCCTGATTTCCCTGGCCGACTGCGACAACGTGGTGTGCTTCAAGGATTCGTCCGGCGATACCCGTCGTTTCATCGACGTGCGCAATGAAGTCGGCGACCGTTTCGTGCTGTTCGCCGGTCTCGACGACGTGGTGCTGGAAAGCATCGCGGTGGGTGCCGAAGGCTGGGTCTCGGGCATGTCGAACGTGTTCCCGAAAGAAGGCGAAACCATCTTCCGCCTGGCCAAGGCCGGTCGCTTCGCCGAAGCCATGCCGATCTACGAATGGCTGATGCCGATCCTGCACCTCGATGCCCGCGCCGACCTGGTGCAATGCATCAAGCTCTGCGAAGCCATCGCCGGTCGCGGCAGCGCGCTGACCCGTCCGCCACGCCTGGCCCTGCCGGAAGCCGATCGGGTGTTCGTCGAGCAGATCATGGCCAAGGCCCTGGCTAACCGTCCGGAGTTGCCAGACGTCGGTCTCTGAGTGATTGCCGGGCGGGTCTTTGCGGACCCGGCCCGGCTGCCTGTTTTTGCGCCTCTACAGGAAACGCCAGCATGTCCAATCCTCTACACACGCAAAACGCAACCACCCCCTCGGGACTCAAACGCGTAGTGGCCGCCGCCATGGCCGGCACCGTTGCCGAGTGGTACGAATTCTTTCTCTACGGCACTGCCTCGGCACTGGTCTTCGGCCAGTTGTTCTTCCGCCAGACCGACAGCCCGATTGACGGCATCATCGCCGCCTTCGCCTTGTACGCGGTCGGCTTTCTCGCTCGACCGTTGGGTGGTCTGGTGTTCGGTCACTACGGTGACAAATTCGGCCGCAAACGCCTGCTGCAACTGAGCCTGGTGGTGGTCGGTATCACGACTTTTCTGATGGGCTGCCTGCCCGGCTTCGACCAGATCGGCTATGCCGCGCCGGTGCTATTGGTGCTGCTGCGGCTGATCCAGGGCTTTGCCTTTGGCGGTGAATGGGGCGGCGCGATTCTTCTGGTGTCCGAACACTGCCCGGATAATCGCCGAGGCTTCTGGGCCAGTTGGCCGCAAGCCGGGGTGCCGGCCGGCAACCTGGTGGCCACCGTCGCCCTGCTGCTGTTGTCGTCGAACCTATCGGAAGAACAATTCCTCGCCTGGGGTTGGCGCGTGGCGTTCTGGTTCTCGGCGGTGGTGGTGCTGATCGGCTACTGGATTCGCACCAGCGTCGATGACGCGCCGATCTTCAAACAAGCCCAGGCCCGTCAGGCACAGACCAAGCAGCAACAGTTGGGTGTGGTCGAAGTGCTGCGTCATCACTGGCGCGCCGTGCTGGTCGGGATCGGCGCACGCTTTGCCGAGAACATTCTCTATTACACCGTGGTTACCTTTTCGATCACTTACCTGAAACTGGTGGTGCACAAGGACACCTCGGAAATTCTGCTGCTGATGTTCGGCGCGCACTTGGTGCACTTCTTCCTGATTCCGTTGATGGGGTATCTGTCGGACATAGTGGGACGCAAACCGATCTACCTGACCGGCGCGGTGCTCACTGCGTTCTGGGGCTTTATCGGTTTCCCGATGATGGACACCGGCAACAACTGGCTGATCATGGCGGCCATCATCCTGGGTCTGGGCATCGAGTCGATGACCTATGCGCCCTACTCGGCGCTGATGGCCGAAATGTTCCCGACCCACGTGCGCTACACCGCACTTTCCCTGTGCTACCAGGTGGCGCCGATTTTCGCCGGTTCCCTGGCCCCGCTGATCGCCATCACCTTGCTCAACAAATATCACAGCTCGACACCCATCGCCTGGTACCTGGTGGGCGCCGCGTTGATTTCCATCGTGGCCGTCGGCCTGACCCGGGAAACCCGTGGCAAGTCATTGCACCAGGTGGATGCGGAATCGGCTGCACGCATTGCTGCGCTGGATAGCGCCGCGCCGGCCATGGCGCGTCGGGGTGATTCGTTGGTTTGAGCCTTGTACCTGTCACACCCCACTTTGTGGCGAGGGAGCTTGCTCCCGCTCGAGTGCGCAGCACTCGCAAAATAGGCAATTGTTGCCGCTATTTTGGGGCCGCTACGCAGCCCAACGCGAGCAAGCTCGCTCGCCACAAAACAGCGCACGACTCAGCACCTTGATTGACCTTCAACGGTCCTGCCTCACCTTTCCCGACAGGAGTTTTCCCATGCCCGAGATCATCGGCCACAACTACATCGGCGGCGCCCGTAGCGCCGCTGGCAGCATCACCCTGCACAGCCACGACGCAAGTACCGGCGAAGCACTGCCCTACTCGTTCATGCAAGCCACCGTGGAAGAAGTAGACGCCGCCGCCCAGGCCGCTGCTGCCGCTTACCCGGCCTTTCGCAACTTGCCGGCAACTCGCCGTGCAGAATTTCTTGAGGCCATCGCCGCGCAACTGGATGCCCTGGATGATGAATTCGTCGCTCTGGTCACCCGCGAAACCGCCCTGCCGACCGGGCGCATTCAAGGTGAACGCAACCGTACCAGCGGCCAAATGCGCCTGTTCGCTCAGGTTCTGCGTCGGGGCGATTTCTACGGTGCGCGCATCGATCGCGCCTTGCCCGAACGTCAGCCACTGCCACGGGTCGACCTGCGCCAATACCGGATCGGCGTCGGTCCGGTGGCCGTGTTCGGCGCCAGTAATTTCCCGCTGGCCTTTTCCACCGCCGGTGGTGACACCGCTGCCGCCCTGGCCGCCGGTTGCCCGGTGGTGTTCAAGGCGCACAGCGGACACATGGCGACCGCCGAACGCGTGGCCGATGCAATCATCCGTGCCGCCGAGCAAACCGACATGCCCAAAGGTGTGTTCAACATGATCTACGGTGCGGGCGTCGGTGAAGCGCTGGTCAAGCATCCGGCGATCCAGGCCGTCGGTTTTACCGGCTCGCTAAAAGGCGGTCGCGCCCTCTGTGACATGGCCGCCGCACGGCCACAACCGATCCCGGTGTTCGCCGAGATGAGCAGCATCAACCCGGTGCTGGTATTGCCTGAAGCCCTGATCGCCCGTGGCGAGAAAATCGCCGGTGAACTGGTGGCGTCGGTGGTCCAGGGTTGCGGTCAGTTCTGTACCAATCCGGCGTTGGTGATCGGCATGCGCTCCCCCCACTTCAACGCTTTCATCGCGCGGCTCAGTAGCTTGATGGCCGAACAACCGGCGCAAACCATGCTCAATGCCGGCACCCTCGGCAGCTACCAAAAAGGCGTGCAGGCCTTGCTCGATCATCCGGGAATAACCCATCTGGCGGGCCAGGATCAGCACGGCAATCAAGCGCGGCCACAACTGTTCAAGGCCGACGTCAGTCTGCTGCTCAAGGGTGATCCGCTGTTGCAGGAAGAAGTGTTCGGCCCGACCACCCTCGTCGTCGAAGTGGCCGATAAGGCCGAGTTGCGACAAGCGCTGAACAGCTTGCACGGTCAACTCACCGCCACGTTGATTGGCGAAGCACAGGACCTGAAGGAATACGCCGATCTGCTGGTACTGCTGGAACAAAAAGTCGGCCGGGTACTGTTCAACGGCTACCCCACCGGTGTTGAAGTCTGCGATGCCATGGTGCATGGCGGACCTTATCCGGCGACCTCCGATGCGCGCGGCACTTCGGTCGGGAGCCTGGCCATCGAGCGTTTCCTGCGCCCGGTGTGCTACCAGAACTGCCCAGACGCCTTGCTGCCCGACGCCCTGAAAAACGCCAATCCGCTGGGCATTGCGCGACTGGTTGATGGCAACAGCCATCGCGACCCGGTTTAACAAACACTCGAAAACTGTGGGAGCGGGCTTGCCCGCGATGACGTCGGCACCTTCAAATTGAACGTGACTGACACACCGCTATCGCGGGCAAGCCCGCTCCCACAGGGTTGAGCACTCTGATTCAATCAGACGAGCAAGGCCGTCAGATCGTTGTACAGCGCCTCGGGAATCTGTATTCCCTCCACCACACTGCGTGCCCGCGCCGCATAACGCCGTTGCGACGGCAGGCGTGCGCCCTGCCCTTCAATGCCCTGAAACAACACCTCGGCCCGGGCCAAATGTTCCTCAGTGGCGTCCCCCAGAAAACGCCGCGGATCCAGCGCGATGATCAACTCGCCATGGTACGGCGATGACTTGCTGCCCGCGTCGTAGGCCAGCGACTCGGCACTGGTCAAATCACCGATCAAAGGCCCGGCGATCAACTCCACCATCGCCGCCAGCGCCGAACCTTTGTGCCCACCGAACGTCAGCATCGCGCCGCTGTCGAGCACGACGTTGGCATCGGTGCTCGGCCGGCCTTCAGCGTCCACGCCCCACCCCTCGGGAATCGCCTTGCCGGCACGCCGATGCAACTCGATATCCCCACGGGCAATCGCACTGGTGGCGAAGTCGAACACAAATGGATCCTGCCCCGCCCGCGGCCAGCCAAAGGCAATGGGATTGGTGCCAAACACCGGCACACGTCCCCCGGCCGGTGCCACCCAGGCATGGCTCGGATTACACGCCAACGCCACCAAACCAACGGCGGTCAACTGCTCGATCTCCACCCACAGCGCCGAGAAATGCACACAGCGATTGATCGCCAACGCCGCAATCCCGTTGGTTCGGGTTTTCTCCGCCAGCAACCCAAGCCCCGCCTGAAACGCCAATTGCGAGAAACCACCCCCTGCGTCCACCCGCACGATCGACGGCGCCTGGTCGACCACCTGCGGCTCGGCATCGGCCGACACCTTGCCGGCCCGCAGGGAATTCACGCAGCCCAGAATCCGGTACAAACCGTGGGAGGCACAGCCATCGCGCTCTCCGGCGATCACCGTCGCCGCCACCGCTTGCGTGTGGGCAAGGTTGAAACCGTTGTGCAACAGGATCGATTCGGCCAACTCGCGGGCTTGAATCAGGGTCAGTCGGATCATGCTCATCTCCTTGGACAGACCGCTCAGCGTGGTCTATCCGCAGAGGTGTGGCTTGATGGGTTTGGGCGCGAGGGATGACGAAATTGGCACAGGGTTGGCGAGGTGAGCATCTTTCAGCTCAATTCGCTTGCCGGATCAGCTTCTTATCAATCTTCCCGACACTGGTTTTGGGGATCTCGGCGACGAACTTGAACTGCTTGGGGATCGCCCATTTGTTGATGCGGCCACGCTCGACAAACCCTTGCAGGTGCACCTCCAAAATCTTGCTGTCGAGATACTGCCCAGGCTCGCACACCACCAGCGCCATCGGCCGTTCACCCCATTGCTCATCGGCAATGCCCACGACCGCGACCGACATCACCGCCGCGTGTTCGCTGATCAGGCTTTCCAGTTCCAGGGAGCTGATCCACTCCCCGCCCGTCTTGATGACATCCTTGATTCGATCTTTGATTTCCACCCCTCCCAAGGCGTCAATGGAGGCCAGATCGCCGGTGTGCATCCAGCCATTGTGCCAAAGCTCGGCACCCTTTTCGGGCTCCTTCAAATAGCCTTGGGTCAGCCAGGGTGCGCGCACCACGATCTCGCCCAGAGACTCGCCGTCATGGGCAACGTCATTGCCATTGGCATCGATGATTTTCAGGTCGACCATCGGCACCGGCGTGCCAGTCTTGATGCGGATGGCCAGTTGGGCTTGCGTGGATTGTTCGAGGTCTTCATCACGCAGGTACGTCAGGCACAGCAATGGGCAGGTTTCCGACATGCCGTAACCGCTGTGCACCTGAATACCTTTGGCACTCGCTTCGCTGGCAATTCCCAGCGTCAGTGCGCTGCCACCCAAGAGCATTTTCCAGCCATCGAAACGGGTCTGTGCCGCTTCTTCGCAGTTCAGGATCATTTGCAAAACGGTCGGCACGCAATGGGAAAAAGTGACCTTTTCCTCACGATACAGCCTGACCAGGCTGTTGGGTTCGTAGCGGCCGGGGTACACCTGTTTGAGCCCCATCAGGGTGGCGACATAAGGCACACCCCAGGCATGCACGTGAAACATCGGGGTGATGGGCATGTACACATCATCGGAACGCAGCAACGGCAGGCCTTGATAGACGCCCAAAGTGCCCACGGCATTCAAGGTGTGCAGGACCAATTGGCGGTGGGTGAAATACACGCCTTTAGGGTCGCCTGTGGTGCCCGTGGTGTAGAAAAGGGTCGCCACCGAGTTTTCATCGAAATCGGGAAAGTCGTACTGGTCTGCGGCCCTGGACAACAGGTTTTCATACTCCCCCAGCACCGGTAACCACGTATCGATTGCTGTATCGTCCGTGAGCTGCAGGTAACCTTTGACGGTTTCAAGCCGGCCCTGAATCTGTTCAACCAGCGGCAGGAAATCATCATGCACCAGCACCAGGTCGTCCTCGGCATGGTTCATGGTGAAGAGCACCTGATCCGGCGAAAGACGAATGTTCACGGTATGCAGCACCGCACCGATCATCGGTACCGCAAAGAAGCATTCCAGGTAGCGATGGCTGTCCCAGTCGAGCAAGGCCACGGTATCACCGGCCTTGACGCCGGCAGCGGTCAAGGCGTTGGCCAGCCTGCGGATCCGCTGGTTGAGGGTCTGGTAGCTGTAGCGCAGTTTATCGGCGTAGACGATTTCCCGGCCCGGTTCGTAGCGCACGCCAGACAGCAATAATTGCTTGATCAGCAAGGGATAGGCATAGGCGCCATCGGCGGGCGGAATTATTTTTGTCGCCATCATGGTTGTGGTTCCTTGTCCTTTCAGAACTGATCAGCTTGCAACGCATAGAGGCACTCGCTGCCGGCCTTGGCCGACGCGCTCAACGAGTGGATGCGTGGCAGCAACCGGGCGAAGTAGAAACGTGCGGTGACCAGTTTGCTGGCGTAAAAATCATCCTTGGAATGCGTGCTCATGGCGGCCTTGGCCATTCGCGCCCACATGTAGGCGTACGCGGTGTAGCCGAACACGTGCAGGTACTCGACCGAAGCCGCGCCGATTTCATTCGGGTTGCTCTGGGCTCGGTCCAGCAGCCATGCGGTCAGTTCGTCGAGGGTGTCCACGGCGGCGTTCAACGGTTTGGTGAACTCGCCGAGGTCAGCGCAGGCATTGGCGGTAAACTTGCGGATTTCCGAAGCGAACAGCCGGTAGAGTGCCCCGCCGCTGCCAACGATTTTGCGCCCAGCCAGGTCCAGCGACTGGATGCCATTGGTGCCTTCATAGATCTGGGTGATGCGCACATCGCGAATCAATTGCTCCTGGCCCCATTCGCGAATGTAGCCGTGGCCGCCGAAGATCTGCTGGCCGTGCACCGTGGTTTCCAGCCCCATGTCGGTGAGGAACGCCTTGGCCACCGGGGTCAGCAGCGACACCAGTTCCTGGGCGCGGGTGCGGGTTGCCGCGTCATCGCTGTACTTGGCGGTATCCAGTTGCAGCGCCACGTAGCTGGAGAACGCACGCCCGCCCTCGTTCAAGGCTTTCATGGTCAACAGCATGCGTCGTACATCCGGATGCACGATGATCGGATCGGCGGCCTTGTCCTTGCTCTGCGCGCCGGTCGGTGAACGGCTTTGCAGACGGTCACGGGCGTATTCAACCGCGTTCTGGTACGAGCGCTCACCCAACGCCAGGCCCTGGATGCCCACGCCAAGGCGTTCGTAATTCATCATCGTGAACATTGCCGCGAGGCCTTTGTTCGGCGCGTCGACAATCCAGCCAGTCGCCCCGTCAAAATTCATCACACAGGTGGCGGATGCCTTGATGCCCATCTTGTGCTCGATGGAACCGCAGGACAGCGAGTTGCGCTCGCCCAGCGAGCCATCGTCATTGACCAGCACCTTGGGCACCAGAAACAGCGAAATTCCCTTGGGACCGGCCGGTGCATCCGGCAATCGGGCCAGCACCAAATGAATGATGTTTTCGGTCAGGTCGTGCTCGCCGCCGGTGATGAAAATCTTGCTGCCGCTGATCTTGAAACTGCCGTCGGCCTGGGGTTCGGCGCGAGTGCGAATCAGGCCCAAGTCAGTACCGGCATGCGCCTCGGTCAGGCACATTGAACCGGTCCAGGTGCCGGCATACATGTTCGGCAAATAGCGTTCCTTCAGTTCCTGACTGGCGTGGGCATTGATCGACAGGCACGCACCGGCGGTGAGCATCGGGTACAAGCCGAACGACAGACTGGCCGAGTTGACCATCTCCTCGACCTGAGCCGAAATGGCCTTGGGCATGCCCATGCCACCGAACTGCGGGTCGCCACCAACCCCCACCCAACCGCCTTCGGCGAATGCCTGGTAGGTCGCAACAAAACCGTCCGGAGCCGTGACCGCGCCGTTGTTCCAGGTGCAGCCCTGCTCGTCGCTGCTGCGGTTCAGCGGCGCGACCACTTCGGCGCTGATCTTGCCGGCCTCTTCAAGAATTGCGGCGGCGGTTTCTTCATCAATCACCTCGGCCAGGCCAGGCAATTGGGCCCATAGCCGGGACACCTGAAAAACCTCGTTGAGTACGAAGCGCATGTCGCGCAAAGGAGCTTTGTAATCAGACATTGTTGGCTTACTCGGAAGTGGTCAGGGCATGCGACATGCCAGGACGTTCAGTGGATTCAGTGTTTTCGGCTACCGCAACGGCACCGGACTCAGGGGTCCGTTCGCGCAGCAGGAAGTACGACAGGGCCGGGATCAGAATCAGCGCGCCGAGCATGTTCCACAGGAACATGAAGGTCAGCAGGATGCCCATGTCGGCCTGGAACTTGATCGGCGACCAGACCCAGCACACCACGCCCGCCGCGAGGGTGATGCCCACCAACCCGACCACCCGGCCGGTGAACGACACGGCGTTGCGGTAGGCTTGGGACAAAGGCAAACCCTGGCGCTGGAAGTGCAATTGCACGCTGAGCAAGTACAGGGCGTAGTCGACGCCGATGCCCACGCCGAGGGCGATCACCGGCAGGGTCGCGACCTTCACGCCAATGCCCATGACCACCATCAACGCCTCGCAAAGGATCGAGGTCAGCACCAGTGGCAACAGTGCCACCAGCGTCGCGCGCCAACTGCGGAAGGTGATCAGGCAGAACAGCGTCACCGCCGCATAGACGTAAAGCAGCATGGTGCGATTGGCCTCGCGCACCACAATGTTGGTCGCCGCCTCAATCCCGGCCGACCCGGCCGCCAGCAGAAACTGGCGATCTTCGCTGTTGTTCTCCCGGGCGAATTTTTCGGCGATGCCCACCACGGCATCCAGCGTCTCGGCCTTGTGATCCTTGAGGAAGGTGATCACCGGCATCAGCGAACAATCGGTGTTGAACAACTCCGGGGAGTTGACCGAGGCTTGCTGCGCGGCGTAGTTCAGCACGTCCTGATTGCGCTGGATGCTGTTGAGCTTGGGGTTGCCTTCATAAGTACCGGCGGTGATTTGGCGCACCGCGTTGACCAACGAAGCCGTCGCCTGCACGCCCGGATACTGCTGCAGCTCCCAGGCCAGACGGTCGGCGAGGACCAGCGTCTTGTAGTTCAAGCAGCCTTCCGGCGCGGTCTTGATCATCACCGCGAACAGGTCGCTGGACAGCGCGTAGTGGCTGGTGATGTAGGCGTTGTCACGGTTATAGCGAGAGTCGGCACGCAACTCCGGTGCGCCACTTTCCAGGTCGCCGATCTTCAGCTGCAGGCTGACCATGAAGCCGCCAATGCCCATCAATACCGCGACCAATACCGCCCCCGTGGCCCATTTGGCCGTGGTGAAGCGGTCGAGCAAGTCCCACAGTTTGCCGAAGCCTTTGTGCCCTTCTGCGCGCGTGTCGATTTTCAGCGCACGCTCGGCCGCCTTGGTGCCGACGCCGATATAAGACAGCGCCACCGGCATCAGCAACAGCGAGGTAAAAATCAGCACCGCCACACCAATACTGGCGGTGATCGCCAAGTCGCGGATCACCGGAATGTCGATCAGCATCAGCACCGCGAACCCGACAGCGTCGGCCAGCAGCGCGGTGACGCCGGCAATGAACAGACGGCGGAAGGTGTAGCGTGCGGCGATCAGTCTGTGGGTGCCACGGGCGATGTCTTGCATGATGCCGTTCATTTTCTGCGCCGCGTGGGACACACCGATGGCGAAGATCAGGAAAGGCACGAGTACCGAGTAAGGATCGATGGCATAGCCCAGCCAGGCGACGATGCCGAGTTGCCAGACCACCGCGATCAGCGAGCAGCCGACCACCAGCAAGGTGCTGCGCATGCAACGGGTGTAGGTGTAAATGATGATCAGCGAAGTGGCGACGGCCAGGCCGAAGAACATCATCACCTGGATCAGGCCGTCGATCAGGTCGCCCATCAGTTTGGCGAAACCGATCACCCGGACTTTGTACTGGCCCTTGCCCTCCTCCCCGGCCTTGCGTGCAGCGCTGCTACCTGCGAACTCGATCTTGTCGCGCAACTGCTCTTCGAGCATCTGCGAAAAGGCGTGGTAGTCGATGCGCTGACCGCTGGCCGTGGCCTTGTCCAGCAGCGGCACGATCAGCATGCTCGATTTGTAGTCGCTGGCCACCAGACTGCCGACGATACCGGCACGGGAAATGTTCTGGCGTAGCTGTTCTATTTCTTCTGGCTTGCCCTGGTAGGTATCGGGCATCACCGGGCCACCCTGGAAACCTTCCTCGGTGACTTCAGTCCAGCGTACCGCCGGGCTCCACAACGATTTCATCCATGCGCGGTCGACGCCTTCGGTGACGAACAGCTGATCGTTGACCTGTTTGAGCACGTCAAGATAAGCGGGGTCGAAGATATCGCCCTGAGTGTTCTCCACCACCACTCGTACCGAGTTACCCAGACCGCGCAGCGACTGACGGTTTTCGAGGAAATTCTGGATGTACGGCTGGCTCTGCGGAATCATCTTTTCAAAGCTTGGACGCAACTCCAGGCGAGTTGCGGCCATGTAGCCCAGCACCACGGTGGCCAGCGCCATCAGCAGCATGAACAGCGGGCGATAGTTGAACACCAACCGCTCCAGCCGATTGCCGGAATGGTGGTCGAAGTCCCGCAGATCGCGGATCACCGGCATGGTTTCTTGTTTGGTATGGCCCATGTCTGGGTTCTCGCTCTAAGGGTTCGAGGGCTTATTCAACGGACAGCGTCCGTGCACCACGGCTGCCAACCACCACCAGCGCACCGTCGGCGGACTGAATGGCGTCGGTCACCGGTGTCGGTGCCCGTTGCTGAACCAGCTGCAATTGCGCGCCTGTGCCCTGGCTGACCAGCATCTGCCCGCCCTGGGTGAACAAGCGGTAGTTGCCACGGCCGTCGACGAGGCCGGCAGTGATGCTGACGCGCAGGCCACTGTCCAGCGGGGTCCAGCTGAAACCGCCATCGGTGCTGCGCAGCACATTGCCGCGCAAGCCGTAGACGAGCGCTTCCCCAGGTTTGCCGAGCACACCGAAAAAACTGCCCTGATAAGGTGTCTGCATGGCGGCGAAGCGCTGTTTTGCGTCATCCCATTTGAGCAACAAGCCCTGCTCGCCGGCGATGTACAGCGCATCGCCGGTGGAGGCGATGGCGTTGAGGTGAAAGCCCTGCGGGTTGTCGGTGCGGTCCTGGAACGGTGTCCAGCTCTGGCCGCCATCCTCGGTGCGCAGGATCAAATTGAACACCCCGACTACATAGCCGAGGCGGTCATTGGCGAACCAGACATCGAGCAACGGTTTGTCGGCGCCCTGCGCCATCAGGCGCTCACCTTCGGCGACCAGCAATGACCATTGTTCGTTGCCCGGTTCTGCACGGGCCAACGTGCCGTAATGCTTGACCAGCAAGGCCCCGATCTCGCGGCCGTCCAGTTGCTTGCGCCAGGTCGCACCCGCATCGTTGCTGTGCAACACCACGCCATCGTTACCCACCGCCCAGCCCTGGGTGGTGGTCGGAAAACTCACCGCAGTAAGGTCGGCACTGGCCGGCACAGCGGCCTGCTGCCAGTGCTGACCGGAATCATCGGAAAATAGAATATGGCCACGCTGGCCGACGGCGATCACGCGCTCACCGGCGCGGGCCATACCGGACAACGGACTATTGACGGCCAAGGGGCTGCCCCTGACAGGCAGGTCCAGCACATCGACGTAGTCGGCTGCGTGGGTGATGCCCTGCAACACGCCGAGCGCAACGCCAAACGCCAGCTGCAAACAATTTTTATACGAACACATACCGCGTCCTCTTCGGAAAACCGCGCCGGGACACACGTCCGTGTGCCTGACGTTGAAACCTGGCGCCCGCTCGCTCCCACCGCCTCGTGAGCAGTGAGTCGAGCGGGCGTTTTTGCGGTTGGCTCAGCGAATACCGGCGCCGGCCAGGGACTCCGACGACCACTGCGCCTTGGAGAGCGGGTCGATGTACTTGATGCCGCCGTAAGGGCCGACCACACCGTTGATGTTGTAGGTGCCGCCGACCAGGTCGTAGATCATGAACGGCGTGGAGTCCGGCACCTGCTTGTCATAGCTCTGGCTGAGGAAGGCGAAGGAACCGCGATAGAGCTGGCCACGGGCGTCGTATTGATCCGAAGCCAGAGCGGTCCAGCTGTCTTCGTCGAGGTAGAAGCGGCGCTTGGCGTAGATGTGGCGAGCACCGGACTTGAGGGTGCCTTCGACGACCCACACGCGGTGTTTTTCCCAGCGCACGAAGTCCGGCGCGAGGTGATTGGCGGTGGTCAGCGACTTCGGATCCTGGACGTAGGTCAGCTTGTAGGTGTTGTAGGGCACGATCATTTCCTGCTTGCCCGTAAGCTTCCAGTCATAGCGATCCAGCGCCCCGTTGAACACGAACACGTCATCGTAGGTGCCCGCGCCGGCGGTGCCAGGGTTCGGCGTGTCGTAGGCCAGGTTCGGCGCCAGTTTCACCCGACGCTGGCCCGGCAAGTACTGCCAGGCGCGACGTGGTTGCTGCAACGGGTTGGCGGCGTCCTTGAGCATGATCGCTTCACCGGCCCGGCGCGCTGGGCCGGTGTAAGAGAGCTTCATCTGGTAGTACACATCGGCGCTGCTGATCGGCTGCGTCAGGTTTTCGTAGATCGGATAGGAAATGAACGCCTGCCCGGTGATCGCCAGGCTCGCAACGCCAGCGGAATCGACGTTCCACGAGTCGTACTTGGTGTTGATACTCACGCCCTGATAACGCAACAGGAAGTTCCACATCGCTTCGTTGCCCGACTGCGGGATCGGGAACGGTGCGCCCGGCAGCACGTTGTCGATGGCCAGTCCACCTTCGAGCGACTTGGCGCCGCTGGCGTTCTTCACGCCGTTATCCAGGATGGCTTGGGGCAGCGAGACGGTGCGGTGAGTCGGGAATACATCGACACGGAAAGTCGGGAAGCGCTTGGCCAGTTCGACCGTGGTGGCGCTGAGCATATTCTTGTACTGATCGACGTTCTTGCCGTCGATTACCAGCAGCGGTTTTTCGTTGGCGAACGGGTCCGGACGCATGCTGTCGCCGGCTTTGAAACTGGCCGGCGGCGTGGTCAGGCCACCGTTGTAGGCGGGGATGGAACCATCAGCGTTCCCGGCCTTTTCGGCGCCCACCAAGGTCAGGCTGCTGCCGAGTTTCGCAACGTCCTGGGGTGAAACAGCGGCCTGTGCCTGGGCGGCAAGGACCATGGCCAGCGAAGCGGCCAACACGGTTTTTACAAATTTCATCTTGTTATTCTCCTGCTTGCATTGAGCAAATCAGTGGTGAATCAAAAAGTGGTTTTCATCGTCAGGTAAACGGCGCCACGGTCCTCGGTCGTGGCACCCCCACCGGAGAAGGCCGAGTAGCCACCGCCGTAGCACGCGTAGTTTTCATTGCCGCTAAAGGCATTGGGTGTGGAGCCGTCGCCGCTGCCGGCATTGGCCGCGCCGGTGCTCAGACCGCTGGCGTCGCACTTGTCGGTCTTGCCGAAGGAATCCACGTACTTCAGATCAACGAAGTATTTGTTGTACACAACGGCGCCGAGGCCGATGGCGTAGTTACCGGTGTCTTTGGCACCGCCGCCAGACACCGGTGACACGCCGTCGAGGCCGACGTTGATGGACATCGGCGCGTTGAGGTCGACGCCGGGAAACACCTGGTACCAGGTCGGTGTGAAGTTGACCGCGATGCCCCAGTTGTCCCGGGTCGGCTGGTCGATGCCGCGATAGGTGTCCTTGCCCTTGTAGAGCGCCTCGTTCTTGCTATCGAGTTTGAGCAGGTTGCTGTAGTACAACTCGGCGAGCAGGCTGGCCGAATCGAACACCGGTGTTTTCGGGAAGGTCATCAGGCCATTGAGCGTCCAGTGCAACGTGTCACCGGTGGCACTCATGCTGTCGCCCTTTTGCGGGGTGTCATAGATCACACCGGTGGCCGCCGTGCGGGCCGGCAACAGCCCAAGACCTGCGCCCAAACCCCGCGGCCCTGTCGAGCTGACAACGGCGGGAATACTGGCCAGCGGCATGTTGTGACGAATGTTCAGGTCCGAACCGACACTGATACCGCCGACATCCTTGGACAGGCTCAGGCCGAAGATCTGAATGTTGTCGGCATAGGCCAGTTGATAGGTGCTGGTGCTCAACGAATTGAGGGTGTTGACCACCGCCGGCACCATGCCGGCAGGCGGGGTACCGTTGGGATTGGCCGAGGTCAGCCCGGTGGCGTTCAACCAGGCTTGCGGCAGGATTTCCGAGGTTTCGCGGTAGTAGACACCGAGGGTGCCATCCAGCCAGGCCGGCGACCATTTGGCCATCACACCCCAGTCGCCGCGCTTGTCCGGCGTCAGGTCATGACCGCGACGCACGTTGGTCAAGCCATTGCACGGTGCCAGACCACACCCCAGCGGACTGCCCGGCACCACGCCATTGGTGTTGCCCAGCAGGAACGACTGCGCACCGAAACCGACCAGATCGGAACCGCCATAGTAAGTACCGGCTTCAGGCAGGCGGGCGGCATCCCAATCGAGGAAATACTGGGCGCCCACGGTCAATTCGGGATTGACGGTGAACGACATCGACAACTGGTTACGCGGAACGAACAGTTCCTTGGCTTCGGTACCCGGCGAGGCAGCCAGTTTGGCCAGGTCCAGGCCGGACTGGCCGTAGCTGACCGCATGCACCGGGTTGAGGATGGTTTCACCCCAGAACACGTTGTGTTGACCGGCCTTGACACTCAACAGCGACTCCTCACCCACTTCGGTGCTGTAGAACACGAAGGCATCGAGGATTTCGCCGGAGGGACCGGTGTAGTAACGCTGTGCGTAGTTGCTCAGGTGCGGGCTGCCATTGCCGACATTGTCGCCGGTGACCCCGGCCAGGCGCGGATCGTTGGCGACCAGGCCCGACCGTGCGTCATTGCCGTTGACGAACGGATTGGAATTGGAACCAGTGTTCTCGTACGCCTTGTCGTACCAACTGGCGGCACTGACGCGAAAGCCCATGTGGTTCTGGTAAACCACATCCATCTCGGTCAACAGGTCAACGCGGTTGGTGATGTTGGTTCCGGCCTTGCGGAAGTTGTAGTCGCCATCGTTGTTGTTCGGTGTCGCCAACATGCGCTTGTCGGCGCTTTCGGTGCGGACGCCGTAGTTGTACTTCATGGTGTTATCAAAACGCACGGTCCAGTCCGGGTTACCTGTGTCGAGTTCGACCGCCTGCGCGACCGGCACGGCGGCCAGAATGGCCGAGGCCAACAAGGTGTAACGCGAGGGTGCGAACCCGTGACTCTTATTGTTGTGCATTGCGTTGTCTCCGCCTTTTTGTATTTGTTTTAAGCGCAGCCGCCCTCGCGCAACCCTTGTTCCAGGGATTTGCGTTTTTCAGGAGTGAGGGCAAATGCCGGATGGCTGCGGCCAACCGGCGTCTGAATTAGCGATCCAGTTCCAGGATCAATGCTTCGGCTTGCGGCCAGTGGCCAAAACCTGCAACTGGATTGAGATGACCCACCTCGCCCACGTTGAGCAGTTCGCTGCCCCAGCCTTCAGCCAGACGAGTGACGGCATCCAGGCTGGCGAGGTGGTCGTTGGTACTGGCGGCCACCAGACTGCGGAACGGCAGTGGCCCTTTTGGTAGAGGATTCCAACCCTGGGTACGCAGGGTTTCAGCGGATGGGTAGCCTTGCGGCCAATGAGCATCGAGATCCGGAGGCGTGGCCAGCAGCGCGCCCTTGATCGGCCGACTGTGCTGCGCAGCCCAGTGCGTGACCATCAGCACACCGGCGCTGTGAGCAACCAGAATCACCGGCCCATCGATCTGCTCCAGCGCGTGCTGGATCGCTTCGACCCGCTTGGCGCAGTCGAGCTTGTCGGTTTCCAGCGGCGGCACACTGCGCACCTTGCACAGCCTTGCCTCAAGCAGCGTTTGCCAATGCTCGGCAACGTGCTCGCGCAGGCCCGGTACGATCAGAACGGTTGCGGCAGTTTGCAGTTTGTCCACTTCAACACCTTCGCTTTCTCGATGACTCGACTGGCTCTATACGCCAGGGGCTTTTTGTAGGACTGACATTAAAGAGCGCCCACCCAAGGTGCTTTTCATTGGACGTCAGGCACTTTTCTTTTCATGACAGATTTCCACGTGTTGGCGTGCCCCGACCATTGGTCGAAAATCCCCGCAGCTTCTCTGTGGGTCACTGTAATCAAGGGGTGAGCGTCGATTGCTCGACGACAACGGAGGTGGTTCTGGACAGAATCGGGCGAGCGCCCTCGACAACGTCACAACTGTTCAATTGCTGATGTGCTGGATATAGTCGCCACGCTCATCTGAATCGCAACCGGCCCAGGAAAGACCTTCGCATGCCCAAGCTTGTTCGCGCCGCCGTCTTGACCAACTACCTGGAGGTCACCCAGTACCTGGGGTTCAATCCGCGTGATGTGCTGGCCGGCGTCGGCCTGAGCAAAGCGCTGCTGCAAGCGCCCGAACACCGTATTCCCATTGATGCCGCCGTGCGCCTGCTGGAAGATTCGGCCGCCGCCAGTGGCTGCCAGAGCTTCGGCCTGAGCATGGCCGAGTCGCGTCAACTCTCGGACTTCGGTGTGGTCAGCCTGCTGCTCAGCCACCAGCGAACGCTGCGTGATGCCTTGCAGGTCGTGGTGCATTACCGGCATCTGATGAACGATTCGCTGGCCATCTTCATTGAAGAGGCCGGCAAGATGGTGATCATTCGTGAGGAGGTGGTCACCGAGTCGCCGATGCCCAGCCGACAAGCCACCGAACTGGCCATCGGGGTGATGTTCCGCCTGTGCGCCGCCCTGCTCGGCACCCACTGGCACCCCTACAGCGTCAACTTCACGCACCAGCCCCCCGACAACCTGCAACTGCATCGTCGCCTGTTCGGCTGCACGCTGGAATTCGGCAGTGAGTTCAATGGCATTGTCTGTTCCGACGCCAGCCTCGATGTGACCAACCCCCATGCCGACCCGGCCATGGCGCGCTACGCGCAGAGTTACCTCGACTCGTTGCTCAGCCACGAAGGTCCCTCGATGCTGTTCGAGGTGCGCAAAGCCATCTACCTGCTGCTGCCGATGGGACGCGCCACCATCGAGCAGATCGCTCAGACCCAGGGCATGAACGTTCGAACCCTGCAGCGTCGCCTGAAAGACGACGGCTGCGCCTTCAACGACCTGATCAACGACGTGCGCCGCGACCTGGTGTTGCGCTACCTGGACAACCCGAATTACTCGTTGGGCCGAATCGCTGACATGCTCGGCTATTCGATGGCGAGTTCCTTCACACGCTGGTTCATCACCCAGTTCGGCATGCCCCCCGCCGCATGGCGCAGCGCGCAAAAGCAAACCACCTCTAAATCTCTCTCTAACCCCAAAGAGTCCTGAGCTAGCCGACCGGCGAATAATCTATCGCTGGCGCGAGCAAAAAGTCCTCAGCGGATTAGCGGATGCGTCTCCCTGTCGCCCCCTTCTCCCTCCGCATTCATTGCCTGAAGGCTTTTCTGACAGCCGCAGGCTTCAAGCATCCCGTCCCGATCCTACAAGCGATTAAGTCGCGACTGGCAGCGTCACCTGTCCACCGGCGCGCATCGTTGTCCACAGAAACCGATTACTGATCTGGCGCCCAGGGACGGGCTTTGCGCTAAAGGGATGCATCCATGGAAAAGGACTTTGGGGGTTACCACTGCGCCGTCTGCCGCGACCGCGCGCTGGCAGAACGGGCCCGAAAACCCGGGCTTCGACCAGACCCGGTGGAAGAACAACGCAAATACGACGAAATGATGGCTCGGCAACGGGCACTGGAAGACCAAGGTAACGCTGCCTGGGAAGCCAAGGAAGCGCGCGAAGAAGCCACCCACGTGAAGATCACCCTGCGTATCGGGGTGTTTTTCGATGGCACTGGCAATAACCCGTTCAATGTGAAGATGGGGCGTAAGTGCGGGGCTCATCATCCGGTGTCGGCGCAGGATATGGATGGGAGTTGCAAGCCGTATATGCAGGATCCTGACAGTAGTTATGGGGGGGAGGTGACGAATGTTAAGCGGTTGCATGAGTTGTATGCGGAGGAGAAAAACGCTGACTTGATCAAAACTGAAAAACGCGCGTTCGACAAAGTTTATATCGATGGCATCGGCACGACAGCGGGTGAGCAAGATAGTCTACTGGGCATGGCATTAGGTCGTGGTGAAACCGGTATCGAGGCTCGAGTGTTTCAGGCATTCAGTCGAATCAAACAAAGGTTGCGTAACTTTCATGAGCTCTATCCAGATATCCAGATCAGCAATTTGGTTTTCGACGTATTTGGCTTCAGTCGTGGTGCCGCCGCCGCCCGACATTTCGCCTGCTTGTGCCTGACCAGAACCAGCAGTCCACTCGGCGAAACCCTGGCCCTGCCAAATAAGCTGTTCGCCCGGGGCTTCAGCAAGGTATTTGGTGAAGGGGTCAGCACCGGGTTTATCGGCCTGTTCGACACCGTTGCTTCCGTGGGTGGCCTAAGTAACCTGGGTTATGTGCGCAGCCCGGCAACCCCCGGGGTCAAGTTGTATTTGATGCCGCGCTTCTTCCCCAATGTTTTGCAGCTGGTGGCACGGGACGAATACCGGGCCAATTTCGCTCTCAATCGCGTCGGCCCGGACCACCCGGAAATCAGCCTGCCAGGGGTTCACTCGGATATCGGCGGTGGTTACCGCGATGATATCGAAGAATGCATGTTACTCAGCCCCATGCAGGCCCTGGAAGTTGGCGAGTTCACCGACGTAAAAACCACCTCGATCTACCGCGATGCCCAACGGGAACGGGCGAATTGGCATGCCAAGGGCTGGCCACTGGAGATGCTGGAACTGGTCATCCCTGATTCGGTGACGCTGCGGCCTGAACCAAGAGAGCAGAACACGCCGAAACAAAAGCGGGTATTTGTCGGGTTGCAGCTACGGCGTAAGATCGGCGCCGGGCTGTCGCAGGTGTATCTGCGGGTGATGTATGAAGCTGCCAAAAAGCATGGGGTTGAGTTTGACGATATTCAGCAACGTGCTGCATTGGCACCACCTGCCGAACTTCAGCCCATGTGCGAGCGGTTTGTCGCAGGTGATTACCGCATTACCGCCGCCGAGGAGCAGTTGCTGAAGCTGCACTACATCCACCTGTCAGCGCACTGGACCCCGACTTTCCTTTCTGGACCTCGCATCACCCGATTCGAAATGGCCTACGTCAATGTCCCGACGACGGATGCCGTACGGGTACACCACCCTCATGTACCGGAATGGACGCTGTAACCATGAAAATCCTGTTTGCACTCTTAGCCATGTTGTCGATGAGCGCCTGCCACGCCGTTGATCCTCTGTCGGCCAAAAATGACTACAAACTCCCTTGGTGGGGAATCGGCTTCACCGAGCCTGCCTACATGACTGTTTGGGTGGAAACTACTACGGTAATAGATGTCCATGACCGACACATAACCGGGGTTGCCTCAGGCGCGGCCGCCAAAACTCCGGACGGCGAATACACCAAAGAAATCGCTCGTGGCTGGGACGGAATCGGGGGCTCAGGCATGCCGGTGGTGGGCGCCGACCTGCCGAAACGCATCTTTGTGCGCTGGCAATCGATTGTCGAGCGCAAGACCTACGCGGGCTGGATCGATATTTCCGAGTCCACCCGCAACATCATGCGCAACTCGACCGCCCGGCGTTGCCACAAGACCCCTGAGTTTACCGCCAACCCGAGTGCAGCCCTGAATCTGGGACTGGCACCGGGCGGCATCATCCAGGTCTGGGTCTGGGACGACTGTTTCCGCGCTCACAAAGTCGATCGCGGGCAAGTCGGCATCGAGCCGTTAGGTCCCGATCAAGGCAAGTACAACGGTTTCTACGGCAAGATCAAAGACTCTTCCAAACGCTACGTCGAACGTTTCGGCATTCCCTATGGCAGTTGGTGACGATGCAGCTTCGAGCTAATAAAAAAACGGCGACTGCTGGTACAGTCGCCGCAAAAAACCGGCGTTTGTGACACCGGCCGAGGAGTCCTGTGGCGAGGGAGCTTGCTCCTGCTGGGGTGCGAAGCGCCCCTCTTCCAAGGCCACTGCATTTATTCAGAAAGTACGCGGCGACCATTTTGGGGCTGCTTCGCACCCCAGCGGGAGCAAGCTCCCTCGCCACAGTTTTGTGTGTCTACATTCCCCAGCGCAGCAACAGCAGCACCAGCACGACGAGGAACACCGTCTCCCCCACCATCAGCAAGATGGGCTTGATGCCGACAGCGGCCAGCTCCTTGAGCTGGGTCTTCATGCCCAGGGCGCTGATGGAAACCACCAGGCACCAGCGCGACAATTCATTGACCGACCCCTGCACCACCGGGGCTATCCAGCCAGTGCTGTTGATACAGGCCAGAATCAGAAACCCGACGGCGAACCATGGCAGCAGCGGCGGTCGCTTGCCGGCCGGGTCGGCGCCCTGCATGCGGGTAATCATCGCTGCGCAGACGATCACCGGCAGCAGCATGGCAACCCGCATCAGCTTGATCACCGTGGCCGTATCGCCGGTCTCGGTCGACATGCTGTAACCGGCGCCGACGACTTGGGCGACATCGTGGATGGTCGCCCCCAAGAACACGCCCGCCATTTGCGGCGACAACGACAGCCAGTTGGCAATCATCGGGTACACAATCATCGCCAGGGTCGATAGCGCCGACACTCCGATCACCGTGAATAACGTCGCGCGCTCTTTCTGCGGATGGTTCGGCAATGCCGCCGCCAGCGCCAATGCAGCCGACGCACCACAAATCGCAGTGGCCCCACCGGTAAGCATGCCGAACAAACGCTGGAATCCCAGGGCCTTGGCCGCGATCACCGAGACGCCGATCGTCACCACCACCAGAATCACCACCAGCGCCACAGGCTTCCAGCCCAGCGCGGCAATCTGTTCGAGCGTGATGCGCATGCCCAGTAACGCCACGCCAATGCGCAACACAGTGCGTGCCGTGAACTCGATGCCCGCCTTGCAGGCGCCGTCACCGGCCAGGAAGTTCAGCGCCATGCCTAACAGCAAGGCGAACAGCATCACCGGTGCACCGTAATGCTCGGACAAAAAAGACGCAGCCGCTGCGACGATCAGACTGACGACAAAACCCGGCGCCAGCTCACGCGTTCGGCTATGGATACGGGTGAGAGCAATAGTGCTCATGGCACGGACTCCTCGGGAACGATAACGATAAATGCCTGGCCGTCGATGATCTCGACCGGGTAGTTGGCGACTTTTAGCTGGGTTGAATTGAGCAAGTAACCGCTGCGCAGATCGAAGCGCAGGCCATGGGCGCAGCACTGAATCACCCGCCCCTCAAGGCGCCCGCCACACAGCGAGGCGCCCTGGTGCGGGCAGCTGTCGTCGATGGCGAACAGGTCACCTTCGACGTTGAATAACGCCAGGCTTTTGCCATCGAATTCGAACAGTGCACGACCACCCGCCTGCGGGAGTTTTCCGGCAGGTACAGGGACACGAAGACTCATACCGGTTGCCGCTTGCGAGCACTTTCGAGCAAGGCTTCGCACATGGCGTCAAGCAGCGCTTCGGCGGGCTGTGCACCCACCACCGTCAGGCGACGGTCGAACTGAAAACTCGGCACGCCGCTGCCTGCTCCTGCCTCGTTGCCGACGTAAGGATCGCCGTCGCCTCGCAGGAAGGAGGCCATGGCATCAGCGTCGAAGCCACACGATTGGGCGATGGCAAGCAAGGTCTCTCGGCAGCCAAGATCTTCACCAAACTGGAAGTAAGCAGCGAACAGACGCTCAAGCAAAACATCGCGTTGGGCGGTATTGCCCAGCACGCTCGCACGCTCCAGCAAACGATGGGCGTCGGCGGTATTGGGCATGGTGGCGATGCGGCTCAAATCGATGGGCACGCCCACCGCCATCGCAGCCTGCTGCACCTGGGCCTGACGCATCGTCACGGCTTCAGGACTGCCCAGACGCTTGAGGTAAAAATCGGCGAAGGGTTCACCCTGTGCCGGCAGCTGCGGCAGCAATTGCACACCGTGCCACACCGTGGTGATTTCCACGCCGGGTTGCTGAACACGCAGCAAGTCTTGCGCGCGCTCCAGTTGACGCTTGCCGATCAGGCACCACGGGCAGATGAAATCGAAAAACACATCAATACGTAAACGACCACTCACAACTTCACCTCTAACGCCGCTTTGCCAATCGAATCGTGGACGTGCTCGCCTCGAAGCCGGGCGATGTCCTTGTGGTAATGACACTTGGCATAAAAGAACACGGCCGCTGCCGCGATGCTGACCAGTGGCACCATTTGAAAAGCTGCATGCAAGCCGATGAGGTCGGACACCCTGCCGGTGATGAATGGCCCAGGCGCCAGCCCCAGCATGTTGTTGGCCAGGGTCAGCGTGGCGAAGGCCGTGCCATGCACCGAGTAATGGGTCAGGTTGGCAACCATGGCTCCGCAAGGGCCGGTCGTGCCGGCGGCAATCAACATGCCCAGGCAGATCAGCACCAATTGCACAGGCCCTGCCGGCAGCGCGAATGCCGCCGACAACAGCAGACAACTGCCCAGGCAATAGGCGATGGCCAAAGCGACTTTGCGCTCCGGCGAATGGCGACATAGTCGATCGCTGAGCATGCCGCACAGGATCATTCCCGCACCGCTGCACAGCACGATGATTGCCGCGACGCCGCCCGCCTTGTCGGTGGCCATGTCGTAATAACGATTGAGGTAACTGGGCATCCACACAATCACGGTGCCGCCGACGAACAGTTGCAAGCCACTGCCGATGTAGGCAGCGATCACCGAGCGGCTGGAAAACAGCGTACGCAACGGACGCTTGACCGCGGCAGCCGCCTTGTTCGCCGCCTGAGCGGCACGTTGCGGCGCAATGCGTGCTTCCTTGACGATGACCGGGTAAAGCACTGCCAGTAACAAGCCGAACAGCGCCATGCCGGCGAACGACCAGCGCCAGCCAAGCTTGGCGGCGATTGCTCCGCCCAACGCCATGCCTAATACCGAACCAAACATGCCGCCCGCCATGAACGCACTGGTCAGGGTTGCACGCATGTGTTTGGGAAATACCGAAATCACCACCGCGATACCGACGCTGCCGTACGCCGCTTCGCCGACGCCGACCATGAACCGTGCAATGAACATCTGCTGATAGTCCTGCGCCAATGCGCAGCCCAGCGTCGCCAGACTCCACAGCAAAGCCATCAGCGCCAGGCTCTTGACCCGGCCGAAGCGATCCGCCAGCAATGACAAGGGAAATGTCAGCAATCCCACCATCAGGGCGACAATGCCACTGAGCAGGCCGAGCTGACCGTCGCTCAAGGCCCATTCGCCCTTGAGCATCGGGAACACCGCGTTCAGTACCTGGCGCGACATGTAATCGGAAATCAATAAGCCGAACGTCAGTGCAAAGACGATCCAGGCATACTTGCGCGCAACGCCGACGCCACTGCAGTCATCATCGTCTGCGGCGATTGGGTGAAAGGCCATGCAGCCTCCTCAAAGCTTCGTTTTATTGTTGTTATCAAGCGTGTTGCAGTGCAGCGAGCGGGAGGCCATTGACCTCCCGCGTCGCCTGTCGATCAGCCGCGTTGCGGCACACCTTTCTGCCCGGCCTTGCGGTTGGGGGCCATGCCATTGGCCAGCAAGGTTTCTTCGATGCTTTGGTACTGCACGCCGATGCGGTAGATCTCACGGGCTTCTTTGCCCGTGGCGATTTCGCGACCCAGTTCATGGGCGATGCGTACGGTTTGCTTGATCTGCGCAACTGAGCCGAAACGATCGCCCTTGTGATCAATGATAGTGTCTTCATTGCCCACACGCGGGTGCATGCCCATGGCCATCGACATGGTGTTGAACGGCATGACGTTCTTGAGCAGCGACTCGGAGGTCAGGGTGCAACCGTCTGGCGCGCGGTGGATGAAGTTGAAGAAGTTGAACGGATTGGGGCCATCGAAACCGCCGCCGATACCGATCCAGGTCAGGTTCAACGGGCCCTTGTACACGCCTTTGCGCACCAGGCGTTCAAGGGTTTCCATGGCATGCATGCCAGTCAGCTGGAAGTGCGGCTGGATGCCGTTGTCCATCAGACGCTTCAGGTGCTCGGCGACCCAGGCCGGGCCTGCCGGTACGGTCATTTCGCTGTAAGCCGCCTGATAGGCAGGATTGGCCAGGGACGTGCCTTCCAGGTATTCCGGATACAGCAGTTCCATGATGTTCATCTGGGTAGTGTTGATGGCCACCGTGACCTGATCCGGTTTTGGCGTCAGCTCGGCCAGCATGTGGCGAGTATCGTCAGACAGCCACTTGGCGGCTTCGCCATCGCTTTCGGGGGCGAAGGAAATCGAACCACCGACCTGGATGATCATGTCCGGCACGGCTTCACGCACACCGGCGATCAACTCGTTGAATTTGGACAGACGCTTGGAACCCTTGCCGTCCAATTCACGCACGTGCAGGTGCAATACCGTTGCCCCCGCCTCATAACAATCAACCGCCTTCTGCACCTGCTCGTCCATGGTCAGCGGGATGTCTTCGGGGAAGTCTTCCGGCATCCACTCGGGGCCATACGGGGCCACCGTGATAACCACCTTTTCCATGTTTTCCGGGTGCAGGGAATCGTCGAAGAATTGCATGAGTTACTCCTGTTTTTATGATTGTCGCGCCCACCCGGGATCGTGCCGGGCAGACGTCTTTACGAGTGCGAATGCAGAAGGGGTCGATCAGTAAGTCTTGTCGCCGATGATCCCGGCACGGTCCATCTTGCGATGGCACGGCGGGTAATCCATGACGGCGTAATGCTGAGTACTGCGGTTGTCCCAGATGGCGATGCTGTTGGGCTTCCAGCGCCAGCGCACTTGATACTCGGGGATATACGCCTGGCTGATCAGGTAGCGCAGCAACTCGCTCGCGCCCGGGTTGGCGTCCTGGCCGAAGCGCACCCGCTCGGGGGTGTGGTAGTTGCTCAAGTGTGTAGTGAAGGCGTTGACGAACAACACCTTTTCCCCGGTTTCCGGATGCGTGCGCACCACCGGATGCTCGGCATCCGGGAATCTCTCCCTGAGTGCCAGACGTTTTTCGATCGGCATGGCCGCACCGAAGCTGGCTTCGATGCTGTGGCGGGCGCGCAGGTCGGCAATCTTCACCTTCACGTCCTCCGGCAAGCGCGCGTAGGCCTCGACCATGTTGGCCCACATGGTGTCGCCGCCCACCGGCGGGCACTCTACGCAGCGCAGCACGCAACCCATCGGCGGCGCCTCACGCCAGGTCGCGTCGCTGTGCCAGGAGTTTTCATAGCGGTCGGCCGGCTGGTCCGGCCGCTTGTAGATGCGCACCAGCCCTGGATGATCCGGATCACTGCCGGCCACCGGATGATCCTCCAGCTCGCCAAAGCGCCGGGCGAAGGCTACATGCTCGGCGCGCGTGATGTCCTGATCACGCAGGAACACCACCCGATGCTTGAGCAGCTGAGCACGAATCTCGGCAAAAAGATCGTCGTCATGCACCGCGTCGGCGAGGTTGACGCCCACCAGTTCCGCGCCAATGCTGCAGGTCAATTGTTCGACTTTCATGGCAGACAACTCCCTTAAATGACGAAAATCGATGAGCCCGTGGTCTTGCGTGATTCCAGGTCGCGATGGGCCTGGACGGCATCCTGCAAAGCATAGTGCTGGTTGATCTCGATCTTGATCCGACCGCTGCCGACGTGGTCGAACAGCTCGCCGGCCAGGGCGGCTTTTTCCGCCGGGTCGGCGATGTAATCGGCCAGGGCCGGACGGGTCAGGAACAACGAGCCTTTCATAGCCAGCATCACCGGATCGAAGGCCGGGATCGGGCCAGACGCCGTGCCGACACAGACCATCAGGCCACGACGCTTGAGCGAATCCAGCGAGCCCATGAAGGTGTTCTTGCCCACACTGTCGAACACCACGTTGACACCCACGCCATCGGTCAATTCGCGAACGCGCTGGGCGACGTCTTCATGGCTGTAATTGATGACATGCTCGCAGCCATGGGCCAGGGCAGTTTCACCCTTCGCCTCGGTGGACACGGTGCCAATGACGTTCAGGCCGAGCAGCTTGGCCCACTGCGAAACGATCAGGCCCACGCCACCGGCGGCGGCATGCAGCAGAATGCTGTCGCCGGCCTTGAAGTCGTAAATGCGCCGCATCAGATACGACGAGGTCAAGCCGCGCATGGTCATGGCCGCAGCGGTCTCGAAGCTGATGGTTTCCGGCAGTTTGATCAGCGGCGCGGCCGGGATCAGACGTTCGGTGCTATAGGCACCCAATGTATTGAGAAAACCGGTGTAGGTGACGCGATCACCGACTTGTACGTTGGTCACCCCTGCGCCGATGGCCTGGACCACACCGGACGCTTCAACCCCCATGCCGTTGGGCATCGGAATCGGGTAAGTGCCATTGCGAAAGTAGGTGTCGGCATAGTTCAGGCCCACCGCCACATGACGAAGACGAACCTGGCCGGGACCGGGATCGCCGACTTCGACCTCTTCATAACGAAGGACTTCGGGACCACCGGTTTCGTAGAAGCGTACGGCTTTGGCCATTTTTTCTTATTCTCCAGTCTCAAGTTGGGCGTACTGCGTCGAATTGCGCTGATTGGACTGTAGGACGCCGCCTGGTGAGTCGCTTCTCATCAGACGACAATGGCTTTTCATTTCATGACAGTGTGCGTTGCCTCAACGCCTGCGGTGGATGACTTATCCAGTGCCTCTCGATACCCTGCGCACCTCGGTATGATGGTGTTCCAGGTCAAACCACCTCCCCTCCAGACGAGCATGTGATGAAATCCCCTGCAGGTTTGCTGCTGTCGGCTATTGAGCTGGACCGTGCCAGTTCCATCCCCCTGTACCGCCAACTCTATTTGCAGATTCGCAAACAGATTCTCAGCGGAAAAATGCAAGGGGGCGTGCGCCTGCCGTCGACGCGGACCCTGAGCAAAGAATTGGCGCTGTCGCGGATCACCATCCTCAATGCATTCGATCAGCTGATTGCCGAAGGTTTCCTGGCCTCGCGCACCGGGGCGGGCACCTATGTCGGCGATGAGTGGGAGAGCCGAGGGATTGCCGACGAAGAGCAGCGCCAGCCACCGCGACTGTCCGACCTGAGCCAGTCCATGCTGTCGCTGCGCAGCAGTCACTTTCGCGGGGTTTCCTACACTGATTGGGACCCTGCGACCCCCACCTCATTCCTGCCCAGCCACAGTACCTACGACGCGTTCCCGCTCGCGGTGTGGCGGCGCTTGATGAACCGCCATTTGCTCAAGCCGACCAAGGCCATGCTTGGTTATGGCGAACTGCAAGGGTTACAGGCCTTGCGCGCGGCGATTGCCGAGTACGTCTTTGATGCCCGTGGCATCGATTGCAGTGCCGAGCAGGTGGTGATCGTTTCAGGGGCCCAGCAAGCCTTCAACCTGTTGGGCATGCTGTTGCTCAATCCGCAGGACAGCGTGTGGATGGAGGATCCAGGACACATCGCGGCGCGCATTGCGTTGCAGGCTCAGGGTGCCCAAGTGGTGCCGTTGCGGATCGATGAACAAGGAATAGATATTCAACAAGGCCTGGCCGAGTGCCCTGACGCCCGCCTGGTGTTTACCACGCCTTCTCGCCAGCATCCCTTGGGCGTGACTATGAGTTATGCGCGGCGCCAGGCACTCATCGACTGGGCTGCGCAGTATCAGAGCTGGATCATCGAGGACGATTGCGACAGTGAGTTGCGCTACAGCGGCCGTCTCCTTCCCGCGCTCTACGCCATGGACCGGATGGCTCGAGTGATCTACGTCGGCACCTTCAGCAAAGTGCTCTTCCCCTCGCTAAGACTGGGCTATGTGATATTGCCGCAAGCCCTGGTCGAACCCTTCTGTACCCTGCGCGCGGTGATGGATCGCAGCCCGCCCACGCTTCTCCAGGCGACAACGGCGGACTTCATGCGCGAAGGCCACTTCCTCGGCCATATTCGACGCATGCGTGCGCTGTATCAGGCTCGCCAGCAAGCACTGCTCGAGCAACTTCAGCAACAGCTGGGCGGCTTCTTCAACATCACCCCGGTGGACGCCGGCATGCACCTGATCGCCTGGCTGCCGCCCACGCTTGATGACGACGTGATCGCCAGGGAACTGGCCCGGCACAACATCCACACCTATGCCCTGAGCGACTACTGCCTTGAGCATGTCCTGCCACCTGCCCTGCTCATCGGTTTCGCCGGTACGCCTGAGGGCCAGGCGCAAGAACGCGTCGAAGCGCTGGCCCGGGCCTTGAGCAAAATGGGGTATCTGCAGGCCACTTGAGGCAAGGCAAGTGGTCTTATGATTTAACTGATAATGGATCTATCGAGAGTTCCTGACTGGCGCGATAAAGGCTGCGCCGGTAGACCCGGCGTCTGAACCAGGAACGACTCGAATGAACAATAAGATCCAAGAGCGATTCAATGCCTTGCTCAGCCACAAGGCTGCCGAGGCCGGAACACCTCCCCTACTGACTGAAGCACTGGCCCGCCAACTGCTCGACCGCCTTGGGCAGATGCGCTTGTTTGCTCATGCCTATCCCTTGCTGACCAACCTCACCCATGGCCGTGTCACGCCTGCCGACCTGCTGGATTTCGCCTATCGCCACGAGCTGCAGGGTCTGAGCCTGCATTTGCTCGACGGCGAGGAAAACAGCCTGAGCCAAATGACACCTGCGCAGTTGCAAGCGTTTGCCGACAAGGCCAATGCGCTAGAGCTGGATGTGCATCTGGAAATCAGCAGCACGCTGAAAAAAGATGTCGATCAAGTGATCGCCATTGCCAAGACGCTTGGGGTCCGCAACATCCGCGTTTACTCACGCTACGAGGGGACGCTGTCCCGGGTCATGGACGTGATCGAGACCGACCTGCATTACCTCGCGCAGCAGGCAGATGAGCACGACCTGTTCTTCGATTTCGAGCAGCACGAAGAACTCAAAAGCGCCGAAATCGCGCAACTGCTGAACCGGCTAAACCATCCACGGCTGCATGCCTTGTTCGACTTCGGCAACATGATCAATGCCTGCGAACAGCCCCTGCAGGCGCTGCGCACCCTGGCGCCACACATCCGCCAGACCCACCTCAAGGGTGTGCGCATCGTTCCCGAGCAAAACGGCTTCGGCCATTACGGTGTGCTGCAGGGCAGCGACGAGGACGACCTGCCAAGCGCCCGCATGCTGTTCGAACTGTTGATGCTCGGCGACTCAACCCCGCAAGTGATCACGTTCATTCTTGAGCAGGAAAACCACTACGTCGCCCCGGCGTTCCGCCAGACCTCTGAGGCTGCCGATCCATTCATTGCGTACCGGGAAATGAGTGACACGCCACTCCCGGACGGCTACTCGCTCGAACGAATGCTCGCCGACGAACACCGTTGGGCGAACAACCAGGTCGCGTATGTGCGAGGCCTGCTGACCGAGTTCCGAACCCTGGCCGAGTTGACCCTGGCCAACCGCGCTAATCCCTGAACCTGACGCGACAACCAGCACTGCTTACCCGAACACGCCTGGAGAACAATAATGACAACTCGTGACAAGGCCAAATGGCTCAGATTCCTGATTCTCATCCTCGGTGGTGGCACCATCTACAAGCTGGCGAACCTCAAAGACGCCTTCTATATCCCCATGCAAGAATTCATGGGCTTGAGCCACACTGAAATCGGCATGCTGCTGAGCGCCAACGCCATCATCGCCACCGCACTGTTTGTCGTCGGCGGCATGCTCGCCGACCGCTACGACACGCGAAAACTGATCCCCATCGGCCTGATCGGTACCGGTGGCCTGGGGCTGTATCTGGCGACCTTCCCACCCTTCAGCAATCTGCTGATCGTGTTCAGCCTGCTGGCTGTATGCGCCGACTGCATCTTCTGGCCTTCGCTGCTCAAAGCCATCCGCAACCTGGGTGACGATCAGGAACAGGGTCGGTTGTTTGGACTGTTGGAAGGTGGGCGTGGCGTCATTGATACCCTGGTTGCCTTTTCTGCACTGGGCGTTTTCGTTGCCATGGGCTCCGGTGAAACCGGTCTGAAATCGGCAATCCTCTTCTACTCGGTCATCGACATTCTTGCAGGAACCCTGACCTGGTTCCTGCTCAAGGGCGGCAGCGCGCAGACGATTGCCAAGTCGAAGAACGGTGTGTCGAACCTGCTCGAGGCCATCAAGGTGCCGGGTATCTGGCTGGTCAGCCTCAACGTATTCATGGTCTACATCGTCTACTGTGGCCTGACCTATTTCATTCCCTACCTAAAGGAAATGTACGGGCTGCCCGTGGCATTGGTGGGCGCCTACGGCATCATCAATCAGTACTTCCTCAAGATCCTCGGTGGCCCCGCCGGTGGTTTCATTGCCGACAAGCAATTCAAGAGCACCAGCCGCTATTTGAAGTGGGCATTCCTGGCCTTGCTGCCGCTGATGGGCGTCATCCTGCTGATCCCGAAAAGCCCGGGTTTTATCTATGCGGGCATGGCAGCCACGCTGTCGTTCGCGCTGATTGTATTTTCCATGCGCGGCGTGTTCTGGGCACCCATGGGTGAAGTCGGCATCCCTTCGCACATCACCGGTTCAGCCTTCGGTATCGGCTGCCTGATCGGCTACGCACCGGGCATGTTCGCTTACGTCATCTACGGCGCAATCCTCGACCATTTCCCGGGCCAGCAAGGCTACAACTACGTCTTCAGTTTGATGAGCGTATTGGCCGTTCTTGGATTCATGGTGTCCAGTTTGCTGTATAGGACTGTTCGGAATAAATCCACGGTAACCGGTGCGGTTAGCGCGGCGTAAAGCTGAATATTGCCTTGGCAACCAGGAGGGGCGTGCGTAATGCCTCTCCCCTTAAATCGAATGGTGATCTATGAACTTGAGTGCGACTCATGTTCTCGAAAACGGCAATGTTTTCAAGCCATTTGGCGTTTGAATCAGCGAAGTCGGTCCGGGCGTTTGGCTGATGGGTCCACGACAATCTTCAACCGATTGTTTCGATCACCGATTGGCCTTTAAAGCCCCAATTCCAAGGCCAGCAAGTCAGACAAGGGTTGCGGGCGTCGAATCAATTTAGCTTGCCCTTGCTCGATCAATACTTCCGGCAACAGTGGGCGGCTGTTGTAGTTGGATGACATAGAAGCGCCGTACGCGCCGGTATCGTGCATGATCAGCAAGTCGCCAACCTGCGCTTCAGGTAGCAAACGGGGTGTGACACCCTGTTCATCCTGCGTAAAAATATCGCCGGCTTCGCACAGGGGACCTCCCACTACACAGAGGTGCTCCGCACGATCGACCGGGACACCCCGGGAGTCCAGCAAGGTCATTTGGTGATAGGCGCCATAGAGGGCTGGCCGCATCAGGTCATTGAAGCCGGCGTTCACCAGGATGAAGTTTCGGCTACCGACTTTTTTTACCGCGCGGACTTCGGTCACCAAATAGCCTGACTCGGCTACCAGGAATCGACCGGGCTCGATCTCCATCCGTACGGGGTGCGCGAGAAAAGCCTCGATGTCCTGTTTGGCCTGGCGCCAGGCGTTCACATAACGCTGGATATCCACTGGCTCATCCCCCACACGATAAGGCGTGGAAAGCCCCCCGCCGATGGAGAATGCTTCGATATCGTGGTCAAGTGTCCTCACGGCCGAGACCATTGCACAGCCCACTTGCTCAAGGTGCGCGTAATCCACACCTGAACCAATATGCATGTGCAATCCCACCAGTTTCAGCCCGAATTGCCGAATCACGCCGAGCGCTTCCTGAACCTGGTCATGCCAGATTCCATGCTTGCTGTTTTCACCGCCGGTATTGGTCTTGCGGCTGTGACCGTGGCCAAACCCTGGGTTGATCCGCAGCCAGACGCGATGGCCCGCAGACTCTTTGCCCAATTGACGGAGCATGTCAATCGAGCCGGTATTGACCTCGATGTTCAGTTCGACGACCCGTCGCAATGTCGCTTCATCGAACAGATCACAGGTCAGAACAATGCCCGCCGGGTCGCCGGCAGGACTGTATCCAGCGAGCAACGCACGCTCGATTTCCCCCAATGATACGGCATCGACCCGCACACCTTGTTCGCGGATCAAACGGAGAATATGCAGATTGGAGCAGGCTTTTTGCGCGTATCGAATGACATCGAAGCCTTGCAGTTGGTCGACGCGTGCCCTGATGGTCTGGGCGTCATAGCACCAGAGCGGGGTACCGTGCTGTTTCGCAGTTTCGGCTAATTGCTGGAAAGCGGAATGGTTGGGCATGCGGTATTCAATCTGAGGGAAAGAGAGAAACCATCATGTCGATCGCCAAGCATTCAATAAAATATCTATTCTTTGTGGGTCGATTCAGTTTTGATATGGGGATTGATCAATTGACGGAGGCCCCGGGTGGGAATTTCCATACGGCATATCGAAGTCTTCCGCGCCATCATGCAGGCGGGGAGTGTTACCGGAGCGGCCCGCTTGCTATTTACTTCCCAACCGACGGTCAGCCGGGAACTGGCGCGGCTTGAAAGTATCTCTGGCCTTCGGCTGTTTGATCGAGAGGGAGGGAGGCTGGTACCGACGGCTCAGGCCATTATGCTGCTCGAAGAGGTTGAACACTCCTACATCGGGTTGGAACGAATCAACAGCGTTGCACAGTCGATCCGTCGCTTCGAACATGGCCAACTGAGCGTCGCCTGCCTACCGTTGTTTTCCCAGACGCTGTTGCCCAAGGTCTGTAAGCACTTTCAACAACAGCATAGCGGCATAGGCTTGAGCATTGCGGCACAGGAATCACCCTTACTGGAAGAGTCTCTCAGCGCCCAGCGTTACGACCTCGGATTGACCGAGGGCGAGCATGTACCACGAGGTACTCAAGGGGAACTGCTCTTTTGTTCCGACATGGTCTGCATTCTGCCAGAGGGTCATCCTCTGCTATCCAGGTCGCTCCTGATAATGGAAGACTTTCGCGGCGTCGATTTCATCAACTTTTCGGGTCTGGACATCTATCGTCAGACGCTCGATGAACACTTCCGTCAGGCCGGAGTCAATCGGCATACCGTCATAGAAACAACCAACGCTGCATCGGTCTGCGCCATGGTCAGGCAACAGTTGGGGGTGGCGATTATCAACCCGTTGACCGCAGTGGAGGAGTCAGGCAGAGGATTGGCCATTCGGCCGATCAACGTGTCCATTCCCTATCGCGTTATGTTGATCCGGCCTGATTATCGCCCCTCCTCTACCTTCGTCGACGCCTTTTGCAAGTCATTGAGCGATGAAGCGATGTGTCTCGCCAAAACGCTCGACAAGAGATTAGTACGAGTGAAAGAGTGAAAGAGTGACGTTACCCGCCGTTTACCTTGAAATCGTTGAAGGTTACGACTATCAGTGAGATTCAATCCGCCGAGGGCAATCACATGCCAACGACTGAAGAATCGATCATTGCAGCAGCAAGACTGCGAGCCGCCTACCGGGGAGAAAACGAGGCGATGGCTGCGGCTTCAGCGCTCGAAGCCTTGGCCGTGCTGAAAAAAACGTTAAAGGGAGATAAGTACCAAGAGGCTCTCGAAAGGCTGTATCTCGAATACTCAACCTCTTGATCCGCCTGTGCCGCCTTAGCGGGCGGCACATTGTTCACCTATCAATGTCCGGCACAACCCGCTTCACTTGCTGCCGGTACGTGACCATTTCTCTCCCATAGCGCCTGCTGCACTGGCGACTATCAGCGCCACTACACAAGCAAGCAACGAGAACACGACAAAAACCCCCATCACATGCAAGTAAGGCAGTGCGTGATTCCACGCTCGAGCTACCCCCAGGAAAGCAGCAAATAACCAGCCACTCATAGAAAGAGCCCCCAAGAGAGCAAGACGAGTGCGGCCGGAGGTACGTAACGAGACAAAGGGAGCCTTCTGCAGTAGCGGGAAACCGATCCGATGCAACAAAGCACCATTAAGGCTAAGCAGCGCGACAACACTCACCTTGGCCCAGAGCTTTTGATTGAGCAGATATGCGCTCCCCTCATCGAGGTAACCCTGGAGCACCAGCAGCAAGCCACTTCCCCAAAGAGCCAATAGCGCGAGCGTGACAATTTTTTGAGTCTCTTCGAGATATTCACGCTGCATCTGGCTCAACACATCCTTGCGCCAGCTCCATAGCTTTTGATCAGCCTGCAGCACCCTCCCCAGAGCAATACAGGTGGCAATCAGATGACCATACACGAGTAGCATTTTGAGCATTACCTTGACCTTATTTTTATATGGGCAATGCACTCCCTCGCACCCTTGACATGAAACTAAATGATACAGATTCATATTTGTATCAACAAGTTACACAGCCAGCCATCCATCTGGAAGCAGATCGAGCCCAATGCCGGGCGCATAAAAAAATTCGTCCACCAGCCTCTCCGGCTTGCCGCCATTTTTTGATATGTTTTTTTTCACATCATTGATTTATGAAATTTTGTATGTCATTTATACCCTCGTTAATCATCAGGACCGCTGCACCTCGCCAGATCGGACGGCAGATTCCCGTGTCATCCAACGCCCCATCCAAGGAGTCAACAATATGAACAAGACCGAACTTCTAGGTGCTCTGGCACTATGCGCCGCAAGCTTGCTGGCACACGCCGACGAAGACAGCCTGCGTATCGGTATCGAAGCCGCCTACCCGCCCTTCTCCTTCAAGACACCAGAGGGCAATGTCAGTGGTTTTGATTACGACATCGGCAACGCTCTGTGCGAAGAGATGAAGATCAAATGCGAGTGGGTCATCCAGGAATTCGACGGCATGATCCCGTCGCTCAAAGTGCGCAAGATCGATGCGGTGCTGTCGTCGATGTCGATCACTGAAGACCGGATGAAGTCGGTCGACTTCAGCAAAAAGTACTACCACACGCCGGGCAAGTTCGCGATGAAGGCCGGCAACGTGATCAACGATCCGCTGGTCGATCTCAAGGGCAAGAAAGTCGGCGTACAACGCTCCTCGACTTACGATCGTTTCGCCACCGAGCAGCTTGAGAAAGCCGGCGTCGAGGTGGTGCGCTACTCCTCACAAAATGAAGCCTTTCTCGATCTGGCTTCGGGTCGTCTGGACGCCACGCTCGCGGACATCGTCAACACCGATGAGAGCTTTATCAAAACACCATCAGGTAAAGGTTTCGCACTGGTAGGGCCGGACATCAACGACCCTAAATACTTCGGTAGAGGCGCCGGGATCGCGGTGCGTAAAGGTGACAGTGCGAACGTTGCACGCCTGAGTGCAGCGATTGACGCCATCCGCACCAATGGCAAGTACCAGCAAGTAATGGCCAGGTACTTCGCCTTCGATATCTACGGCGAATAAATCTTTACCCGAACGCTGGCGCCGGCTCTTGCGGGCGCCACTTTTGGCTTGTCTCGCGCGCCTCCCGGCGCTCGCTTGAGGAACTTCATCATGCTCCACGGCTACGGATCGAGCATTCTCGATGGCGCCTGGCTGACCATTAACCTGGCCCTGACCGCCATGACCATGGCCATTGCCCTGGGTCTGATCGGTGCCGCCTTTCGTTTGTCGCCGTTTAAATGGCTGGCGGTGCTGGGCGAAGGTTATACAACCCTGATTCGCGGTATTCCTGACCTGGTGTTGATCCTGCTGATCTTCTACGGCGGCCAGGACCTGGTGAACCGCATTGCCCTCGCACTCGGTTACACCCGCTACATCGACATCAATCCTTTTATCGCCGGTGTCTGCACCATGGGCTTCATTTTCGGTGCCTATCTCTCGGAGACCTTTCGTGGCGCCTTTATGGCGATCCCTAAAGGCCAGGGCGAGGCCGGCGCGGCTTATGGCATGAGTGGCGCTCAGGTGTTCTGGCGGATTCTGGTGCCGCAGATGATTCGTTTCGCTATTCCCGGGTTCACCAACAGCTGGTTGGTGCTGACCAAATCCACCGCGCTGATCTCGGTGATCGGTTTGCAGGACATGATGTTCAAAGCCAAAAATGCAGCGGACGCCACCCATCAGCCATTCACGTTTTTCCTCGCGGTTGCCGCGCTCTACTTGATGCTGACCAGCGTGTCATTGCTGGTGCTGCGCTATCTGGAAAAACACTACTCGGTCGGCATCAAAGCCGCCGAACTGTGACTGGGAGCACACCCATGATTCTCGACTACAACCTGATCTGGGAAAACCTGCCGCTGTATTTAAATGGCGCATTGGTGACCCTCAAAGTTCTGCTGATTTCCCTGGCCATTGGCCTGGTGCTTGCAATTCCTTTAGCGCTGATGCGCGTCTCCCGATCACCGCTGATCAACTTCCCGGCCTGGCTCTACACCTACGTGATTCGCGGTACCCCGATGCTGGTGCAATTGTTCCTGATCTATTACGGGTTGGCGCAGTTCGAAGCGGTACGCCAAAGCGCGCTTTGGCCTTACCTGTCCAGCGCGACCTTTTGTGCCTGCCTGGCCTTCGCGATCAATACCAGCGCCTATAGCGCGGAACTCCTCGCGGGCAGTTTGAAGGCCACGGCCTACGGCGAGATCGAAGCCGCCAAAGCCATGGGCATGTCGCGCTTGACCTTGTACCGCCGCATCCTCCTGCCGTCAGCCTTGCGCCGGGCGCTGCCGCAGTACAGCAACGAAGTGTTGATGATGCTGCAAACCACCAGCCTGGCATCCATCGTCACGCTGGTGGATATCACCGGAGCCGCGCGAACCGTCAGTTCGCGCTTCTATCTGCCATTCGAGGCGTTCATCACGGCCGGCCTCATTTACCTGGCCCTGACCTTCATCCTGGTTCGTCTGTTCAAGCTGGCCGAGCGCCGCTGGCTGGCGTATCTGGCACCGCGCAAGCACTAAGGAATTTTATGAAGCACATTCAATACCTCTTGCCGTGGAGTGCCTCGGGCACTGAACGGAAGCTGTCGCTGTTTCGTTTTGGCAACGGGCCGCGCAAGGCCTACATCCAGGCCTCCCTGCATGCCGACGAGCTGCCGGGGATGCGCGTCGCTGTCGAACTCAAACGTCGTCTGCACGAGCTGGAAGAGCAAGGTTGCCTGACCGGAGTGATCGAGCTGGTGCCAATGGCCAATCCGATTGGTATCGCACAGATGTTCCAGGCTACCCATCAGGGGCGCTTTGAATTCTCTAGCGGGAAGAACTTCAATCGCGACTTCCCGGAACTGGCCGAAGCGGTGGCACCGCTATTGGAAGGTCAATTGGGGGACAATGCCGACGCCAACATTGCGCTCATCCGCCGCGCCATGAGCGATGTCCTCAGAGACATGCCGGCACCGATGTCGGAACTCGATGGCCTGCGCCGTTTGTTGATGCAACATGCCTGTGATGCCGATCTGGTGCTGGACCTGCACTGCGACTTCGAGTCGATCATGCTGCTTTACGCCATGCCGCAAAACTGGCCGCGCTTGCGCTCGTTGGCCGCTCACCTGAATGCCGGTGTCGCTCTGCTGGCTGAGGATGCGGGCGGCAGTGCCTTCGATGAAGCCTGTGCGATTCCGTGGTTACGCCTGACCGAACTCTTCCCTGAAGCCAATATTCCGCTGGCGTGTGTGGCCACCACTATCGAGCTGCGCGGCATGGCTGACACCGAACGCGAGCAATGCGTCGATAGCGCGCAGGCCATTCTCGGCTATCTCGCCGAGCAAGGCCTGATCAGCGGTGACTGGCCTGCGGCGCCACCGAGCCGTTGTGAAGCGACACCGTTCGCCGGTGCGCAGTACGCCTATGCACCGCACCCGGGGGTGGTGAGTTATCTGCAACCGTTGGGCGCCCACGTCAAGGTCGGCGATCCGCTGTTCGAAGTGATTGATCCACTGACCGATCACCACAGCGTGGTGCACGCCAGCACCGACGGGATTCTTTATGCCCGCGAACGTCTGCGCTTTGCCCAGTCCGGTTTGTGGTTGGCCAAAGTGGCCGGCAGTACCCCTATTCGCCAAGGCCGCTTGCTCAGCGACTGATTCCAGAGAGTTGAAACCATGTACACACTTGAAATTCAGGATCTTTATAAAAGCTACGGCACCCACGAAGTGCTCAAGGGTGTGTCCCTGGAGGCGAAGGCCGGTGACGTCATCAGCATCATCGGCTCCAGCGGTTCGGGTAAAAGCACCTTCCTGCGTTGCATCAACCTGCTGGAGCAGCCCAACGCAGGCAACATCGTGCTCAATGGCGAACAGCTCAAGCTGGTGACCAATAAACTCGGCGGGCTTAAGGCTGCCGAACCCAAGCAGCTGCAACGCATGCGTTCGCGGCTATCGATGGTATTTCAGCACTTCAACCTCTGGTCGCACATGAGTGCCCTTGAAAACGTCATGGAAGCTCCAGTGCATGTGCTGGGCATGAACAAGAAAGAAGCGCGGGAAAAAGCCGAGCACTACCTGAACAAAGTCGGCGTGGCACACCGCATGGACGCCTGGCCGGCTCATATGTCCGGTGGTGAGCAACAGCGAGTGGCGATTGCCCGTGCACTGGCCATGGAACCTGAAGTGATGCTGTTCGATGAACCGACCTCGGCACTCGACCCCGAGCTGGTCGGCGAAGTGCTCAAAGTCATGCAGGACCTCGCGCAGGAAGGACGCACCATGGTGGTCGTGACCCACGAAATGGGCTTTGCCCGCGAGGTGTCGAACCAACTGGTGTTTCTGCATAAGGGCCAAGTCGAAGAGCGTGGCAACCCGCGCGAGGTGCTGGTCAAACCGCAGTCCGAACGCCTCCGGCAGTTTCTGGCCGGTAGCTTGAAATAATCATACACTCCAGCCAACTTAGGCCCCCGCGCAAAACCCTGTGGGAGCGTGGCTTGCCTGCGAAGCGAACACCGCGATTTTTCAGGCATTGCGCGTTATCGCTCTTCGCGGGCAAGCCACGCTCCCACAGGTTATGCGCCCGCCCCAGCCCCAACTCCAACCCTCAGGAACTGTAGATCCGGATATGCCGAGCCCATCGAACAACTCCACGGTCTATGCCGCGCCGGTAATGCGCAAACTGGCGGAAATCGTTTCCGATTTACCGCCGTCACTGCGCAAGGTGGCGGATTTTATCCTGCGTCACCCGCTAAGGGCCGCGACGCTGACTATCGAAGAAATGGCTCATGAGACATCCACCTCGCCAGCAGCGGTTAATCGTTTGGCCAAGGCGCTGAACCTGGGTGGCTATACCGGCATGAAGACCGAGCTGGTCGCGACGTTGCAGCAGATGGTGTCGCCGGTCGACAAACTGCGCAACGAATTGGCGCATCGTCCTGACGGCGCATTTGGCCTGCATGAGCAAATCCAGAGCGCCAGCAGCAATCTCGCCACGGCGGCGACCAACAACCATGCAGACACCTTTGAAGCGTTCGTCACCCGCCTGACCAAAGCCCGCAAAATTTACATCCTGGGCTTTGGCAACAGTGTCTACTTCGCCGGTCTCGCCGCCTCGACCCTGATGCCCTTCTGTGCGGACGCTACCGCCATCAGCATGGAGGGTGGCAACGAAAACGCCGCTTACCGTCTGGCCGCCATCACCGATCAGGACGTACTGCTGGCGATCTCTCTGCCGCGCTATTCCCTCGACACTCTGCAACTCGCACGTTTCGCCAACGAGCGCGGCGCCTCGGTGCTGGCAATCACCGACTCACCCGCATCGCCTCTCACCAGCATCGCCGAACACGTGCTATTTGCCCCCGCCGACCACCCGGTATTGACCAGTTCCAACATCG
Source organism: Pseudomonas sp. PME37.24/025 (assembly GCF_055556615.1). NCBI lineage: Bacteria > Pseudomonadati > Pseudomonadota > Gammaproteobacteria > Pseudomonadales > Pseudomonadaceae > Pseudomonas > Pseudomonas sp. PME37.24/025. Next base: position 301,678 of record NZ_JBVHNK010000008.1, read on the forward strand.
CCGTGCTCGCATTGATCGAAGGATTGGTGGCGGGTGTGATGGCGCGCAATAAAGAAGCCGTCAAGCTGGCGACCGAACTGACCGAAAGCGTGATGTCTTACCTGCACATCCCTTCCAGCAGCAAATCGACGAAGAAGTGATATTGGTTGATGGCAGTTTTACCTGCCGCGCAACGTACTCCGTGATGTCGACGTTATTCGAATTTGACGGGAAGAGTTTGCTGTAGTCCTGCATCGGATGGCTGTAATGCTGTGAGGATAAATTTTTGGACATGAAAAAGCCCAACCTGAAAAGATTGGGCTAAATCATTGAAAAATATGGTCGGGACGGAGTGATTCGAACACTCGACCCCTAGCACCCCATGCTAGTGCGCTACCGGACTGCGCTACGCCCCGACTAGGCGTTAAATCTGTTCCTCATCTCGAGGAACGCTCAAGAATATATCGCAAGCTTTTGAAAACTGGAAGTATTTAAAAGCAGGAATTTATTTCTTGAGCACCACCAGAACATCTTCCAGCTCGGCGATCATCTGGCGGATCATTTGTTTGTATTGGGTGGTGTCGTCTTTGGCTTCATCGCCGGACAAACGCAAGCGTGCGCCGCCGATGGTAAACCCCTGATCGTAAAGAAGCGCGCGGATCTGCCGGATCATCAGCACGTCCTGGCGCTGATAATACCGGCGGTTTCCGCGGCGTTTGACGGGGTTGAGTTGAGGAAACTCCTGCTCCCAGTAGCGCAGCACGTGCGGTTTTACCGCACATAGCTCGCTGACTTCACCAATGGTGAAGTAGCGTTTGCCCGGGATGACGGGTAGTTCGTCGTTATGACTTGGTTCCAGCATAAGCCTCAACTCGGGCCTTCAACTTCTGCCCTGGACGAAAGGTGACCACACGGCGAGCCGTGATCGGGATTTCTTCTCCCGTTTTCGGATTGCGGCCAGGCCGCTGGCGTTTGTCCCGAAGGTCGAAATTGCCGAAACCGGACAATTTGACTTGTTCGTTGTCTTCAAGAGCGTGCCTGATTTCTTCAAAAAACAGTTCGACCAATTCCTTGGCCTCCCGCTTGTTCAGGCCCAGCTCTTCATACAGACGTTCCGCCATCTCAGCTTTCGTCAAAGCCCCCATACGTCACTTCCTTAACGTGGCGTTCAACCTTTGTTCGAGCGAGGTGAGGATGTTTTGCGTCGTGGTATTCACCTCATCGTCATTAAGAGTGCGCGATGGATGCTGCCAGGTCAAGCCAACTGCAAGGCTTTTTCTATGCGGATCAATACCTTTACCCTGATACACGTCAAATAGCCTGAGGTCTGTCAGCCATTCACCTGCATTTTCACGGATTACGTCCAGTACGGCAGTGGCCGCAACGTCTTTATCCGCCAGGAGTGCAAGGTCACGACGCACTTCAGGAAAGCGCGATAACTCCTGGAATTTAGGCATTTTGCCCAACGCCACTTCGGCCAGAACCAATTCGAAAACAAAGACCGGACGGTCGAGACCGAGGGTTTTCGACAATTCAGGGTGAATCGCGCCAACGAAACCTACCAGACGGCCTTCACGTTCGATGCGTGCGGTTTGACCCGGGTGCAATGCTGGGTGTTTACCCGGCACGAACGTGAACGAATCCAGCGCACCGGCGAAGCCCAGTACTGCTTCCACATCGGCTTTGACGTCGAAGAAATCCACGACATCGCGACCTTGTGCCCAGCCTTCCGGCAGACGGCTACCGCACACCACACCCGCCACCATCGGCTCTTGCTTCAGGCCTTCCAGCTGACCGACGAAACGCAGACCGCTTTCGAACAGACGGACGCGATCCTGCTGACGGTTCAGGTTGTGCTGAAGCGCCTTGACCAGACCAGGCCACAGGGACGAACGCATGGCAGCCATGTCGTTGGAAATCGGGTTGGCCAGCAGCAGCGGCTCGACACCTGGATTAAACAACTCGAATTGTTTCGGATCGATGAAGCTGTACGTGATCGCTTCCTGATAACCACGAGCCACCAGCAGGCGACGCAGTTCAGGCAGATCGCTACGCGCTTCGGCCTTGGCTTGCGGCGCCAGACGGGCTTGCGGATAGCGAACCGGCAGACGGTTATAACCGTACAGACGGGCCAGCTCTTCGATCAGGTCGACTTCCAGGCTGATATCGAAACGGAAGCTTGGCACTTCAACGCGCCACTGCCCTGCCCCATCGGCAGAAATGATCAGGCCCAAAGCGCTGAGCAGACGCTCGACTTCGGCCGAATCCATTTCCATGCCCAGCATCTGGGTGATGCGCTGGGCACGCAGGGTGATCGGCGCGATCGACGGCAGGTGCTGCTCGCTGACGGTCTCGATGATCGGACCCGCTTCGCCACCGGTGATGTCCAGCAGCAGGCCAGTGGCACGCTCCATGGCTTCACGGGCCAATTGCCAGTCCACGCCACGCTCATAGCGGTGCGAGGCATCGGTGTGCAGGCCATAGGAACGAGCCTTGCCAGCGACAGCGATCTGGTCGAAGAAGGCGCTTTCCAGGAAAATATCGCGAGTGGTCGCGGTGTTGACGCCGCTGTGCTCGCCACCCATGACGCCGGCGATAGCCAAGGCACGGGTGTGGTCTGCAATCACCAGCGTATCGCTACGCAGGCTGACTTCCTGACCGTCGAGCAGTACCAGCTTCTCGCCTTCTTCGGCCATGCGTACGCGGATGCCGCCATTGATTTCGGCGAGATCGAACGCGTGCAGCGGTTGACCCAGTTCCAGCATCACGTAGTTAGTGATGTCGACGGCAGCGTCGATGCTGCGCACGTCGGCACGACGCAGACGCTCGACCATCCACAGCGGCGTAGGCTTGGACAGGTCGACATTACGGATCACACGACCCAGATAGCGCGGGCACGCGGCCGGTGCCAGTACTTCAACCGAACGCACTTCATCGTGCACGGCCGGAACGCTGGCAATAACTGGGCGAGTGACTTGGGCGGCATAAAGCGCGCCGACTTCGCGGGCCAGACCGGCCAGCGACAGGCAGTCACCGCGGTTCGGGGTCAGGTCGACCTCGATGCTGGCGTCGTCAAGGCTCAGGTACTCACGAATGTCCTGACCGACTGGCGCATCGGCCGGCAATTCCATCAAGCCATCGTTGCCTTCGCCGATTTGCAGCTCAGCCTGGGAGCACAGCATGCCGTTGGATTCAACGCCACGCAGCTTGGCTTTCTTGATTTTGAAGTCGCCCGGCAGTTCGGCGCCGATCATGGCAAACGGGATCTTCAGGCCGGGGCGCACGTTTGGCGCACCGCACACTACCTGGAAAGTCTCCGAGCCATTGCTGACCTGGCAAACACGCAACTTGTCAGCGTCCGGGTGTTGCTCGGTGCTCAGCACCTCGCCCACGACCACGCCACTGAATTCACCGGCGGCCGGCGTAACGCTATCGACCTCAAGACCGGCCATCGACAGACGAGCAACCAACTCGTCGCGACTTACCTGCGGGCTTACCCAGCCACGCAGCCATTGTTCACTGAATTTCATCCTGCTCTCCTAAGAATTCGTTACGACTAGCGAAATTGCGCGAGGAACCGCAAGTCGTTGTCGAAGAACAGACGCAAGTCGTTCACGCCGTAACGCAGCATGGCCAGACGCTCAACGCCCATGCCGAAGGCAAAGCCCGAAAACTCTTCCGGGTCGATCCCGGACATACGCAGCACATTCGGGTGAACCATGCCGCAGCCCATGACTTCCAGCCAGCCAGTCTGCTTGCAGACACGGCAGCCTTTACCGCTGCACATCACGCATTCCATGTCGACTTCGGCGGATGGCTCGGTGAACGGGAAATACGAAGGGCGGAAACGCACGGCCAGTTCTTTTTCGAAGAACACGCGCAGGAACTCTTCGATGGTCCCTTTCAGGTCAGCGAAGTTGATATCGCGGTCGACCAGCAGGCCTTCGACCTGGTGGAACATCGGCGAGTGAGTGATATCGGAGTCGCTACGGTACACACGGCCTGGGCAGACGATGCGGATCGGCGGTTGTTTCGATTCCATGGTGCGAACCTGTACCGGTGAGGTATGGGTGCGCAACAACATGTTGGCATTGAAATAGAAGGTGTCATGCATCGACCGGGCCGGGTGATGGCCAGGGATGTTGAGCGCCTCGAAGTTGTGATAGTCGTCTTCGACCTCAGGGCCTTCGGCAATGCCGTAGCCAATATGGGTGAAGAACTGTTCGATACGTTCCAGAGTGCGAGTAACCGGATGCAGACCACCGGAGGTCTGGCCACGGCCGGGCAGGGTCACGTCAATGGACTCGGCAGACAGTTTGGCGGCCAGGTCGGCCTCTTCAAACAGCGCCTTGCGGGCATTGAGAACCTCTGTGACACGCTCCTTGGCAACGTTGATCAGCGCGCCGACTTGCGGACGCTCTTCTGCCGGCAAATTCCCCAGGGTCTTCATCACCTGAGTCAATTCACCCTTTTTGCCAAGGTAGTGAACCCGGATTTGCTCCAGGGCATTGATATCTTCAGCGCTTTGCACAGCCTCTAGTGCTTGAGAGACGAGCGCATCCAGGTTTTCCATGTACAGACTCCAGATACAAAATAGGGGAAGAGCTTGAAGGCTCTTCCCCTATTTATGACGTTTAACACCTGGCCCCACAGAGGTGAGGCCGGGTGACTGTCGGGGGTACTTAAGCCAAGGTGGCTTTAGCTTTCTCGACAATCGCAGCAAACGCCGCTTTTTCGTTCACTGCCAGATCAGCCAGAACCTTACGGTCGATCTCGATGGACGCTTTTTTCAGGCCGGCGATGAAACGGCTGTAGGACAGACCGTTGATACGTGCACCAGCGTTGATACGAGCGATCCACAGAGCGCGGAACTGACGTTTTTTCTGACGACGGTCACGGTAGGCGTATTGGCCTGCCTTGATTACCGCTTGCTTGGCAACACGGAATACGCGCGAGCGAGCGCCGTAGTAGCCTTTAGCAAGTTTCAGAATTTTTTTGTGACGTTTACGGGCAATGACGCCACGCTTTACACGAGCCATGAGTTACTTCCTCTATTCTTGACTAAAATTAACGAAGGCGCAGCATGCGCTCGACTTTTGCCACGTCAGACGGATGCAGCAAGCTGCTACCGCGCAGTTGACGCTTACGCTTGGTCGACATTTTAGTCAGGATGTGGCTCTTGAAAGCGTGCTTGTGCTTGATACCGTTAGCAGTTTTCAAAAACCGCTTAGCAGCACCACTTTTAGTTTTCATTTTTGGCATGTTCGGATACTCCGCATTCAGTTGATAAACATAATCAGAAGGCCTGCCGTGCCCTATTGATTACTTCTTCTTTTTCGGGGCGATGACCATGATCAGCTGGCGTCCTTCCATCTTAGGATGCTGTTCGACCGAACCGTACTCGAGCAAGTCACCTTCAACTCGCTTGAGGAGTTCCATCCCCAGCTCCTGGTGGGCCATCTCACGGCCGCGGAATCGCAAGGATACCTTGGCCCTGTCCCCATCACTCAGGAAACGTACCAGGTTGCGCAGTTTTACCTGGTAATCCCCTTCCTCCGTCCCTGGACGAAACTTGATTTCTTTAACCTGAATCTGCTTCTGGTTTTTCTTGGCCGCGGCAATCTGCTTCTTCTTCTCGAAGATCGATTTGCCGTAGTCCATCAGTTTGCAAACAGGGGGTACTGCATCGGCGGAAATTTCCACCAAATCCAGCTTGGCCTCTTCAGCCTTAAGAAGCGCGTCTTCAATTGACACAATCCCAAGCTGTTCACCTTCAGCCCCAATTAACCGAACCTCGCGTGCCGAGATATTCTCGTTGATCGGGGCTTTCGGTGCAGCTCGTTTATCTTGTCTCATTTCACGCTTAATAGTAATTACTCCGAATCTGGGCGACCACGCCGGGAAACCGCTTGCGCGAGAAACTCAGCGAACTGGGCGACGGGCATCGAGCCCAGGTCAGCACCTTCACGAGTACGCACAGCGACAGTCTGCATCTCGACTTCCCGATCTCCGATAACCAAGAGATAGGGAACCTTGAGCAAAGTATGCTCGCGGATTTTAAAGCCGATCTTTTCATTTCTCAAGTCAGACTTGGCACGAAATCCGCTTTCATTGAGGGTTTTTTCAACCTCTGCGGCAAAATCAGCCTGTTTATCAGTGATATTCATGATCACTGCCTGTGTCGGAGCCAGCCACGCGGGGAATGCACCCTCGTAGTGCTCGATCAGGATTCCGACGAAACGTTCGAAGGAGCCCAGGATCGCCCGGTGCAACATAACCGGGTGCTTGCGACTGTTGTCTTCGGAGACGTATTCGGCTCCCAGACGGACAGGCAGGTTAAAATCGAGCTGAAGGGTACCACATTGCCAGACGCGACCGAGGCAATCTTTCAGCGAAAACTCGATCTTCGGACCGTAGAACGCACCCTCGCCCGGCTGCAGATCGTACGGCAAGCCAGCGCTATCAAGGGCTGCAGCCAGTGCAGCTTCGGCGCGATCCCACAGCTCGTCGGAACCGACGCGTTTTTCCGGACGAGTGGACAGCTTCATCTCGACGTCTTTGAAGCCGAAGTCGGCATAAACGTCCATGGTCAGCTTGATGAACGCAGCGGACTCGGCCTGCATCTGTTCTTCAGTACAGAAGATGTGAGCATCATCCTGAGTGAAGGCGCGAACGCGCATGATGCCGTGCAGCGCACCCGACGGCTCGTTACGGTGGCAGGCACCGAATTCGGCCAGACGCATCGGCAGCTCGCGGTAGCTTTTCAGGCCCTGATTGAACACCTGCACGTGGCACGGGCAGTTCATCGGCTTGATGGCGTAGTCGCGGTTTTCCGACTGCGTGGTGAACATGTTGTCGGCGTAGTTGGCCCAGTGCCCGGATTTCTCCCAAAGGCTGCGGTCAACGACTTGTGGAGTTTTGATCTCCAGGTAACCGTTGTCGCGCTGAACCTTGCGCATGTACTGCTCAAGCACCTGGTACAGAGTCCAGCCGTTCGGGTGCCAGAACACCATGCCCGGCGACTCTTCCTGGGTGTGGAACAGGCCCAGACGCTTGCCGATTTTGCGGTGATCGCGCTTCTCGGCTTCTTCGATGCGCTGGATGTAAGCCGCCAGCTGCTTCTTGTCTGCCCATGCGGTGCCGTAAACGCGCTGCAATTGCTCGTTCTTGGCATCGCCACGCCAGTAGGCGCCGGACAACTTGGTCAGCTTGAAGGATTTCAGGAAGCGCGTGTTCGGCACGTGCGGACCGCGGCACATGTCGACGTATTCTTCGTGATAGTACAGGCCCATGGCCTGCTCGTTCGGCATGTCCTCGACCAGACGCAGCTTGTAGTCTTCGCCGCGAGCCTTGAACACTTCGATCACTTCGGCGCGCGGAGTGACTTTCTTGATCACGTCGTAATCTTTTTCGATCAGCTGCTGCATGCGCTGTTCGATGGCGGCCAGGTCGTCCGGCGTGAAAGGACGCTCGAAGGCGATGTCGTAATAGAAGCCTTCGTCGATGACCGGGCCGATGACCATCTTGGCCGTCGGGTACAGCTGCTTGACCGCATGGCCAACCAGGTGGGCGCAAGAGTGGCGAATGATCTCCAGCCCCTCTTCATCCTTTGGCGTAATGATTTGCAGCGTGGAATCGCTGTCGATGATGTCGCTGGCGTCGACCAGCTTGCCATTGACCTTGCCGGCCACGGTGGCTTTGGCCAGACCGGCACCAATGGATGCGGCGACCTCGGCTACGGATACCGGGTGATCGAATGAACGTTGACTGCCGTCGGGAAGAGTAATAGTTGGCATGGCGCCTCCTCTCCTAGTGGTGACCCCTACCAAAGGTCACGTGGGTTGGGATGAGCCAGTACAAGATCCGATCCAGGCCATTCAATAACGAACGCCTGCCTTACAGCGGCAGGAGCCTTGCGGCCAACCGGAAAACCGAACCAGAGTGACTGGGATTCAAATCAGGGTTATTCGAGCCGCTGCCGCTACCGGGACTGAAGGTCATCCGGAGCCTGCGAACGCCCGAGCGAGGCATGCTAGCACAGATGAACGGTCGCCGCGGTGGCAAGGTTTTCTGCGGGGGCAAATCAGGCATTTTTATGCCAGAGTGCTGAACTTGAACCCCGCTTTACCCCTCAGATAAAAAGACATTGACCCAAAAGGAGCATCTCAGCATGCGTCTGAATCGTTTATTCGCCATCGTCGCACCCGTCGTCCTGTTGCTGCCACTGGCTGCCCATGCCGATTGGCCAAAGGGCGAGCGCGAGAAATACATGGCTCAGTGCACAGAAGCGGCCACTCCGCAGATCGGTGCTGCAGCAGCAAAGGCTCACTGCGCTTGCGGCGCCGATGCCATCAAATCGTACCCTGCCCAAGACATCCAGTCCCTGATGGACAACACCGCCAGTGATGCCCTGAAACAAAAAGCACTGACGCAAATTAGCGCGTGCAAAGCCGATAACAAGGCCAAAAAATAAGCCCGACAGAGCGCTTTTTGCGCCTGCAACGACAGTAAAAAACCTCTGAAAACCGCTTTTTCGTACAATTTATTCAGGTTTTTCAGCTTTTTTTATTGTCTATACTTTCGGCTGAAAGCCTTTTAAACCGGGGCTTTCAGCCACACGAAGCAACAAAGCAACCGCGACTGTAGGGCAAACAGCACACCCGGGGGGCTCCCAAAGCGAACATTTCGACTATGATACTCCGGTGTGCCCAGTTGGCCTGAGCAGCACAGTACTACTGAAAATATATGTTTCTTGGAGATACACCATGTCTAATCGCCAAACCGGCACCGTTAAATGGTTCAACGATGAAAAAGGCTTCGGCTTCATCACTCCTCAAGGTGGCGGTGACGACCTGTTCGTACACTTCAAAGCTATCGAAAGCGACGGTTTCAAAAGCCTGAAAGAAGGCCAGACCGTTTCCTTCGTGGCTGAGAAAGGCCAAAAGGGTATGCAAGCTGCACAAGTCCGCGCTGAGTAATTTTCAGCCGCACTAAAAAAACCCCGTCCATGTGACGGGGTTTTTTATGGGCGAAACAAAAGCCTGAAGCAATCAGCCGCAGTTGACGCGGGTGATCACCAGATTGTTATCGGTGTTCAGGTTCAGGCGATCGGAGCGGTACTCCAGGGTCACCATGTCATCAGGCTTGAGGAACCGGGCATTCTGCGCGCCTGCGCGGGTACGTGCCTGCTCGAGCAATTCGGGTGAAGCCTTTTTGCCAACGGTGAATTCGGCAGCCTTAGCTTCACAACGGCTGTGTCCGGTGTCGGTCGCCACAGGGTCCTTTGCCGAATCGGTGGACGTACTGCTGCAACCGGTCAGCAGAGTGGCGGCCAACAAAGTACCCAATGACGCGAGCTTCCAAGGCATGAAGCCTCCTTTTTCAATAGTTAAGCTGAGATCGTGCGACCGCCATTTTGGCGTTTGGTTTCAGAGCGGGTTATCGCACCGCCCTCGATCCGGGCTGCGACGAGTGTGCCTGAGCATCGGCATGCCGTTCATCACTCAATCGTGACTGAATATGAATGGCGCTCAATAAACGTCGATGTAGTCAAAAGGTGGCGTTGGCCAATTCTGCTTGAGCGCATTGAAGATCTGCATGACCCAAACCTCGTCGCTGGCCGCTACCAATCCGACATAACCGGAACCCTTGGCCCAGGTCTCCAGGCGAAACAGCAACCCGTCGATGTCCGTGCCGCCCACAATGCCCGACGAAATGTAGGCGATGCCGCCCTTGGTGACCCGCAACTGAGTGTGTTCATCGTCGCTGGCAGAAGCCAGCAGCTGACGCACCGCTTCGAGGGTCAAGCCGTCAGGAGTGTTCAAATCGATCTGCACAGCGCGGTCCTTGAAAAATCGTCAAAGACCAAGTGTCGCATAGCCCTCCCCTCATGCCTAAGTCGGAGTGCCAAACGTCCCGCAAAATGGTTAACTCGACACTCAGACTTTCCCGACTTCACGAGCGCCATCATGACCACCGTAAGCATCGACGCCGACATCAAAGCCAAGTGGCCACAGGGCCACAGCTCTTACAGCCCGGGCAGCCCGGAAGAGTTGGCAATCATTGGTATCGATTTGTTGGTCAAGGAACTGGGAACACAAGCCGCCCAGACCTTCATCACTCAGATATTCGAGAGATACCCCGTTGACTACATGGGCGCAACAGTCACCGAGTAACGTAAAAACCCGCAGGCTGGCACCTGCGGGTGTACCCCTTATTTCAAACGAGCCAGACGCTGGGTCAACAGGTCGAAGAAGCCCTGAGCGTCGCCGCCTTCAACCCAGAAGGCATTTTTCGGCGCCTTCAGGCCGTCATACCAGTCGACAATGGTCTGGCCGAAGGTCGGGCCTTCGCGGCTATCAACCACGACGTTGACCGAACGCCCGGTGAACAGTTCAGGCTTGAGCAGGTAAGCGATGACGGTGGCGTCATGCACCGGGCCACCCGGAATGCCGTAGTGCTCCATGTCGCCCTTGACATACTCGTTGAGAATATCGCCCACCAGCTTGCTGGCATTGTTGTTCAGGGCGGCGATCTGCTTCAGGCGCGCATCACTGGTAAGAATTTTGTGGGTCACATCCAGCGGCAGGTAGGTCAGCTTGACGCCACTTTTCAGCACCACTTCCGCAGCCTGAGGGTCGGCGAACAGGTTGAATTCGGCCACCGGCGTGATGTTACCGCCGTTGAAATGCGCACCGCCCATGATCACCACTTCCTTGATGCCCTGAACGATTTCAGGTTCCTGGATCAGCGCCAGGGCCAGGTTGGTCTGCGGACCGAGCATCGCGATGGTGATGCTGTGGGGTTTGGCGGCCTTCAGGGTATCGATCAGATAATTGACCGCATTGCCTTCGGCCAGGCCTTTCTTCGGCTCGTGGACCGTGACACCCGACAAGCCTTCCTTGCCGTGAATGTTCTCGGCATAGATCGGCGTGCGCATCATCGGTTTCGGTGCGCCCGCGTAAACAGGCACCTCCTCGCGCCCTGCCCACTCGCGGGCCAGACGCGCATTACGCGAGGTCTTGTCCAGACGCACGTTGCCAGCAACGGTGGTCAGCGCACGAATGTTCAGTTCATCCGGCGAGGCCAGGGCAAACAGCAAGGCGACTACGTCATCGGCACCCGGATCGGTGTCGATGATCAAGTCGATCTTTTCCGCCGCTTGGGCGCTTGTTGCGGTGATCAGGGACAAAAGCAGCAGACTCCGGAGCAGGTGGTTCAGTTTCTGAGCATAGCGATGCATAGCGCACTCCTTGTGCGTGGGAAGAACGGAAAGTTAGAACGTTACCCCAGCCATCAGGACGATGTTGCAGTACGGCTGACATTCGCCTGTACGAATAATCGCCCGAGCTTGTCGGCTGAGTACTTTGAATTGGTCATGACTGAGCAATTCACGCCGACCCAGCGCACCTTCGGCATTCAGTTCATCCAGCGTGCTCAATGCCGAAGGTTTCTTGTCCAGAATCTCATGGGCCAGCACATGGCTTTCGACCTGCATTTCGCTGAGCACTACCTTCAAGGTACTGACGAAATCCGGAATCCCGTGGGTCAAGGCCAGGTCAATCAATTCGACGCCAGGCGGAACTGGCAGGCCGGCATCGCCGATCACGACCGTGTCGCCATGACCCAGGGAGGCGATCAGCCGGGACAGCGCGACGTTGAGCAAAGGAGTCTTTTTCATGGTGCTTTAAAGGCCTGTACGTCGGACAAGGTGGGAATCGAAGGTTGCGCGCCAGCCCGGGTGACCGACAGCGCTGCGGCGACCTGGCCGAAGCGGATCGCTTCGACCTCGCTTTTGCCGGCTGCCAAGGCTGCTGCGAAACCACCGACGAACGTGTCGCCGGCCGCGGTGGTGTCGACCGCCTTCACTTTCGGTGCCGGGAAATGCTCGAAGCGTTTGCCATCGGCGAACAGTGACCCTTGAGAACCCAGGGTGATAATCACTTTGCCGGCACCCATGGCGATCAAGCGGGCCGCGGCGGTTTCGGCGGTGCTCAGGGAGTCCACCGGCAAACCGCTCAGGGCCGAGGCTTCGCTTTCGTTGGGGATCAGGTAATCGATGGCCGCATACCAATCCGCCGGCAGCGGGCGACTGGCCGGCGCCGGATTGAGAATCACGGTTTTACCGAGCTCACGACCGCGCTTCAGAGCATGACCGACCGTGGCATCCGGCACTTCCAGCTGACAGATGATGACATCCGCCGTTTGCAATACGGCGTCAAAACGGTCGATCACTTCGGGCGTCAGCGCACCGTTGGCACCGGCAACAATCACTATGGCGTTCTGACTGTTGTCATCGACCACAATCAACGCCACGCCACTGGAGCCTTCGACCGTACTGACCGCCTGGCAATCGATCTGCTCGGCCAACAACGCCCCGCGCAGCGCTTCGCCATAGGCATCGCTGCCGACACAACCGACCATCGACACCTGCACCCCCAGCCGCGCCGCGGCCACGGCCTGGTTCGCGCCCTTGCCGCCGGAAACCGTGGCAAACGATTGGCCGATCAGCGTTTCACCACCACGAGGCAGCCGTGGCGCCCGGGTTACCAGGTCCATGTTCAGGCTGCCTATTACCACTACTTTTGCTGGCATACATCACTCGTCAATTCTGTTTCTGCGGTGCTTTTGGTTTCAGCGGTGCTTTTTGTTTAGCGGTATTGGGCGAACACACCGGTCAGCGGCGCAGTCGATTCGCGCAGGACAATATTAGGCGTCACGATGCGCTGATCGGTCGCCAGGTCCGGCGTGGCAATCCTGCGCAACAGCACTTCGGCCGCCATCTCGCCAAGCTGCAGGATCGACTGGCCCACGGTGGTCAGCGCCGGATAGACGTAACGGCTCATCTGGATATCGTCGAAGCCGATCACCGACAGCTCGGTGGGTACACGAATATTGCGCTCGGCAGCGGCGCGCAACACACCGATGCCAATCATGTCGTTACCGGCGAAAATCGCGCTGGGCGGGTTCTTTTCCAACAGGATCGCGGCAGCGTTGTAACCGCCGGTACTGGTGAAGTCGCTTTCCAGCATGCGCTCGCGCGGCACTTCGACACCCGCCTCTTTCAAGGCTCGGCAATAACCGGCCAGACGCATCTGCGCCACGCTGGTACTCGCCGGCCCACCAATCGTGGCGATGTCGCGGTGCCCCAGCTCCAACAGGTGCCGGGTCGCGAGATAAGCGCCATATTCGTGATCGATGCGCACCAGATCGGCATCAAGACCTTCGAGCCCACGGTCGACGATCACCATTGGCGTACGCACACCCGCCAGACCTTCAGCCAGACCGCTGTCACCACCGGCGGAAGCAACGATCAAGCCGTCAATGCGTTTTTCCAGCAACACGCGAAGGTAGCTGCGTTGCTTGTCAGGGTTGTCATCGGAGTTGCAGAGGATGACGCAATAGCCATTGCGCTCGCAGTAATCCTCGATGCCACGGGCCAACTCGGCGAAGTATGGGTTGAGGCTGTTGGGCACCAGCAGGCCGATGGTCGCGGTGGTTTTCGCTTTCAACGACCGGGCCACGGCACTGGGCACGTAGTCGAGGCTTTTGATCGCCGCCTCGACCTTGACCCGTACTTCCTCACTGACCGGCCGCGTCTTGTTCACCACATGGGAAACCGTGGTGTAGGAAATGCCCGCGAGTGCCGCTACATCCTTGATTGTTGCCATGACTCAGGTCCGCCGGCTTGCGCGCTGACTGCGATAAGTATCAAGCACCACCGCCACCACGATCACCGCACCGGTGATGATGCGCTTGGTGGGTTCGGTCGCGCCGATCTGCGCCAGACCGGCCGCCAGTACGGAGATGATCAGCACGCCGAAGAATGTGCTGATGACCGAACCGCGCCCACCCATCAGGCTGGTGCCGCCGATCACGACCGCGGCGATCACCTGCAGCTCCAGACCGGAGCCGGCATTCGGGTCCGCCGCTTCCAGCCGCGAAATCTGAAACAACGCAGCGATGCCGGCCAGCAGCCCCATCAGACTGAACACCAGGATCTTGTAGGGCTTCGGATTGATCCCCGCCAGACGCACCGCCTCTTCGTTGGTGCCAATGCCGATCAGGTAACGACCGAACACCGTACGCGTCAGCACGGCCTGGGCGATGAAGATAATCAGCAAGGCAATGATGAATGACGGCGAGATGCCGAACGCGATCGGGTTGGACAGCCAGGCGAAGGCATCACCGATGTAGGCGGTGCGCGAACCGGTCATCTGATACGCCAGGCCCCGCGCCATTTCCAGCACGCCGAGGGACACGATGAACGAGGGAATCCGCCACGCCACGGTGATCGAGCCGGTGATAGTCCCGGCCAATGCCGCTACCGCCATGCCGAGCAAGGCCGCAGGCAAGACGCTCCAGCCCCAACCTAGAATCGCCACGCTGACCGCCGAGGCCGCGAGCGCCAGTACCGACCCCACTGACAAGTCGATACCGCCGATGATCAATACGAAGGTCATGCCGACCGCCAGCACCATCAAATCGGGAATCTGGTTGGCCAGAGTGCTGAAGGTGTCGTAAGACAGGAAATGGCTGCTCAGGACCGAGAACAGCGCGACCATCGCCAGCAAGGCACCGGCCAGGCCCAGATAGGTGCCGAGGCCGTAAAAATTGCCGCTACGTTTGCCGGCCAAAGATGCAGTATTCATGGAAGATCCCTAGGCGCTGCTTCATTGAGCAACGCATCACGTTTTTGGTAGCCGGCGAAAGCGGCGGCAAGCAAATCATCCTGGGTCCAGCTGTCACGCTCGAAAGTGTCGATCAGACGCCCTGCCGACAGCACACCGATGCGATCGCAGATCAGCATCAGTTCGCGCAGGTCGCTGGACACCACCACCAGCGCCTTGCCCTGACGGGTCAATTCTCCGAGCAATGTATAGATATCGAACTTGGCGCCGACGTCGATGCCACGGGTCGGCTCGTCGAACAGCATCACCGTGCAGTCGCGCTCGAGCCAGCGGCCGATCACGACTTTCTGCTGATTGCCACCGGACAGTTCCGAGACCAATTGCGTCGGGCTGGAACTGCGAATGCGCATGGCGTTGATCTGACGCTGGGCCAGAGACATCTCGTCACCGTTATTGACGAAGCCACCGCTGGAAATCACCGGCATATTGCCCAAGGCAATGTTGGCGCTGATCGATTGCGTCAGCAGCAGGCCTTCGCCCTTGCGATCTTCGGTGATCAGGGCGATGCCGTGACCAACCGCATCGGCCGGCGAACGAATACTCACCACCTGAGCCGACGCCCCCAGCGCGACGGTGCCGCTGTCGGCTGTATCGGCGCCGAAGATCAGGCGCAGTAACTCGGTGCGCCCTGCCCCGATCAAACCGGAAATCCCGAAAATCTCACCAGCACGCACCTGGAAGGACACATCGCGAACCTTATCGGAACGAGTCAGTCCTTTGACCGTCAAGGCCGGCGCGCCAATCTTGCGCGGCCCCATGTCGATGTGCTCGCCCAACTCACGGCCAACCATCAGAGTGACCAGTTGCTCGCTGTTGTAATTGGCCATCGGCTCGACGCAGACCAGGTTGCCGTCGCGCAATACCGCGATGCGCTGGGCTACCCGTGCCAGTTCTTCGAGGCGGTGGGAAATGTAAATGATCGACACGCCACGAGCCTGTAGGCGAGTGATCTGCTCGAACAGCATTTCGACTTCACGGGCCGTGAGCATTGCTGTCGGTTCATCGAGGATCAGCACGTGGCAATCGCCGATCAGGTTGCGAGCGATCTCGACCATTTGCTGATGGCCGATCCCCAGCTCGCCAACCAACGTATCTGGATCGATGGCGTCCAATCCGACCTGGGCCATGGCCTCGATCGCCGCCTTGCGCAGTTGCTTGCGGTTAATCCAGCCACCGTGGCTGGGCAGGTTGTCGAGAAACAGGTTTTCCGCCACCGACAACGTCGGCAACAGATTGAGTTCTTGCATGACCATGCGGATGCCGAGCTCTTCGGCCTGGCTCCGGCTACCGGGACGGTAATCCTGCCCCTGGAATTGCATCTGGCCGGTGGTCGGCGTGACCAGTCCGCCAATGATTTTCGACAGCGTGCTTTTACCAGCGCCATTCTCGCCGGTCAGCGCCAACACTTCGCCGCGCATCAGCGTCAGGTCGATACCGGTGAGGACGGGTTGGGCATAGGTTTTGCCGATACCGCTGACCGAGAGGACAGCGTTCGGGGCGCAAACGGACATAAAACTCTCCATGTGCCCGCCCCAAGAGGCGAGCACCGTTGTGTTGCCAGAAGGACTACTTGGTAACCAGCTCTACCGGAGTTTCGATGACGCCGTTGACGCCGCTATCGACTGTCTCGCCTTTGATGATTTTCAGCGCAGTCTCGATGCCGAACACCGCTTGCCGGGCAGCAAACTGGTCGGCGGTGGCCAGGACGCGGCCATCCTTGAGCATTGGCTTGATAGCATTGATGTTGTCGTAACCGACCACTTGCACCTTGCCGGCCTTGCCCGCCGCGCGCACAGCAGATACTGCGCCGACGGCCATGCTGTCGTTGCCGGCCAACAGGGCCTTGATGTTCGGGTATTCGCTGAGCATCGACGAGGCAACCTTGCCGCCCTTGTCGATTTCCCAATCGCCGGACTGCAGGGACACGACTTTGATCTGCGCCGCCTCCATCGCATCCTTGAAGCCCGCCGTGCGCTGCTGGGCGTTGGTGGTGGTGGAAACGCCTTCGATGATGCCGACTTCGTCACCGGCCTTCAGCTGCTTGGCCAAGTACTCACCCACCAGACGCGCACCTTTGCGGTTGTCCGGGCCTACGAATGGGACGGTGATGTTTTTGCTTTTGACTACGGCCGGGTCCAGCTGATTATCAATGTTGATCACGGTGATGCCGGCATCGACCGCTTTCTTGATGACCGGAACCATGGCCTTGGAGTCTGCCGGAGCGATGACCAATGCGTTGACTTTGGACAAAATCATTTGCTCGACGATACGCGTCTGGCCAGCCGTGTCCGTTTCGTCCTTGATGCCGTTGGAGATCAATTCGAAGTCGCCGGAGTGGTCTTTTTGGTAGGCCTTGGCGCCGTCTTCCATGGTCAGGAAGAATTCGTTGGCCAAGGATTTCATGACCAATGCGACTTTAGGTTTTTCAGGAGTTTCGGCGAAAGCCGAAGAAACAGGCAGCGCGGCGGATGCGGCAGCCAGCATTGCGACAGCGAGAAGACGTCCAGCGAATGGCAGCTTCATGGGTTCACTCCGATCTTATGATTATTCTGAGCAACGCTTGCGCTGGTGCCTGGACTGGCCTTCACTGGATCAAGCCATCAAGGACGACCGCGCAAACGTTTGCGTAGACCGAACTATGCGAACCCTGTCGAGATTTGTCAACGACCCGCTTTGTGTCACGACTGGCAAAAGCCGCCCCTTTTACATCACGCCGTCGTGCTGACCAGATTGCCGCTGCTGGAACCCTTGGCCAGCTCTTTGACCAGATTGCCTGTCACTTGCGCGAGCGCACCACTGGTATCGGCGATTTGCCCCTGAATCGACATGACAGCGGTGGCTTTGGCTTCCGGAGTCGGATAATTCGCTGCCTGAGCGGCCGCCAGTTGTTGCTGCTGTTCGCGCAATTGCTGCTGCAGTTCCTGCATGCGTTTGAGCAGTACCTGCACCGCAATGCTTTGATTGCTGCTTTTTTCGGATTTGGTTTCGCCCTGAGTCTGCGTAGCGCCACCGGTTCTGACCTGGTTGTCGCTCCCCTTTTCTTCGCCCAGCGCTTGGGCCGAGGCGTCAGACGTCGCCTCACTCAGTGCATTGATGGTCGCCGGGGACTTGCCCGCGATAGTGATTGCGCCTGCATTTGGAAAACCGACAGTAAACGACATTTGAACTCCTGGAAAAGATCCCTTTAAAGGAGCATCGACCTGCGCAGGGATTTCTTTAGCACTGATTTCCGATTTTGCAAGGCGACTTTCTCAATGAAGGTCGGAGAGCCGAACGTAAAAGCTGCACATGTTCGGAAACCCGGACGACCAGGTATGAATACTTTTCCAGACATTTCAATAATTCATATAAAAATCATAAAGTTAAAAGATCTTATTGTTGAATATCAGCCTGGTACAGATCCTGCTCCTCTTCTACACCCCCGGCATTCAGATCTGCTTGGGGCGCTTCTAGATGACCTGCATTCCGCACCGTCTCACTACTAGAGAAAACAATAATGAAATCTGCCTTCAACACTTTTATTCCGGGCGCTTTGGCCCTCCTGCTACTCCTTCCGACCGCCCTTCAGGCAAAAGAAGTCGAAACTCAACAGAAACTGGCAAACGTGGTGATCCTGGCCACCGGAGGCACCATTGCCGGCGCGGGAGCCAGCGCTGCGAATAGCGCCACCTATCAAGCGGCGAAAGTCGGTATCGAACAGTTGATCGCAGGGGTTCCGGAACTGAGCCAATTGGCCAACGTTCGCGGCGAACAGGTTATGCAGATCGCGTCGGAAAGCATCACCAACGACAACCTGCTGCAACTGGGTCGTCGGGTGGCTGAGTTGGCCGACAGCAATGACGTCGATGGCATTGTCATCACCCACGGCACCGACACGCTGGAAGAAACCGCTTACTTCCTCAACCTGGTGGAAAAAACCGATAAGCCGATCATCGTCGTAGGCTCCATGCGCCCTGGCACCGCCATGTCGGCCGACGGCATGCTGAACCTGTACAACGCCGTCGCCGTGGCCAGCAGCAAAGATGCGCGCGGCAAAGGCGTACTGGTGACCATGAACGATGAAATCCAGTCGGGTCGCGACGTCAGCAAAATGATCAACATCAAGACCGAGGCGTTCAAAAGTGCCTGGGGCCCACTGGGCATGGTGGTCGAAGGTAAATCCTACTGGTTCCGCCTGCCGGCCAAGCGCCACACCATGGACTCGGAATTCGACATCAAAACCATCAAGAGCCTGCCGGACGTCGAAATTGCCTATTCCTATGGCAACGTCAGCGACACCGCCTACAAAGCCTTGGCTCAATCGGGCGCCAAAGCCATCATCCACGCCGGCACCGGCAATGGCTCGGTCTCGTCTCGGGTAGTTCCGGCCCTGCAAGCCCTGCGCAAGGACGGCGTGCAAATCATTCGTTCTTCCCACGTCAACGCCGGTGGTTTCGTACTGCGTAACGCCGAACAGCCTGACGACAAGTACGATTGGGTGGTGGCGCACGACCTGAACCCGCAAAAAGCCCGCATCCTGGCCATGGTCGCGCTGACCAAAACCAACGACAGCAAAGAGCTGCAACGGATGTTCTGGGAATACTGATTCGCCCTCGCCCGACCCATTCCGGGTCGGGCACCGTTGTCACCACTCGCCAGTCTTGGTGAGTGGTTCACGACCTTTCCGATAAAAAATTTCCCACCGTCCTACACCAAACGAGGAAAAACACTGTCAGAGGATTTTCTTGAATTTTAAGCAGTTGCGAAAATGCTTACAGTTAAATACTGTATGCACGTACAGCTTAATAAGGATAATTCCGTGGCCACTACCTCTGCCTCTCCTGACGCCTATGAACGCCTGGGTATGCGCGTTCAGAAGATCATCAATTCCCCCACCGCTCAGAAAGCCAAAGCCGCACTGATCTTCCGTCTTCCGGACGAACCCGTGGATGAGTGGGAACGCTTGCTCGAAGAAATCGACGAGAACGACAACGTCACCCTCGCCCATCGCGACGATGGCGGCGTGCAGATTTTCTGGGTTGTGCCGAAGGAAGATTGAGTCAATGAGTGTCCGCTGGTTTGCTTTACTGCTTCTGTGCATAACCTTCAGCGCCCAGGCTGGCGCCCCACGCACCTTCAACGAAGCCAAGAAAGTCGCGTGGAAGTTGTACGCTCCGCAATCCACCGAGTTTTATTGCGGCTGCAAATACACCGGCAACCGTGTAAACCTCGCCGCCTGCGGTTATGTGCCGCGTAAAAATGCCAAACGCGCTTCGCGCATAGAATGGGAGCATATCGTCCCGGCCTGGCAGATCGGCCATCAACGCGAATGCTGGCAACAAGGCGGTCGCAAAAACTGCACGCGGTATGACCCGACCTATCAGAAAGCCGAGGCGGATCTGCACAATCTGGTGCCAAGCATCGGCGAGGTGAATGGCGATCGCAGCAATTTCAGCTTCGGCTGGTTGCCGGTGCAAACCGGTCAATACGGTTCGTGCCTGACCCAGGTCGACTTCAAGGCAAAGAAGGTCATGCCCCGCCCTTCCATTCGCGGCATGATCGCCCGGACTTACTTCTACATGAGCAAGCAGTACGGCTTGCGCCTGTCAAAACAGGATCGGCAACTGTATGACGCCTGGAACAAGACCTATCCAGTACAGGCCTGGGAACGTCAGCGTAACCAGAGCGTGGCGTGCGTGATGGGGCGCGGCAACGAGTTTGTCGGCCCGGTAGACATGAAAACCTGCGGCTGACCGACCGCTGAAAACACAAAGGCCCGGGGCATTACACCCCAGGCCTTTGTTCGTTTCTAACCGCTGTTTTTGTTTATTGAGCCGTCGGATGTTCGACCACCAGCGACTCGATATTCCTTTTCTTTGCCCGGGTAAGCGCTGCCGTCACCTCAGCTTGTTTGGCTTCTGCCTCGGTTTTCGAATTGAACGGCCCTATCAGGATACGAACCTTTCCGTTATCCCTGATGACGCTGGAAACGAAGCTATGCTCAATCAACCAGCCGCTCAGGTCGCTGACCGCCTGGGGCGTTTCGCCGCGTACCTCGACGTCCCATTGTGGACCGGTTGTCGCCGCGGGTGCGGAAGCGACTGTCGGTTGCGGCTTTTGCGCGCCAACCCCCTTACCTTCATCGCACCCGGCCAACGTCAATACTGCGATTACCAAGGCCATTTTGCGCACAACGCTTCCCTCTGGATGCTGAAAGCGGCGATTTTAACACTCATGGATCCTGTTCGAGCGCCGCAAAATGGGCGCAAAACAACGAGAATGATGGTTGCGGCCTCTGTATAGTTACGCCTTGGGAATTAATGCAGCATCTGCGCGTCAGAAAGAGGCACCCAAACTGCGAGACTTCGCACTAATCTATACCTATACCGACCTCTGCACTGTCCGAATCAGGTGCCCTACAAAGCAATCAAGGAGAAAACCATGCTGATACTCACCCGCAAAGTCGGTGAAAGCATAAACATCGGTGACAATATTACGATCACCATTCTGGGCGTTAGCGGCCAGCAAGTCAGGATTGGCATCAACGCCCCGAAAGACGTTGCGGTGCATCGCGAAGAAATCTATCAACGCATTCAGGCTGGCCTGACCGCGCCAGACAAGCCGCAAACACCCTGAATCCTGCGGTAGTCAGTAGCCAGCCCATTCTGCCTCGAATAACGGCTGGCTAAAGATTCAAGCACCGCATCGCCCTCTGCCCAGCCTCTTTGCGATACCGTCGCAACGTGGAGCCGATACTACCGCCCATCTCATGCCATGACTGTCAGACGTTTCGGATTTGCTGCAAGAAAGGATCTCCTCCTTCCGCGCTAACCAAACGTAACCCCACGTGCCATGCCTGCGGCAGCCACGACCATCAACATCAGCAGCAGCGCTTCGATATGACTGATACGGGCAAACAGCGTTGCGCGCCCTGTATCGACAGCCGCCCCACGCCCCAGCGCAATCCGCCATTTGATCAGCGCCACCATCGGCGCAATTTCAAGCAACAGGATAAGGACGAAGAGCGTCATTTTGAGATGAAACAGCGGTTGGTGAAGATAGTAATCAGTGCCTTTTTCATATCCGCCAAAGGCTCGCATCCCACCCGTAATCAAGAGAATGACTGCAGAGATCCCCCACAGATTATCCGCAACCAAAACGCTGCGTGCCTCCCCCACCCCGGCAATAAAACGACGTAAAGCTGTGCCGCGGGTCAGTACCGCCCAAAAACCCAGCGCAAAGGCCAAGAGGTGAATCGCCGCGAGAAACCAGTGAGCCAGCATCGACATACTCCTTATAGACGAAGTTGAAACAGCCCTACAGTAGTAGTCCATCGAGGGGGATTTGCCCACGCAGCGGCTCCACTGATTACCCGCACATCACCACCGCCAGGGCGCCCCATATGCTGAGTGTTTCCACGCCAGACTCAATTGGCAAATAACGGGCACAAAAAAACCGGGCTCCTGATGGATACCCGGCCTTGAGAGTCCTGGACTTAATCCAGTCTTTTTGAAATCGAAGTGCGAGCGTTGCTCAACCCTTTTGTGTTGTGAACGCCGGGCGTAGACGCCGAAATGGCAGAGGCTTTCGCCACCCCTCGCGTGTCCCTGGAATGCGCAATGCCTGAAGTGACTGAGCCATGGCCGCGGTCACTGTTACGCTCGCTACCATAGTGATTGCCACTGACGCCGCGGTCCCGGACGGCTTTGCCGACGTGATCACTACTCAAGCCTGCGCCACGGCCATTGCTGCTGACGCCGCCGGAATGGCCGGAACCACCCTGGCCGCCACTACCACCATGGCCACCACCGTTACCGCCGCCATTGCCACCGCCGTTACCACCGCCACCGCCACCGCCGTTACCACCACCGCCGCCATCCTTCGCGTAAGCGGAACTCATGATGGACAGATCAGCGGGCAATAATGGGGCGGCTGCAAGCATCAGCACGCATGACATGACAGCTGCAAAACTCTTGTTTTTTAATAACATGGTGGGGTTCCGTGAGATTGATATTGCACGGAGTAATTGACCAGTTCGGCCCCATACAGTTCAAAGATCGACGACCAGCGGGCAGGCAATGCGCAGTTATCGAACAATGCACATTGCTTCCCGTGATTTCGCCGGTCGTTATGCGGCGAGGGTGCGATTGAAATGTGTGGCTTTCATATCAATCGAACGCGCCATTGAGAACTTCATAGATGATCCCGGTAGCGATGGCTACCAATATCAAGTCAGTGCCAGCCTGCCGCCACTCGTAGCCATCGTAGTGCGGAAGCCTGCCGAGCAATCGGCCATCGAGTTTTTTGGCGATCCCGGGCGGTAGCGGTTTTCCGCGGGCGAGATTTTTTTGAATGCCGGGTGGCAAGGCGGGCCCGGGACTCCAGTAGTCGCGATAACCACCCACGATTCCAAGGACACTTCCGTGGTTGATGCTCGGGCCGTGACTCCAATCGTCACCCCCTGAACCTTTGCCTTTGTTTCCATGGCTGGCGTTGCCATGGTCCTGGATGTTTTGTGGATTTCCCTTGCCGCTTCCCTGGCCTTTCCCGTTTCCCGGGTCGGCCAATGCAGTCATTGAACCGGACGCCAAGGCAAGACACGTCATAGCGGCAATCAACGAGCGAGATCTAAACATATCCGTTCTCTCAGAAAGGGGATGCCCCCTGCAATGTAGACGGTTACGGCTGTGTTAGTTCAGAAACTGTGTGCACTGGAGGTGACGACAGGGCCAGACGGGAAAATCGAACGAACGGAGAGCAGAGCTGGCCCAGTCAGTTGATAGCTGGGCCAGAGACAACAAAAAAGGGCCCACCTTTCGGTGAGCCCTTCTAGACCGCCCAGCAGAGCGGATTTTGTTTGGTAGGCGCGATTGGACTCGAACCAACGACCCCCACCATGTCAAGGTGGTGCTCTAACCAACTGAGCTACGTGCCTGCTGTGAGGCGGCATTCTACGGAATTCCGGAGGGGTGTCAACACCTTTTTTTCACCTAACCCTATGAATATGCAAAATATTTAATTTTGCTGTGGCAAAGAAGATTTTCCGCTGGCTGGCGGTCGTTTTTTAACTCGGGTAGGATCGATGCACTCGTAAAATATATTAAACAGAGGCTGCAGGATGGCGAACACTCCCTACCCAGAGTCCTATTACGCCGCATCGGCTAATGCAGCGCCGCCGCGCCCGGCCTTGCAGGATGATGTAGAGACTGATGTCTGTGTCATCGGCGCCGGTTATACCGGCCTGTCCTCTGCCCTGTTTCTGCTGGAGAACGGTTTTCGGGTAACGATTCTGGAAGCGGCCAAAGTGGGTTTTGGCGCATCGGGGCGCAACGGTGGCCAGATCGTTAACAGCTACAGCCGTGATATCGATGTGATCGAGCGCAGTGTCGGTCCCAAGCAAGCTCAGCTGCTGGGGCAAATGGCATTCGAGGGGGCACGAATCATTCGTGAGCGGGTGGCCAAATACAACATCCAGTGCGACCTGAAGGACGGCGGTGTGTTCGCCGCCATTACCACCAAGCAGATGGGCCATCTGGAATCCCAGAAGCGCTTGTGGGAGCGCTTCGGTCACACGCAACTTGAGCTATTGGATCAGCGACGCATCCGTGAAGCGGTGGCTTGCGATCAATACGTCGGCGGCATGCTCGACATGAGCGGCGGGCATATTCATCCGCTCAACCTTGTCTTGGGCGAGGCAGCCGCCGTGGAGTCGCTGGGCGGCACTATTTACGAGCAGTCGCCAGCGGTGCGCATCGAGCGCGGCGCCAATCCAGTGGTGCATACGCCTCAGGGCAAGGTCAGGGCCAAATTCATCATCGTCGCCGGCAACGCTTACATCGGTAATCTGGTGCCGGAGCTGGCGGCGAAGTCGATGCCCTGCGGGACTCAAGTGATCGCCACTGAACCCTTGGGCGATGAATTGGCCAAGCATCTGTTGCCCCAGGACTACTGCGTCGAAGACTGTAACTACTTGCTCGACTACTACCGCCTGAGCGCTGACAAACGCCTGATTTTCGGCGGCGGCGTAGTGTATGGCGCACGAGATCCGGCGAACATCGAGGCGATCATTCGACCGAAGATGCTCAAGGCCTTCCCGCAGCTCAAGGACGTGAAAATCGATTACGCCTGGACCGGCAATTTCCTACTGACCCTGTCGCGACTTCCCCAGGTCGGACGGCTGGGCGACAATATTTACTATTCCCAGGGTTGCAGCGGCCACGGCGTGACGTATACGCACCTGGCGGGCAAGGTGCTGGCCGAGGCATTGCGCGGTCAGGCCGAACGCTTCGACGCCTTTGCCGACCTGCCCCACTACCCGTTCCCCGGCGGACAATTGCTGCGTACACCATTCGCTGCATTGGGCGCCTGGTATTACGGATTGCGAGACAAACTGGGTTTCTGACGGGACACAGACGAAAAAAGGGGCAACTGAAAAGTTACCCCTTTTTACATCAGCATGTCCCGTCCTGAATAAGGTTTACACCTTCTGATCTATTTTCAAAAATAGACCGTATTCAGAAGTCGACCGTCGCCGAAAGGAGGTAGGTCCGTGGGGTCGAGAGCGTCAAGCCAGGCTCGCTGTCATCCGAGGCCCCGGCCGAACTCCAGTAGCGCTTGTCTGCCACGTTCTCGACATTGGCACGCAGAGTGATGTTCTTTTCGTCGACCTTGAACGCGTAGCGCGCACCCACGTCGAAACGCTCCCAGGAGTCGATTTCCTTGTTGTTGGACTGGTCCAGATACTGCGAGCTGGAATACAGGCCGCGACTGGTCAGGGTCAGGCCCTGCACGGTCGGCACATCCCACTCGGCGCCCAGGTTGACGTTGTATTTCGGCGTGGCTGGCGCCCGGTTGCCGTCATAGGTGCCATTGGTGGTGTTGCTCAACTCACTGTCGATGTACATGACACCGCCAAGCAGGCGGAAACCATCGAGCGGTTCACCGAACACACTCAGCTCCACGCCCGTATTCTCGCGCTTGCCGTTCGGGCCGAAAACCCGGGTCGTGGCGTTGGTTTCATAGGCCGGCTGCTTGATCCGGAACACCGCGGCGGTCACGGCGAACGCACCCGCGTCATACTTGGCGCCGACCTCGACTTGCCGGCTGATGAACGGCGGGAATATCTCGTCCTCGTTCACAGAGGTCGATGGCGCGATCTTGCCCTGGCTCAGGCCTTCCATGTAGTTGGCATACAGCGACAGCTTATCGGTTGCCTTAAACAGGATGCCGCCCGACGGCGAAACCTTTTCTTCATCGTAGGCCGTGGCGCCTTTGACATCATCCGTCCAGTCGTCAACCTTCACGCGCTGCCAGCGGGCGCCCAGGGTCAGCAACAGCCGGTCATCGAAGAAACCCAGAGTGTCGGACAACGCCACGCCGCTAAATCGGTTCTCGGTGTAGACCTTCGAATCGAGTCGAGTCGGTCTGCCAGGTGTTGCTGTTTCCACGGGGTCATAGAGGTTGCTGCGGGCCGCGGCATAACGGGCGCCGCCATTTTCGAAGTCCATGTAGAAATAGCTGGCGGCCAAATTGACCTCATGGCTCACCGGGCCGGTATGAAACCAGTTGCGCACCCCTGCCGTGGCCGTCCGGACATTTTCGTCACGGGTGAAGTCACGCGGCTGAACGCTGAAATCGCCGGCGTCATTGGTGACCGCCACGGCATGCCGGAGAAAGTCATGATTGCTTTTACGCGCGCCCACGCCGCCGTACAACATGACGGAATCGCTGATATCGAATTCGCCGTTCACCATCCCGAACGTGTCGTTGGTACTCGCCTTGCTCCAGGACTGCGCATAGTTGCGGCGCACATCGTTCGCATTCGGCACCTTGGCATTGGCGCCGACCTGCACGCGCTCCTGCGGGGCGTCGGTATCACGCTCGGTGCGCCCGATGTCCGTCGAGAGTCGCAGGCGTTCACCGCGAAAATCCAGGCCCAGCACGGCCATCTCGCGGTCGACACTCTGGTGATCCCATTCGGTGTCGCCGGATTGCTTCACGCCGTTGAAGCGAATACCGAATTTGTTGTCTTCACCAAAGCGCCGGCCAACATCCACCCCACCGCCGACCTGGGTGTCGGAAGCGTAGCTACCGGTAAACGAAGTGATGGGCCTGTCGGTCGCGCGCTTGGGCACCACGTTGATCCCGCCACCCACACTGCCCCGCGGCGAGATGCCGTTGATGAGCTGGCTCGGGCCTTTGATGATGTCGACGCGGTCGGCCATCTCCATGTCGATCGTATAGGTCGGCAGGACGCCGTAGAGACCGTTGTAGGCGACATCACTGTTGAACAGGCTGAGCCCGCGAATGGTGAACTGCTCATAACGCCCACCCGCCGGGTTGGTGGCGCGAACCGAAGGATCACTGGCGATCAGGTCGCCCAAGGTCCGAGCCTGCAGGTTTTTGACCGCCTCGCCGGTGTAGGTGGTCATGCTGAACGGCGTTTCCATGAAATCTTTTGAGCCCAGCAAGCCTTGCGAACCACGGCGCGCGACCTGGCCGCCGGCATACACCTCACCGTCCGCCCCGCCCGTGGCACCGAGAATCGAGGTGGGTGCCAGTTGCAGGCTGCTGCCTTCTGGCGCCGGGGTCAGGATGTAGGCCTGTTCGCCCACCGGCTGCAGCTGCAGACCGGAACCCTGCAACAGCCGGGCAAAGCCCTCCTCGACCGCGTATTCGCCGGAAAGACCGGGACTGGCGCGACCGCCCACCAGTGCCGGGTCGACCGAGAGATTGACACCAGACAGACCGGCAAACCGGGTCAGCGCATCGCTCAGGCTGCCGGCAGGCACCTGATAATTGCGCCGGGCACTGTCTTCGGCCCAACTGGCAGTGATGAATAACGGACTGGCACTCAGGCCCAGCAATAAACTCAGGTGCAACAACGGACGCAGGCGGGAGGAAGCCGGGCGCGGACAGCAAGGTATTACTGCGGGCATTGATAGAGTTCTCTTGATTCGTTCACATGCCTTGAATGACAAGCGAGTCGAAAAAAGGGGACAGGCTTCACACACTATTTTTGCGCGGCAGCAACGTCACCCAATAACGGGTACGTGAATGCACCTCCAGCGGCAGGCTGGCCGCGAGCAGCGCGAGGACGCGATCGGTGTCGTCCAGGCGGAAACTGCCGGTGACACGCAACGCTTCAAGCTCCGGCTCCCAACGCAGCACACCCGGTCGATAAGTGCTGAGTTCGCGCAGGAATTCTCCCAGCGGCTGGTTTTTCGCCATCAGCACGCCCTCTCGCCAACCCGGCGCAAGCACATCGAATGGGCTGATCGGCCCGACACCAGCTGCTTGAAGACTGACCTGTTGACCACTGCGCAAAGCCAACGCCGGCCCCTGCAGGGGTTGCAATTGCACGGCGCCGTTGTACACCGACACGCGGCAACCGCTCGCTTGCTGACGAACACAGATTTCGCTTTGGTTGACGATGATCTGTCCAAAATCCGTTTGGATCGTCAACGGCGACGTGCTCGGCACCCTCAGCGACAGCTCCCCCTCAATCAGCTTCAAGCGACGGCTCTGCAAATCCACATCGACGGCACTGGCCGTGTTGAGCTGCAAGGAACTGCCATCAGCGAGCTGCAGCTGTTTGCGCTCCCCGATGGCCGTATGTAGATCGGCTCGCCAGACATCCAGGGGCAATTGTCGACTGATCAACCAAGCGGCCGGCACCAACGCCACCGCACCCAATGCACGCTTGAGCACCACACGCCGACCCGGCTCGGGACGATCCAGACTTTTGAGCGCCAACGCTGAAGGCAGACTGGCAAACCGCTGACGCAAGGCTTGAGCCTTCTGCCAAGCCTGCTCGTGACTGACGCAACTGTCGCGCCAACGCTGCAGATTCGCATGATCCCGCTCACTGGCACTTCCAGATTCCAGCAAGGCGAGCCACTGCGCGGCAGCTCGCACTGCCTGACGGGCATCGGGCACCGGACTGTTCACAGTTCCACCAACAGGCAATGCTCATAGGCTTGCGCCATGTAGCGTTTGATCGTGCGCTCCGATACCCGCAGGCGCTCGGCGATTTGCTGATAGTTCAAGCCTTCCAGCTGACTCCAGAGAAACGCCTTACGCACTGCCGCTGGCAATCCATCGAGCAGCTCATCCAGGGCTTGCAGGGTTTCGAGCAACAACCAGCGCTGCTCGGGCGACGGCATACAGTCTTCCGGTAACGCCGCCAGTGCCGTCAGATAAGCCTGCTCGAGGCTTCGACGCTTATAGAAATTACTCAGCAGGCGTTTGCCCACGGTCAGCAGATAGGCACGGGGCTCTTGCAGATCGGCAATTCGTTGAGAGCTGGCGAGTAAACGCAGGAACGTATCCTGACTGAGGTCCGCAGCATCACAGCCATTGCCCATGCGCCTTCTCAACCAGCCTTCCAGCCAGCCACGGTGATCGCGGTACAGGTCGTGGAAGGTTTGCTCCTTCGGCATCGCCACATCACTCATCTCAAGAAGCCCTGTGCCAAGGAGTTATCGTAAATGAGAGTGATTCTAATTAATGTCGGAGCCGGGAACCAAGTGCTTTATGCAATTGGGGCGCAGAAAGGTTGGGCGGGAAGGAAATGAGAGAGGAAAAGCCAAATCGCAGACACAAAAAACCCCGGTCTTTCGACCAGGGTCTTTGCTATCGACTCGAAACAGACACTGGCTTTACCAGCGGCTTGCTTCGTAGCTCCAAGGCGTTCAGCGGGCCTTGAGGCAGATATGGCGCAGCGGACGGGACTCGAACCCGCGACCCCCGGCGTGACAGGCCGGTATTCTAACCGACTGAACTACCGC